>JAOULO010000075.1 GCA_029881995.1 Gammaproteobacteria bacterium
CATCATCAAGGCTGCCGGTGGTGGTGGTGGTCGTGGCATGCGAGTGGTGCACAGTGAAGCCTCCCTGCATAATGCCATTTCATTGACCAAGGCCGAAGCAGCTGCCGCCTTTAATAATGATGTGGTCTACATGGAGAAATTCCTGCAGAACCCGCGCCATGTGGAAATCCAGGTTCTGTCTGATACCCACGGTAATGCCATCCATTTGGGTGAACGTGACTGTTCCATGCAACGTCGTCACCAGAAGGTGATCGAAGAGGCACCCGCACCTGGAATTACCGATGAAATGCGTGCCACCATCGGTGAACGTTGTGCCCAGGCCTGTGTTGACATCGGTTATCGCGGTGCCGGTACCTTCGAGTTCCTGTATGAAGACGGTGAATTCTATTTCATCGAAATGAATACCCGTGTCCAGGTAGAACACCCTGTTACCGAGATGATTACCGGCGTAGATATTGTGAAAGAACAGATCCTGATTGCTGCGGGCGAACCCCTCTCCTACAAGCAATCCGATATCAAGATCAATGGCCATTCCATGGAGTGTCGCCTCAATGCTGAGGATCCGAACAACTTCATGCCCTCACCCGGTACCATCCTCAACTACCATGCCCCAGGTGGCCCCGGTGTACGGGTTGATACCCATATCTACAACGGCTATCGCGTGCCTCCTTATTATGATTCCATGATCGGCAAGCTCATCACCCATGGCCCAACCCGTGAAGTGGCCATGGCCCGTATGCGTAATGCCCTGAGTGAAGTGGTGATCGATGGCATCAAGACTAATGTGCCACTGCAACAGGAACTGTTCCGCGATGCCGCCTTCCAGGCCGGTGGGACCAATATCCACTACCTGGAAAAGAAACTGGATGAAAAGAACCAGAAAAGCTAATTGAGCCCATGCCCTGGGTTCAGTTAAAACTTCATATTGCCTCGCCTCTGGCTGAAAAGCTGGAGGCGATGTTGTCTGAGCTGGGTGCCGCTGCGGTCACCATGACCGACGCAGAAGACCAACCCCTCTTCGAACCCCCGGTGGGCACCACACCGCTTTGGGACAACACCATTGTCACTGGCCTGTTTCCTGCTGAAACCAGTGCCGAATTCATCATCTCTCAACTTGAACCCATGCTGGGGGACACCCCCTTGCCCGAATGGAAAGCCGAAATCCTCGAAGACCAGGACTGGACCCGGACCTGGATGGACAGTTTTAAACCCATGCGGTTTGGCAAACGACTCTGGATCTGTCCCAGCACCTATGAGCCACCCGCCCCGGATGACATCAATATCCTGCTCGATCCCGGCCTGGCCTTTGGTACCGGGACCCATCCCACCACAGCCATGTGCCTGACCTGGCTGGATGAACACCCTCCTACTGATAAAACCGTCATCGATTACGGATGTGGCTCCGGCATCCTCGCCCTGGCCGCCGCCAAACTGGGGGCCAGGAATATTTATGCCATCGATAATGATCCCCAGGCCCTCATCGCCACCCGCTCAAATAGTGAACAAAATGGTTTGGCTGGAAAAATCCAGACCTTCCTGCCAGATGAGTTCAAACCCGTCCAGGTCGACCTGCTACTGGCCAATATACTGGCCGGGCCACTACATGAGCTTGTCGGGCATTTTGCCAGGCTATTAATCCCCGGTGGCCAGTTGGTACTCTCGGGCCTGCTGGAAAATCAGGCCAGTGATTTAATCAGTACCTATGAAACGTCGTTTGACCTGGTGGTTTACCAACAAGAGGAAGAGTGGGTCTGCCTGCACGGCCGACGTCGAATTTGATTCAGTTCACATAATAGGCCTACACGCCTATACTATTGATATCCCTTAAGACATCAGCCTATATGCCGCTTTAATTTCGATGTATACCCAATGCCCACATTGTCAGACCATTTTTGGTGTGAACGAAACACACCTGTCTGCCGCCTTTGGTCGGGTCCGGTGTGGACAATGTCATGGACAGTTCAATGCCAAGCAGCACTTAATTGAAGAACTACCCTCTCCCTCTGAAGACTCACATAATAGTCCAGCAGCCGAAAAATCTATTGAGATAGCACTGACTGATGCACTTGAGGAACTGGAAGTTATTGATATCGGCCAGGCTGAAGTGCCTCCCCCTCCTGAAGAAGACACCGAATACATCGATCTCTCTAGCTCCGAAGAAACTTCATTGGAAACTCAGGATGAAGAGGAAGAAATCATCATCGAACTGGATGATGAAATAGAAATGACGGAACAACAGAATCCTGAGCCGGAAGAAATTATTGTGGTCTCTGATGATATTCCAGAACCAGGCTTACCTGAAACACGCCCACCCTCCGACACTGGTCGTGAAGAACTGAATGCTATATTTGCCGATCTTGATCTGCGTCTGGAACGCCTGTCCGATAGTCACACAGACCCCGAGGATCCAGTTTTTAAACCGGATGAAACCTTTGAAGCCGGCAATATAGATTTCAATCAGTATAAGGATGACTTCGGTGACCCGAACAACCAGACAGAGGACGACATCAAGGCCAGTATTGAAACCATTTTTGCCGCCGCTGAAGCCGAACTCATCAAAACAGACGTTGCCGACGAAAGTGAAATAGAGAAACTTGAGCTGGATGATGATGACGATGGTTTTCTGGATTCTCAGGATGCCTTTACCATCGAGACTGATGACTCTGACGAGTCAGGCACCGAGGGATCGGTCGAGCCCTTACTTCAGGAACAGGTCCTGACAGAAGATTTTGACCTGGCGTCTGAGCCTGAACAGGGGCAACAGAACGATGATGAAGCGGTCATTGATGAAAAACAGGATGGCATGATCGTTCAGCCTGCCACCCCCCTGGATATATATGCTCAACCCTCATTCGAACAGGAAGAGCTACCGCTTGCCCTGCATGCGGATGACACGGCAGATACCAAACCCAAACGCAGTTATGCCATGGTCGCCATACTACTCTTAAGTAGTTTGGTACTTAGTCTGGCCCTGGTTTTCCAGCTTGCCATGTTCAGGAATGTCGAGCTGGCCAATAAACTCCCCATACTTAAACCCCATCTTGTGCGTTTCTGTCAGGCCATGCCATGTCAGTTTGTCGGCCGTCGTGATAGCCGTCAGATTATCCTTACCAGTCGTGATGTTCGATCTCATCCTGGTGGCAAAAACACCATTCTGATCAACGCCATTTTTGTAAATAAGGCCGAGTTTGAACAACCTTATCCCGATATCTTGCTCACCCTGTCGGATTTAACCACCACGGTGCTTGCCCAGCGCCGATTCTCCCCCTCTGATTACCTCAATAAACAGACCGGGATATTCCAGTTAATGAAACCGGGCCGACCGGTACACATCAGCCTGGAAGTCCTGGACCCTGGCAATGATGCCGTCAATTTCCAATTTGAATTCCTCTAAGAACCAGTCCAGTAATAACTGTCTTTTGTTGGCCATAAAAAACTTCTCGGCAAGCCGATATAAAAATACACTGTTCACACTTTATCCAATCCTGATAAATAGTTATGATCGACTCCCCCACAGGCAAGCCCCCAATACTGATGGATTAACATGCAAATTGGACCCTACAAGCTAAAAAACAGGCTCATTCTGGCCCCCATGGCTGGCGTGACTGACCGACCTTTTCGTCAGCTTTGTCGTGGCCTGGGTGCCGGTATGGCTGTATCAGAGATGGTTTCATCCAACTCCCTGCTTTGGGGCAGTGATAAAACCCGTCGTCGTGCCAACCATGATGGTGAAGATGATCCTAAATCAGTCCAGATCATGGGTACCGATCCACAAATGATGGCCGAAGCCGCCCGCTTTAATGCCGACAATGGGGCCCAGATTATCGATATCAACATGGGCTGCCCAGCCAAAAAGGTCTGTAATGTGTTGGCAGGATCTGCATTACTGAAGGATGAGCCCCTGGTAGGCCGTATTCTCGAATCCGTAGTGAATGCCGTGGACATCCCTGTGACACTGAAAATCCGTACTGGCTGGGACAGAGAGAGTCGAAACGCCGTCAGGATCGGCCAGATTGCTGAAGAATCCGGTATTCAGGCCCTGGCCATTCACGGTCGTACCCGTGCAGATCAGTATGCTGGCGAGGCGGAATACGACACCATCGCCGATGCTAAAAGCCGAATTCACATCCCAGTGATTGCCAATGGCGATATCAACTCGCCCGAAAAGGCCAAACACGTACTGGATTACACCGGTGTGGACGCAGTAATGATCGGTCGCGCCGCCCAGGGCCGTCCTTGGATCTTTCGTGAAATTGAACATTTTTTAAACACTGGTGAAACCCTTCCTGCCCCGAATGTACAAGAAGTACGTGACATTTTGCTCAAACACCTGCAAAATCTACATGAATTCTATGGGGAAAAAACTGGGGTGCGCGTCGCGCGTAAACACATCAGCTGGTACAGCAAGGGCCAACCGCACGGTGCTGCCTTCCGTAAAACAGTAAACAACATAGATGATTTTGAATCACAACTATTGATGGTTCATGAGTTTTTTGAACGCTTGATAGCCAAGGAGGAAATGGCAGCATGAGTGATGCAGCATCTGTAGCAGAAAATGTTACACAACTAAACGTTGAAACAAATGAAGCCCAGAAGCAGACCTTACGTGATTGTGTCGCCAACGCATTAGTTGACTACTTTGACAATCTGGATGGTCATCCGGGGGGAAATCTTTACAACATGGTCTTGCAAGAGATTGAACAACCATTACTGGAAAGCGTAATGCAACACGTTAATGGCAATCAGAGCAAGGCAGCGGTTCTACTCGGTTTGAACCGCGGTACATTACGTAAGAAACTGAAAATGTATAACCTGCACAACTGATCCTTCAGTTGTTTCAACCAAAAAGTTTGTAGTAAAAATTCAATGACCATGGTGTACACAGGGTACATCATGGGGACTAGTATCATGGCCGTGTTCGACACGGTCTATTTTTTTGTCACAAAGGTATTCCCATGTCGAAGATCACCCGCGCCCTTTTAAGTGTTTCCGATAAATCCGGTGTTGTTGAATTTGCCAAAAGCCTGCAACAGGACTTCAGTGTTGAAATCCTGTCTACCGGTGGCACAGCAAAACTGCTGGCCGACAATGGCGTGAATGTTATTGAAGTCTCTGACTACACCGGTTTTCCTGAAATGATGGATGGCCGTGTCAAAACCCTGCATCCCAAGATCCACGGTGGCCTGCTGGGTCGTCGAGGCACCGATGATGCCGTTATGCAGGAACACAACATTCCTACTATCGACATGGTGGTGGTCAACCTCTATCCCTTTGAAGCAACCATCGCGCGTGATGACTGCACCCTGCCCATGGCCATCGAAAATATCGACATCGGTGGCCCCACCATGCTGCGCTCTGCCGCCAAGAACCATGCGGATGTCACTGTTGTGGTTGATGCCGATGACTATGCGCGTGTACTCAATGAAATGAAAGAAAACGATGGTGCTGTTACACCCGCCACCCGTTTTGACCTGGCCGTGAAAACCTTTGAGCATACTTCCAATTACGATGGGAACATCGCCAACTATCTTGGCAAGATAACTCAGTGTGGTGAGAACACTGCCTTCCCGCGTACCTTTAACAGCCAGTACGTAAAGGCACAGGAAATGCGTTATGGTGAGAACCCGCATCAGGAAGCCGCCTTCTATGTCGAATCCGGTGCCAAAGAGGCCAGCATATCAACCGCCAAACAATTACAGGGTAAAGAACTTTCTTATAACAATATCGGTGATACCGATGCCGCACTGGAATGCGTTAAACAGTTTAATGAAGGCCCTGCCTGTGTCATCGTCAAACATGCCAACCCCTGTGGTGTAGCTACCGGTAAGAACCTTTTAGAATCTTATGACCGCGCCTACTCTACTGATCCTGAATCAGCCTTCGGTGGCATCATTGCCTTTAACCAGGAACTGGATGCCGAAACCGCCAAAGCCATTGTCGATCGTCAGTTTGTCGAAGTGATCATTGCACCCAGCGTCAGCAAAGACGCCATTGATGTTGTTGCGGCCAAGAAAAATGTTCGCTTACTGGAATGCGGCCAATGGCCAAACGATCCAGCAGAACGCCTCGACTTCAAACGCGTAAACGGTGGCCTGTTAGTACAGAGCAGTGACCTGTTACTTTCCAATGAGCTGAAGCTTGTAACAAAACGCCAACCCACCGAACAGGAAATGAGTGACCTCCTCTTTAGCTGGAAAGTTGCCAAGTTCGTCAAATCCAACGCCATCGTCTACGGCAAAAACGATATGACCATCGGCGTCGGCGCTGGCCAGATGAGCCGCATCAACTCAGCCCGTATCGCCGGCATCAAAGCCGAACATGCAGGTTTGGAAGTTAAAGGTTCTGTGATGGCCAGTGATGCCTTCTTCCCATTCCGTGATGGTATCGATGCTGCTGCAGAAGCTGGTATTGAAGCTGTTATTCAACCCGGTGGTTCCATGCGGGATGATGAAGTGATTGCAGCGGCGGATGAACATGGGATGGCGATGGTGTTTACGGGTATGCGCCATTTTCGGCATTAATCTACCTCTGTTCCCCCTCCTGCCAGGAGGGGGTTAGGGGGTGGTGATCGAATAGGGTTTGTGGTTGTTTCTTTTAATTTGAGTCGACTATCGTCGAGCTGAATCTAAGTCAGGTCTCGTCCTGACAGACGAGTTACTTTTGTTTCGGCAAAAGTAACCAAAACCATTGCCTCCAAAGATGGCGCAGACGTGTGTTTGAATTTTGGTTTTTTGTTGAGCATTGGCAGAAGGGGCATCCCAGCCCCTCTGCCAATGCGGCGGCGTCCATGCCGCCACTAATTTATATAAAAAACCAAAACCCAAACACGCGCCATCAAAGTCGGCACCAACCCCACAACGAATTAGCTATCATGCTTCAATCGGTAAAGCCAATACCTTGATTATGTGTGTAATAAGAGTATTGTAGGTTTGATATAAACTCAGAAATACACCGAGTCCGCCCATTACGGTAAATTACAGAATATGTCTAATACACTGTTAGAGGTAGATAATGTTTAAACAAGGCTTAAAGCATGGCACATACGTTCTCGCTATAACGCTGATGGCTTTAGTGTTTTCATTGCCGTTGAAAAGTCACGAAACTTCAGAATTAATTGTAGGTATTACTGTAATAGTTTCATGGCTCGTTGTTGGATATTTTTTTAAAAAACATCACGGCTCAGTATTTTCGATTTTCACGGATGCAAAAAAATTAAGGGGAATATGGTACTACATAATAGGTGCTGGAATAATTTGGGGACCCGTAAAATTATTTAGCTCCGAATTTCCAATACCAGATGTAAACCCAATTGTTAATATAGCACTTATAGTGGTGTCAGTACCATTGGCAGGCATGTCAGTAATCGGTGCGTTAATTATAGGTGGTATATTTTACCGAATAAAAGCACATAGCTTGGGTTGAGTAAACCGAAACCAAACATAACTTAAACATCTGTTGGGCTTCGCATACTCAGCCCAACCTACAACAACCCTCTAATATAAACATGACTGCCAATTCGCTGTGGGGTTGCCCCCTTTGATGGCGCGTTGGCTAGTCTGGTTTTTTGAAAATTAAAATAGGAGGCCGCATGGACGCGGCCGTGTGAAGCAGCCGGGCCAGGGATGGCCCGTCTGCGAACCTCAACCAAAAAACCAGACTAGCCAACACGGTTGCGCCATCTTAGGGGGAGGACTTTTTGGATACTTTTTGGTCCTTCAAAAAGTATCTCGACCTTCCGTTCGAGAACGGATTTAGATCCAGCATCGCGACAGCGATTCCAACTAAAAAGAAACAACAACCAGTAGGCAACCCCCACCACACACTCTAAAATACAAAAAACTAACGAGTACTCCACCATGCAAATCTGGGTCGACGCCGATGCCTGTCCTAAGGTCATTAAAGAAATCCTCTTCCGCGCTGCTGAGCGTACCAGCACACAAGTCACTCTGGTTGCTAATCAGTTCCTGCAAACCCCAAAGTCAAAACTGATCACCTGCCTGCGTGTCGAGTCAGGTTTTGATGTTGCCGATAATGAAATCGTTAAACGCTGCGATGAGGGTGACCTGGTGATCACCGCCGACATTCCCCTTGCAGCGGAGATCATCGAAAAAGGTGGCCATGCCCTGAACCCGCGTGGTGAGTTTTATACCGAGTCGAATATCCGCCAACGACTCAATATGCGGGATTTTATGGAGACCATGCGCTCCAGTGGCGTGGAAATGGGGGGTGGCCCTCCGGCCTTTAATCAGACCGATCGACGCAACTTTGCCAATCAGCTGGATCAATTCCTGGCTAAAAATAGAGCTTGAGGTGAATGGATGTCATTTGGATTGGGCTGGAAGGCCTGGCAACTTAGTCGACATAAAAACCAGCAACAATGTCCACGCTGCTCCTTACGTTATGAGCGTACTTTGGCGAAATGTCCCCACTGTGGTGAGCTGGATAGTCAGGGTCTGGCTGAACTCAAGGCCCGCATCGAACTGGACCACCGTGCCAATACCCGCCTGGGCAAAAGCTTTATCTTTCTCGCCGTGCTGATTGTCATCGCCCTGGTATTGCTCAACAGCCAGGCATAAAAAAGGCGGTCTTGCGACCGCCCTGGTTCTCACCACCCCTGCACTTGAGTGTTGTAACGGGAATATTTTATGTAATCTAGTTTTCCCGTTTACCCCACATTTGCATTCATTTCGATTTGAAGGCCATGACCAGTCCAAAACCGGCGACACTAATACAAATCATCATAAAACTGTTCATCCCGGTAACGGCTCCCTGAGCTGCGTAATATCCGGTCTGTTCTACAACGGGCATGCTTAGATTTACGCTGGCCATGCCCAGTCCTACAGCAAGCAGGACAAAAGTAATAAAACTGTTCACGGTGTTTCTCCCGTCATTCAAAGCGTTGTCCACACTTTAATTGCAGGTTTCTTGCCAACTTTACTATTTCCATTATTATCAGATAGTTAACTGTTTACAGAGTTTAGAATTAGTACAAACCTGTAAGATATACCGACATTTATTCAGGTGATTTTTACACTTTGCATGAAAAAAGCGGCCAAAGGCCGCTTTTGGAGTTTGGTCGAAAATCTGAGTGATTAGTCGATGACAGATTCGGACTCGATCTTGTGGATAGTCAGGTCAGCGCCTTCGTATTCTTCTTCCTGGGTCAGGCGAATACCAACAATGGCCTTCATGCCGCCATAGACAATGAAACCACCAGCAGTGGCAATGGCCACACCGATCACGGTGCCAGCCAGTTGCGCCATGAAGGTGACCCCACCCAGACCACCCAGGGCCGTGGAGCCAAAGATACCGGCAGCGATTCCACCCCAGGCGCCACAAAGACCATGCAGAGGCCAGACACCCAGTACATCATCGATTTTCCATTTGTTCTGACACAGGGTGAAGGTCCAGACAAACAGCCCACCGGCCACGGTGCCCGTTGCTAAGGCACCTAAAGGGTGCATGAGATCAGAACCAGCGCAGATGGCTACCAGTCCAGCCAGGGGACCATTGTGGACGAAACCCGGGTCATTCTTACCAATAAACAGGGCAGCAAGAATGCCTCCGACCATGGCCATCAGGGAATTGACCGCCACCAGGCCACTGACCGCGTCAATGGTCTGGGCCGACATAACATTAAAACCAAACCAGCCCACGGTCAGGATCCAGGCGCCCAGGGCCAGGAAGGGAATGCTGGAGGGTGGATGGGCTGAAATCTTACCTTCCTTTGTATAGCGACCATAACGGGCACCCAGCATGACCACAGCACCCAATGCCAACCAGCCTCCCATGGCGTGAACCACCACGGAGCCTGCAAAGTCATGAAATTCGGCTCCGAAGGTTTTGCTAATCCAGTCCTGCATTCCAAAATTACCGTTCCAGGTCATTCCTTCAAAGAAGGGATAGATCAGCGCAACGATAATAAAGGTTGCCGCCAGTTGAGGATTAAATCTGGCCCGCTCGGCTATACCACCCGAGATAATGGCCGGGATAGCAGCGGCAAAGGTCAGTAAGAAAAAGAATTTCACCAGTTCATAACCACTCTTGGTGGTCAGGGTCTTGGCCTCAGCGAAAAAGTCCACCCCATAGGCCACGGCAAAGCCAATAAAGAAATAGGCGATGGTGGATACGGCAAAATCGGTAATGATTTTGACCAGGGCGTTGACCTGGTTCTTTTTACGTACGGTACCCACTTCCAGAAAAGCAAAGCCGGCATGCATGGCCAACACCATGATTGCGCCTAATAATATGAATAATACGTCAGTTGAAGTCTTAAAAGTTTCCATCGGTCTCCCCATGCATCAAGTTTGCGCATAAGGAGCAAGAACCGCACCATTTTTGCTTATATTAAGACAATCAAGAAGTTAGTTTATTTATGTATTATTTTTAACCAAACTAATGCACTTTAAATGTGCAATTGGAAAATATCTGCACTGTATGAGTGCCATAAGTAGCATCAGGCACTATTTTCGAGCCTGGTCTTTAACACTTTCCCAGACCTTTTCCATTTCATCCGCTGAGCTTTGCTGTAACTCTTTACCATCCTGGGCCAGTTGTTGCTCCATTGACCGAAAACGAGACTCAAATTTTCGATTGGCCTGTCGCAGTGTCGTCTCCGCATCAACCCCGGCATGTCTGGCCAGATTGACACAGCTAAACAGGAGATCGCCAATCTCCTCGACACGTTGGTCTGGATTTGACCAGGCCTCCCTGGCTTCCTCTAGCTCTTCTGTGACTTTATCAAACACACCCTGCTCATCCGGCCAGTCAAACCCCACCTGGGCAGCCCGTTTTTGCAGTTTGTGGGCCAGAGTAAGCCCTGGCAAGGTATGGGCGATGCCATCAAGCACACTATGGGCCTGCTGCCCGGCACTGGCCTTACGCTCATCGGCCTTGAGTTGTTCCCAGTGACGGGTCTGTTCATCGGCATCAGCCACCTGCTTATCTCCAAACACATGTGGATGGCGGCGTTCCAGTTTGTCACAGACGCCTGCCACGATGTCATCAAATCCAAAGCGCTTCTCTTCTCCGGCAAGTTGTGCATAAAACACTACCTGAAACAGTAGATCACCCAGCTCATCCTTTAACTCTTGATACGACTCACGCTCGATGGCATCGGCCACTTCATAGGCTTCTTCGATGGTATGGGGCACAATGGTTTTATAGGTCTGTTCCAGATCCCAGGGGCATCCCCCATCCGGGTTTCTGAGCTGTGCCATGATATTGATTAATCGCTGGATATCCCCTGCTTTCATATCCACCCTCGTCTGGTTTTTCGTATAATGAAGGGCATCGATTGTAACAGTTATACGCCATGACCCCGGAACGATTTGCCCGCTTAATAAAAATCCTCAATCAGCGTCAGCCGGATTTAACCGTCCTCATGGACAATGTCCA
>JAOULO010000076.1 GCA_029881995.1 Gammaproteobacteria bacterium
CCCCACAACCAACAGTAGAACGATATACTCACTGCCTATCGTGGGTGACCGCACCCACTTATTTATTTTTTCTAAGGTGTGCGTTCAGTTTGCTAAAGACGCAAACTGTCGACTCCCATCAACCGCTCCAATCCCCTTGCCTTTAATTAATTACTTCACCACCGACATCTCGATATGCAAGTTTCTACCCCTGAATATAAAACAGAAAAACCTTTCCCAGGTGTAGGTGCCAAACAAAGCGCAGATCAGTCGCTGTGGCCATGTCAGGGCAAAGCTGCCAAATGAAATTTTCTTTTTAGTGACCTCAAACTCACCGGTTTGCTCGGCTAGATAGCGGCCTTTGGTAAACAGGTCGGCAAAGTCACAGGACAGGTGCCATTTATGTGTAGGGTCGGCCCATGAATCAATTGATGAAAAATGGGGGGTATCGATAATCAGCCTGCCACCAGGCTTGCTGATGCGGTGTATCTCTTTCATAAATGCTGGAATGCTACCGACGTGCTCTATTATATGCTTGGCATTCACGGTCTCGAAGGTGTTGTCTTCGAAAGGCCAGGGTGTGACATCGATATCGTGGACAACATCCACACCCTCATATTTATGTATATCTAGTCCAATCGCACCCGGTGTTTTTGTATATCCACACCCAATATCAAGTATCATTAATTTTTCCTGTCGCTGTTAGTTTTTTTATTAAAAGTATTCTTGCTAACATAGACCATACCAACTGTTGATGCAAAATAATTGAACCACACTTCTCTGGCAGAACGTGTGCAATTTATAACTTAATTACTCTTTTTCAATAACCGCTAATAACTCACTCACATCTATTGGCTTGGTGATGTACTGCCTGAAACCGGCCTTTTCACCCTTGGCAATATGTTCCGGTAGAGCATGGGCGCTGACTGCAATCACTGGTATCAATGCCGTCGAATTGTCTTCAGATAAAACTTTCATGGCCTCAATACCACTCATACCCGGTAGGTCGACATCCATCAGAATAATATCCGGAAGTTGTTCTTTTGCCACATCAATACCGGCTTCCGCATTTGTCGCTGTTAATAATGTGTAGTTGGAATATTTTTTCAAAATAGTTTCGACCAGCGTGGTGTTCGCAGGGTTGTCTTCAATATAGAGAATGGTCTTTTGACCACTTGCTCTGTGTTCAAGCTCAGCCTTTTCTGTTGAGCCTTTTTCCTCAACAATTGCACAATCATCTGCAAGCGGTAATTCCACCCAGAAAGTACTACCCTTGCCGTATTCACTTTCAAAGCCGATGTTGCCTCCCATCAATTCAACCATTTTCCTGGTAATGGTCAGGCCAATACCACTTCCTTCTATATTCTCTCCGCGCAGACTAAGGCGCTGGAAGGGTTCAAACACCTTACGTTGATCTTCCTGTTTTATACCCACCCCGGTATCTGTTATGGCGATATACATCATGGCGATATTTTTATCATTATTGTGTTCTGCAACACGATGGTAGCTCAGTCTGACATCACCACCCTTACGATTGTACTTAACAGCATTTGACAACAGATTAACAAAAACCTGTTTCAGTCGTTGCAGGTCGCCCTTTAATGTACAACATGAAGTATTTTCAATGGCATGGATAGTCACACCGTATTTAATAGCAAGGGGGTTGACCATTAATAACGCACTTTCAATCACATCACTGAAGGCCACATTCTCTATTGAGATCGACATCTTACCAGCATCGACCTTAGCGATATCTAATACCTCATTGATAAGATGCAGGAGGTGCCGGCCCGCCACCATTATGTGGCCAATACCAGCTTTTTGTTCCTCATTCAGTTTGTTATTGTCCAGTTCAAGCAATTGCCCAAACCCCAGGATGGCATTCATCGGGGTACGAAGCTCATGGCTCATACGGGTGAGAAATTCTGACTTCGCCTTATTGGCATAATCTGCCTCGCGCTTGGCATCTATCAGCTCCTGTTCCTTTTGCTTGCGTTCAGCAATGTTATGGAAAAAACCGAAATGACAGGTTCGTCCTTTATACTCGGTCAGATTCAAAGATACCTCTACAGGTACCATTTCACCTGTTTTGGTTTTATGTACTGTTTCCAGCAACATGCCTGGCTGATGTTTGATATCTTCCACATGAGGAGCAAGATCTTCTTCACTAAAACTGGGATCCCAATCTGGTATGCGCCAGGTCAGTATCTCCTCTCGCGGTGCTTTATAATGTTTGACCGCTGCTTCATTGACATAAATCATGCGTGAGCTTTCACTATCGATAACAAACATGGGGTCGGAGGTAGATTCCACCATCAGGCGATAAAGTTGCAGATCTTCTTCTGCGAGTACCCGCTCGGTAATATCCTGAAACACCCAGATACGCCCATCCAGTTCCTGACCAGCAACTCGTTGTAATGGTCGGGTATAACGTTCAAATATACGGCCATCTTTAAAGCGTAGGGTATCGGTGGCCTCCCTGTCGCTGGCGTAGATATCCTGTACCAATTGATAAAAAGATTCAGGGTCTTCCAGCTGACTGGTACCACACTTTAGAACGGCTTCATCATCACCTGCATCAATGAGTTCCTGTGGTATGTTCCACATGGCTTGGAACTGGTGGTTGGTATGCATGACCCGCCCCGATCCATCGACAACCAGAATACCCTCCTGAGCCGACTCGATAATTGAGCGTAATTTTATTTCACTTTGCCGAAGAGCATCCTCCGCCGCTTTTCGTTCAGTTACATCCCTGGCAATCGCAATCAGGTATTTAATATTATCCTGATAAAATGCCGTTATCAGGACCTCAACAGGAAACCGACTACGATCTTTTCTCTGCTGCAGTCCGTTCACAGTAACTGACTTACCCGGCTCGGTATTATTCCAGACTGATAATAATTCATCAGCTGTCGCACCGACTTCAATATCAAAAATTGTCAGTTGCTCTAGATCACCTTTACCATAACCCAGGTTTGTCCGACCGGTTTTATTGATATCAAATATATGCCCCTTTTCATCATGAATAAAAATACCATCGGCGGCATTATCCGATAATAAATTATATTTAGTTTCTCCAAAATGAATCTCATCGCTCTGTTGCCGGATTTTTTCCTGTAGACCATCCTGCGTATCATGCAGACCGGCATTGACCCGTGCCAGTTCTTTCATTGCGTCATTGGCACTATTTTCCGCCTCGATTCGAGAGGATATCTCTTCCTCAAGTCGACGATTGACCTTGAGCAACTCTTCATTACGTTGCTTAAGTGTTTGGGTGATTTGCTGGTTTATATCTCGTAGCTGGACTTTTTCTGATGCGCGCTCAATGGCGGCCATCAGCACGTCATGAGATCCAGACTTACTAAGGTAGTCAATCGCACCATGGCGTAGTGCCAGCAGGGCAGATTCAATATTTTCTGATCCTGTCAGGATCATGCAACAAAGGTCGTGATTCTCCTTTAGCAAGGCATCCAACGCATCAATGCCACTTTCATCTTTGAGTTTGAGGTCAATGAGGGCAATATGGGGCTCAAAGTCCTTTTGTTGTTGCAAAGCATCCTGGATGGTATGGGCCACCCTGACTGCATAATCTTGCCCTTCCAGAAGAATGGTCTGGTAATCGGTGAAGTCCTTGTCGTCATCGAGTAAAAGGATGCGATACTGGGTAGATGAATCCGGTGCAGCGTGCTCGGCACCCTGCGGAACCTGCTTTGCCATAGATAAACGTCCTAAAAATTAATGCACTATATATTCGATAAAGGGATCAACTCCTTAGTTATCGTCTGTCTATATAATTTCCTTAGGACTAAATCTGACCTCCACCGGTTAAGCTTCATAATGGCAATGAGCTACAAGAATAAATTCCAATAAAACCCTCTAGTTTTCAATTTATTATTTCATCATCTGGTCTAACCCGGCATAGCCGAGTAGACCAGATGTACTCTTAACCCCATGGGCTATATGCCTCAAGGTATGGTGAGATACACTTTATCTACACCAGAAGATGCACCAATAACATCCAGGTTCGGATCAGCGACTCTTATCTGGAATTCCATGGTCATACCTGGTGACAGGTTAACACCCGGATTGTGCCATGTGTAAGTCGTGGTGCTATCACCATTATCAACAAAAGTAATTTCTGCACCACCTTCAGGAGCTGTAGGTGTTACAAAGCCCGCCCTTATGTGAACATCCGTACCCGGTATCTTCATCACGATCTGCCAGCGGCGTCCATCAGCGGGTGGCGTTGGTACTGTCCATCGCAAACCAAAGTTATTGGGTGAAGCTGTGACATCAACAGGGTTAGCATCATTACAAAATGAACCTGCACTACATGACACATCAGTTGTACCTGGACGGACAACAACAATGTTGGACAATGTCGGTGCATTGTAACTTGATGGATCCAGGGCCAAATATTGTTTACGGAATGTCAGCTTGTCATCCGGATCTAATGGATTAGATAGAACTACCTTGTAGAGATCGGCGGCCAGCAGACCAACTCCCAATCCCAGAGCGGTATCGCTGCGTACTGAGACGAAACGTCCAATTGACTGAGGTTGACCGTCATCAGTGGGATAGAGCAGGAAGCTATCGTAACGATTAGCAAAGTCATTATTAGGAGTTATACCATCCGTATCGTCCCAGACTTTCTTACTTGCAGTACCCGTACCAGCACCAGCAACCACAAATTGAGAATTATCATTCACCTTGACGACCGCCTTCTGATAAACAAACTCCTCAACCGGGTTAACCATGACAACACGGGTCAGTGCAGTACCGTCTGAATACTTATACGATCTCAGGTATAGTTCTGAATTTACCGCACTGGCAGTTGCTGTTGTACCATCTGGAGTATCCTGAATACCTGCAACATCATCAGGTGAAGAAACAATCGCAGTTCCGCTGGTGATGACACCTGTGGTTTTGAAGTGTAATTCCAAAGTAAAGGTATTACTTGCACCACCTGCCGCAATTGAACCGTTATTATCGGTAATCGAAAGGCTAACAATATCGGTATCGTAATAAATTCGACTATCAAAAGCATTACATGTAAAGGCGGGATTGTTCATGATCTCACAATGCTGGATACCCCAGTTATCACTTCCCAGGTTAACCTGAAAGGCTGCGGCCCTGATATCAGGTATATTACCCAGCTCGATATTGAACAAACCATTAATACCATAAGCAATATTCAGCTTACGACTATAGGACTGTGCCGTTGGTCCTGTGGGTGGTGAAATATTATTCTCAGCTACTAAACGCAGGTTGAACTGCTGATTCAACTGGCTAACTTCAATACTGGCGGAGGTACCTGTGGTTGAATAGCGATGTTCAGTTACCCCGTTTCCTGTCTCTTCCAGACGTAATTGATAAGTATCAGTACCTGCCAGTGCAGGCCAGGTTACTAATAGTGGCTCACCGGGATCGATATAGCCAGTCAACGGAACAACACTACCGCCCATAGTCTGTGAACTGGTAGCACCATTGATACTTATGGTGTGTAATTGTGGTGTCTCGGTATAACGGGTCACATCTGGTGAACCTTCTGTACCAGCTACTTTCGCAACATAGGCAGGGGCTTCAAAAGCAACACTATCATCACCACCACCTAGCACACCGTCTGCTCCCGTATCAATAATCTGAACCCGATAAGTAGAGCCATCAAATACACGATCGGTTCCATTAACATCACTTGTATTACAGCTGATCCGGCTGTAATTGTTTCCTCTGAACTGAATCAGGGCCATATCAGGGTCAGGTTTATTGAATTTTTCTACATACCGGCCATTTTGTACACCATCAAAGACATAAGGTGCAGTACACAATACTGTGGGGCCAGTTTCATCAATAACCTGCAGATATAACTTGCTGGTCAGTGAGCTACGACGAAGTGGTGGGTTATTGAGCCCAATTTTTATTTCCACATCATCCTGTTGAGATCCATTTTGAATAAGCTGGGTGCGACTGAAGGCATTTGTTGTCAGCATTTTTCCATAGCCGAATGAATTGAAATTCGATGCAAATGTTGGAAATGCACCGGGTAGATCGATATCACCTGAGAAGGAGTGTTCATATCCCTTTTCGATAAGGGTCCCAAGCGGTGCACCATTCTCTCCTTTAAAGACTGCAGGGTCACCCACCAGAATGCCTGTAATAACATTGTTGAAGACATCGGTCCCCTCAAAAGTGTCAGGATTACCGTCATAATCGTATTTCGATACCCCCGCGATTGAGAACTGGTAGAAGCCAGTTGCAGGGTCAAAGCTTGCTCCAGAAATCGTGAATGTTTCATCTGGATACTCTGCAAAGTGGACACTCAATGTAGTACCGCTAACCACCATTTCCATCACGAAGGTTTCCTGCTCAGGTGTTGACATACTACCTGGGCTAATACCTGCAAAGAGTAGTTCGAAGGTATACATACCACTGTAGTTTTCACTACCTGTTGGGGTATACAGGTGGTGCCCACTGATAGATTGAGTCTTGGTACACTCATCTGGCCCAGGGAACTCGACGATAGTGACTGAGTCTGTTCCAGACATGGTGCTACTGTTTGGACTACTTGCACTAATGGAAATAGTAGATTCGTTTACTATTACCGGTGTCAGGTTAGAGACATCCGACAAGTCTGCCCTTTCGACATTTTCTGTACCGGTAACGGTGAAGGCACCGGTTACCTCATTAATGGTACCCGTCATTGCAACCCCGCCACTATTAATTGCGGTCAAGGTCGAGCCTGATTGTACAAAGGAGAGCAGTTGTTTATTTTCAGTCCCTGGTGCCGTACCAGTACAACCAGCACCTGTTTCACTGACATGGGTAAATGTCAGCTCCCATATACCACTAATATCAACCGTACCACTTTCATTTGCCCCGTTGATAGTGATTACCAGATCAGCAGACAGGCCATTAGCCTCATAAGTGAAGGTCTCAGTTAAAGTGTCTCCATTATTCAATGCCTGTACCGCTGGGTTGGCATTATCTAATGTGTACATCCATGCGCCGAGGTTGTCGATTGAAAACGTACCATAAGTACCAGTGCCACTGAGAGCAACATCATTGGTGACGTTTAAGACGCTATCTACATCTGAGTCATTATCCAGTACGTTGCCACTGACAGTAGGTGCTGCGTCTTCTGTGATACTAGCGGCATCACCGGTTAATACCGCAGGATCATCGACTGGGTTAACAGTGATAGAGACAACGACCGTATTGGAGTGGTTATTACCATCAAATGCACGATAGACGAAACTGTCAGAGGTGGTTTCTCCACCGTTATGTATGTAATTGAAAGTACCGTCACCATTCAGTGTTAAGTCACCATTACTTGTTGAACTGAATAGAACAGCTGTTAAGGAATCCGCTTCAGCATCAGTATCATTTGTGAGGACACTAGCTGCTCCGGTGAGTGTGCCACCTTCATCAACACTGTATGGCCCATCACCATCGACTGCGGCTGGTTCATCATTTACCGGATTAACAGTTATGGATACGGTAACCGTGTTTGAGTCAACAGTTCCATCATTGGCTTTATAAGTAAAGCTGTCAGATGTGGTTTCACTTCCATCATGGGTATAAGTGAATGTTCCATCACTATTCAGCGTAAATGAGGATGCATTAGCTGGGCTGTCAACAAGTATTGCTGTCAGCGTATCACCATCTATATCAGTGTCGTTACTCAAAACCCCAGTGGCAACAACTGTTGTTAGAGTTCCAGCTTCATCGACACTATAAGGGTCTGCCACAGCGACGGGCGCATCGTTTTCTGGAGTAATGGTGATTGTAACAGTAGCTACATTTGAATCGATATCGCCATCATTGGCCCTGTAGGTAAAGCTATCACTACTCGACTCACCCCCATTGTGTGTGTAATCGAAACTGCCATCAATCTTCAGTGTCAACACACCATTGCTGGTGGTACTAACAAGAGAGGCCGTTAAGGTATCACCTTCTTCATCAGTATCATTACCCAACACAGTGGCGGCATTTGTTAACGCTCCACCTTCTGCAACAGTATGAATATTATCATTTACAGCGACTGGGGCATCATTGACTGGTGTGATAGTAATGTTGACAGTAACAACATTAGAGTCACTGGTTCCATCATTGGCTTTATAGGTGAAACTATCAGTCGTAGTTTCACTACCATTGTGGGCGTAATCAAATGTTCCGTTAGCACTGAGGGTAACTGTACCGTTAGTTGCCTGGCTGACCAGAATTGCTGAGAGTTCGTCACCTTCAGTATCGGTATCATTGGTAAGTACCGAGGCTGCAGCTGTAAGACCAGCACCTTCATCAACCGTATAAGGCCCATCACCAGCAACAGCAACAGGGGCATCACTCACTGGATTGATGCTGATGCTAACTGTAGCAATATTTGAATCATCTACAGCTACACCATCATTTACTCTGTAAGTAAAGCTGTCTGTTGTGGTTTCACTACCATTGTGGGTGTAATCAAACGTACCATTTGGATGCAATACAAAAGATGCACTATTGGTCGGTCCTGATTCCAGTTTGGCCGTCAGTGTATCGCCAGGAAGATCGACATCGATATCATTTACCACAACGTTGCCAGTCAGGGATTCACCTTCGTTGACAGAAAATCCAGAGTCATCTACGGCAACAGGTAGATCATTCACCGGAGTAATACTGATGGTAACGGTAGCAATATTAGAGTCACTGCCGTCATTGACTTTATAGGTAAAACTATCAGTAGTCGTTTCACTACCGTCATGGGTGTAGTCAAAACTGCCGTCAATATTCAGTGTCAATGTACCATTGCTAGTTGTGCTGACGACAGAAGGTGTCAGGGCATTATCTTCAGCATCGGTATCGTTCAACAATACGGAGGCAGCACCTGTTAATGTTCCACCCTCTAATACGATATAAGAATCATCGTTAACTGCCACAGGGGCATCATTGACTGGTGTAATAGCAATGTTAACTGTCACAGTATTAGAATCACTGGTACCATCATTGGCTTTATAGGTGAAACTATCAGCCGTAGTTTCACTACCATTGTGGGTGTAATCAAAAGTTCCGTTTGCATTAAGTGTAACTGAACCATTAGTTGCCTGGCCTACCAGAATTGCAGAGAGCACATCGCCTTCAGTATCAGTATCATTGGCAAGTACCGAGGCTGCGCCTGTAAGACTGGCGCCTTCATCAACAACGTAAGGCCCATCACCATCCACAGCAACTGGCGCTGTATCACAGACATCACCTACACCATTGCTGTTACTGTCGGCCTGATCTTCATTAGAGCTTGCAGGACAGTTGTCAATAAAGTCAGGGATGGTGTCACCATCATTACTTGGGGTTTCTATTGCGGGTGTAGGAGTTACATCAATGCTACCACCAGCTTCCAGTTCGGTAGTGCTTATCGTTTCTCCTGTAGTGGCTTTTTCATCAACCAGAACACTCTCAACATCACCTACCGTGATGGTTGTACCAGGTATAACCAATGAAGCGGGATCAGTGCTGGTAAGTTCCGTTATATCAGCAGGGTCAATAATAGAGCTGGGAGCACCGTCAACATTACCGTCAATAACTCCATCGCTGAGGTCAGCGGTAAGCTCGGTCAGCATATCTTCAGCTGTCTGAGCAGTTCCAGAGCCATTGCTACCCATTGCATGCACAATTGCTGTCAGCGCTTCAATTGCTGTGCGATATTCAGCTACGGCAGCTTGTTCTTCCGTCGTGTCTGTATCGCTATTAATTAATGGAGGGGTGGTAAAAATATCTACTTTGTTCGACGCGCCAAAGCCAAGCGTTGACATAACCTGAGCAGCAGCCGTGGGCAGCGCTGCCAGAAATTCTGCTGTAGTCGCATTGCCATCATTATTTCCTGTATAAGGTGCAACATCTGAATCGGCATTATTAATTGCTATATCTGTTGCCATGGTTGTTTGTGGTGAGGCATAAATTGCGATACCACCATCCAGCATAGCTTGTGTTACAACAGTACGCAGCGTGCTAATCACAGGCGCTGCACCAGTTGTAATATCAGTGGTTCCAGCATCACTGGTGAATTCAAGAATATATGGAGGGGTCAGGGGAACGGGTAATTCCAGCCCTTCGATAGCGGCGCTATCATTGGTTGTTGCTGTATCAATCACCGCACCTTTAAATCCGGCCTGACTGGTATCAACAGCATAAGCTGTGACGACAGCATTACTTAGAGGTCCCTTAACACCACCACCATCAACACTGCGTGGAGTCGCCGGCGGCTGTTTTATGTCTGGTGCTGGTGCCCCACCACCTCCACCACCACCACAGCCTTGTAAAATAAAGACAAGGCCAACAGTAAGTGTTGCGATGTACTTTTTAAAACCTGATAAAACAACACTAACAAATTTAGCATTAATTTTATAAGACATAATATTTTTCTCCCAACCGGCTTCCATATTAAATTATGAATTTTATTTTCGGTATTATTGCACGTATAGAGACAAAACTTAATTTTATTTTTGACAAAGTATTAAATGAGTTTCTTGCCAATCTAAAATCAATGAACATGTTAAGAATTTCGACTCACCCATTTGGGTTAAATATAGCAAAGTACTTATATACAGAATGGAAGTTAAAACTTGTAATTATATTGATATAAATAAACTGTAAAAAAATCGGCACAACCACCATAAATTTGAACTGTACAATTTTTTTCTCACAAAAAATCATGCCAAGTCCAAAATAGTTCTAGTTTTTAAAAAGAGGCATTTAACAACCTGCACTCTTTAGCATTTACTTTACCAGGAATAAACTCCGCTACAGTTTAACTCCTTAGTATATTAAAACTTAATAATTTACTTAGGACTAATTCTGGCCGCTGCCTGTTAATCATCATGATGGCCATAAGCTGCTAGGATAACTCTCATGAACACCCGACTCCTTTATATATATTGCTTCTTCAGCTGGTCTACCCCAGCATGGGCCGCCGAGGTTTCCCAAGCCTACATTGACCACGATGACGGGCATTATCTGTTAAACCTTGAGATGAAAGTGGAGGCAGAAATGGAGACGGTGTATGCCATACTCACTGACTTCGACAATATTCATAAACTGAACAATGCCATCAAACACAGCAAGTTACTGAAGAGTGAAGGCAAGCACCACCTGATACGTATCGAGGCCGAAGGCTGTGTGTGGTTTTTACGTCCGAAAGTATT
>JAOULO010000077.1 GCA_029881995.1 Gammaproteobacteria bacterium
CAGCTCGTCCAGCAGTGGCTGGCTCTGCTCCCAGCTGATACAGGCGTCGGTAATACTTAGACCATACTCCAGCGCTTTACCCGGCACCACATCCTGTCTGCCTGCCTTGAGATGACTCTCGATCATGGCCCCCATGATACGACGATCACCAGCTGCCATCTGCTGTGCCACATCCTGACCAACCAATATCTGGCGATCATGCTGCTTGCTACTGTTGGCATGACTGAAATCTACCATCACCTTTTCTGCTAGTCCTGCCTGGGCAAGTTCACGACAGGCCTGTTCGACACTGGCTGCATCGTAGTTGGGAGACCGACCACCACGTAGAATAATGTGACAGTCATCGTTACCCGTAGTTGAGAAAATTGCCGAACGTCCGGCCTTGGTCAGTGACAGGAAGTTATGAGGACGGTTGGCCGCGCGGATTGCATCAACAGCAATCTTGAGTGTGCCATCAGTCCCATTTTTGAAACCCACAGGACAGGACAAACCCGAAGCCAGCTCACGGTGTACCTGGCTTTCTGTAGTTCGGGCACCAATAGCGCCCCAGCTAATCAGGTCAGCAATGTATTGGGGCGTGACCAGATCCAGATATTCTGTAGCTGCTGGGATACCCAGGTTGTTGATATCCAGCAACAGCTTGCGCGCGAGTCGTAAACCCTTGTTGATCTGGTAACTGTCATCCAGTTCAGGGTCATTGATCAGGCCTTTCCAGCCAACCGTGGTACGGGGTTTTTCAAAATAGACCCGCATGACAATTTCCAGGTCAGCAGCATATTGCTCACGGGCAGCCTTAAGCTTTTGGGCATATTCCATGGCCGCCTCAGTGTCATGAATCGAGCAGGGGCCGATGATAACCAGCATGCGATCATCCTGGTCATGAAGAATATTGTGGATGGCATTACGCGCCATAAAGACAGTATCGGTAGCCTCATCGGTTATTGGCAGCTCATCACGTACCTGTTCCGGGGGACTGACTTCCTTTATCTCGCGAATGCGTAAATCGTCGGTCTGATATTTCATATTTTCAACTACTGCGGGATCCATAACATGTTACCACTATCGTAAGTGTTTCCGAATAAATCTCTCTGCACGCTGGATGGCGTCCCTGGAGGCCAGGTCATCGGCAAAGGTTCGTACGTGTTCAGGACGAAAATCAAAACCGCGTCCCACCCCGGGATAGATCACTAGCTGGGCATCCCGTTTTTTCTCTTTTAAGACCTTGATACTGGTCTCAATGACCCGGCGACGCTGGTATTGCTCCTCATCACCGATGAACACCAGCACGGGTATCTTTAGCTGATCGATTTCAGGCGCATAACCATAGACCTGTGAAGGCTCCGGGGCATTGGGATCCTGCAGATGAGGGTAATAGGAGACATAACAGCTGATATGTTTTTTCTGGCGCTTGAAGGTGGTGGCTATTTTCAGGGTGTAATAGCCACCACGGGTATGCGAATAGAGGCAGGCCTTTTTGGTGCTGATATCTTTTCTGGCCAGCAAAACATCAACTGCCTTATCCAGATCCTTTTCCAGCTTGTAATCATGTTCGATAGGATGGGTACCGATAAAGTGGGCCTTGTACACATCCGGTGCCAACACCACGAAACCACGGGCGGCCAGTCGTTTGGCATGGCGTAGTACCAGTTCATCCAGACCTCGACGGCCATGCACGAACAGGATGGCAGGATATTTCTTTTTGTCCGCCGGGCGAATCAGCACGGTCGGGACTTCCACACCGTTATTTTCATAACTACCCTTGACCAGCTTGAGCTTATGATTACTGACCGTGGGCAACTTGCCGTCTTCCCACCATTGCTTGTCCCACCACCAGGAATTATCTTCCTTCTCAGGATGGGCCGAGACCGAGAGGGGGCCTAACAGGCCAAGCACTAAAACCAGGGATGACAATACTTTCATAAACCGAATTCCAGCTAGTGTTGCGGAAAACCTGCGATCCTAGCCAAAACCAGGTTAGATGTCTCTAATTTTAGGGTAATTTTGTGGGGAAAATGCCAGGTCCTGTCGGACCTGGCCAAAACAAGCCTAAATTGACCGTGCCCGCATATAGGCAACCTCTGAGACATCGTGCCAGGCCTTGGCCTGTTTACGGAACTTGAGAAAAGAGTCATAGACCTTTTTGCTGGCCCGGTCCTTTTTGGCCACCTCAGCCACCACTTCTTCTGAAAGGCCACGTAATTTCTTGAGAACTGGATCGGGGAAGGGGCGCAGATTTACCTTGTGCTTGTTCACCAGAGTATGCAAGGCGGCATTATTGCGGGCCGTATATTCAGCCAGCATGTCCTGATTGACCACCTTACAGGCGTTGGTGACGATAACCTGCAGATCTTTAGGCAGAGCCTGATAGGCTTTGCGGTTTATCATGGCTTCAAGGGTGGTGCCTGGCTCATGCCAACCGGGATAGTAGTAATACTTGGCGACCTTATAGAGACCAAAAGCCAGGTCGTTATATGGCCCCACCCATTCCGTAGCATCGATGGCACCCGACTGCAGGGAGGTATAGATTTCACCACCAGGCAGACTCACCGGCGTCCCTCCGGCCCGTTTGAGCACTTCCCCACCCAGGCCTGGGATACGCATCTTCAATCCCTTCAGATCGGCCAGGGATTTGATCTCCTTGTTGAACCAACCTCCCATCTGCACACCGGTATTGCCAGCCGCTGCCGGGATCAGGTCAAAGGGTGCGTAGATCTGTTCCCACAGCTTCATGCCACCGCCATGATACAGCCAGCCATTCATCTCCTGGGCCGTCAGGCCATAGGGAACGGCGGCAAAAAACTGGGCGGCTTCACTCTTACCCTTCCAGTAATAGGCGGCGCCATGGCCCATCTCTGCGGTTCCACGCGATACGGCATCAAAAACTTCAAAAGCCGGTACCAGCTCCTTGGCCCCATACACCTTGACCTGCAGACGGCCACCACTCATCTGAGTGATCAGTTTGGCCAGATTATTGGCCCCGGTACCCAGGCCAGGAAAATTCTTTGGCCAGGTTGTTACCATTTTCCATTTGAACTTGGGTTTGGCATTGGCAAGCCCTGTGCTACCCAGTCCGGCCAGTGCTGTCCCTGCACCAATGCCCTTGATAAATTCACGCCGTTTCATTATCCATGCTCCCCTTAATGGTTTGATATGAATCACAACTTTTTTTGCATCTTAACAAAAACTTTTAATTTTTTTTCTTAACTGAAAAAAATAAAAATTCTTTGATCCTCAAAGACATGTAAGTACCCAGACAATTTTGACCGAAACTAGGTTTTTGATTTCAAACAAATTGATCTTTTTTTGACCAAAGTGGCAAGCCTGTTTTATCTTTGCCATGCTGTTCCTTACGCAAGGCAATGCTGGTTAGCAATTTCAAGCTACAGTGGCTTTGCGATACACATAATAACCAATAACAACGTACTAAGCAGGAAACGAAACTATGGCTAAGCCCCTCCGGGACTTAACACGGCATTTTGCCCTCTTCACAATATCGGGGATCGCACTGGCACCACTGGCCGGTTATGGAATTGCACTGTTCTACGGTATGGTCAGTATTGAGGCCTTTTACCACAAAGAAACCTTGATATTGGTCGCTGCCTACCTTGGCCTGCTGGGCTGGGTCGGGGTACATTTTTCCCGTTTTCTAAATCCGGTGGAAAAATGGCTGCAGCAAAACCCAAAAGGTGGCGCACTGCCCACGGCACTGGTCAACCATATCCAGGGCTTCTCAGGTAATTACTGGTCATTTCAGCTGCTGGCAATCTGCCTGCTACCCACGGCCCAGCACTGGCTCGGGCTTTATGGCGGCCAGTTCAGTCCTATGGCCAGCCTGCTAAATATCATGTTGCTGCAACTGGTAGTGGCCATTATGGTTGGTATGCCTGGATTTCTGATTGCCCTGACAGCGCTGGGCGGTCTCGGAAAATACACGGGGACCTCGCTCCATCAACTCAGCATGAAAACCAAGATCTTGATTGTAGGCGGTTTTATTCCACTACTTGCTACCACAGTGATGCTCAAATATTACTGGTGGCGAACCCAGTTTCTGTCCAGCGAAATCCTGCTGGCCTGGGCTCTGCTGGGAACCGGCGCTTTCGTGATTACCGCTCTGGCCATTCGCAGCCTCAGCCAGTCCCTAAAACCGGTTGAAGAAATCATCTATGGCAATGGTGCCTCACCCTATAAAAAGATGGCTGACAAACTCAAGCCCCGCTCTAATGACGAGGTCGGCTCGCTGGTGGAAATGCTCGGTAAACTGTTTCGCCGGCTGGGCGATCAGGAGGCCTACGTCAACGCCATTATCGAAAACGCGGCTGAAGGTATTGTGGTCATCAACAGCCAGGGTAAAGTAGAGACCTTTAACCCGGCAGCTGAGCAACTGTTTAATTACAGCTATCATGACATTCATCAGAAACCCATTAGCTGGCTACTACCAGAACTGAATATGGAAAACCTGCAGTCCTATTCCGGTGAGCATGAAACACAGGGCCGCCGTCGCAGTGGAGATGAATTCGATGTTGCTTTACGTATCAGCACCATGCACACAGATAGCGGCCTGTTCTATACCTGCCTGGTCGGTGATATTTCAGAACGTAAAGCCGCAGAATATAAACTTTTAGAAGCCGAATCCCGTTACCGAGATCTGGTAGAGACGGCCCACGACCTGGTCTGGAGTATGGATCTGGCCGGTCACTGGACATATTTGAATAATGCCACGCGCCGTATCTATGGTTACGAACCGGAAGACATGCTGGGTAAAGACTTTATCGAATTCCAGGCACCAGAGTCCTATGAACGAGACATTGCTGCCTTTTCCAGAGTACTGGATGGCCAGGAGTTACTGCAGTATGAAACCGTTCATATGGATAAGGACGGTAACCATCGGCATGTCTGCTTCAATGCCAAACCCCTGTTTGATGGCAATGGCAAGGTTATACGTATTACAGGCTCGGCCAGAGACATTACCGATCAGAAGATATTTGAGCGTGAACTGACTTATCAGGCCCAGCACGATTCACTTACCGGTCTGTACAATCGAAATTACTTCCACCAGGAACTACAACGACTTATCTCTCGGGTTGCCCGTAGCGGTACGGAGTGTGCCCTGCTTTATATCGACCTTGATCAGTTCAAGTATGTGAATGACACCCTGGGCCATGCCGCCGGTGATCGCCTGTTACTGGAGTGTACCAACCTGTTGAAGGCCAATATTCGTGAAGGCGATCTGCTGGCCCGCTTTGGTGGTGATGAGTTCACCATACTTTTATATAACGTCGATAAACCCGCTACTGAACGTGTTGCCGAAAACCTGCGCAAATTGTTCGAGACTTATCGCTTCATGGACAGCGGCAAGACCTTCAATGTGACCTGCAGTATCGGTATCACCCTTATCGATAGCGAAACAGACTCGGTTGATGAAGTCATGTCACAGGCTGACCTGGCCTGTAATATTTCCAAGACGCAGGGTCGTAACTGTGTTCATATCTTTAAACCCACCGATTATGAAAAGTCTGGTATGGCAGAAGACATCGGCTGGGCCTCACGGGTTCGGGATGCCATTGACAAGGATCGTTTCCATTTAGCCTATCAGCCCATTATGTGTCTGAATAAAGATCACATTGCTGATTATGAAGTGCTGCTCAGAATGAAAACCGATAATGGTGATCACATTATGCCAAGTGGTTTTATGCCCGCAGCTGAGCGCTTTGGTCTGGTCAACCAGGTAGATCGCTGGACGGTACGCCAGGCCATCCAGAACCTCGCTGAACAACATGAAAATGGTAATAACATTCGCTTTGCCATTAACCTGTCTGGCCATGCCTTTGATGACAAGGAACTGCTGCCCATGATCAATAGCATGCTGCGTGACACACGGCTTGAGCCCTCGGCACTGACCTTTGAAATTACCGAAACGGCGGCCATTGCCGATATGCAGTCAGCCATGCGTTTTATCGGGGATCTGAAAGACATTGGCTGTCAGTTTGCCCTGGATGATTTTGGCTCGGGTTTTTGCTCCTTCACCTACCTGAAACACCTGCCTGTCGACAAACTGAAGATCGATGGCGCCTTTGTGCAGGGACTGGCCCATACCCATGTGGATCAGGCCATGGTCCGTTCCATGACCCAGATTGCCCATGCCCTGGGTAAAAAGACCATTGCCGAGTTTGTTGAAAACCAGGCCACGCTGGATCTGCTCAAGCAATATGGCGTGGATTACGCACAGGGTAACTACCTGGGCAGGCCATCCCATTCACTACCAGATATTGGCCTCTCCGGTCATGAAGCCTCCTTGCTGGTGAGCTAGAAATAAACTCGCTCTACCATAAAAAACGCCCCTCACTGAGGGGCGTTTTGCTATTACGCTTAGTTAAAATTAATTGCTTCCCGATGATGCTGGTAACTTAATCACTGTCACTGCATCAAAATCCGCAGGTGCACTGCTAAAGGGAGTGACATGACCTCGGACCCGGACATGATCATCCACAGCAATACCTGATACATTCAATGCCCCTGTTTCGACTTCATAGGCATTGGCCAGGGCGTCATTAGCTGCATCGATACCCGTTCCTGCAAAATCAAACTGGGCAATATCACGACCATTGATGCGTTTCAGGTTTATAACAAAGTCATAGGGTGCAGCTTCACCGGCATCCACTCTAGCGGCCCTGAGATAACTAATTTCCATACGGGCGTAACCATTAGCTGCATTCATGATGCGATCATTACCAATACCGTCAACAGCACCAAACACAGTGACAAACTGACCGACAGAAATATCATTCTTATTAAAGGTACCCAGCTTTAAGGCCTTCAATATAGTAGTACTGTCATCAATACTGACCTTGACCGTATCGTTAAAGGTAATCGATCCATTTTCACGCAGGAAGGTCATACCTTTTACAGTTAACACATCACCACTGCGTGCAATGACACTACCCCTTGTGACATCCAGATCACCACCGGGAACTCCACTACCGGCATAAACCTGTTTGGCAATAAAACGACGTGGCTTGTGTTTTATATCGCCCAATACTGCGACAGCGGAATATTGTGCAACATCTGCCATTAATTCCAGACCAGTCTGACCCTGATAAGTCTCACCATTGATCTCATAAATGGTTTCATCATCCGTCTCTACATTCAGGACACCAAAGTGGCGATGATTATTACGCGCGACATGATGGAAAAAGGGTCGAATATAGACCTGGAACTTATTGCCATCTACCTGCACCTCTTTAAGCGGGCCGCGTACACGGTGCTGCTTATGGTTTTCGACATTCACCTCGGCCAACAATTGAGGCTGAACCGTAATGGCAGGAACATCTGCGGTAAACACCACCTCATTACTGGCCTTGAGATCAAAATCCAGACTCAGGTGGGCCGGTACACCAGGTAAAATAGCCAGATGGGTACGGTCTTCCAGCTTGACCGACATTTCCATTTCAGTCACCACATTACCGTCACCGTCCTTGATATTAGCGGCACTGACACTCACCGGCTGGCCATCGGCATTCTCGACCAGTATCTCGGCATTGCTGTAATCCAGCACCATGCTGCCCTTCACATACACCCCGGCAGGGATGGTGGCGATGGTCAGAAACTCCGTCATATCCGTGTACTGCGCAAAATCCACCCTGGTCTTCAGGGGCAGGGTTTCCACCACAGTACCATTGGCCTTGGTCAGGGTCAGTGACACTACATCCACGGTGTAGGAGACAAAGTCCCCTTCCGCATCGGTAAGGGCAATAGACAGCTCAGCATTGCCATCTTCGCTTACAACGGATTGGGTTTCGCTGTTGTCACTGCAGGCCGTCAAGCCAAAGGTCGAAACGAGCAAGACCAGCAGACCCGACCATAGCAGGCGCCGCAGGATTCCCGCCAAATCCGGGAAAAGTGATTGTTGTAGTCCATTCATAATGCATACCTCTCTGGTTTCGTTATTCCAATACTCCGGTTTTTCACCGGTCTTGACTGAAATAACGCAGCAGTGGCCGGTTGGTTGACACGGTGGTGGGATTTCTCTGGTTTTATTTAATAGACGCAATATTCCTGTCTCTTTGAAAACATATATATAAAAGGTGACGAGGGTCGATCACGATGGCTTGACATAAACAGCGCATCTATTATATTTAACCATATGGTTAAATATAAAGATGACAATCTGGATATGGCCTTTAGCGCCCTGGCTGACCCGACCCGTCGGGCCATCCTGGCCAAACTGGCCGAAGGTGAGGCACAGGTGACAGAACTCGCCGAACCCTTTGGCATGTCACTACCCGCCGTCTCCAAGCACCTGAAGGTGCTGGAACGGGCACAACTTATCACCCGCCAGGTGGATGGCCGGGTACACCGATTTCACGTCAACCCTGAGCCCCTGCAACAGGCAAAGTCCTGGATCGAGCACTACCAGAAATTCTGGACCGAGCAACTTGCCGCCCTGGGGGATTTCCTGGACTCAACTAAAAAGGAGAAATGAGATGGCACTCGCAGCACAACAGGCACAAGAAACCGTGCAACTACAGCATACTTATAAGGCAACACCCGAACAGGTATTCACCGCATGGTGTAAACCCGAAGCACTGGGCCAGTGGTTCGGCCCCCATTCACACAGGTGCAAAGTAGAAAAATTTGATTTTACAGAAGGGGGTCAATATCAGATCCGCATGATACCCATCGGTGAAGATGCCGACTGTGAAGGTGATTCGACACAGGATTCCATCTGTGCCGGTGAATTTGTAGAGATCATCGAGAACCAGCGCATCGTCATGAGTTTTGACTGGATCGAAAATGGTGCACCGTTGGGTGATTCCTTACTTACCATCGAGCTGGAGCCGGATGGAGATGGCACAAAGCTCACTCTGATTCATGAACGCTTGCCTGATGAACAGATACGTAACGCACACGCTAGTGGTTGGCAAGGATCACTGGAATGCCTGCAAGACTACCTTTCAGCTAATTAAATTTATGTACAGGAAAGCTCCTGACACCAAGTTGTCAGGAGCTTTCTGATATTATCTAGAAAAATCGACTCAAACGAGATTGGCAACATGGATGAAAAATTCTCCGGCTTTTCAGCAGACCTTTTAAAATTCTTAAATGATCTGAAAAAAAACAATAACCGTGACTGGTTTAATGAAAACAAGGATCGTTATCTTAATAGTGTCGCCAACCCAATCTGCCAATTCGTCGCAGCCATGGGGCCAAGGCTGGAAAAAATAGCAAAATATTATGTCGCTGATCCACGACGTCATGGCGGTTCCATGTTTCGTATCTATCGTGATGCTCGCTTCTCAAAAGATAAACGCCCCTACAAGGAACATGTGGGATGTCAGTTTCGTCATGTAGCAGGAAAGGATGCCCATGCACCGGGTTTTTATATCCACTTTGAACCGAACAACATACTGGTTGGTGGTGGTATCTGGATGCCTCCGTCTGATGCCTTATTTAAAATTCGCAGCGCCATTGCCGAAAAACCTGATGAATGGAAAAAGATCGTCAATAACAAAAGTTTTAAAAATCGTTTTGGTGAAATCCGTGGTGATACACTCACCCGCCCGCCGCGTGGTTTTAATAAAGAATACCCCATGATCGAGGAGATCAAACGCAAGAGTTTTTTTGTCATGCAACCTGTCGATAATAAATTTATACAGACACCCAAATTTATTACCGAAGTGGAACATATATTCAAAGCTGCCAGTCCGCTAATGGAATTTTTAACCAGGGCAGTCGAACTAAAATACAATTAGACTCAAATTAACTTATCGGCAAACCGTTGGATAATCGTTTCCACTGGCTCGATCATATCGATATGCTCCACACTTTTACCTGCCTGCCAGTAATCCTTTTTACCTGCCTCGTCCAGTGATGCGTGTTTGAGTTGGTAAAGGGAGCGCAGGGCATATAGCGTTCGCATGAGATATTTCGTTTTACTACCACCAAGCATCCATTTGGCAAAGGGGCCTGCCTTTACACCGGATTTTTGAATATAGGGGGTATTGATCACTGACACTGGCACACCGGTGATCCTTTCACTCATCACAATATCTTTTTCTTTCGAATTAAGTATGGCCTTTTTATAGCTAATACTGGCAGTACACTCCTCACTGGCAATAAAACGTGTCCCTAATTGAACACCAGAGAAGCCCTGCTTAATGGCCTTCACGAAGTCACTGGCATCACCAATACCGCCGGCACATATTAACGGTACATTAAACTCGTTTAGTTCTTCGTAAAGCTGTTCGGCACTTTTTCCCCCTGCATGACCACCAGCCCGGTTGTTCACGGCTATTAAACCATCTACGCCTCCATCCAGGCCTTTTTCTGCCCACTTGCGTTCCGTCACATCGTGATACACCAGACCACCCGCCGCATGAACCTTTTTTACCACCCAGTCTGGTTTACCCAATGAAGTAATAAAAAAGTACACGCCTTCTTCCAGTGCAATATCAATCCACTGCTGCATCCGTTGATGGTATTTTTTTGATGATTGCTCAATCAGGGCATTCATACCAATGGGCTTACCGGTCATCTCGCGGATATAACGAATACCTTCACGAAAGTCATAACCATGTACATAGGTCAGAGAGACAGGTTGAATAATGCCGATACCGCCTGCTTCAGAAACGGCGGCGACCAGTTCAGGATTACTACAGGGATACATTGGTCCACCAATAATGGGATACTGGATACCTACCGCCTGTGTAAATTTCGGATAGTTCATGGAATTAAGCCCAGACGCCAGTGGGCCGTACAGCGGGCGACCACATCACCCTCAAGATCTTTTATTTCGGCAATGACTTCATGTTCGATATCTTCGGTAACCTCAGGTTGTAAAGTTGAACTCTCTGCGATTAACGACCCGCGCGCCTTTTTAAGGTACTCAATAGACAGGCCCGTGATGATACCCCGCACCCCAGGCTTTAAACCTGTCAAGAGAGCCAGACCGGTAGTCAGCTCCCCCAGGTTCATCAGGGCAATGGCATGAATGGAATTGAGATGGTTACGAATCTTATGTCGGTCCTGAAGTTTTACCCTGGCACGGCCTGGCGCAAGCTCACATATTCGGGCTGAAATACTGCCGGTATAGGGTATCTGCCTGGCGAGTAAAAAGCTGAACAGCCACTTCCCA
>JAOULO010000103.1 GCA_029881995.1 Gammaproteobacteria bacterium
CAACGCATGTACCAGGAGATGTCCATCAGGCGTTTGCGCCAGGTCTTTAGTATCTTGTTCACGGCCACCTGTTCGGCCTGCGTGGTGCATTCGCCGCGCTGATATCGTTCGACTAGCACAGGTAGCTTAAACAACATCTTCCACTGACGTATCAATGTCTCTTTATCCCAACCCTTGGCCTTATCCGTATCCACCCGCAAGACCAGATGGTAGTGATTTGACATTACCGCATAGGCACAGATATCGATGGCAAAAACTTTGTCCAGTTCACGCAGACGTTCTACTACCCAATCCTTACGGTGCTCATAGCTCTGACCACTGAAATGGTCTTCACCACACAAAAAGGCGCGTCTGACACAACGGGATATACAATGATAGTAGGATGTATCCTGAAGAGAAATGAGCTTTTCCCTAGCTGTGGTCATGGTGCTTTCCTCCTTGAAAACGTAACCATTCACCTTGTCAGGATAGAAGATTGTGGTATTGTGTCAAATGAAGTGGTGGGTGTCCCGTCCCAGCGGTTCACGCAGACGCTCTACCACCCAGCCCTTTCGGTGTTCATAACTTTGCCCACTAAAATGGTCTTCACCACACAGAAATGCGCGTCTTACGCAACGGGAAATACAGTGATAGTAGGATGTGTCCTGAAGAGATATGAGCCTTTCCCTGGCAGTGGTCATGGTATTTCCTCCCTGAAAACCAAACCATTCATCTTGTCAGGATAGAAGATTGTTGTAATGTGTCAAATGAAGTGGTGGGTGTCCCGTCCTTTGCGTCCTTTGTTTCCCGTCCCTTTGTTTTTTTATAGGCAGATTAGTCGTATCAGAAATAGAAGAATCACCCGAGTGGGGTAAATTTGTGAGAGATGCTTTGGAAGAGCATTCTTACCAGTAGTGTGGATACCTGGGCCTGTTGGGACGCAGGTTGTTAAGCGCGATGGCCATAACGATCATTAGTACCGCCCCGGTTAGTACCGGGGTGAAGACAAAGGCATAACCCAGACCATGAACCTTGCTGCCACCGATGACGGCAATCAGTGCGGTGGCGCCACCGGGAGGGTGGATCATGCGAAAGTAGTGCATGCCGACTACCGTGGTCGAGACCGCTAGTGCGGAAGCAAGCCAAACAATATCGGGCATAATTTTGTGAATGGTGACGCCGATGAGGGCTGCGATGATTTGCCCGCCGAGCACGTTTCGTGGCTGGGCATAGGGGCTGTCGGGCAGGCCGAAGATCAATACCGCGGTGGCACCGAAGGAGCCGGTCAGGAAGAGGCTGCCTTGTTGATCCAGCTCCTGGATCTGTGCCAGCAGCGCGATGGTGGAAATCCCCAGAAAACAACCCAGCCAGGCGATAAAGGTTTCAAAATGTGATGGTCGTGTAGGTAGGCTGTGTCTTTTTTTCATCGGATTCAGGCCATGGTAGTTTTCTACCATTTTGCACCATAATCGGGCCTAAACCTATAGCCTATGAGAGGTAATCGGCTACTACCTTCGTAGTAGCCGATGTCTATGGTTTGATACCGTACTGGTCCCGGTAGGCCTGTACGGATGCCAGGTGTTGTTTGTTGTTGTTGTTGTTGTTGTCGGTTTCACCCAGATATTGAATCAGTTGTTCCAGCTTAACGATGCTGAGAACCGGGATCTGATACTCTTCCTCTACTTCCTGTATGGCGGATTTTTCTGCCCGGCCTTTTTCCTGGCGGTCCAGTGCAATCACCACACCGGCAGGTTTAGCCCCATGTGCGGCGATGATGTCCATAGACTCCCTAATTGCGGTACCGGCAGTGATGACGTCATCGATAATCAGAATCCTGCCATTCAATTCAGAACCTACAATACTGCCGCCCTCACCATGGGTTTTGGCTTCTTTGCGGTTGAAGGCATAGGGAATATCCAGACTGTGGTGGTCTGCCATCGCCACGGCGGTGGTTGCCGCTAGTGGAATACCCTTATAGGCCGGGCCAAACAGTACATCGAACTCAAGTTTGCTATCATTGATGGCCTGGGCATAGAAACGGCCCAGCTTTGCCAGCATGGCACCGGTATTAAACAGGCCTGCATTAAAAAAATAGGGGCTGGTACGGCCGGATTTGAGTGTAAATTCACCAAAGCGCAGGACATTGCACTGGATGGCGAAGTCGATGAATTCTTTTTGATAGTCTTTCATGGATACAGCCTTTGCGAAGCGAAGTAGGGATTTTAAAAGATTTGGTCGGGAGAGGAAACCGTAACACTCATTACAGGTTTACAGCGTCTCTACATGACCGAGTATCTGTCTGCCGCCGAGGATTTGTGCCTGTTGCAAGGACTCCATAGCCTGATGAATGAGGTTATCGAAACCGGCATTCTTGTCCAGCAGGGTAAAGCCTATGCTGCAGCCCAGCTGGCCGATGGCGGGGAAATCAAACTTGATGACGCGCTGTAACAGGCGATCCAGAGCCAGTCGGGCCAGTTCCCGGTCACACTCATGCAGGATGATGGCGAAGGTCTCGGTATCGTAACGGAAGGCCCAGTCGTATTCACGAAAGGTGGTTGCGATCATTCTGGCTAGCAGGATACGGACGTTATCACGGTGTTGCTCATCAATCATTTCGTTGTCGTGCTTGTCGACTTGTACAAAGGCCAGTACGTATTGTCTGTGTGAGTCGGATTGGCGTTGCAGTGGAACCGGCTTAAGCAAACTGGCCAATTTTTCATGAAAGGCGCTACGGTTATACAGTCGTGTCAGCGCATCGCGTTCATTCAGGGATAACAGGATGACCTGATTGATAAAGGTCCTGATA
>JAOULO010000104.1 GCA_029881995.1 Gammaproteobacteria bacterium
AAGGTGTTATGACTTCAAGACTCAGTCCCTCAGGCAAGGTCAGCCGAATCGTACCTGCAATTTCATTCTTATCACCTGTCAGGGTGTGCTGAATTTTCGTGATAGTGGCCTGGATAGCTTGTGACTGTTCGAGAATAAAGGCACCTTCATCGGTCAGGCTTAGACCTTTTACCGAGCGTTTAAATAGCTTTGTGCCGAGGGATTGCTCCAGCGCATCAATATATCGGCCAACCGTTGGCTGATTCGAACCAAGCATCTCCGCTGCCGCCGTCAGGCTGCCACCATTCGCTGCCGCAAGAAAATACCGCAAACTGTCCCAATTAATATTATTCATATATGAATAATATATATGCATAAACAGAGGTATTCAATACAAATATGTAACATATAATTTACATAACAATAGTAATGAGGTAACGCCAATGTCGAACTATGTTGATCATGCAGAAATAAAACTGGGCCAGTTAATCGCCATTGCCATCTCGGTCTATGCACTGCTCTGGCAGGATGTGCAGTCCTTGTATGTACTGATGTTGCTCTTTCTACTGGGGGGAACGATAAGGCAAATTAGTCCGGTCAGTCTTGTTTATCGTGGGGTGGTATCACCGCTTAACATCATGCGCTCGGATTACAGGTTAGACAATATTCAGCCACATAAATTTGGACAGTTGGTCGGCGTACTGACCGTTGCACTGGCCCTTGCCCTGATCGAGTTAGAATATAGCCAGGTGGGTTGGCTTATCGTTGGCGTGTTGATATTGCTTACCCTTGTCTCATACATCGGCTGGTGTATAGGCTGTTTTATGTATTACCAGTTAAATAGACTCGGACTGCGAGGTTTCTTTCGACATACACCGACAGATAAAACAGTGCCAGTGGGAAGTCGGCCGAGCAAACAGGCTGGCAGTAGCGATTAGCAGGGAAATAAAAAGGACGTAAACCGGGGTCAAGTACCGGTTGTTTCTAATATTAGAGCGAACTGTGTTCTGGCCCCGGTTTCGTACATTATTTAATCCCTCCGACCCTGACCCGGGTTTTTCAAATAATAATCACGACAATTTAAACAACTCGGGATTACTACTCGCCTCCCGCATACTTTTAATCTCTTCCTCTGCCGACCCTAGCCCAGGTCGAGGAACCAGATTACGGATCGATAACTCTCCTTCACAATGACCACACACCACTTTAGGGACGACAACCTCTCCACACTCGGTGTGGACAAACTCCACCGGGACTTGTTTGTCTTCGCTTAACCAGCGATCACCCCAACGCATGATGGAAAGCAGGACGGGCATAATATCGATGCCTCTTGCGGTGAGGCGGTATTCATATCTTGGTGGGTTTTGCTGGTAGGCTACTTTACGCAGAATCTTTTCGTCGGTCAGACGTTGGAGCCGTTGGGTCAGCACTTTGCGTGAGATACCCAGCTGTGTAAGTAGGGCCTCGAAGCGATGCACGCCATAGAAGATATCCCTCAGAATCATCAGCGTCCACCATTCGCCGATGATGTCCAGAGTTCTGGCGACGGAGCAGTGTTGGTCAGAAAAAGTCGTTCGTTGCATGGTCCGATTATAGAGTTTCTTAAGGAGATGGTATATCCTAGACTATAGTCTCTTTAAGAGACTTACTATACATTAATATCATTCTAAATAATAAGGAGATATGGGATGAACCAATACCAACTCAGGGCCATCAGGTTGTTTTTCTGGGTCGTGAGCAGAATTGCGCCCAATCTGGCCATTCGCCTCTCCGCCAGGCTATTTACCACCCCGTTCAACAAGAGACGGCCCAGTGACATGGAAGAGGCAATATTACGCAGGGCGAGCCGCTTCAGTATTCCCTATCCGGGGCACGGTGAACTGGCTGGTTATCGCTGGGGAGAACCGGAAAAACCGGCTGTTCTGTTTGTGCATGGTTGGACGGGCACTGCCTCGACCTTTGTGATGTTTATTGAGCCCTTGCTTAAGCGGGGCTTTCAGGTGATTGCATATGACGGGCCAGCACATGGTGCGTCACCGGGGAAAACGGCCAACCTGATAGAGTGGACCGATGGGCTGGTGGCTGCCGTGCAGGCCTTGCACCAGGTGCATTGTATTGTGGGCCATTCACTCGGCGGAGCTGCCATATTGATCGCATCCTCGGCAGGATTAAAGACCAATAAACTCGTATTACTTGCACCGCTTAGCGATATCGTCAGTGTCACCGAAAGCTTTGCCAGACATCTGGCAATACCTCTTGGCATCATTACCCGAATGCGAGACTTTATTGCAAAAAATTTCCAACAACGACTGCACCGATATGGCAATGACTGGTCAGATATTTTTCAATCCGATTTTAAAGTACCAACCTTAATCCTACATGACAAACTTGATAAGGAAATACCCTGGGTAAAAAGCCAGACCATTACACAACAATGGCCATGGGCTGAGTTTATTACTACAGAAGGGCTAGGGCATCGACGGATTTTGATCAATACGGAGGTAATAAATCAGGTGATAGAATTTGTTGCGGTATAGGGGAGTGGGAAATTTTGATAAAAGGGGCCTGACCCTGAGCTAATTTTATAAGAGTAAACCTAACCCGATTTCTATAATTTTTCCAAAATATTAATTCTTTCTGCATTCATTCGAATGATGCAATTGTTGACTGTGGTGATATGTGCCGCAGTTCCTTCTTCAATTTCAAATGCCTCGACTTTACAGTTC
>JAOULO010000078.1 GCA_029881995.1 Gammaproteobacteria bacterium
CGAGATAGGAGAAGGAAAGACCAATTGCTCGGAAGTATTCTTTAAAAATATCTTTCTCAGACTGGGTTAGTTGTTCAAAGTCATCAAAATCATGGTATGTCACAGTTTCAAGAAAGTCCTCTACCGCTTCAACATAATATTCCAGTTTGAATCTTGCCCAACCACGTTTGAAACGGGCTTTCTCGTAAAACCGTTCATTTTTCTTTGAGACAATCACTTCGGTATAGGAGTCCTCTGCCTTGATATATTCCTGTTTGGAAAACAGGGCCTCAGCCAGGCGAAACTGGGCTTCAACATAATACGGTGACTTGGGAAAGTTACGAGCTATTTTTGTCAGTGCCAGTTCTGTTTTTAGCTGTTCGCCTTTTTGATCGTAGGCATTGGCCAAATTATAGAGAACCTGGTGATTTTTCTTTGAGTTAGGGTATTCCCTGAGAGAGGTTTCCAGTAATTCAATGGTCTTATCCAGACGGTCATTATAAAGCTTGTCATCCAGTTCCTCGCTGCCACCTTTACTCAGGTTTTCTTTTTCCATTGCGGCGCGGTTTCCCAGTTCAAATTCAAGTTCTGCCAGTCGTGCAATAGCATCCTGGCGGGCCTTTTCACCCTTTGCAGAGTGTCTAAGATATTCCGCATAGGCGAGACGAACCTCTTCATCCGATTTGGGCTTGGTAAAATTATTGGTGTCTTGCTTGTCTCGACTGGTGACATCAATATCGCGCAGGGTCATTCTTTTGTCTGTGCTACATGAGACAATTAGCAGACAAATGAGAAAGAGAGATATGGACTTCATTGTGTGCTCACCAGAGTACTGTCATACAGGCGAGCAAGACCATACCTGGCCTGGTTAAGATAACTTTGTAGAAACTCTATGCGTTCTGTAATCATTTTCTGACTCATGGACTGCAGGCTTCTACGGTACTGAGTGACCAGCTTTTGGTGTTGTGGACCAATATTATCCGTTGCCTTGACATGCTTCGAAATGGCAGAAAGGTGCCGATAGTTGTCAAAAAATGATCTTGGATAATGTCTGGAGTAATTGAATATATTGTTATTAATGACCAGCCAGGTTTTGTCGGATGGAAGGCTTATTTTTGTCAGTAAGTTACTGCCTGTTTCATTCAGTGCCTGCATGGAACTGATTCGTTCCTGATAATATTTAATTGCATCTGTATATGCTGAAGTGGCAGTTAGATTCTGTTTCAGTTTACCGTAGGTATAGGGCAATAAGAGATAAGCTTCTTCTACTGAGAGGTCAGTGGATTTTCTTCCTTTCAGGATAGTGATGGCATTCAGTGCGCCAATATAATCTTCCTGATTGGCTGCTGTTAGTGCCAGGCCTAATAGAGCACGATTAGAATAGGGGCCGTTAAGGCCTATATTACGAAAGGCATCGCGTGAATTTCGGAAGTATTGTTTTCTTAGCAGGGCATATCCAATTGTTAAATTGAGTCGATCCAGCATGTGGTCATTAATCTGTTGTTGCTGATTTTTTATAAGATCGTTAACCAGAACATAGGCATCGGTCCACCAGTCTTGCCTGATATAGGCAACGGCGGTGTTTAAAACAGCGGCTGGATAGTGGCGGGATTCTTTTTTTACTTTTTGATAATAGCTTATCGCCTCACGGTGTTTTTTCTGATATTGCAGGATGGTACCAACCATGATTCTTGCATAATCAGCATTTTCATCTGAAAGCTCATTGATTATACCTTTTAAGTACTTCAGTGCCATTTGCCAGTCTTTGCGCGCCATATAATATTTTGCAAAGACGAAAGAGATATTCGACATGGCGACCTTGCCGGCTTCTAGCTCGGCTGTTTCATAAATCTTTTTTGCCAGGAACCAGTGGTTATGTTCCAGAATAGTCTCGGTCATCTGAATGGTTTCTATGGCATCGATATGGTTTCGAAGCAAGGGAAAATTAAATTCAATTAATGCAATTGCCTGAACCGTTTTCCCGGCCTTTAGCAGCATATCGACCTGTGTTTTTAGAGCAGAAATAGTTTTAGTTTTCTGAAGCTGAAATAGATTGGTCTTTATCGCATGACGATAAAAATCTCGTGACTGTAATTGATAGGCTTTATCCAGTTCATCAAGCTTCAGAGAGGTGGACTCATCGCTGGCATAGAGGGAATTTACCGGTATTATCAGGCCGGAAAAGGCCAGCATCAGAGGAATCATGCCTTTAATAATGCAGCTCCTGAGAGGGCCTGAGAAGCCCCCTGGCAGCTTAATAATATATTTAAAAATCAACAACATAGCACTTATCGGTGTTTCAGTATTTTTGTCAGTAAACTGGCCAGGTTTGGCTCGTTTAACCAGTCTGTGGTCATTCCAGAAAAAGGCCAATGCAGGGCAGTTTACAGCCCTGTAATTTGCCCTGAATATAAACCCGTTAGCTGATTTCGTAACTCAGTTCTCCCTCATTAACATCGACACGAACTCTGGCCATGCCATCGCTGGCAGCAATCTCATAAGTAAAGTCTCCCTCATCGGTTACACCGACGTGTACTTTGTTTATGGACTGGCCATCAGCCATCCTGGAGAGACACTCGGATGCCATTTCAGGCAACATTGTGCGGGTCAGGATATTTTCAATATTGCGTGCGCCGGTATCGACTTCCTGGCTGCGGGCCACGATGTGTAACATGACGTCATCGTGATAACTGAATTCAGCATTGTAATGTTCCCGGATTCGTTTTTCGATTCGTGTCATATTGATCTTGCAGATTTTCATCAGGTCATCATCACCTAAGGGGTAGTAGGGGATGACCGTGGAGCGACCCAGAAATGCGGGTTTGAAATAATTTAATAACTGTGGACGGAAGTTGTCTAACAATACATCTGGCTCAGGCAGCTCTTCACCCGATGCACACATGGCACGGATATGTTCTTCACCAGCATTGGAGGTCATGATAATAACGGTATTGCGGAAGTCAATATCACGTCCTTCACCATCTTTGATCGTGCCCTTGTCAAACAGGTTATAAAATATATCCTGGACACCGGGGTGGGCCTTTTCCATTTCATCCAGCAGAACGACGCTATAAGGTTTGCGACGCACAGCCTCGGTAAGGACACCACCTTCACCGTATCCCACATAACCCGGAGGGGAGCCCAACAACATGGAGACTTTATGTTCTTCTTTAAATTCGGACATATTGATGGTGGTAATGTTCTGCTCTCCACCATACAGGATATCCGCTAGTGCCAGCGCGGTTTCAGTTTTACCGACACCACTGGAACCTACCATAAAGAATACACCGATCGGTTTACGGGGATCGGTCAGACCGGCCCTGGAGGTGCGAATGTTTTCGGCGATGGAGTTAAGGGCATGTTGTTGGCCTATGACACGTTCACCCAGTTTTGTGCCCAGCTTAAGAATGGCTTGAATTTCATCTGATACCATTTTGCCAACCGGGATACCTGTCCAGTTGGCAACAACCTCGGCAATGGCCTGACTATCGACATTGACCTGAATCATTGGATCATCACCCTGTAGCGCAGTCAATTCATCCATGAGTTGATGTAGTTCTGATTTTATTTTCTCGCGGTCAACTTCGGTCAGTGTCTTGGGAGCATCTTTTTGTTTGCGCGCTTCAGCAGACAGTTTGCTGGCATGAAAATCGTCTTCGATTTGTTTTTGTAATTCGTGAATGCGAGCGACCTTTTCTTTCTCCTTTTCCCATTGGGCTTCCTGTTCAAGCAGGTGCTGCTCAAGTTGGGTCTTTTCTTCTTCAAGGGCAAGGATACGATCTTCACAATTACCCAGGGTGGCATTTTCTCGCTGTAAGGACGTAATATTGGTATCACACTGGGAAATGCGACGACGTGTATCTTCCACGGCAGCCGGTGTGGCACTCTGACTCAGGGCAACACGGGCACAGGCGGTGTCCAGTAAACTGACTGATTTATCCGGTAATTGCCTGGCAGTGATATAACGACTGGAAAGCCTTACTGAATCGACAATGGCTTCATCCATAATGCGAACACCGTGATGGCTTTGCAGCATCTCGGAAATGGCGCGCATCATATTGATGGCCTTTTCTTCATCAGGCTCTTCAATTTTTACAACCTGGAAACGACGGGTCAGGGCAGGGTCACGTTCAAAATACTTTTTGTATTCTGCCCAGGTGGTGGCTGCGATTGTACGCAGTTCACCACGGGCCAAAGCCGGTTTCAGGAGGTTTGCCGCATCACCCTGGCCTTCCTTGCCACCGGCACCGATCAGGGTGTGGGCTTCATCGATAAACATAATGATTGGGGTGGGTGAGGCTTTAACTTCTGAAATCACCGACTTCAGGCGATTTTCAAATTCACCTTTGACGCTTGCACCAGCCTGCAACAGACCAAGGTCCAGGCTGCGGACGCAGACTCCTTTGAGTGGGTCAGGTACATCACCGGATGCAATGCGTAGGGCAAAGCCTTCGACAACGGCGGTTTTACCAACACCTGCTTCACCTGTCAGGATGGGATTGTTCTGGCGACGGCGGATGAGAATATCGATTATCTGACGTATTTCCTCATCACGACCAAGCACTGCATCGATCCTGCCCTGCTTGGCATCTTCAGTCAGATTCACCGTAAATTTATCAAGCGCGGGAGTTTTACTTGGTGCTCCTGGCTTGGCCTGGGCTGAACCGGATTCCGAGGTGTCACCAAGCGCAGCACTGCCGGATTCAGTCGTTGTACCAACAATGGAGCGGACTGTATCTCTTAGGGATTCGGGAGGAATTTTTTTCAGTTCAGGTGCGCTGGCTTCAATCGATCGGCGCAATCCTTCATCAAGCATCAGGGCTGCCAGGATATGACCGGTCGATGCCTGTCCATGTCCATATTCAATGGATGCAAGCATCCAGGCGTTTTTGGCCAGGTCGACAATAGTGGGCGAGAGGGCCGGGGCACGGGTGTTGCCGGTCTTGATTCGATCCAGTTCGGCATTGAGTTCTCGAGTCAGCTTGCCTGGGTCGATTTCAAACATTTCCAGTACCTGAGACATGTCACTGTCTGGGATTTCCATCAGCTTTAATAGCCAATGCTCGGTTTCCACATTGTAATGTGTGCGTGACAGGCACAGGCCGGCTGCACCTTCCAGTGCTGTGCGGGTCTGTTCATTAAATTTGCCCACCAGTGATTTCAGATCGATTGTAATCATATCCTCTCCCTTAAGTATTCCGTGTTTTTTTTATATTCTCTTCAACGGACGCGACCAGCGGATACCGTAATATCAACCGTTTCGTCCTTATCAAATCTTTTCGCTTTGCTGGCTAGCCAGGTATTCCAGCCCATGATGGTGGATGGCCCCTTACCCAGCTGGATTTTGTCGGGTATATCCCCTCTTTTTACTCGGATAATGAAGTCGTAGTCATACTCCATACCTATATATATACGTATCAGCTCATCCAGTGCCATGAGGGCCCGGGTCCCAGGGGCAAAGGTATGTAACTGGGTTTTATCCAGTGGACCAAGGATGATTCGAATCTTGCCCTGCGCAAACCAGCCATTTTTCCCCAGCATCACATTTCGTCCCAGGCAATTATTCTGTCCCTGTGGGGACTCACGGCCAGGGAGTCGGGTTCGTACATCGTCAATAAGGTTTTGCCATTGACCGACAAACTCTCGGATTTCGACCGGAATATCAAAATGGTGCTGCAGAATCTGTTTGAGGCCAGCTGCAGTTCGAATCTGTTGAGTAAACAGGCCGCTGTAATAAATCAGGGACTCATCTTTAGTATAGAGTCGATTGGAAAGTCCTCGGGTACCCAGACCAATAAGAGACAGCAAGGCCTGGGAGTGATGATCCCGGTCTTCATTTATCGGTGGATTGAGTTTTTTGCGTTCATACTCGATAGGCAAGCGGTATTTATTGGCTGCCTGATAAAACAGTGAAATGGTTCTATGGTTGAATAAATCAAAGAACTTTTTGATTGACTCATCTTTTAGTTTGAGCCGTTGCAGAATCATTTCGGTGTAATGGTAGGGCAGTACACTCATTGCACCGGTCAGACCCATGAAGTTGATGTTCATGTGCCATTGCTTATTCCCCGTCTTACGCTGTTTTTGTTTAATGGATTTGATTTCTGAACCCGGAAAGCCCAATGTTTGCTGGGTGTGGAAGCGTATGGCTTCTGTGCCGGGGGGAGTAAAACGGGCCACGGGCCTGGCCGCTTTGCGATTATCTTTTTCAATGAGCGCGGCAGAACGCTCTAACAGGCGCACAGCCTGAAAGAAGGTATAGGACTGAGGATTATCAGTCAGATCCTGAATTACAGCAGGGGTCTTTCGCCAGCTCGTGGAGGGCATTTTTTCAGATATCCTTCTTTATTTGCAATTTTTACCAAGACTCGTGTAAATGAATTTATCGAACAATACAAAGCAAAAAAATGTTCCAGTACCGAAGCAAACAGATAGGCGCTGCTACCGGTCAGAAGCTTGTCATCCAGTTCAACTTCAATTTCCATGCCTCTGCACATGGTGGCATGTCCGTCAATTGTGAGTGGCGCACTGATAGGACGGGCCTTGACCGACAGAATAGATTCGATCAGTCCACGTGTTACTGAGGATTCCTTGAAGTCATAAAGACGTAATATTTCTTTCAGTGCTTCCGTTGCATCATCTCTGCCCGTAATGGATAAATGATTCAGGCTTAAATGTGAGATGAGGCGCCAGCGAGCATGATTTCGCATCGGTGGCCGGACAACCGAAGAAGGTTGTGTCACACAACGAATTCGTTCTGTGGGGGGCGCACAGTCAACACCCTGTAATTTCGGTTGAGTTGAAGAGAAGGGCAGTTTTTCAGGAAGATTACGATTACTGCAGGTTGAGTCAATAATAAGTGTGCGCTCTTCCGGAATGTTTGGATCAAAGTTCAGATCCACCAGATTCAGAAAAACATCGGTACCTTCATCACGGTGGTAGGCACTCAATTTTGCGCTACGACGATTGGCGAACCAGTAAGAATAATGCTCATTGTCCTGAACGCGATGACTCAGACCATAAAAGGGCAGGTATTCCTCTTCATCGCCACTGGAAGAGGTGGCCACAACTTTATCAACTGAATACACTTCAAAACCAACGGGCCGACGTGCATCTGGTGTTATTTGATATTCCTGTTGGGTATGATCGAGTTTAATGGGATCAACACGGTGCTGGAACAGGTTTATGGCGGGGGTACAGCCAAGCATGAAAGTTTCTTCAGTAATATTATGTTCAAGCTCTACATCGGATGATTCAACATAAACGTATAAATCCAGTTTGTTGCCCGCATCTTCCGGAAGATGTTTGGACAGACCATTGATGTCGATAAACATAAATTTCTCTGGCGCGACAAAATATTCTGTTAGCAGTCGGTAGCCTAAAAACGATGATTCCGGGTAGGGGAGTAGACCTTCATCAGGGCTAAAACCGACAGCCTGGATGGCCTGCTTGCCAAGGAAGGCGGGTTGGGTATCTTCTTCACCCAATGTCATCACAAGATTGTGGCACTTGCCTAACAGGAGTTCATAAAGTGGATTGATGTGTTGTGACTGGCCTTTCAGGTAGAAGCGGAGTCGATCAAGTTCCAGCTCACCAAATGACAGTTCCTCATTATACGTTTCTAAACTGATCTTTAGGACACCACCCGCACCCTTTACCTCACTGGATCCAGGTGTGGAAAAGGGCCGACCAATAAGGCTGGCTTCAGTCACTTTTATTGGGTAAAGCTCGGTTGGATAAGTTGTGGCAAAACGGCAGTTTTCACCCTGGAACTGCTCAGTTTCCAGTAAAGTATTTCTTGGTAGTCGATAGCGTGATTCGAGTTGCTCTTCATCACCGGCAAACTGGACAATACATGTCGATGGAATGGGGCGCTGGTAATGGGGAAATAATACACTTAACAGTGCATCACTAAGTTCTGGAAAATCGTCGTCCAGTTTGTGTTGAATGCGGGCGTTCAGATAGGCAAAACTTTCTATCAGGCGTGAGACGTGTGGATCTTCGATAGTGTCTGAATTAATACCCAGACGTCCGGCAATCTTAGGATGTTCTTCAGCAAATTCGCTACCCAGTTGACGGATAAAGGCGAGTTCTTTTTCGTAATAGGGGAGTAATTCGTCAGCCATGGCCTACTTCTTTTACACTTACGTTACGGGTTACCGATTCCAATACTGAGTCGAAAATCACAACTTCTGGAGCCGGGTCTGCATAGAGCACAGCATCGATACGAAAGCGCAGTGTTCGATCGGCTATGTCTTTATTGTCCTGATACTGTACCTTTACGGTTTTAAAGCGTGGTTCATATTGTCGTAATATGTTTTCTAATCGACGTGTAAATGCTTCGCGCTTTTCCATATCGATGATATTCACAGTTGCAAGATCCGGCATACCATAATTTAAAAGAGAATGTTCAATTTCTATGTACTCTTCCGGTGGGGCGACCACTCGAAAGCGAGAATTTAAAAGACGTTCCAAATCCCGTCGAACACTATTTCTCAATTCTTTTAATCGTTGGTGCTTACCTGGGTCGACCTCTGTCTGATTATGGGGTTCATCGTCCATTAAACGGTCCATAATTGAGGGACGTAGCTTTTTCTTTTTATCTACTCTGGCCATTGTACTATTTTGCCGCAGCCAGTTCTGTGACCAGTTCCAGCTCAGAGACCATTTGGTCCAGCTGGTAATGGGGCCGCAGGTGAATGACGCATAGGTATTCACCTGGTTTGGCCGGATGTTCTTTTACGTTTACTGCGGCTTCCCTGAGGGGATAACGTGCCTGCTCTTCCCAGTCCAGATCTTCTCGACCTGTTGTATATTTATATAGCCACTGACGAAGATACTCTTCACAGTCTGTTGCTGTTATAAAGGAACCAACCTTGTCGCGAATCATGACCTTAATATAATGTGCAATACGTGAACCACACATTACATGCTGAATCATGGCCGACAGTTTGGCATTGACCGTGGCTTCAGAATTGGTATATGACTTTGGGTTTTGTATTGACTGATTGTTGTAAAAGGCTGCAAAAGGTGTGTCATAACACTGACATAATGGCATGAATCCGAGATCGCTAAGTTCGCGTTCCAGGGTATCCGTAACAATAACATCGGTAACGGGTTTATGAGCGATTTCATTGGTATCTGTCTCAAAACAATCGACTGGTAAGTTAGTTATTAATCCACCTGATACATGGTTACGAGGGACCCCACGAATGTGCCCAAACCAGCCAACATTTTTAAATTCTCGGACCAGAATTCCTGCCATGGCATAAGCCGCGTTTCCCCAAAGATAGTTTTCAACATTATCCTTGTTTTGCTTTTCGTAAAAATATAAGCCTTTATAGGAGCCAGGCCGGGTTCGGTAAGGCAGTCGCATAAGAACCCTGGGCAAGGTTAGAGCTACAAATCGTGAATCTGGTTTTTCTCTGAGAGAGCGCCACTTTATATATTCCTGCTGTTTGAAGATATTTTGCAGGTTGAGTGGTAAACCCAGAGTCGAAAAATCATCAACCCCAAATAATTCGCTTGAGGCTGCTGCAATAAAAGGTGCGAACGCAGCTGCAGCAATCTGGGCCAGGCCTTCAAGAGTGGATATATCATCATGCGGATGCATTTTGGAGACTTTATGCGAAATCTCATAATCACCAATAATGACCCCGTAGGGTTCACCGCCCGGCGTACCGTATTCTTCACTATATATTTTTTTAAATAACTGGCTTTGATCAAAATCCAGGGCTTTGCCAATGTCTTTTACAACATCAGACCAGCTTGCTTCCAGGATCCGTATTTTGACATTAGTTGCTCCATCAGCTTGAACGGCGAGATACCAGAGGCCGCGCCAGGCAGATTCCAGCTGTTGAAACTTTTTATGGTGAATGATCAGATTGAGTTGATCATTGATTAATTCATCAATCCCGGCGATTGCACGGTTAATGGTATGGACAAGCTCCTGCTTTGAACGGATCTGAGCAAAATTTTCATATTCGATGAGCCAGTATAATAAGGCCCGTTTGGTGTTCGTCTCAGAAAGAAATTCGTCTAGATTGGTAATATAAGCCTGGCGTTCATACAGACTATCCAGATCTACACTAGCTGTCGTCGAAGCACCTTGAGAAGTAGGAGTCTTTTTTGTACTTGTTGTTGACACGGAAATTCCATTTTAAAAACGAAGCGGGGATCTTTCGACCCCCGCTTTTCATTTAGCCTGCTTTAGGAATATTAGCGACCAGTCGTAAAGATGCGGTCAGTTCTTCCATCTGTAACCATGGACGCATCCAGGCAATGGCACTGAATACACCGGGTTGACCAGGAACTTCCATTACTTCGATTTTCGCTTCAGCCAGTGGATAGCGTGCCTTCATTTCAGCACTTGCACCAGGAGTGGCATTCACATAGTTCGATATCCATTTGTTAAGCCATTCTTCTGCATCTGACGCTTCCATGAAAGAGCCAACCTTGTCGCGTGCCATCACTTTAAGGAAGTGAGCAATGCGTGAAGTTGCCATGATATAGGGCAGTCGGGCAGAAATTGCTGCGTTGGCAGAGGCATCTGGGTCATCAAATTTCTGAGGTTTCTGCGTGGTCTGGGCACCAAAGAAAACTGCATAGTCAGTATTCTTGTAATGACAGAGTGGCAGGAAGCCGAGTTTACTGAGTTCAGCTTCACGACGATCTGTGATACCGATTTCAGTTGGGCATTTCTGATCCATGTCACCATCATCACTGACAAAGACATGGCTGGGCAGGCCTTCAACCTTACCACCACCTTCAGCACCACGAATACTGGTACACCAGCCATATTCCGCAAACGATTG
>JAOULO010000079.1 GCA_029881995.1 Gammaproteobacteria bacterium
TTAAATGGACAAGGTTAACTGAGCCTAGTTCTAATGTTAACGGTGATGAAGCTTCAGGGTTATATCCGGATGGCAAACCCATATCCCGGCATACATATGATTATATAGAGTATCTACCCAATATTGACAGATTCTGTTCTCTAGGTGGCTCTGGTACTTACTCGAGTGGTAAATCTGATGACTCGAAAATTCATTGTTTCAATTTTATAGACAACACCTGGAATAGTACAAGTAGAGCTGCTGTACCAAACAGTGGTCTGAAAATTTCCGCACTTACAGCTTATGATCCCACGAACGGGCATATCTGGTATCACAGCACTACTGCCAAAGGAAAATTATCAAAATATGATCCCATTAATGATAAATGGACAACATATAGTGCAACAAATGAAATCTGGTATGAAAAAAATAGTGCCCTAGATCCAGAACGACGGATCATGGTGGCAATTGGTAAAGGAACCCTAACGACCTGGGATTTAAATAATCCTGGTGTAATGAAAACTGTATCGGCAAAAGGTAGTACAGCCATTCAAAATGGCGTTGCCCCAGGATTTGAATATGACCCGGTAAGCAAATTGTTTGTTGCATGGGATGGTGGAAATTCTGTTTACACACTGGACCCATCTTCGTGGACTTGGACGAAAATTCTTCCTGCGCCAACTAACACTGTCACACCTACCTCAGCGATGGGGCATGGCACTTATGGAAGGTTTCGTTATATTCCTTCAAAAAACGTATTTATTATGTATAACCAGACATCATCGAATGTCTATGTCTATAAGTTAACGGACGCAAGTGGTGTCCCAGGCTGGCCAACCATTAGTATCAATGCAACGGCTAAACAAGTAGAAGTAGATGAAAGTATTACTCTTAGTTGGGTAGTTTCTAATGCAGAAAGTTGTACTGCATCGGATGCCTGGTCGGGTGCTAAAAATGTTAGTGGTAGCGAGACAATTGGTCCTCTCAGTAAAACAGTCACTTTTGAACTTACCTGTTCCGGAACTGGAGGGACAACTAGCAGTTCAATAACAGTTAATGTTGGTACTACAGGCAAGCAAATTGCTTATGATACACAACCGTCTAAATATAAATGGGATCAATTAAAAGTGGGATCATTTGTATATTCGGATCGTGAGTACATATATAAATCAGTACCTGCAAATTATGATGGTCTGGATGCTCTCAAAACTGGAAATTCAGACAAAGGGCTGACAGGTGATGGTATTGTAACTTTTAGTGTGCCTGAAATTGTAAAAGTGTATGTTGCACATGTTGACGATGGTAGTAATTTGCCTGCATGGATGTCTGACTGGACATCGACCGGGGAAACACTTGGTACAAGTGATAGACCATTACATATATATAAGAAAGAATTTAATGCTGGAACAGTTTCTCTTGGAGAAAATGGAACATCTCCAAGTATGTATGTGGTATTGGTAGAAGGAACCAGTACTGGTGGTAATAAAAGCGGTGGCGATGGCGATGGCGATGGCGGTGGTGACGGCGACGGAGGTACAGGTGGTGGTATCGGTGGAGATCCAGGCGAAACTGGCAAGACCGATAAATCTGGGGGTGGCGCATTTGGGTTGTTAGAGCTCTGTTTTGGAATTTTCAGTTTGATTTTTATGCGTGCGCTACGCAACAGATAAGTGGAGAGTCAGTATGAGCAGTAAGTTGTATAAAGGAATAGTGTTACTTCTAGGTTTAGTGTGTAACTTATCTGTGGTATCACCAGTCTTATCGGCGACTAATTTTGATGTTACTGTTATTAGCGAGTCAGGACAAACTCAAACAAATGTGCCAATAACAATAGGTCAGCCATTTAAAAAAGGTGAAATTGCGATCGGTGCTGATTTAAATGCGAAGACGAATTTAAGCGCCAAACTATCAAATGGAGAATATATACCACTCCAGGTCAATAGTAAGGCCACTCATAGTGATGGGACTTTACGCCATGCTGTCCTAAGCATGAATGTACCAGTCCTTAATCCTGGTGAAGTAAAGACCATTACGATCTCTACAGATAATAAGGCAGTTGATAACAGCACACCACTAAGCAAGACTCAATTGTTAGCAACCAATTTTGATGCGGTGGTACAGGTCAATATTGGTGGAACAGTTTATTCTGCATCTGCGAAAGATTTGCTACAGTCATTGCCTGAAAAGAAATGGTTAAGTGGGCCGGTCGTAACAGAATGGATGGTTTCTGCTCCTTTACAGACCGCGAGCAAGGTCTCTCACCCACATCTAACAGCAAGATTCCATATTCGGGCTTATTCTGGGATGAAAAGTGTTCGTGCAGATGTCACAGTTGAAAATAACTGGACATTTGTATCTAATCCCCAAAATGTTACTTATGATGCAACTGTCCATATCGGTGGTGCTCAAGCGTATACAATTTCGAATCTAACCCATAATCATCATGCCCGCTGGCGTAAAACATTCTGGTGGGGTACCGAGCCAGCAGTTTATGCTAAGCATGATACAAACTATTTGTTATCTACAAGAGCAGTTCCTAATTATGATACCTCCATTGTTATTACAGAGGCTGCACTAGCTAAAGAGGCAAGTGATCTGTCAGACAGTAATACAAATCCAATGCAGATTGCGTATGTAAATAAATACATGAAGGCGACAGGTGGTCGACCTGATATAGGCCCAGTACCTCGCTGGACAGCAAGGTATCTTATAAGTATGGACAAACGAGTCTGGAATACCACATTCACAATTGGTGAATTGGCAGGGTCATGGCCAATACACTATCGTGATAAAGCCACGGATCAGCCCGTTTCTATCCAGGATCACACAAATGCATCCACTAACAATAATATCGCGATTTGTTCAGCCAATTGTGATACAGGCTATACGGCAGATAGTGCACATCAGCCATCGTTTGTTTATGTGCCTTACCTGCTTACAGGGGATTACTATTTTCTTGAAGAGCTGGCGTTCTGGGCCAATTTCAATATGCTCAGGCATGATCCTGGGCAAAGAGGTGGTGGAAAGGGTTTAGTGCACATTAGCCAGGTGAGAGGCGAGGCCTGGGCATTGCGAACAATGGCACATGCAGGGTACATTTTACCTAATGATCATCCCCTCAAACAGTATTTTATAGATCGCGTGAATGACAACCTTGACTATTACAATACGACATATGCCCAGAATACAGGTCAGGCCCAGTATGTCTTTGGACGCCTTGATAAAGGTTCAGGTTCAGATGGCGGTGCCACATCCAAGCCCTGGATGGATGACTTCTTTACCTGGTCAATTGGACATATAGCCGATCTTGGTTTTACAAAAGCGGTGGAGTTGCGTGATTATAAGGTTAAATTCAGTATAGGCAGGATGACGGATCCAGGCTACTGCTGGCTCAATGCAGGACAATATACAACAGAAGCACCTGGTACACCGACAACATTTGCAGAGTTACATGCTAATAATGTGGCTTATTCTCTCGCTAATTATCAGACGATTGGTTATATCAAAAAATGGACAAGCCTTGAAGAATGTACTGGCAATAATATGCAAGGTTATGCCAGTGAGCCTCAAGGGTATGTCGCTATTTTACAAGCTGCGCTTGCGGTGGCCGCGGACTCTGGTAAGGCCAATGCTCAGCTTGCATGGAATCGTTATGAAACGAGATCAACTAAAGTTGATTATGGTGCAAAAGGTCCTGAGTTTGCGATTGTTCCATTTAATCCAAATGCGGCAAATCTGAGTTTTTCTTCAAGTAAAGCGCAGATTGCTACCACAGAAAAGGTCACATTAAACTGGAATGCTTCTAGTTCTGACACCTGCACAGCAAGTGGTGACTGGACAGGTACAAAATCAGTTAGTGGTTCTGAGACAGTTGGTCCATTTAGTAAAGATGCAACGTTTATCCTAAGTTGCACAGGTACTGATGGTGATGTTTCAGGCTCAGTATTAGTTTCTGTCGGAGAAAATGGTGGTGGTGGAACTACTTCAATTATCTCTAATTTGAATAAAAGCAGTTATAAATGGGATGAGCTTGCAGTCGATACAAAAGTTTATGTTGACCGTAGCTATTTATACACGACTGTACCTGCAGGATATGTTGGATATAGTGTTTTGCAAACAGGTAATAATGATAAAACTTCAACAGGCAACAATTTTTTGAGTTTTGATGTATCTAAGGATATCACAGTGCTTGTTGCCTATGTAGACTCTGAGCCTTTGCCTCAATGGATGTCTGGTTGGACTGATACTGGAAACGTATTAGGCACTTCAGATAGAAGTTTACGTGTCTACAGCAAATCTTTCACAGCAGGAAAAGTATCCTTAGGTGGCAATGAAACCGCTCCCAGTATGTATACGGTGTTACTAGAAACCATTTATGAGTCAGGTGGTGAAGGTGGAACACCTGAAGGCAGTGGTGGTGATGGTAGTAAATCACCAACAACTCCAACTGGAACCAATACGACCTCAGGTGGAGGTGGTTCACTCGGCTTAATAGAATTGCTTGTGGGGTTAATGCTTGTTTTCGCAAATACCACCTCATCACGTAACAGAAAACAGGGACTGTTCAAATAACTTTCTATGTTTGATATAGACGGTTATCTGCAATTTAGAAAGAGCTTAAGGATAATGAAAATTAGACTAATTATTGGGTACAAGGGTATTGCTGTATTGCTTGTTGCTACGGTTTTGATCTCAGGGTGTGGAAGCGGAGCCAGATCAACAAGCAGTAATACTGATAATGACTCAACAAATGACAACAATCAATCAGATGGTGACAAAACCCTGCAAATCAGCCTGTCAGCAAATCCAGCCTCAGTAGATGCGGGTGGGGCTACCACCCTGACCTGGAGCTCAAAAAATACAGAAAGTTGTACTGCGAATGGTAGTTGGTCAGGACAGCAGGCAACGAGTGGAACTTTAAAAATAGACAAAATCCTGGTCGATAGTGAATTTAGTCTTAACTGTTCTGGTTCAGGTAAAAGTTTAGAGAAGTCTGTTTCTGTGCTCGTGGTTTCATCAACAACAGGAAATTTAAGAGGGGCAGTTGATAGCAGTCATATAGATAGAAATGGGAAAAATGCAATTTATGTTTTTTCAGGCAATGTAACACCTGACGATATAGATGGTGATGCAGGTGACCCTGTAGCTGTTGTAGAGGTCGAACAACAGAATGGTGGCTGTGGTTGGAATTATAATCTACCTGCCCTGGCGCCTGGTGAATATACCATTGCGTTTACAAATCAGGCTGATACTGATAATGAATTACAGGATGACCCAGTTAGCTTTGTTGGAAAGAAAATACTGGACGTAGCTATAGGGCTAAATATAGCAGATTTTAAAGCTAACTCTATATTACAAGTAGGTCCTGGCAAGACCTATGATACTCCAAGTGCAGCTGCAGCAGTTGCAAAAGATGGTGATGTCATCGAAATAGATGCAGGTCTGTATGAGCATGATATTGTTGTCTGGCGAAGAAATAATCTTGTTCTAAGAGGCGTGGGTGATGGTCGAGCACACATAAAAGCAACTAAAGTGATTCCGTTTGTGGGTGGGGGTAGTGATGAACAAAATGGAAAGGGTATATGGGTCACAAGAGCATCAAATATCACAGTTGAAAACATTGAATTTTCAAACGCTAAAGTGACTGATGAAAATGGTGCTGGAATTAGAGCAGAAGGTCCCAACTTAACAGTATGTAATTCATATTTTCATGACAATGAGAATGGCATTCTCGGCGGTGGCGGCACACTAACTATCGAGTTCTCTGAATTTAACCACAATGGCTTAGGGAAAAGTGGCCGTGGTCAATATGGGTTTACTCATAACATTTATGTTGATGGAGGCAATAAACTCATCTTCAGGCATAATTATTCTCATCATGCCCATGTTGGACACAATTTAAAAAGCCGTGCCAAAGAAAATTATATTCTTTACAACAGATTAATGGATGAAGTGGCTGGGAATTCCAGTTATGTCGTTGACATCCCAGATGGTGGTAAGGCCTATGTAATAGGTAATGTGATCCAGCAGGGAGTTAATGTAGAAAATACCAGTTATATTGTGACGTATGGCATAGAAAATAAAACATACGATCCAAAAACAGCCGAGTTTTACTTTATTAATAACACTGTTGTCAATGATGGGCCAACCAATAAATTTGTCTATATTCGACCAGAGACACCAGTAAGTAAGCTGGTAAATAATATATTTCTGGGTGGTGGTTCAATTAAATCAGGCCCTGGCGAATTAATATCTAATGTCTTGACTACAGATGGAAGCATTCTGGCAGACAGGGCAGGATATGACTACCGTCTTACAGGCCTGGCAACCCAGGCAATCGATCTAGGTACAGCCCCAGGCTTGGCTAATACTGGAGTAGACCTCACTCCAGTTTATCAATATGTTCATAAGGTGAAGCGTGACGCTCGTAAGAGTGAGGGTGATAATATCGATATAGGTGCTTATGAATATAAGCCTTAATTTATTTTTGACTTATATTTGTTGTAAGTATCAACACATATGTCTTCGAATCTTTTAGCTACAACATCGCTTGAAAAATTATTCACAACATGATTCCTGGCATTTTTTGAAATATTCTCTCGAGTTGTTTTGTCACGCATAAGCGTTAAAACAGAATCAGCAAATGAAGTTTCAGTATCTGCGTTTAGATAATGCCTGCCAGGTTCTATTTCCAGACCTTCAACACCAAGAGTAGTTGAGACAACAGGGGAACCCATCGCCATGGCTTCAAAGGCCTTGATTCTTGTTCCACTGCCTACCCGTAGTGGAATTATATATACACATGAGTCCCAAGCATAAGTACGTACATCATCAACAAATCCGGTAAATTCAACATTGTAACCATAATTGTTACATTTGTTAATGAGTTGGTTTGGTGGATTCCTGCCTACAACGAGCAGTTTGGCCTCAGGTTCTTCTCTAACTATGATGGGCCAAATTTTATCTATCATATAATTGATACCATCTATATTAGCATTCCAGTCCATTGAGCCTGTAAAAACAATTGTTTTGTTTTCTTTAGGTTTTTCATAAGAATAGAAATGGATGTCCGTTCCAGTTGGTATGGTTTCAATATTTAGAAAATCCAGGTTTTTAAAATGATCGGCATCCTTTTCTGATACAGCAATGATTGTGTCAAACCGTGATAAAACCTCATTCTCGAAATGAACCATTTTCTTATATTGGTTATTCCATATCGCCTTTATCAATGGATTTTGGGCAACATCCACATGACGATGGAATATTTCAGCCTCGACATTATGTGTAAACATGACAGATGGAATTTCGATATTATCTGGTGCAAAAATAGCTGAATGAGGAAAATCAAAAACAATGATATCCATTTCATTTTGGATTTCTCGTTGAACCGTTGAGCTACCTTCTTTTGAACGATCGGTGAGTACAGGTATTGGAAGTTTGGAAAAAATATGCCGCATTCTGGTAATTGAATTAAATGGGCTAACCTGTAGTTCAGGCCAGCTTACAAAGCGGTCACATATTGAATTAAGGTCGTTTTTAAACGAGGATATGTCAGCAGGAGCAGGTGAAGCCAAAGTGATATTAAATTGTCCCCCTTTCATTCCTCGAAGAATCTGCGAGGTTCGAATTTTACCGCCTGAGTCAGCAGGAAATAAAAATCGGGGTGAAACAAAAAGCAGGTTTTTTTTCATCTGTCTTATTTGCGCAGAGCTGATTTGTTAGGTAAGTTATTGTTATTGTTATAAAAATTATGCTGGTTGTTCTAGAGGAAACACTGTTCTGTTTATACTTGGTATGCTAGCATATCGCATATTTAATTACTGGTCTAATGAATACTCGTTATTACTAGCAAGTAGTATTCATGAATAAAAAATCTACAATCGGAAGTGTCATAAAATGAAAATAAGTGTATTTGGATTAGGTTATGTTGGTGCCGTCTCAGCAGCATGTTTAGCTAAGGAGGGGCATGAGGTTGTTGGAGTAGATCCAAACCAGACGAAAGTTGATTTAATTAATGCAGGTCAAACCCCAATTATTGAAAAAGATATTGGTGAATTAATTAAATGTGCCGTAGATGAAAATCGCTTAAAAGCGACAACAGATGTGAATGAGGCTATTGCAAATACAGAAATGTCTCTAATCTGTGTTGGTACACCCAGTCAATTAAATGGCAGTCTTGATTTGAAATATGTAAGACGTGTATGTGAAGAAATTGGGGAATGTCTTAAGTCAAAAGAAGACTATCACGTTGTTGTCGCTCGTAGCACAATGCTTCCTGGTTCGATGAGGCAGATAGTGTTGACCTCACTGGAACAGTCATCAGGTAAACAGGCAGGTAAAGATTTTGGAGTTTGTAATAACCCGGAATTCCTGAGAGAAGGTACAGCGGTCTATGATTTTTATAATCCTCCAAAAACTGTCATTGGAGAAATTGATAAACGCGGCGGAGAAATGCTCGCATCAATTTATGAGAAAATGGATGCTCCACTTTTGCGTACAAATATAGAAACAGCCGAAATGGTGAAATACACTGATAATGTTTGGCATGCCCTTAAAGTAGGATTTGCTAATGAAATAGGAAATATTTGTAAAGAGCTAGAGATTGATGGTCATAAAGTAATGGACATATTTTGCCAGGATCTAAAACTTAATTTGTCTCCTTATTATATGAAACCGGGGTTTGCTTTCGGAGGATCATGCTTGCCAAAAGATGTCCGGGCACTGACTTATAAAGGTAAAAGTCTTGATCTCAGTTTGCCTATTCTAAACTCAATTTTGCCTTCCAATCAAAATCAAATTGATCGTGGTTTAAAAATGATTATGAACAAGGGTAGCAAGAAAGTTGGCGTTCTGGGATTCAGCTTCAAGGCGGGAACCGATGACCTTCGTGAAAGCCCTTTGGTCGAAGTTATTGAGAACCTGATAGGTAAGGGTTACGATATCAGATTGTTTGATCGTAATGTCAATATGGCCAAATTGGTCGGAGCTAATCGAGATTTCATTCTAAATCATATTCCACACATTGCGCAGCTCATGGTTGATGATATGGATACTGTGGTAAACCATGCGGATGTAGTTGTGATTGGAAATGGAGCTCCTGAATTTCGAGAAATAGTTGAAAAACTTCCAGAAGGTAAGCAAGTGGTAGACCTGGTTAGGATTATAGATCGAGTAAGTGAAGAAGGGACTTATGATGGGATTTGCTGGTAGGGGAGTAAATGCAAAACATTATAATGTTTGATGCTAATGTTTAAATATCTTTGATGTAGATTAGAATGTTGAGTGCTAAGGAATACAATGGGAGATAGTAATAGTTATATCTATAATGACTATTTTATAGTCTCAATACTACTTTTACTTTCATTATTGGCCAGGGGCTTTGGCTTTTGGGATTGGCCATTTCATGGAGATGAGTTTTATACTATAAAACACAGTCAAGGAGCTATAACTACAATCAAACCAGGATATTATTTCCTAAGTAAAATGATGTATGCTAACTTTGGTGTGCATGAATGGACTGCGAGAGGCCCCGCTCTTTTCTTTTCAATAGCCAGTGTCCCAGCATTATATTTCACTGCAAAAAAGTTTTTAAATAAAGAAGTAGCTATATATTCAGTCCTTATCATGCTGATTAGTGAGTGGCATTTATACCACTCGCATTTTGCCAGATTTTATTCCGCAGTATTCTTTTTCGGAATTTTATCATATTTTTATTATTTCTCGGCAGTCCAAAGTGGAAAATTAAAACTATTAATTTACGCGCTAATATTTAATTTTTTTGGAATAATATTTCATACTACCTTCGTTGTTGTACCAATGTCGTGTTTTCTGTTTTCTGCCCTTGCTCTTTTGGGTAAAGGAATAAAAATATCCCCAAGCTCAAGAAGTATTATCAAAATACATACCGGTATTGCATTTGCTTCAATTCTCGTGGCTATCCCTGTAGCAGTAAAAATTTTATCTAAGTGGCAAATGATGGGGCAGGAGTGGGGTTATAGCGGTATTGGACAATTATTTCAATTGGTGAAATATATTGGTTTAGTTGTCTTTATATCAGGCTTTTTTGGTCTGAATCTTTTACTTAAAGATGATATAAAGAAAGGTCTTTTTCTACTTATTTCAATAATAAGTGCAATCCTGTTTCTGATTGTGTTTTCGCTCTTTACGAATGTAAGACCAGATTATATTTTCTACTCCCTACCTTTGTTTTTTGTTTGCAGTGCTTATTTTTGTCATAAAGTAAGACAGTGTTTGAATGAAAATTTAATTTTGTCACATGCTATGATATTAGTCGTTTTAGCTTCAATGCTTCCCGGGTTTGTCTCTTACTATAGTGATAGATTAACCCTGGATATACGTGATGTAACGAAATATATTGAGGAGCATCACAGGCCAGGTGACCGTGTGATACCAGTAATAGTCGGTTTTGAAAATCACTCAAATCTTAAAACAGAAAATTTACCGAGAAATGCATATATAAACAATATAGATTGGTCAGAACTGCTTGATACCTATAAGAATGATAAAGGCCGTGTTTGGATAGTGGTACCTTTAAATAGGGGGGCTATTTCCTCCAAATTATCGAATTGGTTAGCTTATAATGCAAATCTTGTATGGCAGAAACAGTCGAAACGAATTGACTATTCGCTAAATGGTTATCAGGTTTTTCTAAAGAGATAATGCCCACTAATAAATGGCATTGTTTTGAATATTAATATTATATAAATAAATAGATTTATCTATATCTTAGTTTAATATCTCGGTATTCGCAGGTGCCTGGATTTAT
>JAOULO010000105.1 GCA_029881995.1 Gammaproteobacteria bacterium
CATCTTCCTGCATTGGCGTCACCAATGCCACCAAGCTGCCCTGAATCATGCAAGCCTCACACCCGAATAAAAGCGACATGGTACTGTCGGGATGAACGCCTGACAAGCGCTATCCTCACCCATAGCAAACCAAAGCCCCCTAAAATCTAATACTTGCCTTGCCCGGTAGTTCCTTGTTTCAGTATAGTTAAAGCCGATATGCGTCCAAACAGGAAATCCCCCCCATTATGAGAAGCCCAAATCATGACTAGTAGCCTTGTCCTTACCGCACTCGGTGCAGATCAACCCGGCCTGATCAGCAAACTCAGCCAGGTCATCAGTGACAGTAATTGTAATATCGAAGACAGCCGGATGAGTGTGCTGGGCGGCGAATTTGCCATCCTGATGCAAATCACCGGAAACTGGGACAAACTGTCCAAACTGGAAACCACCCTGGAAAAATTGCAGGAGAGCACAGGGCTGCAAATTGTGACCAAGCGAACCGATGGCCGCCTGAATGAGCGGGGTAAAATCCCGTATAGTATTGAAGTCGTCTCTATCGACCACCCCGGTATCGTTCACCAACTGGCGGAATTCTTCTCCACGCGGGCCATCAATATCTACGATATGACGACCCATGCCCAGGCAGCGGCCCATACTGGGACACCCATCTTTACGCTCAACATGACGGTCGAGATCCCGGCCGGCACCCACATCGCTTCATTACGAGATGAATTTATTGATTTTTGCGAACAATTGAATCTGGATGCCGTACTGGAGCCATACAAAATTTAAAAGGACAGGAGACAAACATGTCGGGTGTTGCTATAAATAAAAAAGTACCTAACTTTTCACTCGCCGCCACCGGAGAGCAAACCATTTCGCTTAGCCAACTGAAAGGCTCCAATGTTGTTCTCTATTTTTATCCCAGGGACAGTACGCCCGGCTGCACAACAGAGGGCCAGAATTTTCGTGATGCCCACGCTAAATTCAAACGACAGAATACGATCATTCTGGGTGTCTCACGCGATAGTCTGAAATCACACGAAAATTTCAAATCCAAACAGGCTTTCAAATTTGAGCTATTATCAGATAGTGAAGAAACACTTTGTAATTTGTTTGACGTCATCAAGATGAAAAACATGTACGGTAAAAAGGTACGTGGCATTGAACGCAGCACTTTTTTGTTGGACGACAAAGGTATATTGCGCAAGGAGTGGCGCAAGGTGAAGGTTAATGGCCATGTGGAGGAAGTTCTGGATGCTGTAAAGGCTCAGAACAAAAAATAACAACGGGCTATAAATACTATAATATGAATACAAAACTGATATCCAGCCCCCGGCTGTTCATACTCGATACCAATGTCTTAATACATGACCCATCTGCTCTCTTTCGCTTTCAGGAACACGATATCTTTCTACCCATGATGGTGCTAGAAGAACTGGACAATAATAAAACAGGTCGCTCTGAAGTCGCACGCAATGCCCGTCAGGCCAGCCGTTTTCTGGATGAGCTGGTAAGTGATGCAAAAGTAGACGAAATTGAACAGGGTATTCCGCTCGCACTCAGCGCACTTAACCATGATGAACACGCAGGACGTCTGTTTTTTCAGACCCGCTCCTTTTCGCAAGACCTGCCAGAATACCTGCCCGGTAACAAGGCCGATAATAATATCCTGGGTACGGCCATGGCCCTGCAGGGTAAACTACCCGACACGCGGGTTATCATGGTCTCCAAGGACATCAACCTGCGCATCAAGGCAACGGCGTTGGGTATCTCGGCAGAGGATTATCACAATGACAAGGTTCTGGATGATACCGATCTGTTATTTAAGGGTCATCATGAACTGGAAGAAGGTTTCTGGGAGAAGCACGGCAAAAAAATGGATTCCTGGATCGAGGAAGGCCGAACCTTTTATCGCATCTCGGGGCCCGATGTTGAAAACTGGGCTCCCAATCAATTTCTGCATGGCCAGGATGAAAGTGGTTTTACCGCCGTGGTCAGAAATATAAATGAAGATAACGAAGCTATTATTGAAACCCTGCGTGACTACAGTTCCCCGAGCAATAAAGTTTGGGGCATTACGGCACGAAATCGTGAACAGAATTATGCACTCAACCTGTTAATGGATCCGGAAATTGATTTTGTCAGTCTGCTCGGCATGGCCGGTTCCGGTAAAACCTTGCTGACCCTGGCCGCCGGTCTACAACAAACACTCGAACACAAACGCTATCAGGAAATAATCATGACCCGCGTCACGGTTCCGGTTGGTGACGACATCGGGTTTTTACCCGGTACTGAAGAGGAAAAAATGACGCCCTGGATGGGTGCCCTGATAGACAACCTGGAAGTACTCGGGCCAAGCAACCATACCGGGGACTGGGAGCGAGCAGCAACGCAGGATCTGTTAAGCAAACGCATCAAGGTACGTTCAATGAGTTTTATGCGCGGCCGGACATTTTTAAATCGCTACCTGATCCTTGATGAAGCGCAGAACATGACGCCCAAACAACTCAAGACACTAATCACCCGTGCGGGCCCTGGCACCAAGGTGGTCTGTCTGGGCAATATCTCACAGATCGATACACCCTACCTGACCGAAACCACCTCGGGGCTGACCTACGTAGTCGATCGTTTCAAGAAATGGCCACAC
>JAOULO010000027.1 GCA_029881995.1 Gammaproteobacteria bacterium
TCGGCGCAATCATGGTGGCCACTCACAATGCATGTAATTTGCCTTTTTCAAATTAATGAGCGCATGCACATAACCAGGCGCTCAAAATCGGACCGCCAAACTGCGGCGGCCGCTTAGCTTTGCGTTAGCTGTATAAATATGAAACGTTCATTAAATATTTTTTATAATAAAACTGATGAAACTGAATTTTCAGAATTGCTGTTAAAGAACTTTCCTGAAATTGCCTTTATTGATGGATGCTATTGGCCAACACCAGAACCCCCATTAAAAGAATCAATTACTGCATGTAAAGAAAATTTAGTCTATTTATGGAATCCGCATGTAATCAAAACATTACCATATGAAAAACATTCAGATGGTGCTCGCTATCATGGCCCTCAATCTGGCATCGTTATTCAATATTTACGTTGCAGAATAGATGAAAATAATATTAGAAATGGCTGTATATCTATAGGCATATCAGACTCAGATGATATAGAGTCAATAAAAATGAAAAAGTTTGTTAATGATGTTTGGAAAATAATTAATAAATTTAGTGTACCAGGTCTTGTCTGTGTTTCACCTGATACCGGTGAAATAATAAATGATAAAATCCCACAATTTAGGTTGGGTAAACATGCTGCAAAATGGAGTTTAGAACATGAGTCACATTTCTTGCGAGATGCAACAGTATATAATTATTACAAAGCAAACAGCTAACAAGAAAATCAAGTCATTCGCTTCGCTCATTGGGACGCGCAAAAGCGGCGCGCCCCTTATTTAAGTCGTTAGGCACACAATAATATGAAATTGTTATTAAGTATTTTTACAGTAATTTTATTTGCCTCTTGTTCATCTAAGGATGAAAACAGCGGTTATAAATCAAACAAAATAGCTAGCTTAATATCAGAGGAAGGCCACGAAGCATATATAATCGAATCAACATTTAATAAAATTAGTGATACACAATTACTAATTAAATTTAATGGTGGTAAGTGCTCATCTGGTGCAGTCTATGGGGAAAAAACTGATTTAGGTCTGAAAATGAGATGGAAACAATCAGTCTTAGTTGTTTCAAAGCCTGAAAACGTAGTCCTGTCTCGCAATCCATCTGGAGAGTATATAAAGTGCGGGAAATACACTATCCAAGTAGCAATTGAAAATTATGAGTAAAACGATACTGCCTAAAAATGTATAACGAGACACGGGGTCTCGTTAATTAAACTGTTAGGTATATATGATGAAATACATCGCCAGCCTTTTACTTATAATCATAACACCGCATTCCTATGCAGAGTCAGAAAGACTTTTGGAGGGCCACTGGCTTGGCGGGGGCAGTGCATTTTGGGAGCATGATTTTACTATTAAGGATAATATAATATCGTTTAATTCTGTCTCTTGTCTAAACAACAAATTTGAGATAATTGAAAATTTCAAAGGCCAACTACCAAACTTCATTGAAGGAAATGATGATTATTTTACATTTGTTATAAAAATTAATTTTGGTGATACGCGAGACTGTAAAATCGCCAAATACAGGACTGGAGAATATCTGAGAATTAACATTTACCAAAAAAACACATGCAAATCATCAATTAATTTATATAGTAATTTTGATGAAATGATGAAAGACAAAAAAGATAACTGGAATAATAAAGTTGGTAGTTGGGGAATATGGAAACAGGATTTTGGCACAAGAAATTGCAATCCATACCTAACAAACCAATAAACCGTGAGCACCATGAGCTACGGCCTAAACTACAGGCCTTCACTCATGGTGCCACGTTATCACAGCGTTAGGCACACAAAATGAAAATCATAGTTTTCGTTATTAGCATATTTTTCTCTGCCTCAGCATATGCTGAAAACTTAATTGGGAAGGTAGTCCCACCATACCCTGATGGACTTAAGTCTAGGCAAGGTGCATGTATATCTGTAGAACTTGGGGATAATAAATTCTGTGATTATGCTGTAGAAGAACTACAAGAAATTGGTAAGAAACCACACACCATTGTCATAAAAAAACAAATTGGAAGAAAAGGAAAAAAAGCAATTTGGAAAATTACTGATCAAATAGACTACCCGGAGATAAGAAAAGGTGAATATTTAACTTTTGCTGGGTGTAAAGTTAATAATGTATTTGATCAAACAGTCATGGCCGTTGTTTCTTTTACTGAAAGTCAATTTCATAAAGCAACTTCATGGGCTGCAATCGTTAATTTAAAAAGTGGTCTTGTAACTAAAATACAACCAAATGGCATTGAATGTGACAATGCTGGGTGGGGAGTATAATGCCTAACCAGCAAATCAACCTGACCACCATGAGCTACGGCCTAAAAAGCAGGCCTCCGCTCACGGTGTCAGGTTATTAAAACGTTAGCTAACCAAGTTACCCATGAAAAGTAGACACCTCCTTAACTAAAGACAGGAGGCACTTATGCCAAAGAAAAAACAAACACCGCCCTACACAGAAGCCTTTCGAAAAGAAGCGATACGTCGTTCAGAACAGGAAGGCATGACAGCCGTCATGGTGGCAAAAGAGTTAGGCATTCACGTTAATCAAATCTACAATTGGCGATTACAATATAAAAATCTCTCAAAGGGACAATTTACCACCATGAACGGTGTTGACTATTCAAAGGATGAGTCGATAGAACTCAGGAAGCTCAAACGCAAGGTCAAGGAGCTTGAAGAGGAGAACGACTTCCTAAAAAAAGCGACGGCGTACTTTTCGAATCAAAAAAAGTAAAGTACGCCTTTATTCAATCATTAAAGGGACAGTTTGCCATTACCAAAATGTGCATCTGGCTGAAGGTTTCACGTTCAGGCTATTACAAGTCTCGCCGTCGAGAGGTGAGTCCGCGAGAGCGTAAACGCGAACTTGTCCGTTCAGCGGTGGTGGATGTCTACTTTCTAAAGGTGACGGAGGGATTAAATAATGAACAACTCCTCTAGCTGGATAAAAACAATATCTGCAACCAACTTTCGTTTGATTTAACCTGTTCTGAATACATCAATTAGAAACAATTGCTCTCTGACACGGATTTCGGTTTTAGTCATCCCCGATTGTGTCGCGAAGGTTTTCGCAAGACGAAACGGCCCTTTTGAACTCAGCCCAAGACTAATAGCTATTTTAGTCCTGGTGCCAAGCCTGATCAGATTACGAATGCGCGTGCGTGGTTTGCGCCACTGTTTTAAGTAACACATACGTATACGCCGACGTATCCATTCGTCTAATCGCGGTAAAGGGCGATAGTATTCGGAGAGTGCAAAATAGTTCATCCAACCTTGAATGTACAAGCGTAACTCACGGTAGCGACGCTGAGTCACTTCATTAAAATCGGTAACTGTCAGGTCGGGTCGTGGTCACTACAAATAAATTTATTGAAGTTACTACTCAATAAGTGGGTATATTTTGTACAATTTAGTGCATCAATAATCAATACCGAAAAAACTGATAGCCATCAATAAGGTTTTAAACCTTGATACTCTTGTGATATTGGCGTTATTCTCAGAACAAGCAAGTAACCGATTTACATTAAGAAGTAGGTTGGGAATAGAGTAGCGCTGTCACTTCTGCATTTATCTCACTTGTTATATTAGTCGTAACGAATCTTTGAAGTGTCAGTGAAATTGTCTGGTACATTATTTTAAAAGTGTGTGAAAACCAAATCTGAAACAAAGGCTGCGATAATATTGTAAAAGCTGATAATTGATATTTTTATGTGGAGGGTGAACTATGCGGTGTAAATATGTTTTATTTATTTTTTTAGTGGTATCGATTACCACTCAATCTGTACAAGCAGTTACTGTTATTGATACTGGTGAGGGAGGCACTGGATATGCTGCCACAGGTCTTGGCGGAATACCTAATCAATCAACTGCTGCCGAATTCACTCTCGACATGGCATATATAATCACTGATATCGAGGGTTGGATGCGTACTTTTACTGGAAATCAGGCAACAATTGTTATCTATAGTGATGCTGGAGAAATACCAGGTATTGAGATATATTCTGGTACTTTCGATGCTTACCAGACAAACTATAGTTGGCAAGGTGCGCACAATCTTGATTGGCTATTAGCTGCAGGTACTTACTGGGTATCATTCGAGGTAAGGGAATTCGATAATCTATTTGCTGGTTTGCCGGTAGGTATTGGTGGAAATGGGCCACCTAACCCATTGGGAAATGAAGCTTATTATACCCCATCCAATGGAAGGTGGGTTGAGTTGGATAATTTAGATTTTGCGGTCAGAATTCAGGGGATTCCTGTCCCTGAACCAATGGCCCTAACATTGATGGTTATCGGGCTTGCTAGTTTAGGTTTTTGTCGTAAAGGTTAGCCGTCTAATTTGAATTTGCTTTTTAAAAACCAATCAAGTGAATCAAGGGATCAGATCACTTGAAAATCTTAAAACAAGACAGCCAATTCGCTTTGGGGTTAGCACCGACTTCGATGGCGTGTGTTTGGGTTTTGGTTTTTTAAATATAAATTAGGTGGCGACAGGAATGTCGCCGCATTGGTAGAGGGACTTGGACGACGTACAGGGATGTACTAGTGTCGCGGGAGGCATGGATGCCGGGAGCGACCGCCCCTTCTGCCAAAAGTAATCGGGGACAGACCACGATTAAATGTAAGAGTTACAATCAAGGGGTCAATCAAGGGGTCAGATCACTTGAAATAGATAAGCAAGCATTAAGATGAAACCAAACTCAATTTTAAAAATTATGTTCATCCTTGGCGCTGTTGTCGATGGTGCAATCGCAGTGTCGTGGTTCTTATCAAGGGGTAATATATCAAGGGGTCAGATCACTTGAAATAGATAAGCAAGCATTAAGATGAAACCAAACTCAATTTTAAAATTTATGTTCATCCTTGGCGCTGTTGTTGATGGTGCAATCGCAGTGTCGTGGTTCTTGATAGCATCAGGCTGGAAGATTCCAAATATATTAAATGGTTATATTGGATCAGGGATGGATTATCAATTGGCGATGTACGTTGGCGCCATGTTTATGGCAGGGTGGGCTGTATTATTGGCCTGGGGCGCAAGAAAGCCTATTGAGAGAAGAGGTCTTCTGCTGATCACGGCCGGATTTCTTTTACTTTCAGTCATCATTGAGCTTGTGGCGTTCAGTAATATGCTTGGAGGGGCTATGTTTGTATTTGGCGTAAGCAAACGCCTGATCTTAACGGTGTTGTTTACTTTCGCTTATTTCTATTCACGAAAAGCAAGATAGCGAGTCAAAACAAGTTAAATATTACAATTACAGGTATGAATATAACCATTCGAGATGAAACCGAGGCCGATATCTCAACAATATTTGACATAACGGCCGAGGCCTTTAAGACACTTGAGATAAGTGATCACACTGAGCAATTTGTTATTAATGCACTCCGCAAGGCCGGTGCCCTTATCATTTCATTGGTGGCAGAACTGGACGGGCAGGTGATTGGCCATATCGCATTCTCACCTGTCAGCATTTCCGATGGCACCCTGGGCTGGTATGGTTTGGGGCCCGTCTCGGTGTTACCAAAGTATCAGAAACAGGGTGTAGGGAAGGCCCTGATCCATGAGGGTATATCACGTTTAAAAGAAATGCATGCCAAAGGCTGCTGTCTTGTGGGCCATCCAGACTACTACAAAAAAGTCGGCTTCGAAAATACCACTGAACTGGCTTATGAAGGCGTGCCTGCCGAGGCCTTCTTTGTACAGTCGTTTGATGGCAACATTCCTTGTGGGAAAGTCAGCTTTCATGAAGGGTTTATGGCGACTAGTTAATATCTTTTACAAACGCGGGTTCTATCTATTTTTCTTCGTTATGAATTCACAACCTTTGTATATGACCTTAATGTAGTCGTCTGCAAGACTGGTTTTAGTTAAGGGTGTGTGCAAATGACTTCTATATCAAGCTGCGCTTTCTTTGTGTGATGAAACATACTCGAATGCATACTTAATCGCAGATTCAATTTGGTTCATCATCAATTCTCGTTCCTGGTCTTGTAAATAAAATGCCATGTCAATATCGTGCCTGATGTATCGAGGAGGAAGCTTGTTTAGAGCGACACAGGCTACATCTTCAACGTAATCATCAATAGTTGTTTTTCCAGATTTATCCATAATCAGTTGTATCACCAAGTGCTCATAATAGTTATGAATGTTTCCTGTAGCCATCATATTCACCTGTCTTTTTGTCTATTAACTAATTTGCTATAAAATTCTGTTATGTTAAATATAAGCAATATTTAAGTTTTACTATATATAATTATAGTTGTTCTATATCCTGTCATTGTTAGGAGTTGTGTCGCTTTGTTAACAATCATGAATGATAGTTAAAGTCAGCACAAACAGACTCGGCAAGTAATTAACGCTAACGTTCAAAGTGCCAACATTAGACACTAATCCTATAGGGCAGGTGGATGCCCAACGTTGTTGGATCGATTGGCAATGACTACACTGTAATAGCTGGGAACGAGTTTGCCTGTATCGTTAATGGAGTCATTGCTTGCGAAGAACATTTTATACATTGTCGATTCTATTCGGCATAATTGCCTTCGAAGTCGTATTTATTGCGTTATCAACAACTTATATGCAGGTACAATTCAGATCGCCTGTGCTTGGCAATTTTCGGTTTTTTATGGTGTTGTTGCAGGAAGCACCGCTGACTAGCTTGAAGTTAATTATTGTTGAACAGCCCCTGTTTATCATTGAGGCGAAGCACCATGCCACTGCAGCAACAGTCTGGTCATTGCATTACTTCAGTATTACAGTACTAATTCATGTCTTTATATCACAAGTTATAGCCAACATTATTTCACGATCGGCAGATGCTTTTCGTTGGCGGGACATTCCTTTTACAGGATCCGTGTTGTTACTTTTCTCTTCGCTTTATTTGTTCCTGGGCAGTTGCTGTACGGGTGGGCCAAACTGGATTTTTCATACCTGGTTATTAGCGGTTGTGTTTAACCCGATTACCTCAAGCAATGCGACGATTCAGTTGTATCAGATGTTGAAAGACGGGTTTGTTATATGGCAGGTGTTGACTGGGGTGCTGGGCGGGTATCTGCTGTATCGCAATTTTAGAAAAACCTGATGGATAAAAGAAAAGCATACTCTTTCAGGACGCAATTTCTGGTTAAATTTGAACCAGATTATATTAGAGACAATTGTGCTATAACTTGTTTAAGCAGAGTATTTAGCGTTATGCTGGATTTTCACAAGCTGCGGTTTAAAAGATATTTGGATAGTATCTAATCAATAATTATAAAAGGGGTGATTATGTTAGTCAGTAATCTTGAAATTGTTCCAGGCAAGCGAATTATTAAGCACCTGGGTCTGGTACAGGGGAGTTCCGTCAGGGCAAAGCATGTTGGTCGTGACATCATGGCGAGCTTTAAGAACATATTTGGTGGGGAGCTCAAAGGTTACACCGAACTCTTGCAGGAATCTCGTCAGGAAGCCATGGAGCGTATGCTGGAACAGGCAAAATCAACCGGAGCCAATGCCGTTTTGAATGTTCGCTTTTCCACTTCCAGTGTTGCTGCTGGTGCAGCTGAGCTGTTCATTTATGGGACAGCCGTGATCCTGGAGTAAAGCCGATGGTTGATATCATTATATTATTAACACTTCTGGCGCTGGGTTATGGCTTTGGTCGCTATGCAGAAGGGCGACACTATCGGTCCATAATACAGCGAGAAGAGAAATTACAATATCTGGTGGCTGTGTCCACAAAGATCATTCCGCCTGGTGAACAGTATTCTCAAAGTAGTCTTGTCTGCGGAAATGTGGTGATTTCAGTCGATTTTTTCAAACGCTTTCTTGCTGGTTTGCGTAATATCGTGGGTGGTCGTGTTATGTCTTATGAAAGTCTGGTGGACAGGGCACGTCGTGAGGCCATTCTGCGTATGAAACAGGAAGCTGAGGCGCTTGGAGCCAAACTGGTTTTTAACGTCAAACTGGAAACCTCAAGTATCTCCAAAGGTGGTGGCAATAGTATTGGCTCGGTGGAAGTATTCGCCTATGGTACGGCATTAATTCCCCACAGTTAGTTATATATGGAATACAGTAATCCAAAAATACCAGAGGGTATCAATACCTCATCCGAGCATCCATTAAAGGAATTTTTTCTATTAAGTGCGGGTGTGCTATCGCTGGTTGCTGTTGTTATTCTTATTCTTTCACTACTTGCCGATAAACTGGCCCACCATATTCCCTATAGTGCCGAAAAGAATATCTCCTCACTAAAATTTGAACAGGAAATAAAAGGCCAGCCAGTTAATCAATACCTCAGCTCTCTTACGCATCACATCGAACGGGCTATCGAATTACCAGATGATATGAAAATCAAACTTCACTATGTAGATGCTGATACCGTCAATGCCTTTGCTTTTCTGGGTGGGCATGTGGTTATGTTTCGTGGTTTGATGGAAAAACTGCCCAATGAAAATGCCTTGGCGATGGTTCTGGCGCATGAAATTGCCCATATTAAGCATCGCCACCCGATCCGCAGTTTGGGCCGTGGCGTGGTCATTGCAGCAGCCCTGTCGCTGGTGAGTAGTTCGGTAGGGAGTGATGTTATGGCAAATATCATGGGCAAAACCGGTTATGTCACTGCTCTGAAATACAGTCGAGACCATGAAACTGAGGCAGATGATACGGCAATACAGGCAATGCACCGTTTATATGGACATCTGAATGGTGCTGAAGACCTGTTTCATGTCCTCGAAGCCAACACGAAGGGCAAGCCGAGTTTTGAATTTTTCAGTACCCATCCGTTATCAGAGAAACGTATTCAGCGTATACAGAAGGCACAAACAAATACTTCACCAGATAACATAACGCCATTACCTACAGGCTATGCACAATGGGTGGCAAAAAAGCCGGAGAGCCAGGCCGATAAGAAATAATTTAGGAGATAATGAATATCTTCTTATGATATTTTTCCATTAAGCATTCCAAGATATTCTTTTACTAAAACTGGATACTGGCGTGTGTTTAGCAGGGTATTTGTCATCATGTAGCACTCATGGGTACAGTAGCATTGGCGATTTTTGATTCTGGCCTGGATTATTTTTGCCTGTTCAGTCTTTAAAACCTTTTGAATGTTGTACTGATAATCACACACGTTGCCAAAACTGTTATGTAACATTTCACAGGGATAGACATCACCAATTTCATTCAGAACCAGATTAACCAGCCCTGCATAGCAGGGAAGCTGAGACTGTTTCTGTTGTAGTGTTGCGTAGATTAATCGACGTTGCAGGATGTCCTGTGCAGCCTTGAGGCGAGCACCATTGAATCGGAATAGGCTGCTGATTCTCTTTTTCATATTACTGGCCAGACGCTCACTGGCCTGTCGGTATTTTTCAAGGTCGATATTTTTGTAGTGTGGTTCATTTAAGTTACCCCGCACCATGGAAATGGTGTGCAGTGGTGCATGCTCCAAACTAGCCACATAGTCGATGATACTGTTCATGTCGTGCTGATTTTCAGAACAGAACACAGTGTTAAAGCCCAGTTCGAAATTTTTATACCGCTCAAGAAATGGTAATAGGTCATGATAGGTTTGAAGAGTCTTGTTAAAACTACCGGGGGTGTTGCGCAGTCCATCGTGTTGCTCTCCAATACCGTCGATGGAGAGCTTAACGGCAATGACACTCTTTGGACAGGTCTCCAGGATCTGTTGCATGGTGTTTTTAATGTGTTGTGGCTGCATACCATTGGTGGGATAGAGCATGATGCAGGGTTTGTTCTGTCGATAAAATATCTGGCTGATGGCAGCCAGGTCTTTACGCAGGAATATTTCACCACCAGAAAAGGCCAGCCAGAGCAAGCTGCCCAGACTGTTTGATACTTGCTGGATTTCATCCAGGTTTAATTCTGCTTCGTTCTGTTGTGTATCATTTTTACTTGCCAGATAAAAACAGTAGGGGCAACGTGCATTGCACTGTCGGGTTACAAAGTAAGTCAACTGGATAGGCCGATGTTTATAAAACAACGCAGGTAGATGACGTAATGGACTATACATCTTAATCAGTCTTCCAGTGACTTAAGGGTTGTCTGAGTGTATTAATCAGGGCAACTAGCACACCAAGGCCAACGGGCAGGGGATAGACTAGCAGGTAATAGGCCATGGCCATGAGTCCGGTGAGTCGTGAACTGCTGTGGATATAAAATGCCTCTAATAGGCCACGACTTATATACAGGTTCCCTGCGAGCATTAAGACCAGAACTGGCAAAACAAACGGCATACCTGCGGCGATCATCAATAATAATAAACATGTAAGGTAATAACTAATCACATTGGTCTTCAGCTCAATTGATGCAGTACCGGAATCGACCAGTAGATCATGATTTTTCAGTGAATATTGAATCCAGTAACGTGTTTTACGTATGGCATTTTTCCAGGAATCACGCAGGGAGTAATTAAAAATATGCTGGACCTGTAATTCGGGCAGCATCTGTAACACCATCCCGGCCTGGCGCAGACGGTGACTGAATTCCACATCTTCCAGAATGGGCCCCATTTTTTCATTAAAGCCCCCCACCTGTTGAAATGTGCTGGCCCTGATTGCCATAGCATGGGTAGCTATATAGTCTGGTGCTGTGGCATGTTTGTTTTCAGAATAATGAACAAAGATCGACTGGAAACGACTGAAAAAATGATCGTCATAGGGCCGCGGGGTATAGCTGCCGCCGATCACAAGCCGCTCATCGGCTTGTTGCATTTTTTGCCTGACGAGAGATAGGGCGGTTTTATCCAGTAGACAGTCGGCATCGGTAAAAAATAGAATTTTACCAAAACTCTTATAGGCTCCCAGATTCCGTGTATAGGCTGCCCCCCAGTTATGGCGTAACTGGATCAGACGGCAGGGGAAACGCTGAGCAATTTCGGCTGAACCATCTGTTGAACCATCATCCACTACAATCAGTTCGCAGTCCCTGTCCATGGCGTGTATCGTGGAATATAAACAGGCTTCCAGTGTAGTGGCACCGTTATAAACCGGGATGATGATTGAGATTAATGGGTTCACTTTATTTATGCCCTCCTTGTCTGTTTCATTTTTCAAGTCTAACGTGTCAATGAGTAAAAGAAATTGATGCAAACACATCATTCTCAACCATGTGCCCGAGGAGTAGAAAAGCTATTATGTGCAGCTACAAGTCTTTGTAGATCAGGAAAACCGCACAGCAGAGATACGGAATTTCCGGTAATGAAAGTGATTTCTCTTTTTGGGTTTAATAAAAAGAGTGATGTGCTTTTAATGATTTTCTACTCAATATGGCTCTCAAGTAAAAGGAGGGGATCATGAACTGGAATAAACTATTCAAACCCCTGGCAGTATTGGCCGTGCTGTCATTAGGTTTCGTGAATTTAACGGCCACAGGCGCCGCCAAGTGGGCCAATCCAGATTTATTGGTCTCACCTGATACGGTGAAACAAAACATTAACAAGGCAAACTGGATTGTTGTCGATTGCCGTGATTTAAAGGACTATGCCAAGGGCCATATTCCCGGGGCGATTAGTCTTGGCAAACGATGCAAAAAAGCACTGCGTGATTCAACCGCACGTGTCTGGCGGGACACAAACAAATATGAAAAATTGTTTGGTAAAGTCGGTATCAGTAATAACACCCATGTGGTGTTTTATTATGGCGACATGAAAACCCTGACTGACGCCACCGTGGGATTCTGGATCATGGAGTACCTCGGACATGACAAGGTGTATGTACTAAACGGTGGTCTTGATGCCTGGCGTAAAGCAGGGAACAGACTGGATAAAAAACCAGTAAAAAAATCACCCGCAACTTTTAAAGCCAAACTGGTGTCAGCCCGTTATGCACCGACCGATGAGATTGCATCCATCGCACGGGGTAAAATCACTGCAAGACAGGTAATCGATTCCAGAACCGAAAAGGAATACGCGGGCAAGGATATCAGAGCAATTCGCGGTGGATATATTCCGAATACCACTATGAATGTTTCTCACCTGGATACCCTGAAACAGGTTAAAAATCCCAAGACTGGCAAAATGGAAGCTGTGGCCTATTTTGATCCAGAACCAGTTGAGAAGGCATTCGGTAAACTCGACAAAATGCAAAGGACTATCGCGTATTGTCAGACTGGGACACGTTCTACCATGACCTATATGCAACTTCGTCTGATGGGCTTCAAGGACCCGGCCAACTGGGATGAATCCTGGCGTGTGTATGGCTCACAACTGGCCTTACCGGTCGCTGGTGAACAGTGGTACAACTTTGCAGGTCTGAACAAGAAACTCAAAAAGCTGGAAAAGAAAGTCGCCAAGCTGGAAGGTAAGAAGTAGTTATTTGCTCGCAAATTGATTACCCCGTTATTGATTCAATTTAACGGGGGACTTCTTATATTCAATATTTAACATAATATATATTATGCGAACTAATAAGATAGTCCCTATATTCTAGAAAATGTATTAAATAACCACCATTATTAGTTGTTTTTATTAATAAATATGCCTCAGAATATATATTCTAGTGCATTCTTCCCCCTTACAATTGTTACAGTAAATCCTAATTTGCTGTATATTGTCCATCTTTGGGAGTTTTGGGTTGGAAATTGGACATGTTTAGAAAAATTCTGAATCTTATTACGTTATTTGCTTTGATGTTTCCTGCTAGCCTGATGGCAGAAACATCTCCTCTATATATGGGTCTATCATCAGCAACATTCGATTCTAAGTACCATGAGTATGAGGTTGATGGTGCTATTCTGAGCTTGGGTATCGACCTTAATAATTACATTTCATTTGAAGTCAGTGGCGGTACATCGGATAAACACGAGGATCCTGCTGCTGGTATTTCGTATGAAGTTGATTATGTGGCCAGCGCATTTTTGAAATTTAATCTCCGTTTAAATCGAGTTAATCTGTATGTGTTGGGCGGCTATTCTAAGTCTGAGATCACATCAACAGTTGGTACTACGACAACCACAGATGAAACGAAGGGTGGTTCAGTTGGTTATGGAATTGACTTTTTTGGAACGCCAGATCTTGCACTTAGTATCCGACGCGTTGAGTTTTATGATCTGGAAAATGAACCTAAAACCCATCTTGGTGCAACTATGTTTGGTATTACCTATTATTACGATACACCAAGGATTCACAGTCGTTATTGATTTATAGGGCTAACTCATCCCCGTAGCTGGGGATGAGTGTATTCTTTCCCAGTCTGTTGTTAAATTCCTTTCTGATCGTTTGCATTGCTTCCTTTTCACCATGGACCAGACTGATATCTGGTTTGCCATGAAAACCCTGATACCAGCTTAACAAACCATCTTGATCAGCATGCGCTGAAAGTCCACCCACCGTATGAATCTGGGCATTTACTGTAATGGTTTCACCCCATAATCTTATATGCTTTGCTCCGTCTACCAATGAACGACCCAATGTCCCTTTTGCCTGAAATCCAACTATGATGATATGACATGAGTGGCGCCATATATTATGTTTTAAATGGTGTTTAATTCGACCACCATTACACATACCACTTCCAGCAATAATGATGGCACCTGATTTTATTTTATTTAATTGCATGGATTGATTGGCTGTATGAGAGATGTGTAGATTTGGTAAAATGTCTTTCATTTTTTTATTTTTCATTAGCGAAATAGCTGCTGTATCATAAAGTTGTTGATGCTTTAAATAGATGTCGGTTGCAGCAATTGCCATTGGGCTGTCCAGGAATATTTGCCATTTACTCAGATTCCATTCATCCCAATATTGGGCGAATAAATAGAGAATTTCCTGAGTTCTGCCTACTGCAAATGACGGAATGAGTATATTACCTCCATCTTGTATGGCAGATTTAATGATCTCCCCTATTTCCTGCAATGTTGAATTTATACTGCGATGAAAACGATCCCCATAAGTGGCTTCCATAATAACATGATCGGCTTCAGTTATGATTTCAGGATTACGAAGAATTGGAATATTTGAATGGCCCAGGTCTCCACTAAAACATAATTTTTTACTTTTAGTGCCTTCAGTTAAATACAGCTCAACAATTGATGAGCCCAGTATGTGTCCTGCATCTCTTAGACGAAAGGTTATCTCAGGATATAAGTTATATTTTATGTCGTAATCAACGCCTTTGACTTTACGCATAACTTTTTGAACATCTTTTCGTGTATACAGTGGTTGCACTTGTTTAAGGCTCTTTCTTTGCCTTTTTCTATTTTCAATGTCGGCATCCTTTTCATTAAGGAAGGCAGAATCCTGAAGCAGGATATTTACCAGGTCTTTGCTGGCATGTTGGGTGTAAATATGACCATTAAATCCAGATTTATGGAGCAAAGGGATACGACCCGAATGGTCGATATGTGCATGACTTAGGATGACTGCGTCGATATTTTCTGGTTTAAAAGGAAATGCTTTTCTGTTCTGTGATTCTTCCTGCCCGGTGCCTTGAAATAGTCCACAGTCAAGCAATATGGATCTCGTCCCTGCTTTAATGAGCATGCAGGAACCTGTGACTTCTTCTGTAGCACCCCAGAATTGTACTTTCATGATGCGTTCACAGATACAAGCTGATTATCGCTCTAAGTTCATCACATAATTTTTGATTTGTCATGTGATTTAGTTTGTTCAAATTTGACCTGGATCAATTGAAATATCCCATTTGGAGTGCATAAATAACCAGTATCCAGATGACTTGACATAATGATTATTTTGGATAATTAATATAAGGGACGTTTCTGATTGGAGAACGACAATGAGTGAATTGGCCCCAAAAGTTGGAAGCTGGTATCGCAACCTGGAAGATGGTCGTTTATTCGAAGTGGTTGCGATGGATGAAGATGATGGTACTATCGAAATTCAGTATTTTGAAAGTGAAATAGAAGAGCTGGATACGGATACCTGGGGTGAGCTAGTACTTGAGTTCACCGCTGCTCCTGAAGATTGGTCAGGGCCTTATGATGACCTTATTTCTGATGATATGGGGGATACTGAAGATGCCCATCATCCACAAAACTGGTCCGATCCCATGAAGGATTTTGACTGAATTTTACAATTTTTTACTTTTCTTCTCGTCATTAATTTTAGCTATCAAGCATAGTCGGCTAGTATAAATATCAATGCAATGTCTCCGCACGGATGACACATTATATTTATGACTGATTCTAACACTACTAATAATAACGATATTACTGAACTCCTTGCGGAATTGAAGAAAGGATTTGTTGCGGATATTCCAGAGAAGTTGGATGCAATGGAATCCCTGATACTTTTGATGGAACAAAATGAGGAGTTTAGTGAAAATTATGAGGCCCTATACCGTCTGGTGCACAGCCTGAAAGGGACGGCAGGAACTTATGGTTTACATTTCATTACCAGTGTTTGTCATGTTATGGAAGATATACTGAATGAAGTGGGTAAAAACAGTGAGAACTTCAATCAATATGGCGGTACCTACTGGCTAAGCTATATCGATTTGCTCAGAACTATTCTAAGTGATCTGGAAAAAAGCCAGGACAATTTCTCTGCCTATGAAGGAGTTCTCAATAAACTCCAGTCAACCACACCAAGTGGTAGTCGCTATGAATATCAATGTATGGTAGTTACCACCTCTGGTCTATATGAATCCTTAATCCCAACAACATTCAATGATAAGAATATTCGATTTTCTTTTTGTGGAGATGGTTATGAAGCACTTGGCCGCTTGCTTTCAGAAAATTATGATATTGTAATATCAGATTATGAGATGCCGTTTCTGAATGGTCTGGCTATATTTGGTGCGTTAAGATTATCTGATGGCAGGAATAAAGATGTTAAAACGGTGCTATTAACTTCCGGGAAACAGAAAGAACATGCAAGACAAACAGACCCGGATATTGTTATTTATAAAGATAAACATTTTACAGAAAATCTGATCCATGCTATTCAATCAGTAATTAAGTAAGCTTTCCAAAATTTACTTAATTTCAAACACATCAAACGTATTTGTCAGACTATTTCTCACTGTCAATTTAGCTGTAATATGCTGTAATAACACCATGAGCAGGCTCAATACCGTCTTCAATAATGATGTTTCTCGACTGGTTTGGGAAACCAAGTATCGATATTCCTCTAAAGAAGACAAAGAAGAGTCTATTCTGCAAAGCTGGCGTCGAGTAGCTAATCACCTTGCCAGTGTCGAAAAGTCGCATTCTGACTGGCCCGAACATTTTTATACGATACTCAATGATTTTCGATTTCTCCCCGGTGGACGCATTCTGGCTGGAGCTGGCCTGCCACAGCAATTAACTTTATTTAACTGTTTTGTGATGGGAGAGATCGAAGATTCCATTGATGGTATTTTCGATGCCCTGAAAGAATCGGCCCTGACCATGCAACAGGGTGGTGGTGTGGGTTGTGACTTTTCTAATCTACGACCCAAAGGTACTCATACAAGGCGAGTTGGTAGTATTGCCTCAGGGCCGGTCAGTTTTATGCATATCTGGGATAGTATGTGTGCCACCCTGCTTTCCACCGGGGTTCGCCGTGGCGCCATGATGGCAACATTACGCTGTGATCACCCGGATATCGAACAGTTTATTCAGGCCAAACGTAACCCGGACCAACTCAGGCATTTTAATCTTTCGGTATTAGTTACCGACGCCTTTATGGAGGCGGTTAAAAATGACCATGACTGGCCACTGGTATTTCCTGTAAAGCATCTTTGTGGTGATGACTCGGGTGAAATTCTGCAGCGGTTCTGGCACAGTCAACATGAGCTTGAAAACTGTAAAGTGATTAAAGTGATCAGGGCACGTCAGTTGTGGGATAAAATTATTCAAGCCAGTTATGATTATGCTGAACCAGGCGTCCTGTTTATTGATCAAATTAATCGTTCGAATAATCTAAACTGGTGTGAACATATCAGTGCAACCAATCCCTGTGGTGAAATCCCCTTGCCAGCTTATGGGGCTTGTAATCTGGGATCCATCAACCTGACTCGATTTGTATCTGAACCCTATAATGCCCTGGCTAAATTAGATTTTGAGGGAATTATTGAAACTGCTGCCATCGCTACCCGGTTAATGGATAATGTTGTCGATGTTTCGCATTTTCCCATGTCAGCCCAGCAACAACAGGCCCAGGCAACTCGCAGATTGGGACTTGGGATTACTGGACTTGCTGATACCCTCTTGATGCTTGGACTGCAGTATGGCAGTGAAACGGCCCGGCATCTGGCCGCTGAAGTCATGCAATGCATTTGTCATACCGCCTATCGTACCTCTATTAAACTTGCTAAAGAGAAAGGCAGTTTTCCCCTGCTGAATAAGGAAAAATTTCTGGCGACACCTTTTATTAAGAATATGCCCGAGGATATTCAACAAGGAATTCGTGACTACGGTATTCGAAACAGCCATCTGACTGCGATTGCACCTACCGGGACCATCAGTCTTCTGGCCAATAATATATCAAGTGGGATTGAGCCTGTATTTGAATCCAGTTTTCAGCGGCGGGTTCTGATCAATGAAACCGAATACGCCACTTACAATATTTCTGATTATGCCTGTCATCTGTGGCAGGAAAAGTTTGGACAGGATTCCCTGCCCGGCCAGTTCATTACTGCACAACAATTGCCCCCCGTCGAACACTTAAAAATGCAGGCAGCCATACAACCCTATATCGATAATGCCATATCCAAGACCATCAATATCCCCTGCGACTATGACTTCACGGCCTATCAAGATGTTTACCAACAGGCCTATGAACTGGGTTTGAAGGGATGCACTACATTTAGACCGAATCCGGTGACCGGTAGTATTTTAAGTGTGGATAAGGAAACCAGTCACTGTTGTGGTCTGGAACGAGAAACAGACTGATTTTTACAACGGTTTTTTTGATCTGACCGTCAGCCTGGTCTATTTTTTTAGTATTACTTGATCTAAACACACTTCTCAATGAGGTAAGGAATGAAAACTGTCGATAACTATCTGGATTTACTCAAGAAGAAGTATGAGATTAAATCAGATTATGCACTTGCTAAATTTCTGGGGATTAGCAAGCAGCGTATTACCACTTATCGTCGGGGACGAGCCAGTTTCAACACGGAGTTTTGCATTATCGTTGCCAAATTTCTGGGAATCGAACCAATGGAAATTATTGCAGCAATGTATGCTGTGAGAGAAAAAGATAAATTGGCCAAATCATTCTGGGAGGATACATATTATAAGATTGCCATGGTATCCTATGGTTAGTCACCGATATGACTTGAACAAATGCTGCTTAAATACTGGATTTTCGCTTTTATACTTGCAAGTAACTGTTACTCAGTCCTATCCGTAGCAGGAGTATATAAATGGGTTGATGAACATGGCAATGTCCATTTCACTGATAAAAAACCAGAAAATCAACAGGCAAGGACTGTTGAGCTTAAATCAAGTTTAAACAGTTACTACAACAGTTCCCTACCCATTATTAACGCTTCATCAAATACAACTGTCGGCAATAATAAAACACCTAATCGTCTTCCTAAACTCTTGCACCAACAGATAATTATGTATTCCACCACATGGTGTACTTATTGCAAAAAAGCAAAGGCTTATTTTAAGCAAAATGGTCTTTCCTTTTCCGAGAGAGATATCGAGAAATCAAAACAGGCTGAAAAGGAATACCAATCATATGGTGGTGGTGGCGTTCCCCTGATTCTGGTTGGCAATAAAAAGGGAACCAGAAAATTAAGTGGCTTTTCTGTCGCACGGTTTAATGCGGCCTATAAATAAGAATCATTCCAATTCTTATTTCATTGGTCAAAAAATGATCAGGATCAATTACCCCTTTGATAATTGCTAGCTAGGATAAGTCTAATCGGTGTAAACATGGAGTCCGTATGAAGCAGGTTAAGACGCAAACATATGATGGCAACCAGGCTGCTGCCAGTATTGCCCACCTTACCAATGAAGTCATCGCGATTTACCCCATTACACCGGCCTCCCCCATGGGAGAGTTTGCCGATGAATGGTCAGCAAAAGGCCAACCCAATATCTGGGGTACAGTACCCCACATAATCGAGATGCAAAGTGAAGCCGGTGCTGCCGGTACTATCCATGGTGCTCTCCAGGCAGGTGCCCTGGCGACGACCTTTACGGCTTCGCAGGGACTGTTATTAATGATCCCCAATATGTACAAGATTGCCGGAGAACTGACACCCACAGTATTTCATATTGCGGCCCGCTCCCTCGCCTGTCAGGCCCTGTCCATCTTTGGTGACCATAGTGATGTGATGTCGGTGCGTATGACGGGTTTTGCCATGCTGTCCTCAAATTCCCCCCAGGAGGTGCAGGACCTGGCCATGATTGCTCAGGCTGCAACGCTGGAATCACGAATACCGGTATTACATTTCTTTGATGGCTTCAGAACCTCTCATGAAGTTCAGAAAATAAATATCGTCGATAATGAGATGGTACTGGCCATGCTTTCTGAAGATGCCATTCAACAACATCGTCAACGTGCTATGTCACCAGATCACCCAGTTATACGTGGGACCTCACAGAACCCTGATGTTTATTTTCAGGGTAGAGAAAGCTCCAACCCTTTTTACATAAAAATGCCGTCCATTGTTCAGGCTACCATGGATCGTTTTGCCAGTCTCACCGGAAGGCAATACCGGCTGTTTGAATACCTGGGTGATCCTAATGCTGAAAGGCTAATCATACTTATGGGTTCCGCTGCAGAAACCACTCAGGAAACCGTTGAGTATTTACAGGCCCAGAAAGAATCAGTGGGTATGATCAAGGTACGACTGTATCGGCCGCTGGATACGGAAGCGCTGCTGGCAGCCATCCCGGCCAGTGTAAAAAAGATCGCTGTGCTGGATCGTACCAAGGAGCCAGGTGCAGATGGTGAGCCCTTATATAAAGATGTGGTGACGGCCATTGCACAACATTGTAGTAGTGGTGACAGTAAGTTTAATGGTATGCCCGTCATTACAGGAGGTCGCTATGGCCTGTCATCAAAGGAATTTACACCAGGCATGGTGAAAAGTATCTTTGATGAACTGGTCAAGGATAAACCAAAAGCCCATTTTACCATTGGTATTCATGATGACCTCACCCACTTAAGTCTTGACTGGGACAAGGCTTATCGTACGGATGCCAACCATGAACATTTTCAGGCCATGTTTTATGGACTGGGAAGTGATGGTACGGTCAGCGCCAACAAAAACAGTATCAAAATTATCGGCGAAGCCACGGACATGTATACCCAGGGCTACTTTGTCTATGATTCAAAAAAATCTGGTGCGGTTACGGTGTCCCATTTACGCTTTGGACCCGATCCGATTCGCTCGACTTATTTGATTGGTGACAATGATGCCAACTTTGTTGCCTGTCACCAGCCGGTATTTCTTGAGCGTTATAACATGCTGGATAATGCCGCAGATGAAGCCGTCTTTTTGTTGAATTCGAATCTCGAACAGGAGCGGATCTGGGATTCCATGCCAAAGCGTATGCAGGAACAGATCATTCAAAAGCGTATAAAGGTTTTTGCCATTGACGCCTATACTGTGGCTGAAGAGACCGGTATGGGAAAACGAATCAATACCATCATGCAAACCTGTTTCTTTGCGATATCAGGGGTGTTGCCGCGGGATGAGGCAATTCAGGCCATCAAGGATGCGGTAGAAAAAACCTATGGCAAAAAAGGCCAGCGCATTGTTGATTTTAATTTCAAGGCCATTGATGCGGCGCTGCATTCTTTACATGAAATTAAAACTCCTGACAAAGTCAGCAGCACGCTGGAGCTACCTCCACCCGTCCCGGATGACGCGCCAGATTTTATCAAACAGCTTACAGGTCGCATTATTTCAGGGCATGGTGATGATATCCCGGTTAGCCTGATGCCCAATGATGGTACCTATCCAACGGGAACGGCTAATGTTGAAAAACGTAACCTTGCTCTTGAGTTACCGGTCTGGGAAATGGAACTCTGTACCGATTGTGGCAAGTGTCCACTGGTCTGCCCGCATGCGGCGATTCGTAGCAAGCTGTTTGATGAAAAGCTCACCGCCAATGCACCTTCTACATTTAAGCACCGAGCCACCCGTGGTAAAGAATTTCCTGCAGGAACCCATATCACCTATCAGGTGGCGCCGGAAGACTGTACGGGTTGTGGTCTGTGTGTGGAAATATGTCCAATACGTGACAAATCAAATGCCAGTCGCAAGGCTTTAAACATGGCTCCCCAGCCTCCAATTCGCGCTAGTGAGCGTGATAACTGGAACTATTATTTGACCTTACCCGAGTATGATCGCAGCCTGCTCAAGAACACGACCATCAAGGGCAGCATGATGATGCAGCCTCTTTTTGAATTCTCCGGGGCCTGTGTGGGTTGTGGTGAAACACCCTATATCAAGCTGGCAACACAATTGTTTGGTGATCGCATGTTGATAGCCAATGCGACCGGTTGTTCATCGATCTATGGTGGTAACCTGCCGACGACACCTTACTGCACAAACCCTGATGGTCGAGGCCCTGCCTGGAACAATTCTCTGTTTGAAGACAATGCCGAGTTTGGTCTTGGTCTGCGCATGGCGACCAGCAAACAACAGGAGTATGCACGTGAACTGGTCCAGTCTTTATCAGACAAACTGGACAGTAATCTGGTTGAAGGTCTGTTAAACCCGGATGAGTCTTCCGAAGCGGGTATTGCTGAACAACGGGCACGTATAGAAAAACTCAAACAGTCTCTACAAAAACTCAATACAGCTCAGGCACGTGACCTTTTGCAACTCGCCGATATGCTGTCACGTAAAAGTATCTGGATTATTGGTGGAGATGGCTGGGCCTATGATATTGGCTATGGTGGTGTGGATCATGTATTAGCCTCTGGTCATGATGTCAACCTACTGGTACTGGACACCGAAGTCTATTCCAACACCGGTGGTCAGACCTCCAAGGCCACTCCTCGAGGGGCTGTGGCAAAATTCTCCGCTGCTGGTAAATCCGGTGGTAAAAAAGACTTGGCCTTACTTGCGATGGAATATGAGAATGTCTACGTTGCTCACATCGCCTATGGTGCCAAGGACATACAAACACTGCGTGCCTTTCATGAGGCTGAGTCCCACGATGGACCATCCTTGATCATTGCCTATTCTCCCTGTATCGCACATGGGGTGGATATGTGTTACAACCATCGACAACAGGAAATGGCTGTAAAAAGTGGTCATTGGCCGCTGTTCCGATTTGATCCAAAGAAAATCGCCCAGGGCCAGAATCCATTGCATCTTGATTCAGCCGCACCCACGCTACCTTATGAAGACTTTATTAAGAGTGAAACTCGCTTTAGTATGTTGTGGCGTTCTCATCCAGATGATGCTGAACGTTATCTTAAACAGGCACAACGCGAAGTACACCATCGATATCAGTATTATAAACAGCTATCTGAAATGCATTGGGATGATGAAACCAAACCTTCAGCCGTGAAAGTAACAAGTAAAATAAATAAACAGATGGAGAATTAATTATGGTGGATCTATCCTGTGAATACCTTGGTCTTAAGCTGGCTCATCCGATTGTTCCATCGGCCTCCCCATTAAGCAAGGAGCTGGATAAGGCGAAACAGCTGGAGGATGCAGGTGCCCCTGCCCTTGTCATGCATTCCCTGTTTGAAGAGGAAACCCGTAGTGAGGCAGAACACTTCAGTCGCTTCCTGGTTGACCAGGAGATCGGTTTTGGTGAGGCCAGTAGTTTTCTACCTGAACCGGTTGAGTTTAAAAATGAGCTTGATAATTATCTTGAACAATTACAAAATCTGAAACAGTCTTTATCCATTCCCATAATCGCCAGTCTGAATGGTATTTCCATGGATGGATGGATAGAACATGGTAAAGAGTTACAGGCTGCCGGGGCCGATGCTCTTGAGCTGAATGTCTATTACATCCCGACCAATATCTTTGAGTCGGGCCAGCAAGTCGAAGCCAGGTATGTTGAATTACTCACTGAGTTACGACAACACGTATCAGTCCCTATTACCATGAAACTCTCCTCACAGTTCAGTTCTGTCGCTCACATGGTCAAACAGCTGGAGGATGCAGGTGCCAATGGTGTTGTATTCTTTAATCGTTTCTATCAGCCAGACATTGATCTCGAAACTTTACATATCAAACCGCGATTGGAATACTCATCTTCGATTGAATCGCTATTAAGGATTCGCTGGATCGCCATACTTTATGGTCAGGTCAAACTCTCTATGGCCGTGACTGGTGGTATGCACGGCGTAAAAGAAGTGGTCAAAGGCCTGATGGCAGGAGCCAATGTGACCCATGTTTGCAGTGAAATTCTAAGCAAGGGTCCCCAACGAATCGGCCAGATTCGTGATGAACTCTCTCACTGGCTAGAAGAGCACGAATATGAGTCAGTTCAACAACTTATCGGTAGTGTCAGTTATCAGAATGCCATTGATGCAAGCTATTATGAGCGGGCCAATTATTTGAGTGTACTGGATAGCTATAGCCATGCCCCAGGGGTTTGGCGCTAAATACAGGTTGCCATTCAGGCTTGCCTAATTATAATAAGGCATCTTTGGATTATTGCGATTGTCGCTGGAGAACATATCATGAATGTAGATCGTCTTGTTTTTGCCATTGCTGGCATCTTTATTTTACTAACCCTGATGTTGTCGCAGGTCCACTCTGTAAACTGGTTATGGTTTACGGCCTTTGTGGGAGCCAATATGCTACAGGCCTCATTTACCGGTTTTTGTCCACTGGCCATAATCCTGAAAAAGCTTGGTAAATCTCCTGGTAATGCTTTTAACTAAAGCCTTCTTTTAGCGGGTTTGAGATAAAGGGGCAATATGCCCCTTTTTTAATACATTCAATAAGTTATATATGCTTTTAAAGTATAGGGTTAGAATTTAACCAGATTTTGACAATTCATCCTTCAAATATCATCTCAGGAACCGATAAATAATACATATCTTAATTTTGTAAGTATTTTCGGGATGAAGGCATTTTTACTACAACATAAAATTAAAATTATTATTGCAGCACCATTCGTTGTTCTGCTGTTAGGCATGCTTATTCCTGCGAATACGGTAATCCCTGTTAAAGACGCAACATGGCATGACTGGAACCATCAGACCTTCTGGGATAATCGTTGGGGACGCTCCGGTGTGCATAAGGGGATCGACATATTTGCCAATGTGAATCGCCCTGTTGTTTCAGCAAGTCCTGGCATTGTCATTTTCAGAGGCGAACGTCTTCTGGGGGGCAATACGGTAGCAATATTGGGTCCAAAATGGCGTATGCATTATTATGCACATATGAATGACATCAAGGTTGGCTGGTTGAGTTTTGTCAGTCAAAAAGAAGTTATTGGCACTGTTGGCCGAACGGGTAATGCCCGTAACAAACCTGCCCATCTACACTATTCAATATTATCTCTTGTTCCCTACCCATGGCGTTGGGATGACAGTATGCAAGGATGGAAGAAGGCCTTTTTCCTTGACCCGACATATCAGTTACTACCCAAGCATCGAATCAAAATGGCCCGATCAAAGTCAAAAAAGAAAACAGTTGAGAAGAAGCTGGCAGAAAATGTATATTAGATAACTATGCGTTATCTATTTTTGGCATTATTGCTAATTATTCCTGTCCAATCATCTTCGGCTGAATTTGATATTCAATCCTATCAGCAAGTTAAATTTGCTGATATTAAAACAGCCCATACTGGTGATTTGTTAAAAAGCAGCCAGAAGAATGGCACGATAGTCTCTACGGCGACTTTTAAATACGTTTTCCCTGTTAAATTCATCAAGAAGCTTCGCAAGCTTTCTATTCTAAATAAAACAGTGATTCAGGCCTGGCAGGACGCCTTACGAGTCCCACCAGATTTTATAAATCTTTATCAGAATGAGTTCAAGGTAGTGCTTGGTAATGACACTTACTGGATTCCCGTGCAGGAACATCTACTCTTACCAATGAGTTCAGAATTACATGCTGGTGATCAGTTTGATTTATTCGTAATTGTCATCGGGGCAAAAGATGGCAAATTAGTCATGTTGGCTACCGAGTTTAGAAGCGATCGAGCTCCCAATTAGTCAATGCTCCCCTTTGGTTCGGAGTAGTCCTGCCAAACGGTTTCCCTGTTTTTGAGGCCCGCCCCTTGGAAAGATCCTGTGCAAATAGGTGCTGCTACCTCGCTCAGGCCCCCATATCTGTTTAAAATGTTTTACCATTTTCCTGACTTCGCATTGAACACTATGTTCAAAGAAATAGTCCCGCAAAAACATGACGACTTCCCAGTGCTCATCAGTCAATTCCAGACTTTCTGCTTTAGCCTGTGCATGAACAAAATCTTCTGACCATTCGTCCAGATGAACGATATAACCTTCTGAATCAGTCTGGACAATTTTTCCGTTTACATCCAGTTCTTTGATTTGCATATTTGCGTACATAGCAATACCTGTTGTTATCTAATGTTTAGGTAAAACGCCGACCTGAGGCATATTAGCCAATCCAGATTCCTGCGCATGTTCCTGAAAACCTTTATTTCGCCAGAAAAAGGCTCCCGGCATGGTGGTGGGAATCACCAGCACATAAAACAGGGCGCGACTAATGATGCTACTGCTTAAAATAGATAAAACGAGCAGGCAGCCCGCAGCCATACCAACATAACCTGACAGACCTGTGATACTGACCGTTACCAGTGCGATAAGATTTGTTGTGAGCAGACTATTACGCAACAGGCTGCTTGTACCGTAAGTGGTGTTCTGTTCATACTGGGATGCAGCTCCCTCTCCTCCCTGGCGGTCCATGTCCCATCCATGGAACAGGTGACCGACAGCCTCCATGGCCAGTCCGATCAATGCCACAAGCGCCAAAGATTGCAGTTGCACTTGATTGTCTACTAAACCGCTTACTAAACTGGTCATAACTGCGATAAGCATTGCTCCCAGACTCAGTGTGTTCCCCCAGAACTGTGTAGCCGTTTGCCAGTGGTTCCAGAAGGGACGTGCAGGAATTAGATAGAGTTTGACCATATACCAGGAACCCAGTACCAGACCGGTTATGGCAACATAGGCTGAGATCACTTTCAGGCTATTAAATAGTTCACCCTTTAACAGGCTAAACAGGCAAAATCCGACAAGACCAGCAAAGAACAGTGACACCCCGGCTATTTCACGACTGACTGGAGAATAACGCAGGTTATTAAAACCACGATAGAAGCGATGTGGGCGTCCAAGGTGTAGATTGAGTTTCAACATGCCAAATGTTAACAACACCAACATACTGCCGAGTAGTGGAATGAAGCTGCTTGATGTTTCCAGGCTATTGAAAGGTGTTACACCAATAACTCCACCCAGGAACAGTAACAGGAAGGCACCCATTACCGTTTGGCTACTGAGGGTAAAGGCAATATGAGCATTTTCATGGCTGGATAGGAGTTTCTTGAGGTTCCAGCATTTACCTTTACCGATATCACGTAGTTTAGTTTTAAAACCACCCTGCCCCTGATCGTCACGTTCATAACGCAGTGGAATAGCATCAGGGCGCGTCATTTCTCTTGGCAGTGTTTTGGTCTGTTGGAAACGGATATTGGGGTGGGTTATTTCCGGAGTTGGAAAACCGGGGATCTGGGTAGCCAATTGTTCACGGTTTTCTGGCCGGGTTTCGATGACACCAAAATCCAGTGCGCCGGCCAGACAGGCTGAAGCACAGGCCGGTTTCAGGCCGACTTCAAGACGATCAACACACATATTACACTTATGTACATGACCTTTTTCGGTATCCAGTTGCGGCGCGTTATATGGACAGACCCAGGTGCAGTAACCACAACCAAAACAGATGTCCGGGTCTTGTAACACCGCACCATACTCGGCAAACTTGGTATAGGCGCGGGTCGGACAGCCCTTCAGGCAGACTGGGTTGTCGCAATGGTTACAGGCCATGGAAATGTTCAAACGTGTGTAATTGGGATAAGTTCCTCCTTCCACATAACCCACAGCACGATAAGCCAGATAAGGTGGCAGACCATTCTTTTCGCTACAGGCCGATTCACAGGCATGACAGGAGATGCAATTATCGGCATTGAAATAAAAGCCGTGTTGCTTATAACGGTTAGGGTGTTCACCTACTGAGGTATCACCATTGATGTTTAAGCTTTTACCCTTGAGTTTTTCATCTTCGGCCGCAAGGTCGATGACCTTACCGTAGCGATTCTTTTGTGGTGCATCATACTGCGGTAAGCGGGCGTATTCAGGTTCATCACTGCGCTCGAAGTATTTTCGTTTTTTAACTTTATCTAACATAAAACACCTTCTTTTTGTTCCTTCTCCCCTTTGGGGAGAAGGTTAGGATGAGGGGTAAATAAACTTATACCCTCACCCCTGCCCTCTCCCAGAGGGAGAGGGGGCCAATTTAATTAAAAAGCCCTCGCTGCCTTATTACGCACAGCGGCTGTTCCCTGATCGGTTGCCGGTTCCACTTTCACAGCACACTGTTTAAAGGCAGGCTGACGTGAATGGGGATCTAGCAGACCGAGAGAAATACGATTTACACATTCATGAAAATGAAATGGGATAAACACGCTATTGGGTGCGACGCGTTGAGTCAGCTGTACCATCACTACCGCGTCACCACGGCGTGACGTCAGGCGTGCATAACTGCCATGAGTAATACCCAGTTCTTTGGCCGCATCGGGATTCATTTCCATATACGGTGTTGGGCTGAATTTATTCAGGTTACCCACCTTGCCGGTCCGGGTGCGGGTATGAAAGTGTTCTACTACTCGACCGGTATTGAGCCAGAAAGGATAATCATCATCAGGTCGTTCGTTGTTATCGATAAAGATCAAGGGAATCAATTTGGCCTTGCCGTCTTCATGCTGGAATTTACCATCGGTATACAGGCGTGGTGAGCCGGTTTCTGCCCCTTCGGTACAGGGCCACTGGATACCACGATGTGACTCGATCTTCTCATAACTCATGCCAGAGTAATCCAGCATACGACCTTTGGAGAGTTGTCTCAGTTCATCAAATACCCCTTCCGTGGTTTCAGGGAATTTGATTTTCTGGCCCTGCTCGAAACGTTTAGCCATCTCATTAAAGATCCACAGATCCGGTTTTGATTCAGCATAGGGCTTAATCACGTTGCGAATCAGGTTGACGCGACGTTCCGTATTGGTAAAACAGCCTTCTTTTTCTGCCCATATGGATGCAGGGAAATAGACATGGCTGTACTCATTGGTTTCCATGTCTTCATAGGCATCCTGTACCACCAGGAACTCCAGTTTTTCCAGGGTCTTGCGAATACGTGCAGTGTTGGGCATGGAGGTCATGGGATTGGTGGCAACAATCCACAGGCCTTTAATTTGCCCGGTTTCGATGGCTGGGAATATATCAGTCTGAAACAAACCGCGTTTCTTTGGGAAGAACTCAGGATCGATACCCCAGAATTTGGCGATGTCTTCGCGGTCCTTTTCTTTTTCAAGTACGCGATAACCGGGTAGACCGGAACAGGAAGACCATTCTCTGGTGCCCATGGCATTACACTGGCCGGTAATCGATAAGGAAGTCCCACCGGGCTTACCTATGTTACCAGTGACAAGATTAAGATTGTTGATATTGACGACACCATCAGAACCATGGGTGCTCTGGTTAATACCCATGGTCCAGATACTCATCGCGGCACCGGCTTTTGCATAGGTGCGAGCCACATTGCGAATGGTGTCTTCGTCAATGCCACAGATCTTTGCGGCCATCACCGGGTTGTATTCTTCAACAATCTTTATGAATTCCTCATAGCCTGATGTATGGGCATTAATGTACTCCCTGTCTTCAAGTCCTTCATCCAGAATGACATGCATCAGGCTGTTTATCAGTACTACATCAGTCCCCGGTGTGATCGGCAGGTGCATGTCGGCCATCTGGGCTAGCATGGTGACGCGTGGGTCGACCACAATTACAGGGAACTTACGCTTTTCGAGTGCCTGCTTCAGGCGCCAGAAGATGATCGGGTGTTGTTCCGGTAGATTGGATCCAAAGGCAATCAGACAGTCGGTATGTTCAAAATCATCATAACAACCAGGCGGGCCATCGGAGCCAAAGGATCTTTTGTAACCCGATACGGCCGAAGCCATGCATAAGGTGGTATTACCATCATAGTTATTGGTGCCGAGTACACCTCGGGCCAGTTTACCCAGGGTATAAAACTCTTCTGTCATGATCTGACCGGTAGAGACAATGGCAAAGGCATCTCGACCATAGGTTTCCTGAATCCGTTTTATTTCACTCGCGGAATGATCCAGTGCTTTGTCCCAGCTGGTTTCCTTAAAGGGTTCATAAAACCGCTTACGTATCAGAGGCACACGACCACGACCGCTGGAACGGAACAATTCATGTTCAAATATCCCTTTCAGACATAGTTTGCCGCGGTTGACATCGGCACTGCCCACTCCGCGTGAAGTAATGGCCTCACCATTGGCATCTACACCAACTTCAATGGAACAACCCGTTGAGCAGTAACCGCAAGTGGTATATTTCCATTCAACTACCGGCTTGTCGGCAATCTTGATGGGATTCTTTTTTAGTCTGCCAAATAACATATCTATTCCTAAATAGCGATGTAGATGGTTGTACCTTCTATTTTGATTGGGAAAGAAGCAGTACAACCTTCATCAGGGGCGACAGCTTCACCACTGTCCAGTTGTATGTTCCAGTTGTGCAAAGGACAGGTGACTTTCTTGCCATGCACAATACCCTGCGATAGTGGTCCCTTTTTATGTGGACACTCATCACGCAGGGCAAAGATTTCATCCTCGGCAGTTCTGAAAAGACCGATGTTGCCATCATCCGTTTTAATCACTCGCGCACCGAGCCTGGGTACATCTTCGACCTGGCCGACTTCGATCCAGTTTGCTTCTTGTTTTACTGCTGACATCGTTGTTTCCTCTTATGCGGTAGCGGTTGTCTTGCCAATAGTGATGGTGGCAATGGGCTCGAATTCATGTTTATCGGTACCATTGGCGCGTTCTGCCCATGGGTCATCCTGCATATACTTTTGTGACTCACGGAACAGTTCCGCCAGTTCTTTGCGGTACTCTTCATTCTCTACAATCTGTTCTTTCACATAAGTCAAACCAACACGTTCTAACCAGGGTGCAGTACGTTCAAGGTAGTGGGCTTCCTGACGATAGAGCTGCATAAAGGCTGCGGCATATTCCAGCACTTCATCTTCGGTTTTGACATTACACAGGAAATCTGTCGCGCGTACTTTGACTCCACCGTTACCACCGACGTGAAGTTCATAACCGGAATCGACACAGACCACACCAAAGTCCTTGATGGTGGCTTCAGCACAATTGCGTGGACAACCGGACGCGGCCATCTTGAATTTGTGAGGTGTCCAGGAACCCCAGGTCATTTTTTCCAACTCAACGCCTAAATGGGTTGAGTCCTGTGTGCCAAAGCGACACCACTCTTTACCGACACAGGTTTTCACGGTACGCAGAGCCTTACCGTAGGCGTGACCGGAGACCATGCCGGCGTCACTGAACTTCTTCCAGATGGTTGGCAGGTCTTCTTTTTTCAGGCCATACAGACCGATACGCTGACCACCAGTAACGTGTACTGTTTCTACACCGTACTCTTCTGCTACATCGGCAATGGCACGCAACTCTTTCGGTGAGGTACCACCACCCCACATACGAGGAATAACCGAATAAGTACCATCTTTCTGGATGTTAGCGTGAACACGTTCATTAATGAAACGTGACTGGTAATCATCCAGACCTTCCTTAGGCCAGGCACAGACAACGTAATAGTTGAGTGAAGTACGGCACTTGGCGCAACCATCTGGTGTTTTCCACTCAAGGCCGGTCATCACATCACGCACGGTCTTGAGTTCTTTATTGGTAATGGCCGCACGAACTTCATCGTGGGTCATTTCAGTACAACCACACATGGGTTTCAGGTGAGGTGCTGTGGAATAATCACCACCAACTGTGGTTGCCAGAATGGCTTCAACCAGACCCGTACAGGAACCACAGGAACTGGAGGCTTTCGTGTGTGCACGAACATCTTCTAATGTATAGAGTTTTTTATCATTAATGGCCTTAACGATGTCGCCCTTGCAGACACCATTACAACCACATATTTCGGCAGAATCAGACATAGCAGCAATGCGATTTTCTTCACCGTGTCCGGAGTCACCCAGATGGGCCTGACCGAACAGGATATTCTTGCGCATATCCGAGATATCGGTTTCGTCACGTAAAAGATCGAAATACCAGGTTCCATCAATGGTATCGCCGTACATCACAGCGCCCTGGATCTTGTTATCTTTTACAACCAGCTTACGGTAGACACCGCTGGCCTTATCCTGAAACACCAGTTCATCGGTTGTTTCATCTCCCACGAAGTCACCCGCAGAGAAAAGATCAATGCCGGTTACCTTTAATTTGGTTGAAGTAACCGAGCCTTCGTATCTGCCAATACCATGTTTGGCAAGATGATTGGCACAAACCTTGGCCATTTCAAACAAGGGTGCCACCAGACCATAGGTCATACCACGATGCTGAACACATTCACCCACTGCATAGACACGTGGGTCAAAGGTCTGCAAAGTATCAGAAACCACTATGCCTCGTTCACAATGGATGCCAGCTTTTTTTGCCAGTTCCATATTGGGGCGAATACCCACGGCCATCACCACCAGATCGGCATATATTTCAGTGCCATCTTTGAAGCGCACTTTTTCAACACGATCTTTACCAATGATGGCCTCGGTCTGGGCAGCCATGAGGAAATTCAGACCACGCTCTTCTAGAGAAGTACGTAACATATTAGCTGCGGCTTCATCCAGCTGGCGTTCCATGAGAGTTTCCATCAAGTGAACGACTGTTACACTCATACCCTGTTGCATAAGACCATTGGCGGCCTCAAGACCCAGCAGTCCCCCACCGATAACAACGGCATGTTTCTGCGTCTTTGCTACATCCATCATGGTATTGACATCATGCATATCACGGAAGGTGACAACACCTTCCAGGTCATTACCGGGAACAGGTATAACAAAGGGATTCGAACCAGTTGCAATCAACAGGCGGTCATATTCTGCCTGAGTTCCATCACTGGCAATTACTTTACGATTAACACGGTCTATCTCAATAATCTCCTTGCCTTTATAGAGAGACACAGCATTATCGACATACCATTGATCGTTATGAGTTACGATCTCCTCAAATTCTTTTTCACCGGTTAATACAGGTGACAACATAATGCGGTTGTAATTACCATAGGGCTCTGCACCAAACACGGTTATATCAAACACCAGTGGATCAATCTTGAGTAACTCTTCAACGGTACGGATACCCGCCATGCCATTACCAATTACGACGAGTTTTTCAGCCATTGTTTTCTCCTCATCAAGCTGGTTAAGCCGATCAACCCTGATTCAGTTAACCTGTCTTTAAAACACAATAAAAAAACGGCGTCAGTTACAAAGGGGGTAACCCCGTGTAACAGGACGCCGTTGTCCAGTTCTTTTGTGTTGAACAGCCGGAATCAATTTACTGACCCGCCGTTGGGTCGTAATCCAAATCTATTCAACGGTCCCAATTCAGGGACAGTTATGCAGATATTGCAGAGAGTGTGCCAAAATTGAGCAAGTTAATTAACTGATTGATTATTATAGATTATTTACATTTTAGTAATGATGCACTACTGGCTTATATGGCTTTCACGCACTGTTTTATTGCATTAAATTAAATTAGCGGTTTCTAATGCACTTATGCAGTGCGTATGCGTAGATTTGAATGCCTCCCAAATGACTGGTCCAACCGTTAGCATCGATACAGTGCAAAATTACACATGTGAGTTTCTTATTTATATTAATCACTTAACCGATAATTATATATTTTAAAAACTAAACGTAAACATTTGGCATAGCAATTGCTCTAGTTTGCTGCATTGAAATTTAAACAACGCAGGCCAACGGCGGTTTGCATGTATTAATGATGGATCACTGATCGATCTATCTGTTGGGACAAAGGCGTCCAGGCATGGTTATCAAAACCATTCTGACGCCTTTTTTGTTGCGTGAAAATTAGATACATCGAGGTATAGTCAAAGTGACTGAACAAGCAAACAAATTAAATTTATTATCATTTACTGGAAGAATAAGAATTTTGCATATGACATGGTTTGCATTTTTCCTGAGTTTCTTCGTCTGGTTTAACCATGCACCATTGATGGGAGTAATACGGGAAACCTTTGATCTAACAAATCAACAGGTCAAGGCTCTTCTGATTATAAATGTGGCGTTGACCATTCCGGCACGAATTATTGTCGGTATGCTAGTGGATCATTTTGGCCCTCGTCGTATGTATAGCTTGCTATTATTCACAGGCAGCTTTATTTGCTTCGGATTTGCCATAGCTGATTCCTACGAACAACTAGCATTAATGCGATTTCTACTGGGTTTTGTCGGTGCTGGATTTGTTATTGGTATTCGCATGGTCAGTGAATGGTTCCCTGCCAAGCAGGTGGGTGTTGCCGAAGGTATTTATGGTGGCTGGGGAAATTTTGGCTCAGCTGCCGCAGCCATGAGTTTACCAACAATTGCTTTACTCTATGGTGGTGATGATGGATGGCGGTACGCCATTGGTACAACAGGTGTGTTGGCATTGATTTATTCAGTTATATATTTTTTCTCTGTAACGGATACGCCAAAAGGATCTACTTATTTCAAGCCCAAAAAGACGGGTGCCATGGAAGTGACAAGTAAAGGGGATTTTTTCCTGTATATCATTATGAATATCCCCATGTATGCTGCGCTTGCCGTATTAACGTGGAAACTGGGGCCAGAAAACCTAAAAATGCTAAGCCCTGGTATAACAACAACTATATATGCGGTTCTTATTGGAATTTTTATATTTCAGACCATCCGGATTTACCAGGTTAACAAACACGTATTTATCGAAGAGGTGCCAGAAATTGATCGTTACAATTTCAAGCAGGTTGCCGTTCTGGATCTTGCCTATTTTGTTACATTTGGATCAGAACTGGCGGTGGTATCCATGTTGCCACTTTTCTTCATGGATACATTTGAATTATCTGCCATAACGGCTGGCCTGTTAGCCTCCGGGTTTGCCTTTATGAATCTGGTGGCCCGTCCTAGTGGTGGTTTGTTCAGTGACAAATTTGGACGTAAGAAAACCATGTTAATCCTCATTGCTGGATTAGTTGCCGGCTACCTGATAATGAGTAATATTACATCAGCTTGGCCTATTTGGCTGGCAGTTGTTGCTTCCATGGCCTGCTCTTTCTTTGTTCAGTCCGGAGAAGGTGCTGTGTTTGCTATTGTACCTCTAGTTAAAAGACGGTTGACTGGGCAGGTTGCTGGAATGGCAGGTGCTTATGGTAATGTCGGTGCTGTAACTTTCCTGACTGTTCTATCGTTTGTTTCTCCGCAGATATTTTTCCTTGTAATAGCTGCTGCGGCCTCAATCACATTTGTTGCCGTTGCCCTGTTCCTGGATGAGCCAAAAGGTCATATGGCCGAAGTAATGCCGGATGGTACTGTGCAAATGATTGAAGTTGGCTAAATTGTTATTAACAACTTAGATAACCTCCTTTCCCGTTTGGGTAAGGAGTTTACGGTATAATTCAAATATGGCTTCTCTTGAGATTTCATCAGCCCAATATAGTATTGCAGGCATCAAATCAGAAAATGAAGATGCCTGTGGGATTCATGTGCCTGATGAACCCTTATTGACAACCAAAGGGATTGCGGTTGCCATTGCCGATGGTGTCAGCAGCAGTGATGCCGGTAAGCGGGCCAGTGAGGCCTGTGTCAAAGGATTTCTGTCCGATTATTTCAGTTCGCCAGAAAGCTGGACCGTAAAAACTTCTGCGCAAAAAGTGTTATCCGCCTTAAATCGCTGGTTGCATGCCCAGGGTCAACGTGAGTTTGGCCATGCACAGGGAATGATCACCACATTTAGCGCAGTTGTCATCAAATCTAATACAGCTCATATATTCCATGTGGGTGATACGCGAATATATCGTTTACGTGATAATGAGCTGGAGCAATTAACCCATGATCACCGCATTGTACTGGATAAGGATAAATCTTATCTTAGTCGCGCCATGGGTATCGATCTGAGACTGGACATAGATGTTCGAACTGTCACTGTTGAGACAGGAGACATCTTTTTACTGGTGTGCGATGGTGTTTATGAATTTCTGGCGGATGGGCTATTAAGAAAGCATATCAAGGACAATGATAAAGATCTGGATAAGGCATGTAAATCCATTGTTGACCATGCAGTCACTAATAAAAGCAATGATAATCTTACCTGTCAATTAGTCAGAGTTGATCGTCTTCCATCCGAAAATGAAAAAGAGTTTTACAATAAACTGATCGAATTACCGTTCCCTCCCCCTCTTGAGCCTGGGATGATACTTGATGGTTATAAAATTCTACGTCAGTTGTTTTCTAATAAACGTACCGAGGTCTATCTGGCAAAAGATACGGCAGATGAATCTACTGTCATCATGAAAGCCCCTTCTCTCAATTACGATGATGATGCTGAGTATATAAATCGGTTCTTACATGAAGAATGGGCAGGGAAACGGATTAAAAACTCTAATGTTGTTCAGATTATTGAATCCAGACAAAAACGTACGGCTTTGTATTACATCACTGAATATGTAGAAGGTCAGACCCTACGTCAATGGATGAAGGATCATCCGCTACCGTCAATTATTTCAGTCAGAAATTATGCGGAACAGATTGCGCATGGTCTTCGTGCTTTTCATCGCCTGGAAATGATTCACCAGGATTTGAAGCCCGAGAATATTTTGCTTGATAAACATGATAGTTTGAAAATTATTGACTTCGGTTCAACCAAGATTGCCGGAATTGAAGAAATTAGTACACCACTAATGCAAAATAATTTGCTCGGCACCATCAATTATACTGCCCCAGAGTATCACATTGGAGATCCAGGCAGTCATCGCTCAGATATATTTTCTCTGGGGGTGATTGTTTACGAAATGTTGACAGGAGAATTGCCTTTTACTAAAGAGCTCAGCGCTCGCAACCTGGGGAGAGCCACGTACCGATCAGTTAAGTTCTTCAGGCCGGATATCCCTGTCTGGGTCGACAAGACGATTGAAAAGGCTGTCAATATCAATCCAGAAATGCGGTTTGACAAATTATCTGAATTTACTTATGCCCTTTCGCATCCAGACTCAACATTAATCAATCAGGATTATGTGCCACTGATTAAAAGGAATCCTGTCAAATTCTGGAAATCCTTAAGCATTATTTTGTTGATTATAAATCTTGTTTTTATTTATATGCTTGTAAAGTAACTAAATATAAAAACAAAACACTAATCCTGTTTATAAGTCGACAAAAAGCGAGCAATACGGCTAATGGCTTCTTCCAGTTCATCTTCTCGTGGCAGGAAGACAATACGAAAGTGATCAGTGCCAGGCCAGTTAAAGGCTGAACCTTGAACTAACAATATCTTTTCCTGAATTAGCAGATCCAGCACAAATCTTTCATCATCTTTAATTGGATGCACTTCAGGATCCAGTTTGGCAAAAATATACATGGCCCCCTTGGGTTTGACACAGCTCACCCCAGGAATTTCAGATACCAGTTTATAGGCAAGGTCTCGTTGTTTGTATAAGCGACCAGAAGGAGCAATCAGATCGTTAATGCTCTGGTAACCGCCCAGGGCTGTTTGAATGGCGTGCTGCCCCGGTACATTGGAACAGAGACGCATTGAGGCCAGTAATTCTATGCCCTCCAGATAATCTGTTGCCATGTGTTTGGCCCCACTGATTACCATCCAGCCAGCACGAAATCCTGCAACACGATAGGACTTGGACAGACCATTAAAACTTACAAACAGCACATCATCTGCAAGTGATGCCGCTGCAACATGCTCGACCTCATCGTAGACAATTTTATCGTATATCTCATCTGCAAAAATAATCAGATCATGCTTGCGAGCCAGTTCAATAATGGATTCCAGTGTTCGTTGAGAATAAACGGCCCCGGTAGGATTATTCGGGTTAATTACGACGATGGCGCGCGTATTCTTGGTGATCTTGCTTTCCATATCAGCCAGATCGGGTTCCCAGTCATTCTCTTCATCACAGAGATAATGGACGGGCTTGCCACCACCCAGACTCACGGCTGCAGTCCAGAGTGGATAATCGGGTGCCGGGATAAGAATCTCCTGTCCATTATCAAGCAGGGCCTGCATGGACATAACAATCAGTTCGCTGACCCCGTTGCCAAGATAGATATCATCAATCTCGACGTTTTTGATTCCCTTCTGCTGGCAATACTGCATTACCGCTTTGCGACCAGAGAATATGCCGCGGGAATCACTATAGCCCTGAGATTGGGGCACATAGTGAATCATGTCCTTGACGATTTCTTCAGGGGCATCAAAACCAAAGGGTGATGGGTTGCCCAGGTTGAGCTTGAGGATCTTCTCCCCATCCTCCTCCATGCGACGGGCCTCGCGTAGGACCTGGCCACGGATGTCATAACAGACATTGTCCAACTTGTGTGATTTAGTAACTTTTCTCATTTTTCGCTATTCATATCGTAAAACTGCACTAATTATATACAGGTTTTGCGGGAAACACCCTGAGTTTGTAGATGGTACTTGGGTATCCAAACGTTGGATAAATAATAACCAGTCTTACTGAGCCATACCAGATTTTTACAGGTTCCCGTCAGCGATAAAACCTTGTTAGGCTAGTGACATTGGCGTTATGCTGATGACCTGTCAGTTACACATAAATTTAAGTGTTGTGGTAAAAACTAAGGAAAGGTAAATATGACTCAAGCAGCTGTAATAAGACCTCACAATATTGATCAACTCATAAGTCAGATAAGACAGGAATTTCCACTATCAGGGATTCGTATTACTGGCCGTGGCAGAACATTCCAACGTCAGGCTGAATTAATGGTGCAACGTATTCGTGCAAATCGTCAGGAATTTCTCAGCACCTATGTACGCCGCCCTCACATACAGGAAATGGATCGCTGGTTTCTTGCTAACCGTACTGCAACATCGGCTCAGATGGTTGAGGAGTTTGAACAGATCATTCGCCGAGCTGTAAGCGGTGGTGCTGCCGTATCCAATCACTTATCCAATACTGCTAGAGATATCAGTTGGCCGGTCGGCGCACCTGATGTTTTAAACAATATCGAAAACCGGATAAGTGAACTGGGCGCCTCAGTTATTCGGGAGCCCAATGCCGCAGGTGGTCGTCATTGGCATATAGACTGGTAAGCAAGGGAACAACACGAATGAAAAAATACCTGCTGTTAGTTCTTCTGTTGATACAACAAACTGCCCTCGCCTCTGAGGAAGGTCTCTATGCCTGGTGGATGACCATCGAATTTCCGGTAACAGAAACAAAAATACTGACACAATCTATAAGCAAGCTGAATAAAAACTGGGTAAAGGCAACATTGTTGTCAGATGCTTTACTCAAACAGCACACTAGCCAGAAGCAATATCAGGAATTCAAAAACTCTAAAATGCAATTTCAATGGGCACTGGACATGAATAACAATGGCATCAAAGAACAGTTCTATACCGGTGTTTATAAAGACAAAAACAATCAAACTGGTAAATTTGTTGCCATATTTGAGTCAAATAAATTGATAAAGATCTTCACCCGGTCGGGGAAACCCGGCTATAACGCCCTGCTTCGCACTAAGGAGCAGATTAGTTGGTATCAGTGTATGCAGTGCGGGGAGTTTGAGGCCATCAAATGGAATGGTAAGACGTATGGACTTGAGTGATGAAATGAGAATCAAGTTATCTGCCCCCTTGATTGTGCGGAATTCTATTACGGTGCATTTTTATGATGAGAAAACTGCTTCCTGTTTTACCTCTTTTGTTTGTTGTTAGCATTGTGGAAGCTGGCAATGATGCATCTGAGGCACAGGTTAAAGAGGCCTTCAAAACATTGATCAAGAACCAGAATGTAAAACTATCAAAATCAGAATTATGCAACCCGACAGGATCAGATGCGAATAAAACGATTGGAGACCTGCTCGCTAGCACTCTTTCATATGCTATTGCTGAAAAAGGTCATGAAACAAACCTCCATACCCGTTGCGAGAATGTGAACTTAAAAGAAAAAGGTAAAGTTAAAAACTTGCTAGATTGTGAAATGTCTATTTATATGAAAACACGTGAAGGTGCGAGTTCTTCATTCAGGTTTGCTATAGATACTCGGGATAACTCACTTATCAAAGATTCGATTCGGTGTTTTTAGGGGGCTAATGTATGCGAACCAATTTAGAGCTCCCCTTAATATTGCTCGATTTTCCGAGTAATGCTGCAAACTACATGAATCAATGTTGCGCATAAACAAACAATGGGATTGATTATAAGTATACAAAATCAAGCATCTCTTCATACTTTAGAGAGCTTGCTAAGATCAAATCATTTTTTCCCAGAGTCACCAGAGCATTTCACGCTTCAGTTTAACCCAAGATATACCCACTTTGAGCCATTTATGCTTTCGATGCTGGCAGCATGGGGAGATTACTGGGTAAGGCAAGGAGTGAAAATTAACTGCAAGAACACAGATGCCAAAGGCGTAGACTATGTCGCAAGAATGGGGCTTTTTAAATATATATCTGCAACTAACCCCAGAGAAATAACTGAACACGAACCATCTGGTAGTTTTGTCCCGATAACAAAGCTTGTAAACTCATCTGATCGAGCAAAATTTATGGCGAACTTAATGCCAATACTCAACAAAAATCATTCACGTTATTCAGATGCGGTTAAATATAGCTTGAGCGAGCTAACAAACAATGTAATGGAACATGCGGGCGGCGCTCCTGCATTTGCTTGTGCTCAATATTACAAACAATCAGATAAGGTTTCTATCGGTGTTGCTGATTGTGGTATTGGTCTATATACATCACTGTCAAATACCATATCTGTTGTTGATGACTGCGATAGTGTAATGCAGTCAGTTAAACCTGGTATCTCTGGTGCGGTAAAGTCTGTGTATAGCAGCTCAGACAATGCAGGAGCTGGTCTTTTTTATAACAAATGCATCGCTCATGCTTCTCGTCAATATTTTGCCATCATATCCGGCTCTGCAGCATTTAGGTTAAGACGGAAACAAAACTCCATTGATTTTAACGCCAGCCCTGTCAATGATAGGCATGACGTTTACCAAAACCTACCTAACTGGAAAGGGACAGTAGTAGGTCTTGATATAAAGGTTGCCTCAGGAAGGGAGTTTAATAATTTATCAAAAAGAGTTTTGGAAACATACACAAGACAATACAGACCAAAGAAAAAAGTGAATATTAATTTTGAATGAATAATACTTCCTCCACAGTAATCATGTATGACTTAACTGGTTCTTTTGCAGAAAATAAAGATACAGCAAGACAAGTTAGATACAAGGATATTTTGCCGCACCTTGAAAACAACAATAACATTTGTATAGACTTTTCATCGGTTGACTTAACTACCCAGTCATTTATTCATGCATTAATTTCAGAAGGCGTAAGAAAATATGGGGAGTTTGGGGTCAGCCTTATCACATTCAAATCATGCAATACGCTCGTAAAATCTATTATTAGAACTGTTATATATTATTCGTTAGAGTATTCAACAATTGAGCCATCAAGCGACACTGTAATTATATCAACTGAGGATATACCGCAAGCTAACAGCCTTGACACAATAAAAATAGTTCTAAGATCGTTGCAAGGATCAAAAAATATAGAACAGCTATCTAATAAAACCGGTTATTCAAAAAGACATATTGGCTACCGACTGAGCTCTGCAAGAATTCTTGGGTACCTTGATCCTATAAATGGTGAGTTAACCAATACTGGTATTGAGTTGGTTAATACCGAGGTTGGCTCCGAAGATGAAAGAAAACTATTTATCAATGCAATTGAAGATAGCAAAGTATACCAATTAATAGCGCCTGACTTACTGGAAGATAAAAGCCCTAGCCAACACACTCTAGCGAAAAGAATAATGCTGCACACAGGGATGTCTGAATCGACCGCCGTTAGAAGAGCTAATACATTGCTCTCTTGGAGGCGGCAAATTGGGGATTCACAGATGATCCTAAGATTGTTTGACCTGATTTAAACAAGGACCGTAGGTTGGGCTGAGGAACGAACCCCAACATCTTAAACAGAAGAACAAAAATGAATCGCTGTTGCGATGCTGTTGGGTTACGCAAAAACCGCTAACCCAACCTACATTTGAATGCCCTCTTCTGGCCCTGACCGTGTAAATCACCCAAACACCCTTCTAACAAAACAAGATATTAAAATAAGCACCCAATCAATAATCTAACCCTATTGATTGAACACAGAATTCGTTAACATTAGAAACTATTGTGTTCTGCCCCTAATTCACCCCAACAGATTGAGACGTTTATGCGACCCTGGGTTTTGCTCGACAGTACATCCATACCGGGTAAAGGTGGAGAATTGCGCCTGTATCAACGCGGCGATGAATTTTCTATACGCATAGCTGGGGTTGGTGGTGAGCTGATGAATAGCCGCAAACATGGCTCTGAAGATGCGCTTGCTGAGCTGACCTGTGTAAGGCTAAAAGAGAGTAGCAATCCCCGGCTGTTGATTGGTGGTCTGGGGATGGGCTTTACGCTGGCGGCGGCGCTTCAACATGCGGGTGATCATGCGCAGGTCGAAGTGGCTGAGTTAATACCGGCTGTGGTGGAATGGAATCGAGGCCCTTTAGGTGAGCATGCTGGTTATCCTGTGCAGGACTCGCGGGTCGTCATACATGAAGGTGACGTTGCTCGTATCATTAAATCTGAACAAAGCGCTTATGATGCGATTATGCTGGATGTCGACAATGGTCCTGAAGGTCTCACGCAAAAGAACAATAATTGGCTCTACAGCATGGATGGATTGATTTCCTCTTATGAGGCCTTACGTCCCAGTGGCATCCTGGCCGTGTGGTCAGCAGGACCAGCGAAGGATTTTTGCAGCGCCTGCGAAAGATTGGC
>JAOULO010000028.1 GCA_029881995.1 Gammaproteobacteria bacterium
CTTAAAATAAAATTACTCCGACTTCTTTGATTCACTGGAACCATCTGAACTTTCTCCCTGCTTAGATAATTTTTCAGATGACTCCTTTCCTGCTGGGTCATGGCATATTACGGCGTCTTCGAGGTAGTCATATACTTCCCTGGCAGTTAAACCTGATTCAGCCGATTGGCTGCTGCCAGCACCATGCTCATAAGTACTTTCAATCCCATCGTTTGATGCGGGTGGTCTTCTACCATGCTCACCATCACCAAACTCGACCTCACCAGACTCACGGTCAACATTAAACGCAGTAGATTCTAACTCAGTCGACCCCAACCCCCTCTGGCGAATGATTGAGATCAGCTTCGCAACCACCAGAACAATCGTCGGTAACCCCAGAAGTACAACAACGATTAAAATAGTTTTATAGTCCATATCACTTATCCTTGCCTATCCATTTTCGAAACCGTGGTCTGACCGGTTTGAACTACTTATTTGAGCAATGATAACGATTAAATGATTTTACTTCTGGCACAATACACGGCCCCTGTTCAAAATATGTATATGCAATAACGCCAGGACTATTATCTGAACTGTTAAATTTTATCTCTATGCTAAATAATCGTCCTTGCTGATCGAATATATAGTCCTGTTCAGTTATGCTACCGTCACCATAGTCCTCACTAATCATTAACCCATCCATATTATATTTATACGAAAAAGTCCTGGTAACATTTCCAACTTTATCTACTAAATCCATACTAGTGACGTTATTACCGTCATAATTCATGACCTGTGAAGTACCTAATTCACCAGTATTTATATTTTTAAATGTCATTCTGTCCAACTTCTCATTCGTGTATAAATAAATAAGTCGGTTATTTGTCTCTCCATCATTATCACTATCAACCAGTAACTCAGTCATCTGGCCATTTTCATGCAAATATGACCAGATGGAGTCCACAGAACCATCCCCAGACTTGTCTTCTTCCCTCCTGAGCAGATGCCCTGAATCATCATAATAAAACTGTCTTATATCAGTATGTCCAGTAGACTGACTAACAATTTCTAATTTGCTTAGTCTGTATTGTGGTTCATCTGGTGAATCTTTTGCTCCTCCACATGAAGAAACCAGCATAAAACTAACTAGTAACAAAGTTACAAAAACAATTCTTACCTCATTAATCCTATTCCCCATAATTTATTACCTAACCACACCCAAATAAATATTGAAATCTTAAAAGCCTTAACCTAACTCATTTCAAGTGAAACAATCTCTTGGTTACTATTCGTAAACCGATTAACTGGTTAAAAATATTCCCTCCGGCACCTTTTTGGCACCTTTTTTCGGTTCTTAAGCAAATAAGGCCAATGCCCAAACTGTCCCTATTGCGAACCATATAAAATAGTTGTTTTGTCCACTAGATATAAATACCAATGTTAATAAAATTGCTTTTACTATTAATATCTTCCTACCTGTAGAAAGTTTTTTCATCTAATTTATCTAATTATAATAAATGTTCTCTGATGCACTTAATTTTTACTTTTACATTAGAAACAATTGTTCTTTAACCCGATTTTTCAGATTCGGGTAATTCAGGCACACCCTTAACTGGTTAAAAAATATTCCCTCCGGCACCTTTTTACGAAAATAGTTTTGTAGTCCATATCACTTATCCTTGCCTATCCATTTTTCGAAACCGTGGTCTGTTCCCTAACATTCAACAAACTGAACTACTGGTTAAAAAATATTCCCTCCGGCACCTTTTTGCTCTGACACGGTTTTTCATACAGCTTTCAATATTTTAAGTGGATTTATTACCTCAACCTTAATATTTAGATATTCATATATAGCCTCTATTTTTCTGGCAAAACGCTTATCAATAGTAAATAACACATCAGCGTGCGCCCCCATTACTGCATGAGTGGAGTCGCTGGTGCTTGATATAAACTTTCCGTCCAGGTGTAATTTTTGATCGGGGTAGTATCCAATAAAATTCAACATGTTATACATTCGAATAATTTTTTCACTTATTGATATTTCATCCAATCCATACACAGAATCAACATCTATACCAAAAAACTGTTCTATGGAAATAGAATCCGTAATTTTGTTATTTTTTTCTATAACAGTTTTCCATATTTTAAACGCCACGTTATTACCCGTGATATTATTTAGTTCATTTGATGATAAAGAGAAACTACTCCTAAAATCGTTTACAGCATCATATTCACTTTCGTTTTCAATACTGCCGTTTAGATTTTTCAATATCTTGCTGTTTACCTTAATGTTCTCTTCTTTTAATATTTCAAACACACTTGAAAAATATTCTGTACCCATTGATAAATCTTTCATATCATTTAGTAAATTATCAAAAATATCTGAAAGATTACTTTCTCCCTTCGAAAAAATATCTTTAAATGATTTGTCGCGTTTCCCACCATAAAACTTATGAGAAAATTCTGCTAAATTTTCACTCACTTCATTTTTATCTTTATTGAGATAACAGTAATTTCGATATATCTCAATTGGAGGCTTATCTACAAAATTCGGTTTTAGTTGTGGAAAATCTTTTCGGAATAAACCAGCCACCATATACTTAGCATCTAAATTTTCTAATACCTGTATATACTTTAATCCATCTACCTCATCATAGCGTCGTATTTCGCATAATGTTTCATCAGAATACACTACAGTGTATTTATCTAGCACTTGGAAAAATTCGGTGTCTGCATGATCCACAATGTATACAAGAACATTCTGGTCAAGATATGCCGATTTTTTTACCGCATTCATTTTCACTCACGTTTTCTTTAAATATAAATCTACCTAGACTGGCATAAAATGTTTACAAGCTCTTCAAACTGTTTAACATCATAAGCATGGGTTGGCATAGTGCCTACATAGTGTGGCAATGAAGACAAATCATTATTTCTTTGTAAAAAATTAACCCTATATTGTCTATTACCTGCAAAAACATGCACGTGCGAACCGTCACAATCAAACTCAATATCACCAGCTGAATTTTGTGTTATCGTATTGTAGCCATTGTAATAATTAAGATGTCTGGATGGTGCTTCACCTATGACAATAATCTTAGGTGACATCATTTTAAGCAACTCATTTGGTATCCTCCCACTATCTCGACCGTGATGCGGGGCAAACAGTATATCTGTTTTTGGTAATTCAAGCTCACCTGCTATAAGCTCCAAGAACTCAGTTTCAAGATCACCCATCCAGACAGCCGTTACTCCCCCTTCTAAACTGTATTGTATGATTGGTGAAATATTATTTGGACTCCTACCTATTTCTGCCTCTTTCAGTGCATTTTTAAAATATAAATTATCCATTTTTGGCCAAAGTATACTAATACCGGCTGAGCCACGCTCATCATCTGAATCATTCATCCATTTTCGGCTGCAGCCATTATATATATAAAATGCTTTATCAGAATCGCGAAGGTTACAGTATCTTATAAAGTCATCTGTATATTCACTTTTTACTGCTTTGTTATTTACACAATAAAAATTAACAATATCAATTTCATTATCAAGATATTTCAAACCCATAATATGGTCATTGTCTGGGTGAGTAGATATAAATCTAGTTATACCTTTACTACTTGATAGTTCTTTTAATTCTGCTGTTATGTAACGCTTATTATCACCTGTCATACAACAATCAATAATTGTAAAATTATCACTGCTATGATTTATGTAAAACATATCACCATCACCAACAGATAATGACTTAATAACACTCATTTTTTATTCCTCTCAATCCTTGATTTTATATATCTTGTTTGTTTTCTGTATGAAAAAACAAACATTACCAACAAAACAATTCCAAACATATGTTTTGTACTGATTATTGATATTTCCAGCCAGATTGATAGTTTCTCATAGCCAATCACAATAAACATTAACACCAGCATAGAGCAAATAGTTCTATATACATTATTTTGCTCTAATAACACTCCAATCTTTTTATCTTCTTTTTCAGCAGAAAGAAATTCCTTATAACCCGCATATTGGATTAGCCTTAATTTAATAAATGCTGGCTCGATAAATAACGAACCAAACCTGCTGATCACTAAACCGACAAAATAAAATATAAACAAGCTAGTAAATATATCGTCATGTCTTAATGTGTATTTTGTATAATTATCAACGAACACCGAAAACAGAATACCTGGGAATAAATAATTAAAGAGATTATATGAGGATATTTTTTTTAATAACTCTTCCATACCTATAACCTCAAAACAAAAAGGCAGCCGAAGCTGCCTTTTTGTTTTCTACGCCATTAAGAGCAAGCGAGGGATTCGCAGACAAGGCGCGGTGCTTTCTGAGAAGCGGAGTGTACATGTAGTACATGAGCATTCTCAGAAAGTGCCGCAACGCCGTATGCGGATTCCTCGCGCCGCTCTTAACCGCATTTGCTGTCGCCGCAATTGAGGCAGGTAAGACACCCATCCATCTTAATCACCGCCTTGGTACTACACTTCCCACAAAGCGATGACCCTGCCGGAAACTCACTAGGCGCATTCTCTTCCGCCTGTTTTACAGTGCCTTCATACTGGGCGCGTTTTTCGGCAATCAGTTTCTGCTGGTGTTCGTCCAGACCTTCGTCTTTGAGGAAGCCGATCATGCGCATGTGGCATTCGATGGCGTCACCGATTTCGGCCACCAGTGAGGGCATGTACTTGCCGCCCTTTTTGAAGTAACCGCCACTGGGGTCAAACACAGCCTTGAGTTCTTCGACCAGGAAGGTGATGTCCCCACCTTTGCGGAACACGGCGGAGATGACTCGGGTCAGGGCGACGATCCACTGGAAGTGGTCCATGCTCTTGGAGTTGATGAACACTTCAAAGGGGCGACGCAGTTCGTGCTCGGTGCCGGCATTGAGGATCATGTCATTGATGGTGACATACAGGGCATGCTCGGTGAGCGGGGTTTTGATTTTGTAGGTAGAGCCGAGCAGCATTTCGGGGCGCTCGACCTTCTCGTGCATGTGCACGATGTTGGTATCTTCTTTTAACTCACCTTTGACTTCGGCGATGGCGCGATCACCGGCGGTGTCATCTTCAACTGTGTCTTTGGCAACTTCGTAGCCGACTATTTTACTTTCAATCTTAACAGCCATTGTCTGCTTCTCCTCACTGTGTTTTCTTTGATGCGTCTTTGCTGTGTGTTGCGTCTGCGCGTCATTTAAATTTACCCCTCACCCTGGCCCTCTCCCCAAAGGGGAGAGGGGACTTTAAAAAGCCTTCTCTCCCAGAGGGAGAGGGGACTTATATAAGGGCCACGAAGACCCGGGAACCCGAAAACAACTTTTTGTAGTTTGCCGTTTTGCATTTTTTCTCCCCCTCCCCCTCACCCTTGCCCTTGCTGTTGCATTGGTGGGCATCCGTGAGGATGTTTGTTTACTTCGGGTTTTCCAGACCTCCGTGGCTAACTCTTTACTTCACTTTACTTCCCCTCACCCTAACCCTCTCCCCAAAGGGGAGAGGGAATGGTATGGGGTTTTATTTACATTACTTTGCGCTAACTTACAGACGCCCGTAATAGCCTTCTTTCAGGGCATCGAATAAATTGGCTGCTGAATGCATCTCACCATCATATTCAATCTCTTCATTACCCTTCACTTCAATCGTTTCACCGCTTTCCAGTTTGAAGCGATAGGTGGTGTTTTCCAGATCCGACTCTTTTACCAGTACGCCCTGGAAGGCTTCGGGGTTGAAGCGGAAGGTGGTGCAACCCTTCAGGCCCTGGTCATAGGCGTAGGTGTAGATGTCCTTGAAGTCACCGTAGTCGTAATCGGTGGGGACATTGGCGGTCTTGGAAATACTGGAGTCCACCCACTTCTGCGCCGCCGCCTGGATATCGACATGCTCTTTGGGTGTGATGTCTTCGGCGGTAATAAAGTACTCGGGCAGTTGCTCGTCCTGCTCCTGTGAGTAAGGCATGGCCTTTTCGTTGATCATGTCGCGGTAGGCCAGTAGTTCGAAGGAATACACATCCACCTTCTCCTTGCTCTTCTTGCCTTCACGGATCACGTTGCGGGCATAGTGATGGGCAAAGCTTGGCTCGATACCGTTACTGGCGTTATTGGCCAGTGACAGGGAGATGGTGCCGGTGGGGGCAATGGAGCTGTGGTGGGTAAAGCGCGCGCCGGTCTCGGCCAGTTGATCGACCAGGTCTGGATTCACCTCGGCAACCTGCTGCATATAACGGCTGTATTTGGCGTGCAGCAGCTTGCCCTTGATCTTGCTGCCGACCTTGTAGCCGTCCTTTTTCATTTCAGGACGCTTGCGCAGCATTTCCTTGGTGACCTTGAAGTCTTTTTCCATGATGGGGGCCGGGCCCTTTTCCTGTGCCAGTTCCAGGGCAGTGTGCCAGCCGGTCATGGCCAGTTCGCGGGAGACCTTTTCGGTAAACTCGACGGAGTCTTCGCTGCCGTATTTCATCTGCAGCATGGTGACCGTGGAACCCAGACCCAGGAAACCCATGCCGTGACGGCGCTTGGAAAGGATCTCATCACGCTGACCTTCCAGGGGCAGGCCATTGATCTCCACCACGTTGTCCAGCATGCGGGTAAAAATGGCGACGGTCTTGTTGAACTCGTCCCAGTCGAACCAGGCATCCTTGGTGAAGGGGTCACGCACAAACTTGGTCAGGTTGACCGAACCTAATAAGCATGATCCGTATGGGGGTAATGGCTGTTCGCCGCATGGATTGGTGGCACGGATGTTTTCACAGAACCAGTTGTTGTTCATCTCGTTGACCTTGTCGATGAGAATGAAACCGGGCTCGGCGAAGTCATAGGTAGAGGCCATGATCATGTCCCACAGGCGGTGGGCCTTGATGGTCTTGTAGATCTTGCAGGCCACCAGGCCTTCCTTGCTGGTGATGTATTTGTCAGTCACCGGCCATTCGCGCCAGACCACCTGCTTGGGATCGTTGAGACCAATCTTGTCCTGCTCGGCTTCCTTCTCGGTAATGGGGAAGGCCAGCTGCCAGTCGCTATTGTCTTTCACGGCCTGCATGAACTCGTCGGTGATCAGCAGCGACAGGTTGAACTGACGCAGGCGACCGTCTTCCCGCTTGGCGCGGATGAAGTCCATCACGTCGGGATGACCGATATCAAAGGTGGCCATTTGCGCACCGCGACGGCCACCGGCCGAAGACACGGTGAAACACATCTTGTCGTAGATATCCATGAAGGACAGCGGCCCGGAGGTATAGGCCCCGGCGCCGGAAACATAGGCCCCTTTGGGGCGCAGGGTGGAGAATTCATAGCCGATACCACAACCGGCCTTGAGGGTCAGACCCGCTTCCTGCACCTTCTCTAATATATTGGTCATGGAATCTTCCACAATGCCGGACACGGTGCAGTTGATGGTTGAAGTAGCAGGCTTGTGCTGCTGGGCACCGGCATTGGAAGTGATGCGCCCGGCAGGAATGGCACCGTGGCGCAGGGCCCAGAGGAACTGCTCGTGCCAGTACTCACGCTTTTCAGGGGCCTCGACCTCGGCCAGGGCCAGGGCCACACGGCTATAGGTGTCATCGATGCTGGTGTCGATGTGCTCACCTTCCTTACTCTTGAGGCGATATTTTTTATCCCAGATATCTTCCGAGGCACTTTGTAATGGGATGTCGGCTGGTGTCGTTCGGCTTACGGCTTTAAGCTGCACAGGTTTCATAATACGGCATATCCTCCGAGTTATAAGGTCTTGTTTTTATTAGTTAATCTTGCTTTTTGTCTGCGCGATCCGGGGGCAGGACGGGCGCATCGTCAATGGCCTAGTGCTTATTCCCTTTTCTTTGTGCACCAAACACTAGATGTTGTGTCGCAGTGAAGCTTAGGACTAACGATCAATGAAGTCAACAAGCATTGGCTAATATTGAGAAAAGATTTTGAATTGTTATAAATCAATAACTTACACAGGTTTCAAACAGGACGGTCACAGCTTACTCACAGACTTATCCACAGGAGCATATACAATATATTGTGGTTGAAAAAATCCTGTAATATCAGGGTCTGGGGAGTTAGGACTTACTTACATGATGAAAGATTAACCAAGGGGAACACTGGGAAAAGGATAAACTTCATGTATTTTGATCACCCCACCCCTGCCAATCGCTCCCAATTTCCATATCTCCCGCGATACTACGTCGTCCCCTGCAAAGGGAGGGAGTTATCCCCTTCTTGCAGGATGATGCGCAAGGATATGCTAATGTCATGGGGAGTCATGGATGGCGGGAACGACCGGGGCCCAGGGTTGCCGTAATGCTGAATGGCCTTTGCCATTTTAACTACCCCACCCCTGCCAATCGCTCCCAGTTTCCATATCCCCCGCGATACTAGTACTTCCCTGTACGTCGTCCCCTTGCAAGGGGAGGGAGTAAGCTCCCCCTCCTTCAAGGAGGGGGTTGGGGGGTGGTGATTCAATAATTATGTTTTCCCCGTGTCCCCGTGGTAATAAAACCGCATTGAACTTTTACTCACCCCCTGTGGTCTTTTCTTGCAGTGTGGGTTCGAACCTGAATTAAAACCGGTGCCGCAATGGCACCCAGCAAGTAGAAAGGAAAACAACAAATGAAAAAAACCTGGCTGCACCGCAGGTGTATGAAGTTAATTCTGGGGTTCACCCTCTTATATATAGGTATCGCACAGGCCCAGGCCGGGCTGCCCTTTTTTGATAGTCAGGGCAACAAGCTCCCCAGCCTGGCGCCGATGCTAAAAGACACCACCCCGGCGGTGGTCAATATCGCCACCTCGGCCACCATTAAGGTGCAGGAGAATCCCCTGTTTTCCGATCCCTTCTTCCGTCACTTCTTTGGTGATCAGTTACAGAGCCGACCCCGGGAGAAAAAAACCGCCAGTCTGGGTTCCGGTGTGATTGTGGATGCCAAGCAAGGCTACATTCTCACCAACAACCATGTGATCGCCAAGGCCGATGAAATTTCTGTGACCCTGCGTGATGGGCGTATCCTCAGGGCAAAACTGATCGGGGCCGACCCGGACACCGATGTGGCCGTGATCCAGGTACCGGCCGAGAAGCTTACCGCCCTGCCCATGGCCGACTCTGACAAACTGGCGGTGGGTGATTTTGTGGTGGCCATTGGTAATCCCTTTGGCCTGGGCCAGACCGTTACCTCGGGGATAGTCTCTGCCCTGGGTCGTAGCGGCCTGGGTATCGAAGGCTATGAAGACTTTATCCAGACCGATGCCTCTATCAACCCCGGTAACTCCGGTGGCGCCCTGGTCAACCTGGCCGGTGAGCTGATCGGTATCAATACCGCCATTTTCTCCAAGAGTGGTGGCAATATCGGTATCGGCTTTGCCATACCTATTAATATGGCCAAAGACATCATGCAGCAGTTACTCAAGCACGGTGAGGTGAAACGAGGCCGCCTGGGCGCTCAGGCCCAGGACCTGAACCCGGAACTGGCCAGGGCCTTTAATCTCAAAGACCACCGTGGCGCCGTCATTACCCAGGTAGTGCCCGGTTCCCCGGCCGACAAGGGGGGCCTGCAACCCGGTGACATCGTCACCCACATCAATGGCCGCCAGGTGAAAAATGCCGACACCCTGCGCAACACCCTGGGCCTGCTGCGGGTGGGGGAAACCGTGGAACTGAATGTGCTGCGTGAAGGTCGTAACAAGACCATTCGCGCCAAGGTGGTGGAAGCCGAGGCCAAGAACCTCGGAGGTGAAAAACTCCACGGCCAGTTGACCGGGGCCACCCTGGCCGATATCGAACAGGATTCTCGGCTATATGGCCATGTGAAAGGCGTCATACTCACCGAAGTGGATCGTGGCAGCCCTGCCTGGAATGCAGGTCTTCGTCCCGGGGATGTGATCACCTCGGTCAACCGCCGGGACGTGAAGAGTGTGACCGAGATGCAACAGCAGATGAAAAAAAGTCGCAGCCTGTTACTCAATATTCGCCGTGGTAATGGCGCCCTGTTCCTGTATTTGCAATAGTTTATTTCGAGTGAAGTGAGTAAGACCGAAGGCCCGCTTAATGCGGGTCTTTCCTTTAACTGTAACAATCTTTAACAGCAGCATCCTGTCAAATTTAATATAGTAAACACTAATAAGCTGTTTCTATAAAATCACCACCCTGCCGTTGATGAATGAATATTACCCGACAAGCTGATGTACTCCTGGATGAACAATTAAAACTGGTATTTCGTGCCCTGCCGGTTTCCCTGATTGGAACCAGTTTGGCCCTTCTAATCCTGGCCCAGGTCATCCATGAGGTAGTACCAGCCGATAACCTGATGCTGTGGCTGGCTGGTTCTGGTGTGGTCATCCTGCTTCGTGGTCTGCTTTATCTTGCTTATCATCGTACTGAACAGCCAGACCCTGTCTTCTGGTCACGCCTGTTTATTCTGGGAGCCTTTCTGGCAGGCTGTTCCTGGGGAAGTGTCAGTATCTGGCTTTATCCCATAGACTCGCTTCCCCATCAGATCCTGATTGCCTTTGCCATCGCCGGTGTGATTGCGGCCGGTGCCGTGAGCCTGGCCGCCATGTGGCAGAGCTTCCTGTTTTTCATGCCACCGGTTCTATTGCCATTGATATATAAACTCTGGCAAATGCCAGACAGTATTAATCTGGCCATGCTATTGGTATCAGGCATATTTATGCTGGTGATGATCAATAACGTGCGAAACAGTTACCAGACTACTCGCCAGAACATCAGCCTGCGGCAAAAGAGTATCAATAGTGAAAAGGCCATGCTCAAGTCACAGTACGACCTGGAAGAATCGCGCCAGATGCTGAGCTGGATTATTGATACCATCCCGGTCAGTGTCTACTGGAAAAATAATCTGGGTCGATATCTTGGCTGTAACAAACTGTTTGCCGATCAACTCGGACTCTTACCCGATGAAATTATTGGCCTGAGTGATACTGAATTACCCGACCATGGTCGACAAAAACTCTGCCAGTGCAATGAACAGGAGGTAGTGGAAAGCGGCCAGCCCGTATTGAATCGTGAACAGTGTATTAGCAGGGTCAACGGTCAAAGCAGCTGGATAAACTGCAGCCTGATACCCCTTACAAACCCACATGGCGATAATATTGGTGTGCTGGGTGCCAGCCATGACATAACAGGACACAAGCGCATTGATCAAATAAAAAATGAATTTGTCGCCACTGTCAGCCATGAACTGCGCACCCCCTTGACCTCGATCCGTGGCGCGATTGGACTCTTACATGATGGCTATATCAGACCAGATGAGGAGAAGTTTAATGAACTCATTGGGATCGCTCATAACAATACTGACCGCTTATTACACCTGATCGAAGATCTACTGACCATTCAGAAAATAGAATCGGCCGATGTGGATTTTCAAATGCAGACTGTGCAACTGGACATACTGTTACAACAGACTGTCGCAGACAATCAATCCCTGACCGAACAATATCAAGTATCTTTCAACATAGAACAAACCGATCCCAATGCTATCATCATGGGCGATCCTCATCGACTGACCCAGGTCATTACCAACCTGTTATCCAATGCCGCCAAGTTTTCCAAACCGGGGCAGGACATTGAGCTTGGAATCTATCGGGATGATGACCTGTGTTATCTCTATGTGCAGGATCATGGTATTGGCATCCCCAAGGCGTTTTATAACAAACTCTTTGATCGCTTCACCCAGTGGGATGCCTCTAACAGCCGACAGGTGGGGGGTACCGGTCTTGGCCTGAATATTGTCAAATCCATTGTTGAACGCCATCAAGGTAAGATCTATTTTGAATCCAAAGAAGGTGAAGGAACTCGCTTTGAGATCTGCCTGCCAGCCTGTGTTAAAATAGATGTCACTGAAAGCTCGATTGAATAATCCAGCTTTTAACTTTGTGTATCTGATAGAATTAACAATCTTTAACATTCTGTTCTGAATAATCCTGCTCTGATATGGTTATCCTTATAAATATGTATCGATATTGGTAATAACTATCTCCTCAATTAAATGAAAATAATTACAACATTCAATTCGGCATTTCCTTTCCTTCTGATCCTGTTCAGTAGCTGTTTCTATTCAGGGGCCGCCTGGTCAGAGGAAGTCAGAGTGGCCGTGCGCGCCCATTCTGGTGTGGACAGGGCCATGAAAAAATGGGGGCCGACGATTGATTACCTGAATCAGGCCTTACCTGAATATCAGTTTAAGATGCTGCCCTATATCAGCCTTAAACGGCAGATTGCCGATGCACGACTGAACAAGTTTGAATTGATACTGACCAACCCGGCAACTTATGTCGAGCTGGAGGTCCTGGTGGGTGCCAAGGCACTCCTGACATTGATAAATAATCGCCGTGGTACGGCCCAGACCCAGTTTGGTTCAGTGATTTTCACCCATGTCGACAATACCAATATCCTCAAACTGGAAGATCTCAAAGGCAAAAGCTTCATGGGGGTCAACCCTATTGGTTTTGGTGGCTGGCGAGTTGGTCTGAAGGTATTAAAAGAACATGGCATTGACCCTGACCGAGATTTTACAAGTGTGACCTTTCCAGGCAAACAACCCAGGGTGGTCGAGGCAGTGCTATCTAAAAAGGTCCATGCCGGGATGGTACGTACTGATATGCTGGAGCGGCTGGCGGATAAGGGCAAGGTAGACCTACGTACGGTCCGTGTCCTGAACCCACAATCGACTCAAGAATTCCCCTTTTTCCGCAGCTCCCCCCTCTACCCGGAATGGCCTTTTGCCAGTCTGCCCAAGACCGATGAACGTCTCGTTGCCCAGGTCAAACGCGTGTTAAAACAAATCGGTAAAAATCATACTGCAGCCAAAGCCGGTAAATACATGGGCTGGACCGATGCACTGGATTATGAGCCAGTAAAGAAACTGCTTACTGATCTTGGCGTGGAACCGTTTTCCAAGCCTTCCATTATGAAACCCGTGCTTATTGGCCTGCTTGTCATTACACTTATCCTGATTGCCATCTTTTTTAGCAGGCGCTACAGTAACAGGTAAGCAGGGCAGGAATGCTCTAAATAATAATTGACCCACGGGCGCTGCATGACGCTATCCATTTCCACCAGACTGATTCTGATCGTGGTGCTGCTGGTCAGTATGACTGCGGGTACCATCAGTTATTACCTGTATCAAAATAGTGTCGACATTCTCACAAATCATGCGCTGATAGAGCTGTCTCAGAATCTGCAACGTGATGGCCTGCATATCACTGATCATGTAGATGAATTACAGCGTGATGTGAGTTTCCTTTCTGAATCTCCCCCCATACCGGGCCTGATACGTGCTCAGAATAATAAGGCTTATGATCCGGTCGGCCAGTCCAGCAGTCAGCAATGGCTCAAGCGGCTGACCAGTCTGTCCCGCACCCTGCTGTCAACCAACCCCTCTTATTTACAGGTTCGGGTGTTAAAGGCAAATGGTCATGAGTGGGTCAAAGTCGAAAGAATAAATTCAGGCATTATCACCCTGCCTCCAAAAAGCTTGCAGGACAAAAGCCAGACAGATTATTTCAAGGACATCACAAAACTCAAACCCGGTGAAATATATTTCTCCCCCATCAACCTGAACCGTGAGTTTGGTAAAATAACAGAACCCCATACTCCAGTTTTACGCTGCGCTAAACCCATCTATGATCAGGGTAAACTGTTTGCCATCGTCATCATCAATCTGAATATGTCGGTGCTATTGTCCGACCTGGAAAATCTTTATGCCAGCAACCAGCAAAATCTCTATGTCACCAACAGCCAGGGGGCCTATATCAGTCACCCTCAACCGGAACGGCGTTTTGCCATCGAACTGGGGCACTATTTTCGTATCCAGGAAGATTTTCCCCAACTGGCCAGCCTCTATGCACCCGGCAATACACAAAAAGACTTTTACGCTATTCCAAATGACAAGACCGGAAATATCCTGGTATTTGTCAAAATCCCCTTCATCAAACTGAATCCGGATCAGTTTATTGGTATTGGCCTGACTCGCAGCCTGGATGCACTCATCGAAGAAGAAAGCCGTGTCCTGCAACAGAGTTCGGCCATTGTTGTCTCATTGGTCATTTTGAGTATTCTGCTTGCCGCTGCCTTTGGGAATCTGTTAGTCAGGCCTTTGAAACAGATTGCGGCCAGCCTGCAGGGTTTTAATCAGGGTGAAATTCCTGACCTGCCGATCAAACGCAATGATGAAATCGGTATTCTCTCTCGTGCCCTGTATGAGATGGCCGACAATGTCTTCAGCTCACACCAGGAACTTCGTACCCTGAATGCAAACCTCGAAGATGAGGTCGAAGCCCGCACCGAGGAAGTCCAGCAAAACTACCGACTATTAAATACCATCAGCCGTGCCCAGACGGCCTTCATTGGTGAACCCACCACACAACATGCCTTTGAGATCATGCTCGCAGGCCTGCTGGAAGTGGGTGACAGTGAATACGGGTTTATTGGCGAAGTTATGAAACAGGATGATGGGACACCCTATCTAAAGACCCATGCCATTACCAATATTGCCTGGAATGAGGAAACCCGACGATTCTATGCAGATAATGTTGAGAGTGGTCTGGAGTTTTATAATCTTGATAGCCTGTTCGGCCAGGTGATGGTCACCGGTGAGGCGGTCATCAGTAATGACCCGGCCCATGATGAACGTGCCACAGGCATTCCCGAGGGTCACCCCCCTTTAAATGCCTTCCTGGGTATTCCCATATTCAGTGGCGACAGGCTGGTGGGAATGGCGGGTATCGCCAACCGTAGCGAAGGCTATGATCAAAACGTCCTGCAACAACTGGAGCCCTTTGTCACAACCTGCGCCAATATGATTGCCTCCATTCAGGCCAGGGATGAGGCAATGGAAAAAGATCGCCAGTTACAAGAGGCCCGCTCAGAACTGGAGAGGGTCATCAGTCAGTCACCGGTCGTATTCTATACCGCCCGGGCCCATGGAGATTTCGGCGCAACCTTTATCAGCCCCAATATCAAACAACAGCTGGGCTACGAACCGGAAGAATTTACCAGTAATCCAAACTTCTGGATTGATAATATTCATCCCGATGACAGAGAAGCCACTCTAAATGAGCTTGGACAGTTATTTGAGCATGGCCATCATACACATCAATACCGATTCAAGGACCATAATGGCCAGTATCACTGGATGCAGGATGAGCTCCAGTTAATACGGGATGAACAAGGTGAACCCCAGGAACTGGCCGGTTACTGGCTGGACATTAGTGGGCGTAAACTAGCCGAAGAGGCCATGCTGGCCTCGGAGAAAAAATTCAGAAGTGTGGTTGACTCATCGCCCATGGGTATTTTTATTTACCGGCTTATCGATAATGAGCTGATCTTTTCTGATTTTAACAAGGCAGCAAATGATATCCTCGGTATTGATTGCCAACAATTTATTGGTAAAACCATCCAACAGGCCTTTCCCCTCCTGCCTGATGAAATTCCTGAGGCTTATCGCCGTGCTGCCAAAGATGGCATCCCCTGGCATAATGATGATACCTATTATGATGACAAGCAAAACATTGTCGGAGCCTATGACGTATATGCCTTCCAGACCGAACCCAATACCATGGCAGCCATGTTCATGGATGTAACGGAGCGCAAGCATACAGAACTAAACCTGAAACAAAGTGAACGTGAGCTTGCCACCATACTCGACAACCTGCCCCTGATGATGTTTCTTAAAGATGCCGATGATCTGCGCTTTGCCCGTTTTAATCGTGCCGGCGAAGAACTACTAGGGACATCGCGAGATAAATTAATCGGTAAAAATGATTATGACTTCTTTCCAAAGGAGCAGGCCGACTTTTTCACTGCCAAAGACCGGGAAGTGTTAAAGGCGGGACAAACAGTCGATATTCAGGAAGAACCCATCCAGACACCCCAGGGTGAACGTATTCTTCATACCCGCAAAACTGTTATCACCGATGCTCAGGGTAGACCTCGTTACTTGCTGGGTCTATCAGAGGACATCACGGAAGAAAAACAGATCAAGGACGAGTTGTCACGTTTCAAGGCCACCCTGGATCAGACCCAGGACTGTGTCTTTATGTTTGATTCAGATAATTTACAGTATTTTTATGTTAACCAGGGTGCCAGTTTTCTGGTGGGTTATACCACTGAAGAACTCCTACAAATGCACCCCTATGAGATTAACTATAAATTAAAAACAGAAGAGGACTTCAGAAGTTTTGTTGAACCGCTGGTTAATCAAAAACAACTCTCACTCAATTTTGAAACTGACTACCGTTGCAAAGATGGTGGCCTGGTCCCGGTTGAGGTTATTCTCCAGTATATTTCCCATGAAGATCAGTCACCCCGCTTCATTGCCATGGTACGTGATATCACTGAACGGAAAAAAGTTGACCGTATGAAAAATGAATTTATCTCAACCGTGAGTCATGAAATACGAACACCTCTAACCTCTATCCGCGGTTCACTGGGCCTGATCACCGGTGGTGCGGCTGGTGACATACCCGAGCAAATTCAGCGCATGATCGAAATCGCCAGCAACAACACTGACCGCCTTTTATTATTGATTAATGACATTCTTGATATCCAGAAAATCGAATCTGGTCAGCTGGATTTTCAGTTTAAACCACTTGAGGTTATGTCGCTCATTGAACAGGCGGTTGAAAATAATGAAGCCTATGCTAATCAGTTCAATGTTAAATTTAAAATTACCCAGCGGCAGGATGAAATTATGGTTATGGGTGACCATGATCGTCTTATGCAGGTCATGAATAACCTGATGTCGAACGCCGCCAAATTTTCACCAGAACATGATGTGGTTGAACTGGCTGTTGAACATGATAAGAATAATGTGTGTATCAGTGTTACCGATCACGGTGATGGTATTCCAGAAGAATTTCAACCCAGTCTGTTCGATCAGTTCACCCAGTCTGACTCATCCGATAGTCGCCAAAAAGGGGGAACCGGCCTGGGACTGTCCATCGTCAAGGCCATTACCGATAAGCACAACGGACGTATTAGATACACAACTGCCTTAGGCAAAGGAACCACTATGGTAATCGAAATTCCTGTCTATATAACCACATCAAATACCATCACCTAGTCACAAGCCTGGATAAGACCCGTATTGGAGGCCTCCTCTCTTCCCAATTGCTCAACAAATACACAATATTTCTATATATTCCTCTAATTTTCCTTGTTTTATGGCTTCGAGTTCGACTCAAGACATGTTATTTTCAAACATCAAATAGCAGCCATTGATATGAACCTAGTTTTTATAAATGAAATTGATACGAATACAACTTAGTGCTTTTTACCACCACATACGAACCCTGTTCGTGATGGCGATCTGCCTGTATGCGGGAAAAACTGAGGCTATTGAATCTACCCTTAACCTTGAATTACCCGTTAACCAAACACTGTTAATCACGCTACTAATTCTGTTATGTCTCTGGCTCGGCTATCGTTTATTAGCCTCACGACTTGAGTTATTAAATATTCAGGCTATCGACTTTCATGCCCTGGCCGATAATGCTCATGACGGTATTTTTATCGTTCAAAATGAAAAACTGGTTTATGCTAACCAGCGGGCCTGTGAAATCCTTGGCTATAACAACACCGAGCTACTCAAACTCAAATTAATCGATATTGTTCACCCAGATGAGGCTCAACAGGTACTGGAAATTCATCAACGGCGCCTGCGAGGCGAAGATGTCGCCAAACAATACGAAGCCCATTTCAGAAACAAACAGAGCAATGCAGTCCCTGTTGAATTAACGGCTGCGGTAACGACATGGCATGGAAAAAATGCCAGTCTGGTTATTATTCGCGATATTACTGATCGCAAACTAATCCAGCAAACCCTGCTGGACAGTGAAAAACGTTATCGCTCACTTGTAGAGAATTCACCAGATGCGATTCTAATTATCGATGCAGAGCAAAACTCTATCATCGAAGCCAATGAACGTACCTGTGAACTTTTCCTCATGGATAAGCAGGACTTATTCGATTTGAAACTCGAGCAATTGGCCAGTAACTTACGAAAAAACAAGAAACCTCTATCCCATTATCTCGAACGGGCCTTACATGGTTTACCTTTAATTTTTGAATATACCTTCACGAATGGTGAAGATAATCCTTTTACCTGTGAAGTCAGACTTTCCCGTATGCCCTTTCCCAAGCGCCGGCTGATTCGCGCTAATATTACCGACATATCAGACAGAAAGTTATACCAGACTGCGATAAGAAAAAGTGAGCAACGCCTGAGCAACTTCTTTGAAGCCTCTTTTGAAATCCTTTTTTTCCACGACAATGGAATCGTGACGGATGTCAATAATCAGGTTGAAAGGTTGTTTGGCTTTACCCGGGACGAAGTCATTGGTCGACATGTACTGGAATTTGTTGCTCCTGAATCCCTTGAAGAAGCAAAAATGAATTTGTCACAGGGAAATGATGGGCCTTATGAACTTCTTGCTCAAGATAAAGAAGGTAAAACTTTTCCCGTTCAGATCCAGGCAAAAACACTTGAGTTGTCTGGCAGCACGATGCGCATTGTCTCTGTCGCAGATATCAGTCAGTTAAAGGAAACCCACCAGGAACTCGATGCATCCAGGCAGGAATTGCAGGCAATAATCGACAATATGCTGGATACCTTCTATCGGACAGATGTAGCCGGCAAGATCACCATGGTATCGCCTTCGGTTGAAAAAATGTTTGGCTACAAACCAGAAGAAATTCTTGGCACTACAATGTCCTCTTATTATGCCGATCCCTATGAAAGACAGTTTTTTCTGGATAGTCTTAAAAATAATAACGGGGTTGTTGAGGCTTACGAAGCCGCATTACGTCACAAAAATGGGACGATCCTCTGGGTTTCTACCAATGCCTGTTTTATTTACGATACCGATGGTAATTTTGCTGGTGTTGAAGGCATTACTAGAGACATCACTGAATACCGTAATTACCGAATTGCACTCAACCAGGCCAACGAAGAACTGGAAATAAAAATTGATCGACGTACTCGTCAATTGCAGGACAAAATAGCCGAACTTGAAAAACTTCAACTTGCCTTATCCACTAGTGAAAATAATTTTCGCATTCTGGTAGAAAATGCCGTTGATGCTTTTCTATTACACGATATGAAAGGACGAATTATCGATATCAATCAACAGGCCTGCAAAAGCCTGGGATATAGCCGTACAGAACTACTGGCACTCAAGATAGAAGATATTGATGTTGGGCCAACTCCCGTTAGTTTTGAAAAATTGTCGAGCATTTTGCAAACACAAAATAACTATCATGTCGAAAGCACCCACCAACGAAAAGACGGCAGCCAGTTCCCTGTAGAAGTGAATATTGGTTTACTCACAAAAGGTAAAAAAAAGCTGATCCTGGCTCTGGCAAGGGACATAAGACACAGAAACAAATCTGGATCACCTATAAAACAGCTTATAGAAACCAGTGAGGTCGATTAGTAATAAGAAGACAGTGACTTCAATCGACTAATCAATTTGTTAAATTCGGTTACACATCTCCTTATGTAAGCCTTTTCATCTATTATCTTATTACATACAGATAACAAATCAGTTCATCAGTTGATAACAACATATGAAATATGAAATGATTCAGGCTGCCTAAAGCACTATTTGAGAAAAATATGACTACACTGAATAAAATTCTTTATGTAGAAGATGAAATGGATATCCAGGCCATCGCCCAAATAGCATTGGAAAATGTAGGTGGCTTTAAACTAAAAATCTGCAGCTCCGGACAGGAGGCCATCGACCAGGGACCAGACTTCAACCCGGACCTGATACTACTCGATGTGATGATGCCTGGTATGGACGGACCCACTACACTGGAAGAACTGCGTAAACTGCCCAGTCTGACTAATACACCAGTAATGTTCATGACAGCCAAAGTTCAGCCACAGGAAATTGCCCACTTTAAGTCACTGGGTGCCATTGAGGTTATCGCCAAACCTTTCGACCCTATGAAACTGGCCGATACCATCTCAAGTGCCTGGCAAAACCAGTAAGCCTCTCCACTTTCAAAATTGGTTATTTTTTAAACATTAGTATTTCCTAAATTACCGGCTATCTATGGCCATATAAATTTCCCGATAATGCAGCTGATCGCAGTCTGTTGTATATTCCTTGCCTCGAAATGGATCGGCTCAGGTCGTCCATGGACACAGTTGTGCACAGGCGCGCCCCACCGACGGTGGACTGTGACCCAACTGACTGTTTAAACAGAATTTTTACGATACGGTGCCTCATTGGCACCACCAGAGTGAGGAGATAACATGATCAAGCCAATCGGATCCGATGAATTACAACCGCGTTTCGTCTACGACGTAGCTGAACACGACAAACTGAGCAAAGAAGCTGAAGGTCTGCCTTCGGTTGTAATCAGCTCCCAGGCCGCTGGTAATGCGGTCATGATGGGTGGTGGTTACTTCAACCCGCTGAAGGGTTTCATGAACGTGGCTGACGCCATGGGTGCTGCCGAGAAAATGACCCTGACTGACGGTTCTTTCTTCCCTGTTCCCGTCCTGTGTCTGCTGGAATCTGCCGATGCCATTGGCGAGGCCAAACGTATCGCCCTGCGCGACCCTAACGTTGACGGCAACCCTGTTCTGGCCGTGATGGACGTAGAAGCCATCGAAACCGTTTCTGATGCCCAGATGAAAACAATGACTCAGAAGGTCTATCGTACTGAAGACCCAGAGCACGTGGGTGTTGCCGCATTTAACGGTCAGGGCAAAGTTGCTGTTTCTGGTCCTATCCAGGTTCTTAACTTCAGCTACTTCCAGACTGAGTTCCCAGACACCTTCCGTACTGCGGTTGAAATCCGTAATGAAATCCAGGAACACGGCTGGAAAAAGATTGTTGCCTTCCAGACGCGTAACCCCATGCACCTGGCCCACGAAGAACTGTGCCATATGGCCATGGACCGCCTCGGTTGTGACGGCCTGGTTATCCACATGCTGCTGGGTAAACTGAAGAAGGGTGATATCCCTGCCCCTGTGCGTGATGCCGCTATCCGTAAGATGGTTGAGCTGTACTTCCCACCCAATAGCGCCATGGTCACCGGTTACGGCTTCGACATGCTGTACGCCGGTCCTCGTGAAGCGGTACTGCATGCCTATTTCCGTCAGAACATGGGTGCCACTCACTTCATCATCGGTCGTGACCACGCCGGTGTGGGTGACTACTACGGTGCCTTCGACGCCCAGACCATTTTCGACGATGAAGTCCCTGCCGGTGCCCTGGATATCGAAATCTTCCGTGCCGACCACACTGCCTGGTCAAAGAAACTGAACAAGGTTGTGATGATGAACGAAGCCCCAGACCACGAAAAAGAAGACTTCGTACTGCTGTCTGGAACCAAGGTTCGTGAAATGCTGGGTCAGGGTATTGCCCCGCCTAAGGAATTCTCACGTCCTGAAGTGGCCAAGATCCTCATCGAGTACTACCAGAGCATCAACTAAGCACTGATTTGTATTCAGGTAAGACCAAAAAACCCCGTCCACATGGACGGGGTTTTTCTTTTTATAGCTGAAATTAATAAAACCTAAACCGTCCAGCCATACTGCTGTGCCCTGTCGTAAGCCTGTTTCGGGACATCCATTTCCACAAAGTGTTTGTGCAACACCTGAACGCCAATCATATGGTTGATGACCGCATCCAGCTGCACCTGGGAAGCTGCCGGGGTATCATTAGACTCATGCACTGCAAACAAGGACTTCACTCCGGCCCTGTCCAGTAGACCGGCATCCTCGATAGCGCTGTCAGACAGGTATTCATCTGCCAGGACTTTCATGGCTGACCATTTTTCTGGATCGGTATGGGCGGGGGGAGCCATGAAGGCAAACTTTTCACGCTCATAGAGCACTTTAGGCAGCACTCCTTTCATGGCTTCACGCAGAACATATTTCTCCGTTCTACCCTTGATACGCATGGAAGGAGGCAACTGGGTGGCATACTCAGCAAGATGGTGATCCAGAAATGGTGGGCGGGCTTCCATGGAATTGGCCATGTCCACCCGGTCCCCCCCCCAGGTGAGGATCTGGCCCTCGAGCATGGTCTTGATCCAGACATACTGGGCCTTATCCAGAGGATGACGCCCCTCCAGCATGTCACCATCCAGAGCATTGGCAATGGCCTCACCCGGTAAGTAACCATTCACTTCCGATTGCAGATCTCCGTGCATCAGGCCTCCACTGTGGTTCGAGGCGGCCAGCCAGGGCTGCAGGCAACTTGGGGTAAAACCGACCAGTTTGTTTAAGGCGTGATCATTAATTTCATTTTCCGCCAGCATGGCGCCCTTAAAGAGTTTGTTACCCGCGGCCAGAGTCGCTTCCCACTCGGCACGTTCAGCCTTTGACAGGGTATCCATGCCATGTAGAAACATGTCACGTCGAAATGCCGGATAACCCCCGAACAGTTCATCAGAACCCTCCCCGGTGACCACCACCTTGTAGCCTGCCTTATTCACATGACGGCTCATGAGCAACTTGGCCACACCCAGAGTATTATAAATAGTGCGCTCCGTATGCCAGAGCGTTTCCACAAAGTTGTCATACAGGTGATTGGCCTTCAGTAACATCACATCCTGATCGGCACCGACTGATTCGGCCATCTCGGTGGCAATGGGGGTCTCGTCATAATTACTGTCATCAAAACCGATGGTAAAGGCCTTGACTGGTGATTGCTGACTGGCTGAGGCCATACCCAGCGTAGAACAGGAATCGATACCGCCGGACAGGTAGCAGGCCACCGGCACATCTGCTTCCAGGCGTAACTGGGTGGCATTGAGCAGTTGTTCGCGAACCCCTTCGATATATTCCTGTTCATCTCGTTCGATGCGTTCACTCATGAGAGGGAAATCCATGTCCCAGTATTTCTGTTCTGAGATTTTGAATTTGCCATGGTAACGTTCAATGGTCAGTGAGTGGCCTGGCCTGATCTGTTGAATCCCATCGAAGGCAGTAGTGCCAGGTACCATGGTTTGCATCAGCTGATGATAAACCCCCTGTGCATTGAATTTACGTGGTACATCGGGATGGGCAAACAGTACTTTTAATTCTGATCCAAAAATAATCTTACCCTTGGCCTCAGTCCAGTAAAGCGGTTTAATTCCAAACCGATCTCGCACCAACATTAAACGATCTTTGCGTTTATCATACAGGGCGAAGGCAAACTCCCCTCTTAAATAAGGCAACATATCCTCAAAACCATACCGAGGATAAAGGTGCAAAACCATTTCAGAATCACTCTTGGTACGAAAATGAGCACCATCAAGTGTTAGTTCTGCGCGAATACGTTTGTAATCATAGAACTCACCATTATGGGCCAGTAACAACTGCTCATCAGCTGACATGAATGGTTGACGACTGCGTTGCTCGTTGAGATCAATAATCGACAGGCGGGCATGACTGAAACCTATGCCTCGATCATCAATCTTTTTATAGCCAAAACCATCGGGGCCTCGATGGTACTGTATTGCTGCCATGTTGACTAATAATTGAGGGTCCACCGGTTGGGATGGATCACTATGAAATATTCCCGCTATACCACACATAAATAACCTTCAATAAACACTTACTCTACATCGCTAAAATAACCAGACGTAACAGGTGAGTAGCGCCATACGCATAAACACGGCGCCACGGGCCTGGTCGAAATACCAGTTATGTTCTGTCTTATCCAGATCAGTGGACAACTCGTCCCCTCGTGCCAGCGGGTGAAGAATAATCGCTGATTCTTTCATTTTGGAATTTTTATCAAGCTTATATTCCATCCCATGCTCTTCATAACTGTCACCCACCCAGGCAATGGCATTGATATAAATGATATCCAGTTCAGGGAGTTCTTTATCCATATCAGCACTGACACGAATCTTTAAACCACGCTCTTCCAGTTCCTCCCGCTGCCCTTCAGAAAACACCTTTTTCGCATTACTAATGATGACTACCTCTTCCCATGACTCAGGAAAGAGTGACAAAAAAAGCAACAGGCTGCGGACAGTGCGCATGCGATCTGGCACGCCAATAATACCGACGCGAACCTTTTCGGTTGATTTCAGATCATATTCGATAAGGTTCTTGCGCCACTTGAAAATGGCATACATATCGGCCAGCGCCTGGGTGGGATGTTCATCCACTCCGTTACCGGCATTAATGATGGGAATACGCAGGGATTCCATCATTTCATAAATGGCCCGTTCATTGGTATCACGTAATACAACCAGATCCCCATAACCACTAAGCATCTCTGCCACATCCTGATAAGACTCCCCTTTGGCAATCCCTGTGGTTGCTGCATCTGTTATTGACATAATGTCACCACCTAGTCGATGCCAGGCACTCTCAAATGACAGTCGTGTCCGGGTGCTAGGCTCATAAAAGGCGCTGATTAGAATCTTGCCGGTCAATGGACGCTGTACAGGGATGGGGTTCTTCTCATACTTTGCTGCCAGACGGCACAATTGCACCAACATGTCTCGATTAAATTGCCTGGCTGAAACAATCGACTGATTGGCCAGCTCCAGCAGCGAACCTGGTTTTTCCTTAATATAGTCGAGCAGTTCTTCTGCACTATCGGTATGTGGATTGGGTACCTCAGGTACAAGTGGTTGCGTCTGAAGTTCAGGGTCGACTTCATCGACCTCGATAGATTTGTCTACCACAGTTGATTACCTTTCCAGTCTTTGATTAAAAGAATAATGAGTATCACAGGTGATACTGCTATGATAAAAACGGCAGTTCCAACCAGGATACTTAGAAAACTCAGTGATGCCGTCATACATGACTCCTTGAGTTGAGTTGTCGCCAGTCATACGATTCGGGACGCCACCACATACCGATTAAAACAAGCAGCATGGAAACAACTGCAGAAACCAGTGCGGCAACATAAAAGCCAATGGCAAAATAACTATACAGACCAAGCCCCGTACCCATGAGCATGGCAAGTGAGGCAGCGGTACTATTGGCCTTTGTTGAATACAGACCCGCAACAATCGGCCATATAGCACTTGCAACGAATGGCCCCATAAAATAAAGCAGGCTGGCCAGGGTGCTAATGCGAGGTAAGCATAAAAGCCAAGTCATCAAGCCAAGCGAGATGATTACGATCTTCGCCACCTTATGCAGGTGTGCATCACTGGCATTACGATTAATATGTCCGTGATAAATATCCTGAGTAATAAAATCACTGGTTGCTGCCAACAGTGAATCCAGACTTGATGCCAGGGCGGAAAAGACAATAACAAACACCAGTATCGCTCCACCCACCCCGAGTAGTTTTGCCGCCACCATCGGACCCACCATATCTGCAGCAGGCACATTTAATCCCAGTGCTGGCGTAGTCAGTGCGACAAAACCGGCCACGATGGGAATCGGTACCCACATGAGTCCGGCAATTAGATATGCAGGGAACCCAACCCCTTCGCGAAATGCAAAGGCCCGGGACCACCAGACGTTTGAATGAAATATTTCGCCAATACCAAACAGAAGATTATTAAACAAAAACATAATCGCTGCCGGCATCAATAGATTCAACAGCTCGGGACGCTCTTCTAAAACTGACTGATGAATTCTGTCGAAACCAACTTTATCAATTGCTAGCCAGGCAAGTACCACCACACCGACCAGAATCAGAATCGTCTGAATAAAATCAGTACCGATCACGGCACGTAGTCCACCGAGCAAGGTATAGATTACGCAAATACTGATGATCACCGTCATTCCCAACTGATATTCAATACCGGTCAAGGCATGAATCAGAACACCACCGGCCATGCCAAGACTGATCAGCCAGCCAAAGGCATAACAAAGTGAGATGACAAGAAATATACGCCAGGACAGATTGCCATAACGCAGACGAATAAAATCACCACTGGTATAACCATGGGGCAAGAGCTTACGAATACGTCTTGCCATCGGGGCGAATAACATCAGACCAACTGAACCCAGTGAATACCCAATCATGCCCCAGATTCCCAGTTGTAATGCCAGTTGCGGAGCTGCCATGGTGGTGTTACTGGTAACCCAGGTGGCCATGGCCGTGGCAACTCCCAAAGCCATGCCCACATTACGCCCTGCCAACATAAACTCATCGAGTTGCCTGGTTTTTCTACCCCAGAACCAGCCAAGAAAAACCCATACTGCACTGAACAGCGCCAGGATTAACCAGCCTGTTGTTGGGTCTAGTATGGCGCTATTAACCGGATTCACTACAACACATCTCCCTGATCTCTTTAATTGCTTCATCTGTATGCAAAACACGCGCATAGCGATCCTGCAAGGTGCGAATCGTCGCATTATGCAATTCGGGTGTTACCGTGGCACAGGCGTCATTAATAAGCGTGGTATAAAACCCAAGGTCACAGGCATCGCGCACCGTCGTTGAAACACACTCGTTGGTATAGACGCCAACTACAAATAGTCCGGTAATCCCCATGTTACGTAACAGGTACTCCAGGTTTGTAGCATTGAATACACCACTGGCGGTTTTATTAATCACAATTTCATCGCGCACAGGTTTAACAGCTTCAAGAAACTCTGACTCTTTTGAACCGGGAGGGGCATGCAAGCCAAGACGTTTATGACCGGGGCTTCTTTCCCTGCCATCCTGGGTCATGGACATAATGCGGGTATGAATCACTTCCAGTTTACAGTCTCGAAAGGCCTGTTGAAGTCTGGCAACATTGGGCAGGACAATATGGTCAAGGCGCTTAAAATAATATTCCTGAGCTTCAACCGGTATACCTGATTTTTCCACGTCAGCAAAAACACCATAGCCAGGTGCCGCATCAAGATACTGAATATCGATAACCAGCAGCGCAGTATGATGTTGCTCTATAGATTTTTGGACTTCAGGAATCTCAACAATCGAATCCCGATAGGTTTCTTCAAGTGGGTCAACATTTAGATATTCTGGATCAAGCCCCTTCAAATTCGTTTTTCTAAGATCTTGATCACTCATACTACCTTACCTGCAAGTCTAAATAAGGTATTCAATAAAACATTCGCACCCTTTTCGATCTCTTCCCAGGGTGTCCATTCAGCGGGTGAATGGCTGCGGCCCCCCATACTGGGCACGAAGATCATCGCGGTACGTGTTATACCTGCCATCATCATACTGTCATGGGCCGCCCCACTGTGCATCTGCATGGAGTGATAACCGAAGTCATGACTAATACTGGTAATCGTATCGACAATACCCTGATCACAGATAGCAGCTTCCAGTCTGCTCACTTCTTCATACTCAAACATCAGGTCATGACGTCTTGCGATTGCCGATATCGCCTTGCGAAAGGCCTGTGATAATTCATCTAATATCTGCATATCGGTATCTCGCATATCCAGTGAAAACTCTACACGACCTGGAACAACATTAGCTGCACCAGGAAAACAGTTGACATAGCCAATGGTTGCAGTACTTCTAGGACTACCATTTTCCTCAAGGATACGCGGTACAGCAGATGACACTTCTGCAAAACCCTGTAAGGGATCTTTACGCATGTGCATAGGTGTTGTACCGGCATGATTGGCTTCACCAAGCAAACGAATGTTCCAACGTAACAAACCTGAGATGGCATCAACCGCGCCGATACACATATTCTGTTGCTCTAAAACAGGTCCCTGTTCAATATGTAACTCGACAAAGGCATGGATATTCTCCGGCTGGCGGCGTGCACGAAGGATATTCATAGCTGTCATTCCCAGCTCCTCCAGCACATCGCTTAATGCAACACCATCCAGATCTCTTGCCTGGTGAATAAGTTCGGGAGTCATACGGCCACTCAAGGATTGGGAACCTAGCATACCGCCAAAACGACCTTCTTCATCCGTGAATGCGATACTTTCAAACGCAAAGTCTGAAGACACTCCCTGTTCTTTTAGGCAGCGTAAACACTCAAGTCCAGCTATTACGCCAAGAGCACCATCAAGATGACCCGCACCGGGTACAGAATCCATATGAGAGCCAGTCATAATGCTGTTACGTTCACCATCAAAATTAAGGCGCGCGTGTATATTTGCCGCATCATCCTGATAATAATCAAGCCCTGCCTGTTCAATACGTGACTTTAACCAGTCACGAGCCTGTAAATCATTTTCTGTAAAGGCCATGCGATAGATACCATTATCTTCATCACTTCGACCAATACTCGCCAGTGTTTCAATATCATTTTGAAGCCGAGAAAAATTGACTGTTAGCAAATCCATCTGCTAATCCCGATTTTCTCGTTTAGATGCGAACACTATAAAAAACAGTGTAAACAAAAAAACAACAGCACCAGCAAAAAAAAATGCCCAGGCCTTATACAATGAATGATGCTGTACACTGACCATGACAGCATTACTCCATGCACTGCTGGATCTATCAACATATACTTTTCTTACTCGATAGAAATACTGTCCATTGGACATCCCACTGATCACACTGGCGTGATCTGGCCCAATATATAAAGATTTTATAATCTTGAATGATTTATCAACTGACTGCTGGAGTTCGTAACTAGAGTTTTTGTTTGAGGCCCCGACTGTCCCCGGTTGCCATGACAATTGATAATAACCTGCACTTGCAAGTTGAGTATCTGATGTCAGCACCGGTATTTCTGTGTCGGCAGACAAATAAACAGGTGTGAGAAGCAGTACTAAAAAAACCACACTCACTTTTCTGCAGAATTCGCCCAACCATCCCAGGCTGTGCGTGTGAAATACCATTTATAAAAATATTTAGCGTCTGTTAATTACCATAACACCTGAAACAGGCGTATTCAAACGCACAGGCAATAAAAAAGCCCTTTCACATAATAAAAAAAGGGCTTTCTACGAAATGTCGCAAAATAGTGTACGTTTAACACTTTATCCAACCTACCGAAATCAAAAGCTATTCTTCAATAATTGGGGCTTAAAAACCCTATTTTATACCCCTCTGAAACAAAACCAGGCTTTTCATTAAAATCTATTAATCGACAAAATATGAAAGTGTATTCAGATTGCTAGATATATTTAATCTATTTATTATTTTTTCTTTTCTTATTTTCCTCCACCAAAGCATCTTTGGCAAGTTTAAGCATAACTTTTTTATATTCTTCATTCTTTGCTTTCATTTTGGTTTCTATGCTGGCTCTCTTATCATGATCGGACAGATTATTATGGTAATCATGCATAAGATCTTTCATGCTCTCTTCCAGCTTTAACTTCTTTTGTTCGTGCTGAACTTTTTCGACACTGGTTAACGGCTGATGTTCAGGTATTGCCGGTGGTGCGACTGGGTATTTGATATTCGACATACCATGCTTTAGTTGTTGTTGAGTATCCCATTTTACGACTATAAATACGATTAAGGTTAATGCCACTATAAGAATTAAAATATTTCTTACTAAGATCTGCCCTGGTGCTCGCATGTTAAATATTCCTGAATCTGCTGATTTCTATATTTTATTTTATTGAGTAGTAAAAGTTAATACATGACGGTTTATTTGATTGCCCGCAATATCATATAACGGTGTGTAAATACTTGTATAAACATCATAACGCCGTGAAGCAACCAGATCTGTATCTGGTGTATATGTTAAACCTAATCCATTAGGATTCAAGCTCCAGTTCCCGTTTATAAAGCTTCCTGTTACTAAATCATACACCCTGACACAATCAGGATTTAGCCTAAATGGATCCACTGCAGTACTGAACTGAACCTGAATAGTGGTATTTACCGGTACTCCCGTAGCCGAGTTAAGTGGAGCTGTCGAAATAACTGTTCCATTGGTTGTAACTGCTCCTGGCCCAGTGACAAATGTCCTGCTTTGGCTTGTTATTGTATTTGTGGCCAGATCCTCTATACCTGATATCTGCAAAGTATATGTACTATTAGCTTGTAAAGCTTGAGGCATATCAAATATAACTGTCAGGAGATCAAGTTCTAGTCTATGCGTAAACTCAACTGGGTTAGACAAGCTATCAAATAGACCAATACCAGCTAAAGTTAAACGACTTACAGGTTCATTAAACCTGAAACGTATCCTTGCATTGGTAGGAACATCCACCTGCCCATTACTGATGGTACTAGTCGTTATCACTGGAGGAAGCAGATCTTCACCGCGGCTAATGTTAAAACTAACCCATCTCTCGCTTATTGGATTACCGGCAAAATCCTCAAGATAACTTCCATTTATTGAGTTTATTCTTACAAATAGTTGTGTCCCTGATAATGGTGGGAAAGTTGGTGTGATGGTAATCGTCCTGCCGTCTTCTTCCAGTACTTTCGTATGGGGAACTTGATTCGATACAGAACTAAATAATCGTACTGTCTGATCATTGAGCGTTAGAGGGTCTACGAGTTCGCTCAAACGTAACTGAATACGTACATTACTCGGTACATTCGTCGCATTATTAACCGGACTTGTAGCAACAACAACTCCAGGTGAAAGGTCTGCTCCTGAAGCTGTAGTAAAGCTATATATATCACTACTAGCCTGATTGTTACCACTCAGATCTTCCACTCCAGAGATATTTAATGTGTAACTGCTATTTGCCTGTAATAACTTCTGTGGTCGAAGAATAATCTGAGTCCGGTCTACATTAAACGTAGCATTATAGGGAACGCTACCTTCACTACCAAGCAATGTTACCCCATCAAGGGAAGTTGACTTGACTGTCTCACTGAAAAATATTCTGAACCGGGCATTTGTAGGAAGATCGGTTTGGCCATCAGATATGGATACTGCTGTAACTGAAGGTGGTATAACATCAATTTCTGTACTTGTAGTAAAGCCTTCATTGAAATAGTTACTGTATATATTTGCCAGATCATAGGCTAGTAATCTGAATCGATAATTGCGACCAGCTTCTAGTGCAGAATCTGGCACAAATGTCATTGTTCGGCCATCTGAAGACAGCCCATAGCTACCTGGGACAAGCTCAAAAGTCGTCCTATCTTCCAGATAATGACTATCAAGCCGAACTGGATTCAATGGTTCATCATAACGAACGACAAATACACTATTGGTAGGTACATCAGTTGCCCCATTTGCCGGATCAAACGATATGAGTGATAGTCCATCATTGACCTGTACTCCGGTCTGATAAGTACTGTTAGCACTCGGGACGATATTTCCGGCCATGTCATATATATTAGCCACTATATCAGTATGACTCTGATTCTCTGCCAGTGGTGAATGGAGTATCCGTGTTACAACTTGTTCTTCACCATACATTGACAATGTCAGACTACTTGCCTCACCAGCATAGTACTCCTGCAAACCAACCGGACTCATGTGCTCACTAAAGCGCACCATCTTTTTCGCATTCAAGGGCACATTACTTAATCCGTCTGGTGGACTCATACTTACAACTGTTGGCACTACACTGTCTTCTGTAAGTGCTACATCAGTAAGGAAGTTATAAGACCCAATAGTATCTCCGATACTGCTTCCATCAACTGCCCTCAGATCTGTCGTATAATAAACATAGTGGTAAGTATTCACTGCACTGAGTGGTGAATTTGGTATCAAGCGTACGACTCTATCACCCACCATATTAACTGTCGCCGGTAATAGTGTCTCACCCTGCATCAGATAAACACTTCTCTCGGTTACTGTTGCTGCATCCAGCGGTTTATTGAAGCGTATTTCGATAGAAGGGTTAGTCGTACTTACTGTGCCACTTGGGGTCTGGCTCATCAGTGCCAGGTTCACTTCTGGTCCACTATCCACAGTAAAGTAAGATGAGTAATTATTTACTGCATTGCCTGCCAGATCAGTCGCTAGACTACTTAGGAAAACATCTATCATTGCACCCGGTTCAAACGGTTGTAGTGGAGTAAACTCAATGGCCTGACCATTTCCAGTGACGTTAACAGTTCCATCGATTAATAAACCATTTTGAGACACACGCAGGCCGGCGTTGATACTGGCGATGTCGAGTGGTTCACTGGCATATAGCACGACAGAACTATTACGATTTACATTGCGACTTCCGATTTGAGGATATGAAATTATGGAAGGTCGTGAATTATCGGAAACTGCTGTAGTAAACACGCTAATAAAATCTGACAGGTTATTGCCAGCCAGGTCACGAACCCCATTTGTTGCTAATACAGAGACTACACTATTAGGTGGTAGCTCTTCCAGCAAGGTCAACCGCACTGTATTGCCATCAGATGAATAACTCACACTAGGATGTATTACCTCACCATTAACATATAGGGCAAAGTTATCACTATTTAATGTACTATAATCAAGGTGCTCAGAAAAACTTAAGCTGACTTGTACCCTGGTACTAACATCCATTGCCCCATCAACGGGACTCACCACTTCTACAGTCGGTGATGCCGTATCTAGTACTTGTTCGGTTGTAAATCTTGTATATGGAATTAAGTCACTATTTCCTACTAAATCACCAAAACTACCGTATAGGCTAATATTCCTACCTATAGGTAATGGGTCGATCGGTATCAATGTTGCCACTGTATTATTAGCACTCAAAATTATCCTGGCCGGAATTGTTCTAATTACACCACCAAAACCACTATACTCTAACCGTGCGTACAGTGTAGTTGGATCAATTTGTTCACTAAAACTAAATATGACACTGGAGTTAACATCAACATTTGTACTGCTACCAGCTGGGCTAAAGCTAACATTTACCGATGGTGGCGTATTGTCAACAGTAGCGACACTCTCTGTTGTAAAACTGCTGCTATACCCAGATAATAAATTACCGGCATAATCACATACACCACTAATATTTAATGTGTATACGGTACCAGTTGCCAGGCTCTCAGCAGGATTAAAGACTAATACACGATTAAATGATTCCAGTCTAACAGTACCCACCACAGCTTCACCACCAGCAAGCAACTGGACAGTGCTGTTGTTAATACATACTTCACTTATTCTTTCTTCAAACTTAACGCGAATTTGTCCGCCAATATTTACATCAGTTGTACCGTTGATAAAGCTTGTGTGCAGGATGGTAGGCGGTATTACGTCTTCACCATCCTGGCCAACAGTAAAGGAATAGTTGATGCCATCAAATGGGTTACCCGCAACATCTGTAAATTGATAATATCTCCTGAATCTACCATCATCATAAATACCACTTATAGATACTGAATAAGTATGGCCAGCAAGAAGTGGCTTAACCGGCGTCATGGTAATCAGTTGTCGATCTTCACTCAGGGTAAAATTATATGGGATATCGCGAAGCTCAGAATCCTGTAATGCAAACGTTAAGCGGTTTATTGACGTTGGATCCAGAGGCTTATTGAGATAGGCCTGAATAATTGCATTTGTTGGTATATTTGTTGCTCCATCATAAATATTTGAACTCACAACAGAACCACGGGCAATATCCGCCTGATCAGATGTTGTAAAACCAACCACCTCAGTAGTTGCCTGAACGTTACCACTAAGATCTTCTACACCTGAAATGATTAAAGTATAACTGCTGTTTGCCTGCAGAAATTGCTGTGGTCTTATCAGGATAGAGTCACGATTATTATACAATAAAACATGCGCAGATATATCACCTTCACTGCCAGTAAGCCGTATTTCATTAATGCTATCTGACTTAAGCGGTTCACTAAAATCTACTTTAATTCGACCATTAAGGGGTATATCTGTCTGGCCATTCATGATGGTCGCCATCACTACAGCTGGTGGGGTAATATCCGTTAACAGGCTAGTGGTAAAACTCTTATCTAAACTATCGTAACGATTGCCTGCAAGATCAACCGCTTGAATTGTACGTTTATACTCACGTCCTACGGCCAGTGCCTCATCCGGGATAAAGGTTACGTCTAATCCATCTGGAGATAAACTGTAGGTGCCTGTCACTATTTCATTCGTTCTAGCATCATATATATAATGTAGATCAAGGAATAATGGGTTAACCGGTTCACTATACCTAATAGTAAAAACACTGCTCGTTGGCACGTCATGATCGAGGTAGAGGTTTGGCTCGTAACCTGTTGTGGTTAGTTCGTTAACAGCCATCCGCTCTCCTGTCTGATAGGTACTATTGCTACCCACAATCTGGTTCCCAGAATAGTCATATACGTTACCAATAGTGTCTGTGTGACTCTGATTCGATGCCAATGGCGAATGCATTATTCGGGTCACTAAACGGTTGCCGCTTGAAATAATAAGACTACTATTCTCATCACTAGAGTAGTACTCCTGCAAACTCAATGGACTCATCGCTTCACTAAATCGAACCATCTTCTGAGCATTTATGGGTACATTACTATAACCATCTGGCGGACTCATCCCTAGCACTGTCGGTACAACATTATCTTCCACTAATTCTAAATCAGTGATGAAGTTATATGACCCTATTGTCCCACCGACATTACTACCATCAGTAGCTCTCAACTCGGTGTTATAGTAAACATAATGGAAAGTATCTACAGCAGTCAGAGGTGCATCAGGTGTCAGCCTGATAATACGATCACCTATCAAACTAACGGAAGCAGGCAAAGATTCCTCACCTTGCATCAAATAGATATTATCCGGCGTTACCGTTGCAGCATCCAATGGCTTATTGAAGCGCAATTCAATAACCGGGTTAGCTAACCTAAGCGTACCATTGGGTGTCTGGCTTAGCAGTGTAAGATTCACATCGGGGGAACTTTCTATTGTAAAGTTAGACGAGAAGTTGACTAGCCCATTACCCGCAAGGTCAGTTGCACTGCTAGTCAAAAAAACTTCAATCACAGCTCCTGATGCAAATGGTTGTAGAGGGGTAAATTCAAATACCATACCATTATTTGTCCCATTAACAGTACCGTCTATAAGCACCCCATTTTGAGAAACAAGCATGGAACTAGTAACACTGGCTACATCTAAAGGCTCACGACTATAAAATACGATCGTACTGCTTCGATCTACATCACTACTACCATTTCCAGGATAGATACTATGCACTGATGGACGGCCAGTATCTGTAACTGAAGTACTATATACACTTATAAAATCAGCCAGACTATTACCAGCCAGGTCACGAACATCATTTGTAGCTATCACCGATATTACACTATTAGCAGGAATATTGCTTGACGGCGTAAGCCAGACAGTCCGACTATCACTTGAACGACTAACACTTGGTCGATAGTGAATTCCATTAGCAAACAGAGCAAAGTTGTTATCATTAACAGTGGAGGGGTCCAGAGGTTCTGAGAAAGTGATCACCACAGGCCTTCTTCTAGACACTCCAACATCAAGGGCCCCATTAGCTGGGCTTATAGACTCAACCACAGGTGCAGTAGAATCTAAGGCAATTCCAGTAAAAAATGAACTATCAAAATAGTTAGCGCGATTACCCGAAACATCTCTTACATCATCATAAATACTGTTATCCGTTATAAATATTTGAGTATTTGCTGGCAGTGGGTCATTCGGAATAAATGTTGCGACATTATTCGTAGCATTCATGACATATTGTCCAGGGACAATGATCGTCCCAGCGGCAGCTGTTCCAATATCATAATAAATTGTAATATTGCTTAGTGAGGTAGGATCAATTGCTTCACTAAAATTAAATACGATATTCGAATTTACATCTATATTCTGAGAACCAGATGATGGTGTTATACTAACTGTTGGTCTAGTGATGTCTCGACTGGCTTCAGAATTTGTAGTAAAACTACTGCTGTACGTTGTAACAAAGTTACCAGCATAATCACACAACCCACTTATATTTAATGTGTAAGTTGTATTTTCTGATAAATCAGTAGACGGACTAAAAGTAACTACCCTTTGATCTCTATCTAGTGTGACATTACCTGATATGACCTCTGTACCCGACAGTAGTTGTACCGTATTTTCACTAACACATGTAGCACTTAGCCGCTCAGCAAATTCGACCCGAATACGACTATTTACCGCCAAGTCAATGGTTCCATCAGGTATGCTGATATTACTCACAACAGGTAAAACAAGGTCATTTCCGTCATAACCAACACTAAAGCTGTAATTCAACCTTCCAAACCAATTTCCCGCCAGGTCGTAAATTCCCGAAATGGAACCAGAATAAGATTGACCGGAAGCCAAAGGAGAGTCAGTTGTAAATATAACAGTTCTACCATCTGGCCCAACCTCCGAATTGAGTATTTGACCACTACTAAACCCACCCCCATACAACCTCAGTGTTGCAGTAGCAACTGACACAGGATCCACAGGCTCACTTAGATACAACCTGATTTTTGTGTTAGATGAAACATATGTATCTCCATCTAATGGGCTGTAGCTGCTGATGGAACCATTTGATATGTCAATTATGTTACTTGTGGAAAAATTTATAGTCACAGATTCTGTCATCAAATTACCACTCAGATCTCGAGCCCCATTAATATTCAGGCTGTAGTTGGCATTTATGTCCAGTGGTAACCTTGGTGATACTGATACAACGCGGTTAAAATAGGATAATGAACGGTCGATTGCGACAGGTTCACCATTAGAATCAAGGAGGTTAATACCTGATATTGAGTGGCTGCTGATAGACTCATTAAAGCCAATATTTAGAACGACATTTCTTGGTACATTTGTCTGACCATCTGAAATAGTTGTAAACAAAACCTCAGGCCTAACAATATCTTCATCAAATGAAGTAATAAAATAGGCATTCGTTTGATTAAAATTGTTACCAAATAAGTCGGTTAAACCCGACATAAGTGATATATTATATCTTCTCCCTACTGCAAATACCTCATCCGGTACAAAATGCAATATTCGGTTGTTTTCTGTCAATGAAATTGTACCAGGTATTCGACTTGAGGTGATGCTGTCTAAAACATAGAAGTTTCCAGGAATAACTGTGGCTGGATCAAGGGGCTCATCCATTACAACAGTAATTATAGAATTGACAGGTACGTCTCTGTCCCCCCAGGCTGGATTATAATTTAATACACGAGGCCTTTGAAAATCAGATGTGTTACCTGTTGTAAAGCTGCTGCTAAATTGTGTAGCTAGTGAATTTCCAGCAACATCCCGGACTTGCTGAACAATGAGATCATAAGAAGTGTAGTCACCTAGAATTGCATCAGGCCTGAATAATAACTGCGTATTATTATTCAACAATTGAATAGTGCCGTTCACGGGAACAGAATTATTTAAAAGCTGGATACTATTCTGTGTAACAGATTCAGATAATAATGGTTCATTAAAGTCGATTATAATTAAACTATTTTCCGCAATATCCACTGTACCATTAACTGGGCTTACACTTACAACAACGGGTGGATTAATATCTGGGTTCAATGGATCGGTTTGCTGATTTATTTCAGTTAAATCACTGATACCATCTCCATCAGAATCATTATTAAGCGGATTTGTTCCTCTATTTACTTCATCAAAGTCATTCAATCCATCATTATCACTATCAGGATTAAGTGGGTCTGTACCATAGATCGTTATTTCCTGATTATCACTCAGTCCATCACTGTCTGAATCTTGTTGTACTGGTAACACGATACTCTGTGCATTACCAATATTGCTGGCAAGGTCAACCGCCGTTGCTGTAACACTTATCTCACCTGTACTACCCCTTGGTAATGTATAACTCACCTGATAAGGGTACGATGTATCAGTCGCAATAATTTCTCCATTAACAATAAAGTCGACAGAAACGACAAACACATCGTCATCCGCATTTGCAGAAATTGTTATTTCTTGTCCTTCAACAATATCATCACCGCTTACTGGAGATGTTATTGTTAATGTCGGTGCAATCGTCCCTTCATCTCTAAAATCGATAATTTGACTAATGTAAAAGCGGGATGTTCCAGTTGTTGCAGGTTTAATATCTACTTGAACCCCATCAGAAGATGTAATGTAAACGTATGGTGCTGCTGAAGATATCCCCGAAATATTTCCCGTTCTTCCACTAACTCCATGCATCAACATATCCTGCAAATTTGGAGTTTCAGGATTTGTTGTACTCATGATACCCAAAGGCGTACTATCACTAACCAGCCCTGTGAATACTAGATTACCAAACGCCGCATGGACATCCATGAGCCGGGCATTAGCCCCGCCAAACCCACCTCTAAATACTGGGATAACAGGATCTGAGTAATCAACAACACGCAGGCTTGCTGCGGTACCAAAGTATGCATACGGGGGTACCAGTTGAACATCAAATGACTCAGCGTTTAACTCTATAGTACTAATTGCTGACGGATTACCTGGTACGGAGACATCTATAAAACTTGCAGGTGCATTGCCATTCGAAACAACGGCGACGCCATTTGCCACATCAACACCATTTGCAGTTCCAATTGTGTCGACACTCCCGACAATTCTTGGGTTAGACATATTTCCCAGTGCGATAATTTGTAAGCCGTTGCCACCATCGGCAATATATACGTGATCACCCCGCACTACCAAATCAATTGCATACCCTGGTGTGTCGACTGTAAATAATAAATTTGGTACAGCCGGATTACTTATATCAACAATGTGTAGGCCATTGAAACCAGCTGCTATAAATGCGTAATTATCCCTTACTTTTATATCATTGGCATTCCCCAGCAATGAAAATGTTGACTCAATAACAGGTGCGGTTTTATCTGAAACATTAACAACATACATTCCACCTGGACCACCAGCAATATATGCATAATCACCATTCACATCTACATTGTTACCAAAAGTTGGCAAATCAATATGAGATAGTACCGTTGGTGAAAATGATCTTACATTTATATTAGTAGTATCCGTATGTCCACTATTAGTAACAGTAACTTGCGCCAGCCCACTATTAGCGGCAAACACTTCTCCACTTACAACGCCAAAATTCACTATCGACAAGTCACTCGAAATATAATTTGTTCCTGTACTTGTATTTGTTAAATCTATCTGGTTACCATCAAGCAATTGACCAGTAACGGTTAACTGTGCACTATTTTCTGTATAAATAGTGTTATATGCCAGAATAAAATTATTCGGTGTAACATTAATTGAGACTAACGCATCAGAAAGATTTACGTCATTAACATCGACTGGACTTGACCCTACCTGGATTTCCAGAAGGTCATTTACTCCATCACCATCGCTATCCATTAATAATGGATTTGTTACATAGCCATCAAGCCCGGCTATAACCTCTTCACCATCACTAATACCATCACCATCAGTATCTGCAACGTTAATATCAGTTCCAATTTGGTACTCTTCAAGCGCTGTTAAGCCATCACCATCCTGATCCTCATGAGCATCAACTGGGTCGCCTGGATTCAGGCCATTGGTAGTTTCAAAATCATCTGGTAAACCATCACCATCAAGGTCACCACTCGTATTAACCTGGACGCCATGAGTTACCAATACACCATCTTTACGAATACTGATGAGTGCAAATCCATTACTTACAGCTGTTACTAATCCATCTGAGCTAACAGTTGCGATAGCTGGGTTGGTAGAAAAATAATTTACGCCTGAAGTGGCCGAAGAAACATCTCGGGTACTTGAGTCCTGGTAAGTTGCAGTAATATTTAACTGGACAGTATTACCAATTGATCCTATTGAAGATACCCCTGTAGGAAAGACAGTTAGCGATACAGGTATCGGCTCAGGATTTTCAAAAAAAATCTCACCGATCTGTAGTTGGGTAAAGCCACCGTTAGGAACAATAAAATATTCACTCTGTCCGGAACTTGTTAATCCATCGGGTGTAAGGCATGTTGCACGGGCACGGATCTGCCCCTGATTAGCAGGAACGTTTGGCATTTGCCAACTGCCATCGGCTGCCGCCTGAACGGTACGATTTAGAATGTTGACGACACAGTTTTCATCTAACACTGCCTCAACTGGCATCGAAGTCATTAAAAGAGTTGTTAAAACTACATGAAACGATTTTTTTACCAGATTAGACGAAAACATAATCTTCCAGGTCCCTGTGTTATCTTTATATTTTTATAAAATTTGCAAAATGTTATAGTTTATATTATTCAACAACACTTAATAAATTCACTTAGACAATATCGAGATATAATCTGAATATTTATTATTTGGTCAAATAATTACTGACAATATCTACCTCTCAGATACGTAACTGTCGTATTAGTCTGATCACAATACAGCCCATATTGAGGATCTCCACAATAATTACTATGTGCTTCTTCTCGCTCATTCAACAGTCTCAAATCATTATCATATTCAGAATATATTGGATTAAATGCAGCATCACATTCAGCTTGTGAGTTGTATCGTACACCGGTTGCAAACCTGGTTTTATAACGATTCATTAAATCAATATATGCGTTACTGTGTTTTAATTCATGAAGTATAGTTGAACCAATTATTTCTAGTGGTACAGGCTCAATCGAACAATTCACTACATCCTGCCCAAATATATCTTGCCGTGCCTGCATTTGTGAATAGACATTCACTCTCCATCCTGGTCCAGGTGTTATATCACCTGTAATAACAAACCTTTGGGAACCTGACTCGCAATAAGGACGACACCTGAAAGTGAATTCTATATCAGTGTATTGCTCACCCCATACATCATCACGATGATCTGGACGCAAAGTTCCTACAAAGTCTATAACATCATGTGGAGGATATGCTGATGGTTCAGGAACCCTTAACACAGGAATAGGTTCTACCACATGAATTTTTTCACCGTCAGCCGAACAGGTTTCACAGGGATTCGCTGGTTCATCAAAAAGATTTGGTGCGGTATCTGCCTGACCATTTGAGCAATATGGGACTTTGCAATCACCAGGAGTATCTATCAGACGTGGATCATCGCTTACATTCTGACACTCTGTGCAAGCAGCAACAATTCCCTGGCAGATTGGACAACTACCTACACAACTAGAAGGTATTGGTACACTAGAACAAAACCAACCAGCCTTAATGATTCCAACTCCTGTATTTGACTTGATTACACTTCCATCCAGCGAGACAGTTCCAAGACCAATCGAGACAAATTCTTCCAGATCATGATCGTACGAATACATCTCAACTTGTGCACCGGGAAGATGCCCATCTACATTTGGCATAGTTATTTTTGCAGGCGGATCAAATCGTGTACCTGCTGGCTGGATAGTGACAATAAACTGTGGTTGCATACCATTGGGAGGTGCCATTGGAACCTTGGATGCATTCACAGGTGTAGCGGAGACTAAGCCTTCTCGTGAGCCATCAGGAAAAGTGACTGAACCTGCCCGTACTTCCAGTTTAAAGCCTGGAACTTCAGGTATAGTTATTTCAACATCTTCACGACCTGCCAGTGTAGCGTTGGTTGTATTCAACCGAACCAGGTAGATGGGTGCTGACAAAGGATTGTCAACACCTGCAATCGTCACAATGTTATATGACAATGTTGGCCACTCACCGGGAACGCTGGTGGTACTGCCATCGGCTAAAAGATGTACGGGGCCCACTGGAACTTCCGTAATAGTAAATCGACCCTGAGTATCAGTAACTGACTGGCGTGTTGTGCCATCAACACGAATGGTAACCCCCGGCAAAGGAGTATCCTGATTATCCAGCACAACACCACTGATACGCGTATTACCTGGGTCAGCTGGCACAAATGCTGAGGCTGTAAAACCTGCATTCAAGCTTGTCCCTACCAGGGTTGCCGTCACCCTATGGTTATCCATGCCAACTTCTGTTCCTAAAGTTAGCTGAGCACTTGCCCGGCCATCACTATCAGTTTGAGTGGTATAAGTGGTACTGCCATTCTGAAATTGACCACCACCCCGCGTTACCGCAAATTCAACCTGTACATTTTGAATAACGTTAGCACCGGAGTCCGTTACCACTGCCACAAAGGGGTGCGGTAATGGCTGATTAATAGATCCACGCTGATTATTACCCGAATTCACACTCACCTTATCGCCTGGATTGGGTG
>JAOULO010000106.1 GCA_029881995.1 Gammaproteobacteria bacterium
TGAGGTGTTGCCCTTTTGCCCATGGCCTTTAACACAAATTCAGCTGTATCAATAACACGTTGGATGCGCGGGTTTTTGGGGCAATTGTCAATGTGCAGGTATTTATCCAGGGTACGGGTGGTGGGGGTAGATTTGTCGAGATAGACCGGCCAGATACGGCTGCCTTCTGCGAGATCCAGTTTACTCTTGCCAAGATCGTGTTCCCAGCATGTCAGGGATGAACGCATTACGGTGACGGCTTGCTCACGTAATTTAAGTTTATCATTGCTAGAGTTGCTGATTTGCAGTTTTGATTTATCCAGATTTGTCAGGCCGGATAAAAGAACCGGGTCGTTTTTGGCAATTTCCAGCAGGCTATGCAGTGATTTTTCAATTAGTTTGATGCGCTGTTCATTCTGGGCAGGATTAGTGTGGGAGTTTTCGATGACAGCGTTGTGCATGTCCTCATCTACCCGGTTAAGAACGATGGCGTAGCCGGTATCACCTTGCACATCAATTAGACTGACGATGGCATCACACTCAAATATATGCCCGTCTTTGTGAATACATTGTAGTTTTATCTGCTGTTTGTTTTTTAATGAACCATTCTCATTTTCGGGGTCATGCATGAGTTGCGCAATATTTTCAATAAATAAATCGGCTGGTTCCAGATCCGCTATCTCATCGGCATCATAACCAAAAAGGTTGGTGCTTATTTTATTAAAATAGACCGCCTCATAATCATTGCCGAAGCACAAAATAGCATTACCTTCCAGATCCAGTAGATGTTCAAGATCATTGGTGCGTACCCTTACCTGGTCGGTCATTAATTAAAGGTTTTGGCCAGGATAAAAAAATCTCTTAATCCTTTTTTGTCGATACGCAGGTCCAGTCTGCCATGTGCAATTTTTTCCATATCCTGCACCATTTTGTTGAGCGGTGCGAAAAGAAAACGGTTGAATAGCTGAAGTGCAATTGCCAGAGTCATAAGGGATAATAGTAGAAAGCTGCTAACAGTGATGAACTGTGTTTTATTCATTTCACTATTAAGCTTGTTTACATTTTCATGCCCCACAATGCGAAATGCCGGTTGCTGATCCGATGTGTGTAGAACAAAACTGATAGGCAGATAACGGTCGTGCTTAAGTAACTTTGTATTAATATTGATTGCTTCATTGGTAGATGAATAAATACTAATGGGTGTTTGTGTGATATTACTGATGTTTGATAGATTGAATACAGGGTTGACAATGATTTCTAGATACCCAATCAGATGTAGCCCCCCGATGGGGACAATGCTTGATAACAAAGGCCCTTCAGGTGTCATTAGTAATGCATCTATCGCTTTAAGACGTTCTATTCCCTGCCGTCTGCCGATATCCTTAATCAAAAAATCTGAAAGGTGTTTGTTTAGTCCTTTGATACCTTCATTGCTTTCAGCAATAAAATTGAGATCCAGTCCATAGACGCGAATCTTTTCCAGGTCAATCTTGGCAAAACCGACAAAGCCATTCAGAAATGGATCATCCAGAATGCGGCTGATGTTATTTTGAGTCGCATCGTGTGGTAAATTTGCCATAGCATTGATTAATTCTTTGCTATGTCCTAGCTTCATTCCGAGATCAAAGCTATTATTTTTTGCCTCTCGAAGTACTTCCTGTGCTGCAACCTCAATGACGCGAGACAGACTGCCCATCTGTGCATCCAGTGCAGATTTTTTGAAATAACCACCAGCAAGGATAGATAAAACAATCGAGACGATGCCGAGCATCATGATAATACCGATGGTTGCAGTCTTGATTGATAAGTTTTCAATACGCATATAATACAATCAAATCAGGCAAATTTGTGGATGTTGACAAGCACCTGGTAGATTAATCGGAGACAACGGGCAGTCGCTTATCTATCCACTCTTTCCAGCCACCACGGAACCAGTAAACATTTTTGTAACCCCAGGATAATGCCTTGTTTACAGCATCCGAGCTTCTCATGCAACGCTGGCCATTGCAATAAAACAGGATTGCCCTGGATTTATCGGCTGCCATACTCTCAAGCCAGTGTTGCGTCATTTTTGTATTCAGCATATTGATGGAACCTTCGATGTGCCCCTTCAGGTATTCTGTTTTCTTGCGGGAATCAACAATAAGCAGATTGGGATTGGACAGGAGCAGTTTCACCACCTGCTCTGCACTGAGATTGCTTGCCCCTTCGATGGCTTCTGGGGCGGCGGGTTTGGTCGCCGCATGCAGACTCAATGAACACAATAGCAGTATAAAAGCGAACAGTCGGGTTGTGGTGGTGGGGTTTGGTCGAGATAAATATGTACTTCGGGACAAGGGATCTTCCTCAGTTAATGATTTCACTCACTCGACTATCGATTATGGTCAGTTTTTTCACCGCGATGCGGAATAGTATAAATTGTTTTTGAAGCTCAGGCGATGGCATGTTTTTTCATTCGATATAACAGGGCGCTTCGAGTCAATCCTAATAGCCGTGCGGCCTTACTCTGGTTCCCCTGGCATTTATCCAGTGCCTGATGGATCAGATCGGCCTCCAGTTCTTCGAGCACGATACCGCCATCTGGCAGT
>JAOULO010000080.1 GCA_029881995.1 Gammaproteobacteria bacterium
GTTCATCAGGGGCCTTGATGTGAAAACGGACTGAGCGCCCCTCATCATATTTCTGGGTCACTTCTCCCAGGCCATCTACATGGCCACTCACCAGATGACCACCGAGACGGGTGTTCGGGGTGAGGGCCTTTTCCAGATTAACCGGAAGGCCGGTTTTAATATGCTTGAAACTGGTACATGCCAGGGTTTCACCCGAGACATCAGCCCAGAAACCATCCCCGGGTAATTCCACGGCGGTCAGACAGACACCGTTGACAGCGATACTGTCACCCAGCTGCACATCCCCCAGGTCCAGCTTATTGGTGAGTACCCGCACACGGGTGTCTTCACCCTTGGGCTCAATGGCTGCAATCTGGCCGATGGATTGTATGATTCCGGTAAACATAAGCTATTTCCTGACCACCTTAGCAGTAATTCGCATGTCCTTGCCCACCATCCGCCTATCGGTGATATCCAGCTCAAATTTCTGTTCCATTTTGTCCAGCCCAGGAAGCCGGAACAGAGGTCTGGCACTATCACCCATCAGAATCGGTGCCTGGTAGATCACCAGTTCGTCGATTAAGCCGGCTGATAAAAAGGCACCACTCAGAGTGGCACCAGTCTCAACCAGTACCTCATTGATCTCCATCTCCCCCATCAGATCCAGTACTGATTCCAGGTCTACGTCTGTGGCACAGAAGGGCATCATATAAACTTTGGCACCAGCGGCTTCCAGTTCGGCCTTGCCTTCATTTTCACTACAGGTAAAGACGATAGTCTCACCCGGTTCCTTAATCATTTTTGCACTGGCCGGCATACTGAGGTGGGTATCGACCACCACCCGCAGGGGTTGATCTCGCACATCTTCCGAGCGTACCGTCATGGCCGGGTCATCCGCCAGCACCGTACCCACACCGGTAAGGATAGCCGTACTACGTGCCCGCAGACGCTGCACATCCAGTCGGGCCGCTTCTGAGGTAATCCACTTGCTCTCACCACTGGCCATGGCAGTTCTGCCATCCAGACTCATTGCCAGTTTCAACCGTACATAAGGCCGACCAAACCGCATGCGTTTAATAAAGCCGGGATTGAGGGCCTCGGCTTGTGCCTCGAGCAAACCGGATGCAGTTTCAATACCTGCCGCCTCCAGCTCTTTGAGGCCATTGCCCGCTACTCGTGAATGAGGATCCACCATGGCGGCAACGACTTTGGCCACCCCCGCCTTTTTCAGCGCTTCAGTACAGGGTGGTGTTTTGCCCTCATGACAGCAGGGCTCCAGGGTGACATAGACCGTGGCCCCTTCGGCTTGTTCACCGGCCTGCCCCAGGGCATTGACCTCGGCATGAGGGCCACCAGTGTATTCATGCCAACCTTCACCAACAATCTCGTTATTATTAACAATGACACAGCCTACTCTCGGGTTGGGATGGGCCGTATTCAAACCTTTTTTGGCCAGGTGCAGGGCACGGGCCATGTATTCATAATCACTTACAGAAAATTGCACTTACAGACTCACTTCTCATCTTCATCGGGCAGCAGGGACTGCTGCTGTTTTTTCTCTTCCGGGGTGGGCTCCTGCCGTAGACGTTCGATCTCTTCCTCAAAAGCGCTGACATCCTGGAAACTTCGGTATACAGAGGCAAAACGTACATAGGCCACCTGATCAAGATCGCGTAGGGCCAGCATGACCCATTCACCAATCTGCAGAGCCGGGATCTCACGTTCACCTATAGAGCGAATTCGCTTTAGAATTCGGCTTACTGCTGATTCGACATCATCTGTCTCAACCGGTCTCTTTTCCAGTGAACGCCAAATCCCATTACGGAGTTTCTCTTCGTCAAAGGGTTCACGCCGACCATCACTTTTAATAACCCTGGGCATGACCAGTTCGGCACTTTCAAAAGTGGTAAAACGCTCGCTACATGTCAGGCATTCCCGCCGCCGACGGACCATGGCCCCTTCACCCGCCAGACGGGAATCAATAACCTTGGTATCCTCGGCGCCACAGAAGGGACAATGCATAAACGGGCACCCAGATAATAAAGATTACTTGCCGTACACCGGATAACGTTCACAGAGATCCAGTACCTTGCTCTGGGTACTTTCAATCGCTGCGTTGTCACCCTTGGAATCGATCACATCGCACATCCAGCCAGCCAGGACTTTCGCCTCGGCCTCGCCAAAACCACGGGTGGTAATAGCGGGTGTACCGACACGAATGCCACTGGTCACAAATGGAGATTGGGGATCATTGGGTACGGCATTCATGTTAACGGTGATATTCGAGGCACCCAACCAGGCATCCACTTCCTTACCGGTCAGGCCCTGATTGATAAAACTGACCAGGAACAGATGGTTCTCTGTACCGCCAGAAACCACGTCATAGCCACGCTCGATAAAGACATTAGCCATGGCCTTAGCATTTACGACGACCTGCTGTTGGTATGTTTTGAACTCAGGTTCCAAAGCCTCCTTGAAGGCCACTGCCTTACCGGCAATCACGTGCATCAAAGGGCCACCCTGGGTACCGGGGAAAACCAGTGACTGGAATTTCTTTTCAATATCAGGGTTCGATTTGGCCAGGATGATGCCGCCTCTTGGACCGCGCAGGGTCTTGTGGGTCGTAGAGGTAGTCACATCGGCGATCTGCACCGGGTTGGGGTAAACACCAGCCGCAATCAGACCTGCCACATGGGCCATGTCCACCATCAGCCAGGCACCGACTGAATCGGCAATATCACGAAAACGCTGCCAGTCCACCACCTGGGAATAAGCCGAAAAACCGGCCACAATCATCTTGGGTTTATGTTCTTTGGCGAGTTGCTCCACCTGCTCGTAATCAATTTCGCCAGTTGCTTCGTTCAGACCATACTGCACAGCATTGAACAGCTTGCCAGAGAAGTTGACCTTGGCTCCATGGGTCAGATGACCACCGTGGGCCAGGCTCATGCCGAGTACGGTATCACCGGGTTGCAGCAGGGCAAAATAGACGGCGGCGTTGGCCTGGGAACCGGAATGGGGCTGGACATTGGCATAATCGGCACCAAATAGCTTCTTCACCCGGTCGATAGCCAGTTGTTCGGCCACATCCACGTTCTCACAGCCGCCGTAATAACGTTTGCTTGGGTAGCCCTCGGCATATTTATTAGTCAGGACTGAACCCTGGGCCTCCATCACCCTTGGACTGGCGTAATTCTCTGAAGCGATGAGCTCGATGTGCTCTTCCTGACGAACCCGCTCTTTTTCCATCGCTTGCCAAAGTTCATCATCAAAACCCGCAACTTTCATATCTTTACTGAACATGGATGCCCTCAATTTGTAAGTAACTGTTATTTCACGCCAACACTCAGGCTAGGACGCTATAAAAATGGCGCTAAATACTAACCGATCTGCCACTAAATAGCATTTTTATACTTATATCCATTTATATTGTAATGATTATATTTTTTTTGTAATAGAAAAAGTTAATCGGCCTCCTCCAGCTCTGTTTATATCTTACAAAATCTCTTTAAAGGTAGTAATTGGTTAAACGATAACCAATTTAGCCGCCTATGCACAGTCGGTAATTATTAACAGTTTTTAACAAGGAGAAAGAAAATGCGTGACTTAATGGAAAAAGGCAAACCTGGTCTGTTTGCCATCATTTTGCTCCTGTTTATCGGTCTATCAGCCTGTAGTGATGATAGCGCTGCAAACAAGAGCACTAGCGTAGCACCAGGCCCACTCCCACAGCCCAGTGTGGATTGTGGTGGTAAAAGCTGTGTCGATTAATCGTTGGCACTGTAAGCAAGTATGAAAGGAGATGTAACAATGAGGATTAATCACAAAGCAAGTAAAGGGCTAGTTGCAATGACACTGGTTCTAGCCCTGAGTATGTTAGATTTTAGCGTCAAACCTAAATCAACATTACAAACAGGAAATGAGTTTGCCCAATCTCTGTGGCAACTAGACTTTATTAACCAAGCAAACGCTGCCCCAGGTGATACTATTTTAGCTGCGTTCGGTGGAGTTATTCCACGCTATATTCGCATGATGTACTTCTTAATCAATGGGCCAGGACCAAATGGATATCCAGAGGGAACTGGTGGGCCAGCCGGTGGATTCCTCGGCTTGATCCGGGACATAACAGGGCCAACTGCACTTGGTGGTGGCTTAAAGGCATCTGGCTACAACATTTGTGCTGATATCCCAGCTACTGGCAGTTCTTCAATGACCGACTCGGAAGGTACTTTCAGTATGTACTTTGAAACACCTACCAAGGTTATTCCTACCGGTTACACCGGTGCGGATGGAACTGCTAAATTCGAAAAACGTGTAGTTGTACAATTTGGCGGAACCACTTTCATGAATATCGAGTTTAACTGTTCAAATACTGTTGGCTGGTTGCGTATGTCAGCAGGCGAAGGGGCTGCTATAACTTCAGGTACCCAACGCCATCTCGAGGTTTACTACGATACCGAAGTCAGCTCTAATGCCAAACTTGAACTGTATATGACGTATGAACCTGGTCTAACCGCTGGTAATGAATACTTTTTTGCCAAGTTCAAGACAATAACCAGCAGCACCTATAAATTTTGGCTTATTCGTACCCAGGATAAAACAGGTGACTATAATGGCTTCCGTACTGCAGTTCATGGAGACTCAAACTCGAAGATCATGAATTCCTTCTTCAGGTTTGAAGCGGACGGAGCGACACCCAATGACACAGGTACCGCTTATACCGGTGTTGGTGATGATGTTCGATCAACTGAAGGTGATGTTCAGTGTCTGGACTTTTCAACCCCAGCAACACCAGTTGAAAGTACGGGCTGTGGTTCACTGGCGCTGGATTCAAGTGCAGGTGCACCGATTATCAATTCAGCAACTGGACTTAGTCTCAACTGGGTAGCTTCCGCAGGTGGCTTGAAGAATGATATGACAGTATTAGCAAATCCTGTTAGTCCTTAATCATTGTTCAGTAACAAGCAATAAAAAAGGGCCATGTGGAGACATGGCCCTTTTTCTCTAACTTAGTAAGAACAATTATTTAAAAGTATTGAGCATACCCAACTTCAAAGAATTGCTGTTCCATACTAACAGTCATGTTACCGCCACCAAATTCAGGCGACTTGGGTGCAAATTTACCAGACACACTGTTCTCAAAACTTTTAACATAGTTAAAGTTGATTTCACTAGTTTTATCCATTGCCATCGTAAAACCAAGAGTTAAGTGATCTTCAGTTACACCTGGTGCCAGAAACGCCACTGTCACTTCTTCAGGAGTAATCGGATTTTCCCCATGGTTCCAGCCAGCTCGTAATTTCATTGTTGGATTCAAAGTATACTCACCACCAAGTTTGTAGACGCTTATGCTCTTCCAGCCAAACCCTGGACCATTTGGATCACCGAAACAACTACTACCAGCACTTTGTGCACAAGGAGCCGTACCATTACTAGTATTCTTATACTTATTCGTTGAATTCGAAATGGCTGAAACTGCTTCGTAGTCAATATAATGATAGTCAAAGGCTATTGTTAGCTGTGGGCTGACAACCCAACCCAAACCGACTGTATAGGTCGGCGCAATATCCATCTGTCCTTGATCAGGAAACAGCCCTTTGTACTTATCAAATTTACTCATTTCAATCTTGGGTTGATAAGCTGCACCAAGCTTTAAGCCATCACCAAGATTAACCTGGACTCCGAGTTTAAAACCAAACCCAGTAGAAGTATCTTCCCCGTTATCGGTTAGAGCTGTAGGCGTTCTTGATGCATTCTTAAAGGCTCCTAAACCTTTCGCTTCAAATGCCTGATGGGCATAAATAGCGGTATAACCAAGTGATACGGTTTCGGTAACTTTGTGAGAATATGTACCATTTAAAAATAGTTGTTCTAAGTTAATACCGGTTGGACCAGAAACATTCCCAGTAAACCCTGGCACAGGTGCCATCTTAGCTGCAAAATTCGTTGCATACTCTGTGTTCATCCCACCGTTGGCACTCATAACAAAAGACCATGCAGAATTATTATCGATCGGCGAGACCATGCCAAAAAAAGGAATGAGAAATTTGTCATCTGCGCTTGTCTGACTACCACTAAAATTTTGTTCACCGGGAATTGGAGCAACTAAATCCGGTTGTCCCGATAATGTATAGCCTCGTGGACTTGGGTCAAATATACCAAATGCAACATCCCACCGATCTCCCACATTCACTGTAGCTGCCGGATTAGTAATCACTGAGGCAGCCTCATTAGCTAGTGCTACACCGGAACCACCCATACCACGGTTTTTTACACCAGTACCTTCCGGATTCATCCCATTACCTGCCCAAGCTGACAGTGGCAAAACAATACTCACTGCTGCTGTTAGTGTTAGCAAATTATTACGTAACATCTTCATACTGATAGATCCTCCTCGGTTATTAATAATGGAGTTGCTATTTATTGTGTTTATGCAACTTCGAGTCCCATACTTTGGTAAGTATGTTACAAGCATTGTTGTGAATATCTCACCACCGTTGCCTAGTGTCAACAAACAACACGTGCAACCGAAAGACCATCACTTTATCAGTAAATTCTTATGCTCAGAGCGAATTTAATTTTATCAGGAAGATATCGTTTCAGTTGCTACTGAAATATTGTGATTGTTGGTACTTATCAGGCTGCATCCAAATTTATACCTGACAGTTTAATGAAGAATTAATTAGCTTGTTACACTATACATACTTAATGTGTGGTTAGCTTCCCTGCCACCACATATTAATATGTTTACGCCTTTTTGATCATGAAGAAGAACTTACCACCTTCTTCTTTTGATTCCATCAGCTCGTTACCGGTCTGTTTGGAAAAGGCTTCAAAATCTTTTACTGAACCTGGGTCAGTAGCAATGATGTGCAGCACCTGGCCGCCTGACATACCGGCCAGTGTTTTCTTGGCACGTAAAATAGGTAATGGACAGTTCAGGCCAGAGGCGTCGAGTTCTTGGTCAAACGCAGACATGTGATTCTCCTTAGATTCCTGTGAATTAATAATTTAGGTAATTCGTGTATTAGTATTTAAAACCGTACTTATATAATATTCTTCTCAGCCAAGACAAGCAATCGTTCTGTTAATTTCTTCTACTGGTTTGTTCAATCTCATATGACAAACAAACGAATAATACTCGTTATTGTTATATTTAGTTGTTTATTTTTCAACCAACCAATCACCAGAAGGGCTAATTTCGTCAATTCACCCTAAACAGATTTGGTTCTATATAAACACGAATTAATCGTTTTGCCAAAATATGGTGATTTCTTTGGCACGTTACCCTCCTCATATGGTCAAACCCCTGATTCATCCCACAATCTGTTAATGCCGATATAAATGCTCTATGATATGTACCTGCTGCTCGAAATTTAGTTGTTAATAATGATATATATCAGACGCTTACACCCAATCACCTGGTTTTTCCTGGCTGTTTTAATAAACACCCAAACTCACCGAGTAGTTGCCAATGAACTGCAACTGCCCGATATGGGCAATACGGCAGATTATGCTGTGAGTCCGATTGAGGAAAAAAAGACCGGGGAAGCCGTCATCCGCAATATCCGACGAGGTGGAGGTGTTGTGGACGACCCGCTGATAGAAGGTTATCTCGATCACCTGGGTTATCGCTTAATATCTAACTCCTCCCATACTGAACAGGATTTTAAATTTTTCCTTATAAATGACAAGGCGTTAAATGCCTTTGCCCTCCCGGGTGGCTTTATCGGGATAAATTACGGCCTCATCCTAACGGCTGACAGGGAAGGTGAACTTGCCTCAGTAATGGCCCATGAAGTGGCCCATATCACCCAGAGACACCATGTCCGGGCCTTTGAGCATGGGCATAGCCAGGGACCTATCCTTGCTGCCCTTATTGCAGCCATGATCCTGGGGGCCGGTAATAGTGAAATAGGTGAAGCCGCCTTTGCCGCTACGGCCGCCGGTATGATGGAAAGCAATATCAATTTCACTCGGTCCAATGAAAAAGAAGCTGATTATATAGGCATCACCATGCTTGCCAATGCGGGCTACGACCCCATGGAAATGGCCAGTTTCTTTAGTCGTCTGGATAAGGCCAGTCGCTTATATGGTTCCACTGTCCCTGAATTTTTACGCAGCCATCCCTTTAGCGCCAATCGCATGGCAGATGCACAGAGTCGCGCCCGTAGTCTGAAACAGAAAAAAAAGACGTTTGATAAACTCAGTTTCCATCTCATCCAGGCCAGGATTCGTGCGCTCTCTCATGAGAATCCAAATCAGGCCGTTTCTGAGTTTGAAAAACGCATCACAAGCAAAAGCTATAAAAACCGAATTGCTGAACAATATGGCTATGCACTGAGCCTGATTAAATCAGGTCAACTCAACAAAGCCAATATCATCCTGAACCGCCTGCTTAAAAATGATCCAAATCGGATTGCCTATCTTGTCGCCAAAGGAGAACTCGAGAATTCAGGAAAAAAAATAACAAAATCCCAGTCTACTTATACCAAGGCCCTGGAGCTTTATCCTGATAACAAGGTCATCATTTATTACTATGCACAAAACTTACTTAAAAACAGGCAATTCAGTAAGGCACGTAGCCTGCTAAACAAAGTATTAAAGACACCGGATAATCTCCCTCAATTGTATAAGTTTCTTTCTGAGGCCGAATCTGGGCTAGGAAATGCCAGTGGTGTTCATCACGCTATGGCAGAATATTATTTTTATCAGGGGCAAGCCCATGAAGCAATTCGCCAGATGCAATTAGCAATGAAAGCAGATAATAAAAGTGACTTTTACACCACAGCAAGACGTGAAGCACGTTTAGTCGAATATCAGAAAGAGATCATCACGAAGCTGGATTAGTTTCTTTTTACTAGATTTAACTAATCAAGAATATAAGTTTTTGCTAATTTTCTAAATATATCTTACCCCCTTGTCATCTAATGGCGTTCATGTATCCTAGGCTACTTTGCAGAGAACACATTTCTGCGGAAAATTATACTAAATGAAATTTTCATTCAGCCTCTGGCTGAGCAGTACGACCTTAATATATTGAGGAGGAGACCCCCATGCGGAAACCCGCCAAACTAATCTTCGCTGCAAGTGCAGTTGCTATGCTTCTAGGTACCACTATGGTGCCCATGACAGCACAGGCTGCCAGTGCAGAAGAAGGCAAAAAACTTGCTGAAGATCGTAAAAAAGGTAATTGTGTATCCTGTCATGCCTATGAAGGTGCCAATATGCCAGGAAATGCAGCACCACCTTTGGTAGCCATGAAAGCCCGTTACCCTGATAAAAAGAAACTGCGTGATCAGATTGCTGACCCTACCAAGGCCAATCCAAACACCATCATGCCTCCATTTGGTAAGCATGGCATTTTATCAGGCAAGGATATCGATGCGATAACTGAGTGGGTTTATACACTCTAAAATAAATTCGATAAAACAACTATTCAAATTTCTGGGAGTAACAGAATGAAACGTAGAAGCTTTCTTAAAGGCACCCTGGCCGGTTCTGCAGTCGCAGTTGCCGCTGGCGCAGGTCTGCTGAGCCCACGTAGCGTACTGGCCGCCTGGCCTGAGTCCGCTTTCACCGCCAAGAGCGTATCTGACGCCATGGACAGCCTATTCGGCACTGCCGACAACAAGGCCTCTGGCGACATCAAGATCAAGGCCCCTGATATCGCGGAAAACGGTGCGGTTGTACCTGTCACCGTTAACACCAAGATTGCAGGTGCGAGTGCCATTGCGATTATCGCTGAGAAGAACGGTCAGCCACTGGCAGCCAACTTCGAACTGGCCTCCAATGCCAAGGGTACGGTTTCCACCCGTATCAAGATGGGTAAAACCATGGACGTTATCGCCGTGGTCAAGTCCGGTGGCAAACTGTACACCGCCCGTAAAAACGTCAAAGTCACCATCGGTGGTTGTGGCGGTTAATGGCATATAGAGGAGAATTAAACAATGGCTAAATCAATTCGTATCCGTGCCAAATCCAGTGGTGGTACTACAACCGTTAAGGCGTTGGTCACTCATCCTATGGAAACCGGCATGCGTAAAAACAAAAAAACCGGTGAAAAGATCCCTGCTCACTACATCACTGAAGTGAAGTGCGAACACGGCGGTAAGACCGTTGTGAATGCACAGTGGGGACCGGCAGTATCTAAAAACCCTTACCTGTCTTTCGCCTTCACGGGTGCCAAGGCTGGAGATTCCGTCAAGCTGAGCTGGGTGGA
>JAOULO010000107.1 GCA_029881995.1 Gammaproteobacteria bacterium
CCTAATTCAGAATGAAACTATGCTGTTTAAATATCTAGATGATTATGAGGGGTGTGCGGCCTTCTCGCGCCAGCCATATGAGTATCAGCGTGATATTGTGACAGTTCATGATGAGCAAGATCACAATTTGTTGGCGTGGACTTATTTATACAAGCGTCCTGTGGAGCAATTACAGTTGATTTCGGCGGGTGATTACCTGAGCTATCGGTATCAAGGACGTTTAAAAGCGAGTAATGCCTGAGACACTAGAAAATATAAGTTAGAGAGTACCGCACGTTATAAAACGTCAAACTCGAATTGGGTATAGGCATTACTTGATGCCAGCATCCTGGATAGTTTGATATGCATCACCGTTCTGCCCATATTTAATATCAGCGATGTATTCAGGTCAAAACTCAGTGCAGGCACAATCAGGCTGCGTAACTGTTGATGTGAAACATGCTTTGGAATGAGCAGGGCACGGAAATAGCTATTATTTGCCCCTCTTTGGCCATTTTCCCTAACCGTAACGGGGATAGCATTTCGGGCCAGATTTTTAATGCCGATTTCATGCGTAATATCTTCCTGTGATATTTGCGTGCGCAATATCCAGTTGGCCACACCGAGTAGCCAGCGGCGTGATGATTTGTTGGCAGAGCGATAGGCAATGAGTTCACCGACGCTGACCTGGTGTTTGCGTTGATAGCGAGGCATCTGATATGAGAAGGCGAGCCCCAGAGGGGTTATGTTTACCTGCCGGGCATTTTCTAATGGCTGCTCAATCCACTTGAACTCTCTATCCTGTTCCAGGGCCTGTTTGTATAGATCACTGAAATTACCGGTTTGCTGATTGTTATGATGGACGCGGTTTGTACTGTGTTTTAACTCGTCCATATTTGGTGTGTATTGTTTTTTGTTAGACAACCAAAAATGACAGTTATTGATACTGTTCGTGAACTGTATATTGTCAGATAATATAAACCGTCTTATTTTCCTTATCGGTTTGCCGCGATAATTGTCCAGCACACGGAACAACATATCGCGCTTTTGAATTTCTCCCAGATCAACCAGTTCGAATTCGGTCATGTTATGTGGCTGATTTTTTAGTAACCTCTGTAAATCCTGTTCAGTTCGCGTAATCACTTCAGTGATATCGATCAAGCGGCCATCCAGGGTCTGCCAGTTCAGATCTCGTGTCACAAAGCGGGGAGGGTTGTCATCGGCAAGATCGACGACATGTTCACCCCGAGATGAAAACTCACCAAGTGGAAAAAGAGAACAGACACTGATCCATCGACTGCATAAATTATAAAGTTCCAGACACTCATCTTTCATTAAACGAAAAGGCTCTGCCAGTGCCAATAGCAGGATGCGCTTATACATAAAATCACCGGAATGAAATACAGGAAAGCTGCTGTCGGGAACAGGGTCGTCGACGATGTGGTAGAGCAAATCGTTTTCTTCCGCGTAGCGATAGATTTGGTTGATCTCACGCCAGATACCTTTAGCCGGTCGGGTGTATTGCACATAAGCCAGTAGCAGGCGTTGCGCCAGAAACTTCAGGCAGTAATAGATTGCTTCCTGAACCTGCACCGCTTCCTGTTCATTTAGTTCTTTCTTTTTTGCCAGCCTGTCAATGACCAGCTTGTAGCCATTGGCAAATTCTTCAAACAGCTTATCCAGTTGATGCAGTCTGTTTAAATCAGGTTCATCGGCGTTTATTGCGGCACGAATAAACTTTTTCTCATTTTTAAACAATTCAGTGAGCGACTGCTGCAATATTGATAATATTGTCAAACGGGCCCTGGCCGGATAATGTATGGAATTCAGTTTGATGATTTTATACAGGCACTGTTCAATAAGGCCTGTATCCGGATTTTTATCGATTGCCTGGGCCCATTTTCTGAGTGCCTTCAGGGTCATGCGGGTGGGCCACCATCTGGGACGGGAATTAAGTGTTTTGGGAAGGTTGAGAATAGGGGTGGACATAAATAATGCTAATTATATTGCTCTGGAAGTAAATGATATGGAACCTTAGCTAGAAGCAAGTATATATAAAAAATCGCTATTATATAGGAAAAATCTGCTATATTTGTACGCCTTGGTGAATGAGACCGGGTGAAAATTTAGGACTACAAAAGCATCCTGAATATTCCTTGATGTTGCGGTACGTTGGATTTCGATTATGGATAAAAGATGGTTCAGGGGGATTAGCCTTTTCGGGCTATTGTTTATTACTGCCAATTCCGCTTTATCAGCAGACATAATCATGACCGCTCCCCCCAGGGAATCTGCTTCAGAAGGAAAAGCACTGTACCAGCCGTTGGCCCGTTATATTAGCAAGTTAATCGATGCCAGGGTCGTATACAAATCGCCTCGTAGCTGGGCTGATTACCAGCGGAACATGCGAAATGATAAGTACGATATCATCTTTGATGACCCTCATTTTATTGCCTGGCGTATTGCGCATCTCAGAAATGATGTGTTGATCAAACTGCCG
>JAOULO010000029.1 GCA_029881995.1 Gammaproteobacteria bacterium
TAGTTTAGCAAGAAATCAGCTAGCGCTTTTTACGAGACGCCTTCTTCTTAGCCTTCTTCTTAGCCTTCTTCTTAGCCTTCTTCTTAGCCTTCTTCTTAGCCTTCTTCTTAGCCTTCTTCTTAGCCTTCTTCTTGGCCTTCTTCTTGGCCTTCTTCTTAGCCTTCTTCTTGGCCTTCTTCTTGGCCTTCTTCTTGGCTTTCTTCTTAGCCTTCTTCTTAGCCTTCTTCTTAGCCTTCTTCTTGGCTACTTTCTTCTTAGCCTTCTTCTTGGCGGCTTTCTTTTTACTCTTCTTCTTAGCCACTTTTTTCTTGGTTTTCTTCTTAGTCTTTTTCTTAGTGGCCTTCTTCTTACCAGTTTTCTTTTTGGCCGTCTTTTTCTTGGCCGTCTTCTTCTTCGCTGGCTTTTTAGCTGCCGGCTTAGAAGTAGAAGCTCCACCACCTGAAGGCAGGCTTTCCACGATTCGTGTCAGGGCTGCAAAAATGGCATCAATCTGACCCACGCCCTGAACAGAGCGAACTTTACCCTGACGGCGGTAGAAATCAATTAATGGTGCTGTTTGAGATTCATAAACACGCAGACGGTTACTAATGGTGGACTCAACATCATCATCACGTTGCATCAGTTCACCACCATCCTTGTCACAACGACCTGGCATACGTGGGGGCTGGAAATGAACATTATACATCTGGCCACAGCTCTTACAGGTACGACGTCCAGTCAGGCGTTTCATCAGAACATCGAAATCCACATCGATCAGGACACCCGCTTGCAGAGGTTTACCCATCGAGCTAAGCATTTTGTCCAGAGCTTCGGCCTGAGGCAGGTTACGAGGGAAACCATCTAATATAAAGCCTTTGTTAGCATCCGGTTTGGAGAGACGTTCCTTGATCATACCCAGGACAATATCATCAGATACCAGTTGGCCCGCATCCATTGCTGCCTTGGCACGCATACCCAGAGGTGTGCCCTGTTTAACCGCTTCGCGCAATAAATCACCGGTCGAAATTTGCGGGATACCATATTTGTCGACCAGTTTTTTGGCCTGGGTTCCCTTACCTGAACCGGGTGCTCCAAGTAATACGATTCTCATTTTTATTCACTCCGTTAACTTTAGATAAGGATTATTATCGGCAGGGCTCTTATTACTTTAAATACTTTTGACCCCTGCAATAAACTAAATCATTAAACTTAGAAAGTAAAATTAGTAGTTGCTCATGCACAAGTCAATGTGATCAATGTCCGTTTTTGTCTCTCATGGCCTTTTTTTTAAATTTATAAATGTATGCTTAATCATTTTTTCTGTGTATGTGAAGCTTAAAGTTAAACAGCCTCAATACACATGAATTAAATTTCAAATTTTATAAAGCGCCCCATTACCATTATATTTTAAATGGTTATTTAGGATCCGCTAATGCCTTTTGTTTTCAACACAGACTGTTAGAATAGCGCCTCACTTTTGTACAGTAAGAGTTGAAGAGTTAATGGATACGGACAATACAGGTTCCGGACTCAAATAGCTTAGTGAGATTAGCCTGACATGAGATATCTATTTCCTTCGATGTTTTATTCAGACACCAAATTGAAGCCTGGAATTACTTTCAAACTGCAATAATTGACAACTATGAAAATCTGCATTGTTTCAGACAGTCATGATAACCGCTTCTTACTCGCTGCGGCTGTTAAGGATGCCAAACAAAAGGGTGCCGAAGCCGTTTTACACTGTGGTGATGTAGTCGCACCTACCACTTTGCGAGTCCTTGATCCAGTTGGTCTGCCAGTGCATGTTATCCATGGTAATAATACTGGTGACCTGTATAGCATGGCCCGCCTTGGCCATGATGCCAGGTTCAATATTCACTACCATGGTCAGGATGCTGGAATTGACCTTCACCAACGCAGGATTTTCATGGTTCATTTTCCGCATTATGCCCGAGCAATGGGGACGACGGGGGACTGGGATATTGTCTGCTGTGGTCATGATCATAAGGCCGAGATTTCTCACATTGAGAATATCAAGGGAACACAGACCCTGTTTATTAATCCAGGAACTGTTGGAGGTGTAGGTGCTCATCCGACCTATGTAATGGGAGATTTATCCAGCATGGAATTTAGTATTGAAGATGTCCCGATTCCTGATGGTCTTGCCTATAACCAGGCTTCGGTGACACCCCATTTGTGAGAAAATCAGTTAGCTAGTACATGACCTTCAGCTTGAAGTAATTCAGGCCGACCTATTTCATATCCCTGCGCATAATCAATACCAATATTTTCCAGCGCCTGCAGGGTCGCCTTGTCCTCGACAAATTCAGCTATGGTATTAATACCCATTACATGCCCAATCTGGTTGATTGAAATAACAAGGTTATAGTCGTTCTCATCACTTAATAAATTCTGGATGAAGCTGCCATCAATCTTTAGATAATCCACCGGTAATGTTTTCAGGTAAGTAAAAGAGCTGAGGCCACTTCCAAAATCATCCAGGGCAAACAAACACCCCTTATTGCGCAGTGTTTCGAGGAAGTTTTGTGCACAAACTATATTACTAATAACAGCGGTTTCAGTAATTTCAAAACACACCTGATGGAAATGAACATTGCTTAGTTCAAACTGTTGTAATACATAATCCAGAAATTCCTCTTCTCCCAAAGACTGACCGGACAGGTTGATAGAATATAACTCAGTGCCATTCGCATCTACTGTCTGCTGATTTATATATGACAGAGTGTGTTTAACAACCCACCTATCAATAGCTGGCATCAGATAATAGCGTTCTGCTGCTGGAATAAAGCTTGTAGGACGTATTACAGTCCCATTTTCATCGATCAAACGTAATAGTATTTCATAAAATTTTTTACTTTCACTTTCCTGGTTTAATGTGCTGATAGACTGTGAATATAAACAGAATTGATTTTCCAGCAAAGCTTTCTGAATCACCTGTACCCATTTCATCTGCCCATGGCGTTTTGAGATTTCATTATCATCCTCAGTGTAAACATGTACACAATTCCGTCCTCGTTCTTTGGCGACATAACAGGCTGAATCTGCCGCACTTAAGACATCAGTAATGCTAACACTGTTAGAAGTAATAGGTACCACACCAATACTGATACTGGTATTAAAGACGTTATCCTGCCAGGCAAAACTGTATTCACTGACTGCCTGACGTAATTTCTCTACAACTCCTTGTACCTGATCTCCAGGACAGGCCTCAAATAATATTCCAAACTCATCACCCCCCAACCGTGCCAGTACATCCGTCTCTCTGACCTGCTTTTTCAAGAGACCGGCAATAGCCTTTAGCATTTCATCGCCAGCAATGTGCCCGCAGGTATCATTCACAATCTTGAAATCATCCATATCCATATAACACATTGCATGCTGCACATTGTTGTGTCGTGAATCTTCCAGTAATTTCCCCAACCTGTGTTCAAATTCCTGCCTGTTTATCAAACCAGTCAGGGAGTCATGGCTGGCCTGGTAAGAAAGCTGACGAGCCATCCCTTTTAATTCGGTAATATCGTGCAGAACCAGTACCGTACCTATAATTTCATTACTTCGGTCTTTAATAGGCGAAGCCATCACTTCAACCGAGTGCTCGGTATGGTTGTTTTGATTTATTAATAATGTCCTGTCATCAAGTTTTTTACTGATCGATTTTTCCAGGCATTGATTAACTGGATCCGGCAAAAGTAGACGACTGGACTCATCCACCAATACCAGTATTTTGTCATATGACTGACCCTTGGCATCCTGAAGAGAAACTCCGCAAAGTGATTCCGCCACTGGATTCATGTACTGCACCCTGCCATGAATATCGAATGAGACTACACCATCTCCAATGGCCTGCAAGGTCACATGCATACGTTCCTTCTCAGTAAAAATAACCTGTTCTGAGCGGCGGATAGACTCGAACAGTGGCTTAATCATGATGACTGCGAATAAGACCAGGCCAGAGATGAACAAGGCAAGGGACTCTGTTTGTAAACTGGGTTGGTTCAGAGGATAAGCGACGATGGCAGTACCCAGGGTCATTGCCCGACGCAAGGCCATTAAGAATATGGCACTGGACAGCGTTAACCAGGCCAGGCGAGCCCCTGTTGTGTGAATCAAACGCAGGGCAAGCACTGCAGCTGTCAGCTGCAGTAAAACCGAAATTGCCAGTATTATAATCGTTGCCATGTGGTGATACTCTTATCTTCCCGGAGTATTCTGTTGTACCCAGCGTTCACCTTTCTCAAGGAATTCTTTTTTCCAGAATGGGGCCTTTGATTTCAGGGCCTCCATGATATATCGATTGGCCTCATAGGCATCTTTGCGATGAGCCGACCAGACTGCAACCAGTACAATGGGATCGGCAGGATGTACTTCACCCACCCGGTGAATAATCAGACTATCCAGGATCGACCATTTCTCAGCTGCCTCCTGGCTGATTTGCAGAAGGAAGTTTTCTGTCATCTTTGGATAATGCTCAAGCACCATGGCCTTAACCTCATCCCCTTCATTAAAATCACGCATACTGCCCACAAAAATGGTGGTTGCGCCATATTGCCCACCTTGTTGCATTTTAGTCTGGTATTGCAACAATTCAGCATAAGGATCAAAATCCGCTTCTCTTATCTCAACCTGCATGCTTAGCCTCCTGTCACTGGCGGAAAAAAGGCCACTTCCTCACCACCTGTCACTTCATGCTCTAAAGATACATACTCCAAATTTACTGCGCACAAAACATTGGCGGGCATGGGTTGGTCGTGAGTGACCTTCTGCCAGACCTGTTCCACCGACAGGGGCCCGACCAGCTCCAGCTCACAATCATCAAGCTGTAGTTTCTCTCGCAGGCTTGCAAAAAATCGTATCTGAATCATCATTGAAAAGTACCTGGAAATATTTGCTCCATCTCAGCAAGCTGCTTATCATGCTTACTGACTATCTTTAATTGTACTGTGAAATTCAAGAATATGAGTGATTTAACCCATTTTAATTCCAAAGGTGAGGCCCATATGGTCGATGTTGGGAACAAATCGGCCTCACACCGCGTGGCGATCACACGTGGAAAAATCACGATGCGACCTGAGACCCTGCAAATGATTCAGCAGGGTGACCATAAAAAAGGCGATGTGCTGGGAATTGCTCGAATCGCCGGTATTATGGCCGCAAAAAAAACGGCTGATCTCATTCCTTTGTGTCACCCCATCATGCTAAGCCATGTAAGTGTTGATTTTGAGATTGAACAGACTGACGCAATTGTCTGCAGTGCCCGAGTGGAAACAACGGGACAAACGGGAGTGGAAATGGAAGCCCTGACAGCCGTCCAGATTGCCTTACTGACTATTTACGACATGTGCAAGGCAGTTGACCGCGGTATGCTCATTGGTGAAATTGGTTTAGAACACAAGAGTGGCGGTAAATCAGGTGAATGGAACCGGTCATAATCAAATATAAGCCTGATTAACCCGTAGCACGTTCAGTATTCAATTCTCTCTGGTGACCAATTAAGTGGTGAACGACGACGATCTAGATTCATCCGGCGTTCCCTTGTAATGCTGACACCAGCACTATCTTTCAATGGAAAACTGAAACTCCGGGTTTTCGCACAACGACGATCATCACCATATATCCTTTTCAGACTGGGGTCCCTGGCCACAATAAACCGAATAACACTCATAAATCCCAGTACAAGCAGGAGCCCTAGAAAAATCGGAGACTGAACGATGCCCAGTATTGTATCCACATTTCACCTCGTGTTATCTGTGATAAATGATAAAGCCAGTATGAGTTTAAACTGAATGCGTAGGAAAAATTGTCAACAAATGTTGCGTCATAAACTTTGACTTAAATCATCTAAATCAAAATAATGCTGTCATGGATAAGCTACACACCACACCACCTTGCGATATTACCCAGTTAGAACAACGAGCCTGGCAAATGGCTGGTCAAACAATAGGCAGTCTGGCCAAAATATTGGGCTCTCCTATCCCAAAAGACCTTAAACACGCCAAGGGATGGCAAGGTCAGTTGATTGAAAGTTATTTGGGAGCAACGGCTTCCAGTCAGGCAGCACCTGATTTTATGGGTTTAGGCATAGAACTTAAGACACTTCCCCTTGGCCATGATGGGTCACCCAAGGAATCGACCTATGTGTGTACCGTACCGTTAAGCAATCTACATGAGATTAGCTGGGAATCCTCCTGGCTCAGGAACAAACTTCGCCATGTGTTGTGGATTCCCATTGAAGCTGCCCCATCTATCCCCATCGCAGAAAGAACCATCGGTACCGGAATCCTCTGGCAACCCTCATATGAACAGGAGCAGGCCCTCAGACAGGACTGGGAGGAGCTTATGGACATGATCTGCCTTGGCCAATTGGAACAGATCACAGCTCACCACGGTAAGTATCTGCAGATTCGCCCCAAAGCGGCCAATGCCAGCGCCCTACGCCCTGCCAGTGATGAACATGGCAATCGCATCATGACCTTACCAAGAGGCTTTTATCTAAGACCTGCTTTTACCCGGCAGATACTCGAAGCCCATTTTGCCATCGACTGATATTGGTCTTGCCGGCTTTATACTAATACACATCTGACTACGGTAGAATTAGCGCACTTTTTGAGCAAGACCATCCACGAAGGTAAGACAAATGAGTGACTCGGATAATACGAGCGATATCAATATGCTGGATCAGGGACAGAATGCCCAGCAACTATTGGAACAAAAACTGTCCGAGTTATCACTACTCGACAAACAACAATCCCCCATTGAATGGGCCAGGGTGATGCTTGATATTGCCGACGCCAAACTGGCACTGGGACAAAATCCTGAGGCCTGGCAAGACGCCAGAGCCAGTTTTGATGTGTTTCTACAGCACGAAAACTGGCAGCAAGCCGTAGAGGCCTGCAATGTCATGTACCAGACCGAGCAACCCGCTTCAATCGGCGCACTGGCACAAGGTATCTGGTTGGCCGTGACCTATCCCATTGCGGCAGAAACCACCGTGACCATGCTGCACAATATTATTGAAGATACCCCGAAAAATGCCGATGGGGCCGCCGTTGCTGCTGCAACTGCCCACTATATTGCCAGCATACGAACCAGTGGTGAAAAACAGGATAGCCTGTGTTTTCTGACCACCCACATCCTGGGCCAGGTCGCTAAAGCACATAGTCATGTGGAAAATCAAGAGGCCTTTGATATGTGGCTGGCCAGACTGGAACTGGATAAACCGGAAGTGCTGCTACCACGCATGGCCCAAATCATTGATGCCATGGCAGGTGATGAGTGGTGGTTCGATCGGGATGAGCTTCGCGCGAAACTACCGACGAACTAGTCCCCGGTAGGCGAAATACTGAATTCGATAATCTGTTCCATATTGCTGAGGCTCTCGGCCAGAGCATGAAAATTATCCGTATTCTGAGTATTGATGGTCATACTGTACTGAAAGACAGCACCTTCTTCTTCAAGATGATAACTTGGGCTGTAATACTTGATGGCATGTTGTTTAATAATCGCTGCCAGCTCATCCTTGGGCAAACCTATCTGCCGTTTAAACCTGACCATCAGGGTCGCATAACGACGGGATTTAAGTTTACGCTCTACCCAGCCAAGAGAACTTAGTACCAGTAAAGTTATCAAAGTTGCTGCACCCGCAGCAGTGAAAAACCCCATGCCGACGATGATGCCAATGGCCGCCGTCATCCAGATGGATGCTGCCGTGGTCAAACCACGGATGGTCAGTTTTTCTTTCATGATCACGCCGGCACCCAGAAAACCGATACCGGTCATAATGCCCTGGGCCATACGGGTTGGATCCACTCGAATAGTATCAATGGGCATAGCGGCCAGCAGAGACCACTGGAAGACCGTCAACAGCATCAACAGGCTGGAAGATACACAAACCAGAGTATGGGTGCGCAAACCGGCAGGCCGACCATGATAGCTTCGCTCCAGACCGATAATGCCACCCGCAAAAACTGCCGCCAGTAGACGGACAAATATCACTTCGTAATCATTCATTAAGTATTCATTTATTGTTGTTTATTTTTAAGTATAGATAGGTTCTGTAAAGTCTGCAGCGAAAAAATAAATCAATGCCCAATATAAATGGTTTACTACTTTATCCAGATTCAAACAGACAAGTTTTAATTAAGATTAAGACATTTTTTTGTAATCAACCGACATAACGAACACCGATTCGATATCCATTACGCGCAGCATCACGATAATAACTGGCATGCTGAACCGTTCTGTTATCCTGGATACAGATTTCACCAATCCCCCGAGGTTGGTTCCAGGCTTGTTCCAGTACAATTTTGTGTAATACCTGGGTCATATCTGTAGAACCAAAAATATTGTATAGCGTGCGAACCCCTTTCTCTGTTGCAGGATCGCATTGCTGTTCCTTGACCAGTTGCAGGTAGGCCACAATATTGGCCACAAACACCGTTGAAGCGGTTCGGGGTTCTTTCTGTTCATCGTCAAAAGGATTACGAGTAAACATAGAATAAGGCGTAGGCTGATTTGGACTACGATCGACATGAAAACTCAAGTGTGGGAAACGATTACGGTGCCCCATATCTCGCATATGGCTGGCAAGATAGGCATTCTGAATCATTACCGGGCCAGCTCGATCAACCAGTTGCTTGATCGAAGGATTCAAGTTCATATCTGCATCATGCAGGTTTAGCTCTATTGACTCACTGAACTCACAGATCAGTCCAAAGTGCTTAAAATTAAACGGTATTTCAACTTTCTGACTCAGACTCTGTAGATCGGTGCTTAAGATATCCTGGTAGTAGTTTGTGATATGCCCGGCATAATCCGGAATTGAAAAACGCAGACTAAAACTTTTTCCCTGATAGGAACCAATCACAGCACCATGTGGATTTTGTAATAACTGAGTTAATTCATTGGTTAAATCGAGCGACATTACCAGGCTACCTCTTTCTCAAACCTGTATTTATATCGGCACCCGATAAGCCCGGCTAAACCTCTAGTGATTTAGGATTAATTTATTGTTATTTGTTGAATTATTGGTATTAAGAGCAACAAATTAACAAAAATTTACTATTTCACCCGCTTACTTGGTCTTTTTCCTGGTAGTTTTTTTCTTCTTGGGTTTTGTGACAAAGACACCGGGGATCCAGGTCTTATGTAATTGTGCAGTTTCGGCAGGATCATCATTAGTGTCATCCAGAAAACGAAAATTACTCATCCCGATTCGTATGACATCGCCATTGGACAGTTTATGCAAGTCAACTCGTGCGTCATTCACAAAAGTCCCATTGGTACTGGCCTGATCCTGAATGTAATAATCAAGGGAGGCTCGCTCATCAAGGGGCATAGCCTCTATTACCGCATGAGTTTTGCTCACCAGTTCATCATCGATACTAATCTCATTCTCAGTCGCCCGCCCTATCCTGAACTGGGGCTTATCAATTCTTAGTCTTATCCCTGCTGAACCATCTTTTATTTGAACCAATGTCGCCATATTTAGTAACTGCCAATTATTTATTTTTGTTATGTATAAATTATCAGAATATATCGTAATCCGACAAATTAGTATAAAAAAGCCGCCATACAATGATCGACAGCCGCCTCAGAGTCAAAATAATTATGTGATATTTATCACGCTTTTTGTACAATAGCACGTAGTGGTAGAAAATGAAGTATTCTTGATGTCCCAAGTACAGGTCAAATATGCAGGTCCCAATCGCCGAAACCATGAGCGACGCTCACAGGCAGTCCGCCACCAACCCAATCGAAGACAGGAAAATGATCGACGTCGCTTTGGTGCAGGTAATACTGCCCAAGCCAATGCATCAATGACCCATGGTTCTTAATACAGGGGAGGAAAATTACCGTAAATAGGCACCGGGATTTCGGTTATAGCGGATATTCATCAGAACCTCATGCCCCATATCCTCTTCTGATGTACCGATGGTTGCGGCAATCCGAAGTGCGTCCATTTCCTTTTCATAAGTCGCAGTAAACACGACCTGCCCCTGATACAGGTGGGTGACACTGAAGTCATAGCCAAGCTTGCTAACTTCAATCACATGAAAAGGATTCAACTGTGCCTGTTGTGCTGCCATGCCTTCCATATCGGCATGGAATAACCCGCCTCAATTTAATAAATGTGGAATAGCCCGCACTTTTTAGCTTTGAGCAAAGTATTTTGCCAAGTAGTTGGCAAAATCCTGATCATTATTTGTCTCTAAATCTGCCTGATTTTTATGTGAATCGGTTGCCCATTTTTCAAACTGTTTTATACGTTCTACATCCAGCTTGTGTTGTTTAAAATATTCCTGGTGTTGAAGGGACATGCGCATTGCAAAATCATAAAAACCCTCGTTATTGTTGCGCATGGCATTCAGCATCCTGGCCGATGGTGTTGCATCAGAATCCCTTATCCTCTCAGCTAGTTTGTCCAATGCCTTTTGGTAAGGCGCACCTACTTTACCGATATCTAAAATTTCAGCAATAACCTGCATTTTCTCAAATAGTTCCTTAGCCCAGGTTTTCAGACAGTGCGACTGCCCCCGGTCGCTCAACTGACATGCTTTATCTCGGCCTCGATGTGCTGTGAGTAATTCATTCTGGTCAATGGCTAATTTTTCATCTGATGAGAACCTCGGGCTTTCCTGCAGCAGACAGAACAACATAAATATTTCCAGAAAATAGGCCTGTGTTTCATTAATTCCCAGTGGGTCAAAGGCATTCACATCAAGGGAACGGAGTTCGACATACCTGACACCGCGCTTTTTTAAGGCCAGGACAGGTTTCTCGTTGCCATTTAGTAACTGTTTAGGTCTGACGGTACTGTAGTATTCGTTTTCAATCTGGAGAATATTGGTGTTTAACTGTTGATACTTCCCATCCACACACACACCGAATTTTTCGTACCCTTTATAGGGTGTGCTGATAGCTTCACTGAGACTCGTGACATAGTCCAGGATCGAATCATAATTGGCATGAACACCGGTCGCTTTTTCCTTATTATTTTGATAACCAATATCACCCATCCGCAATGAAGTCGCAAAAGGCTCATAGAAAGTCGAGGGATTAAACTCATCCAGTTCGGTTTTCTGGCCTGCCAGAAAGGATTTGCAAATAGCAGGAGAGGCACCAAACAAATACGGTACCAGCCAACCATAACGCAGCAGGTTTCGAATCAAATCGAAATACTTTTCTGAGATAAAATCCTGCAGCTCTAAGGAACTTTGTTCCAACTCACGGTAGACTGGCCAAAATGACTCAGGTAAAGAATAGTTGTAATGCACCCCGGCAATAACCTGCATTGTTCGCCCATAGCGATGCCCCAGCCCACGTCGATAAACCGTTTTCATTAAACCCGGATTGGAAGTTCCATACTTAGCAATGGGGATACTCGTTTCACCTGCCACCACACAGGGCATGCTGGTTGCCCAGAGAATTTCATCTCCCAGGTGCTGGTAGACAAAGGCCTGGGTGTCACGAAGGAATTCCAAAGCACTGGTCACATTGTCAAACGGAGGTGTAATTAGCTCCGTCAGGGCTTCTGAGTAATCTGTGGTGATATAGGGATGGGTTAGCGATGCGCCAAGAACATCTGGATGGGGTGTCTGGGCAATTTTGCCATCCTGCCCTACCCGCAAGGTTTCTTTCTCCAGCCCAATAAGCCCATTTTGTAACAAAACCTGCTGGTTTGTGCTGACTAGTTGGGCAATACGGTTCTCAAATTGCTGATACAAATACCTAAACCTTGCAAATAAAGATGGATCTCAGTCTGAATACAGGAAGGGAAAGCAATAAAGGCGGGGATTATACCCCAAGGTATTCAGCGTACAATCAGAAAACCGTGTTTATACAGTATTTGGCTAATAAATGTTCAATCGGCGACTGAATTTGTGTCTGCCTGACTCTGAGGCAAATATGGTGCTATCGAGATCATCTTCATCTTCAGCATGCTTAAATTCCCGAGTAATCTCTTCCACTACCTCAGCAAGCGATTCTTCGGCATTCTTTGTCTTTTCCGCTGTGATCACAGTTGCCTGTTCCGCCGAAACATACTCTCGTACACCTTCGATTAGGACAACAAATTTACTCTTACCGACCATCACGGTGTCATTATGAGAGAGTTTTACATGCTGAATTGGACTTTGGTTATGGAAGGTATGGTTTGTACTTTCCAGGTCACGAACATAGTATTCCAGTTCTGAGGTATCCTGATTGAACACCACTTCAATCTGGGCATGAGACTTACTGGCATAGGCATCATCAACTGCAATATCATTCAAATTCTCGGACCGCCCTATTCGAACAACCGTTTTATCTAGTGGCCATTTAATCCCCGGCACTCCGTTAGCGTATTGTATTAACTCAGCCATCCCAACCTGCCCTGTTTATTGATATTAATTTGAAGCAAACTAAATTTATAATTGTCGTGAACCAGTGATCATAAACCGATCAAATGGTACTTTGTCAATAGGGTTATACATTAAATACCGCAGCAAAAATAAGACAACTTAATTCCCATAATATATATGTTGTAAATAAGCTAAACTCAGCCCATGAATCTTATAATTTGTATGCTGACTGAAACCATGGCTAGATAGCTCTGTATGAAAATAATCAGCTTCCTTCTCACTACTCTGACCCTTGTCTCGCTAATACCGATGCCATGTCTGGCTGAAGAACCCGAATCCTATCTCACCCCACATGAAGAACCTGAAAATTATGATCTTGAGGAAGTTCTCATACCCTATGAGTCCGATTTTTTCAGTTTTCTTGATGCTCCCCACGAACTTATTTCTGGTGGTGTTGAATCCATGGCTCAGGAAATGGATCTGTTTTTTGCCGATGAAAAAATCTATTCTGAAACAACCAATAGCTATGCCCGATTATCAAGTCAGATAAATTTTAGTCATGGAGGAGAAACCAGTACCACGGAAGATATCAAATTAAAAGTTGATCTCAAGAAAACCAAAAAAAAGCTAAAACTGTTACTGGAAAGTGACACAGATAGAGATTTACAAACCGGTACCGATCAAAGTACCGCTCCAGGTCAGGCACAGGAAGAAGTCAGCTTTTTTGCTGCATTGCAGAAAGAAGTCTCAAGAAAAAGAAAATGGAGTACCAAGGCCTCTCTAGGTATTAAACTAAAAGTGCCTCTCGACCCCTTTCTCCTACTTCGAGCTAATAAAAACTCAAAATATGGAGATTGGAAAATGCGTTTTTCTGAAACCATATTCTGGTTCAATTCCAGGGGAGGTGGTGCATCGAGCCTGCTTGAGTTTGACTATGCTCTGACGGAAAAACTGCTATTTCGATCAACCACTTCAGAGTTATGGACTGATTTTCTTGATTATCACGAAGCCAGCCAATCATTCTCTTTATTTCAGGAACTAAGTGATCGACGGGCTGTCTCCTATTCCATAGGAACAACAGGTATTAGTGAACCGGTCTGGCACAATACAGCTCATTATATTTCTCTGAATTATCGGCAACGGATTCATCGTGACTGGTTATATTTAGATCTTAATCCGATTATTACATATGCAAGGGATAATGATTATAAAGATCAGCGCTCTATTACTCTGAGGCTTGAGATGGTCTTTGGTAATAAATATGTCTATCGGCCAAGAACTGAAGAGGATGATTATTGATTACAATTATTTCTAACTATATCTCTTTACCAAATTTTCATAAAAACCTGGCCAACTGATATTTTCAGTTGGCCAGGATATAACTTCGACTTAATTGATTAAAAAACCTGCTTGAATAAGTCCTGCATGGCTTGCCAGGATTTTTCATCTGATTCTTTATCATAGGCAAGCGGTATCCCAAATTTCTTTCCATAAGCATCCGCACCAGGGTTGGTAAACGAATGTTTGGCACCAGGGTAGTTTATGAATTGATAATCAACCCCTGCAGCTTCCATTTCTTTTTTAAATCCTGCAATTTGGTTCGGCTTTACAAAAGGATCCGCAGCTCCATTTAACACCAGTACTTTTGCCTTAAGCTTGCCTTTTTTAGCTGGCTTGGATGTACCCAGACTGCCATGAAAACTGGCAACGGCTTTTAAGTCGACTCCCAGTCTGGCCATTTCAAGTACTATCCCTCCGCCAAAGCAATAACCAATTGCCGCAATTTTATCCTGCTGGGTGTTCGTATGGGATTGTAGTTGTTTCATGGCCGCAAGAAATCGCTTTTTAGCCAGGGGCATATTTTTCTTGACAGCCCCAGAAAAGCTTCCGGCTTCTTTAGGGTGTGATGCCTGCTTACCATTACCATACATATCCAGTGCGAACGCGGTATAACCCAGTTTGGCAAGCATATCTGCCCGTTTGCGGGCATATTTATCGTGACCCCACCATTCATGAACGATCAGTATACCCGGCCGCTTACCTTTAATACTGTCATCATAGGCGATGTACCCTTTCATGCTTGTACCGGCAGCAGAGTAATTCACATTCTTCCCTACCACCTTCGCCTGGATCACAGGGGACATAATAATTAAGCAACAAATTAAAGCGAGTCTGTGCATTTTTGCCTCCAGTATTGTTATTAAAATAAAAAGCCCGTCTATTGACGGGCTTACGATATAACATTGTCAGCAAATTTGGTATCAGGCCTGAACCATTTCATCCAGGTTCAATATGTCTTCAAGACAGGGAAAGAGTTTACCTCTCTGAATGGGCTTGGGTAGAAACCCTTTTGCACCTAAACGTTTACACCAGGCTTTTTCTGATGGCTGCTCCGAGGCACTGATGATAACCACGGGTATATGAGCAGTAGCAGGGTCTTTGTGTAAAATTCTGGTAGCCTGAAAACCGGTCATGCCAGGCATGATGACATCCATCAGTACGACATCAGGTTTCTGTTGACGAGCCAACTCGATGGCCTGTTCTCCCCCCGTCGCGGTTAAAGTATTGTATCCCGCCTGCTCTAATACCATTTTCAAGGCATGCACGACGGTCTTAGAGTCATCAACGATTAATACCGTATACTCTCCTGACAACTTAACCCGTGGATGTTTTCTTCTATCTGTCGTCTGTGCAGCTGGCCGTGAAAACAGATTTTTTAAGCTAAACCCTTCCATTTATCCCTTTTTCCTCAACATTTACCTGACAATTTAACCAATTCCGTATGGTGTCGCAACAATGGCTTCACTGGAATGAGAAACTTATAATTGGTCAAATATTATACATCTGTAAAAATCGCCATTTTTCAATCATTAAGCATGTGCAATAGAAAATCCGCAATTACAATTGCCTAACTAACCCCTGAATTTCACAACGCTTGACCGCCGTAGAAACAGCGCAAATTGCCTCCTGGCCTCTGTCAGATTATCAAATGGCCCAAACTCATGCCCTTCCTGACCCAGAAAATACCATTGCCTTTTTCTCATAAACACACGCCCTGTGGGCAAGTTGGAGCCCACATATCCCCCCATTTCGGGGTGTCCGCTCTGTCGTCCCGGCTTCTCCATTTACTATCAACTAAACCGGGTTATAACGCCAGGATTCTTTCTTTTCCTCTGGCACCATACTCTTGACCAGTTCTAGAATAAATTCACGAGCCAATTCTTTGGTCAGATATGGCCCACTGGTACCTTCTCGTGTGAGTACGTACCAGCCCTGTCCCATTACATGGAAAAACCTGTCCGTATTCATTCGGTATTCCTTACCCGCTCTCGCTTTGGATGATTGTTTGTCCTGTTCAAAATCTACCATAACCATGCCCTTACTCTTGGTGAATACTACCTGTTAGATATGGTAATAAATTGGCATTGAAGATCATGTCGGGTAAGGCTGATCCTGTTGTAGGACGTTGCTGACAGTAATTCGGAAGGTAGAGGTAACTACCGCTTTGCTTATGATATCCGTCTTTTCTTTTTGATAAGCCTGACAAGCTGGGCCAGATCCTTTTCAAGTTCATGGCGCCGTGCTTCAAGATATAAGCGTAAGCGCCTTCTCCTGACAAACAGGAAAAATACCCTGATATTGTCCCATATTCTGCGCCGCTCATTTCTTAACATTAAGGCTGCCGCTGAAGTCGGTATCAGGAAAATCAAATAATACATGGCCAACTCATATGAATAATACTTGGCAACCAGACCTGTCTGAATTCCCCAGAACAGGATAAACAAGACCAGACCGATGACCATTTTAGCAGTATCGTATTGATCCTCACCCCGAGATACTGACCTGGCAGTCCAACGGGTCAGGAAAAAAGGAACAAAGGAATTGAGAATGCCCCACACACCCAGAGGCAAAATAACTAACAGAATAAACAGGCTTCTCATAATAAAACGAAAAATAATACTTGGCCGATAATCAAAGGTCAGGTGGTAATCTTTGATATCCAGGGCTCGGCACAGCCGCTCAAAGTTATGTAGACGTCGTCGTATAGCTTGCATTTTTTCAGGGTAGATATCTCTGAGTTGCTTACCGGCCAGGGCCAGTTTTTTCAGAGCACGGAATTTTAACTCAAGACTTCGTTGACGGTACTTACCATGGCGCAATGCAAAAAAACGTTCTAGTGAACGAATAAAATCCAGTTCTTCATTGGAGTCTACATTAAGGGTGACATCATCCAGGCCCTTATAAATAGCTTCGGTTAGTGCATTTGATTGAATGGATTTATCCTTTGTCAATATCGGTTGCAGATCAACTGGTTCGCCAAACTTGATAAATACTGTGCTCCGAAATCGACCTTTACTGGAAAAATTAAGGCCTGCTGGCACCAGAAGTGGTACTTTTGAATTAGCTTGGATCGCCCCCAGAGCAATGCGAGCCGCGCCGGTCTTGAGTGGCCGTAAACTTGGATCAGAATGGCTCTGTCCTTCCGGAAAGATCAGAAGAACGCCGTTTTCATCAAATAGCTCATAACATTTTCTAAATGAATCCTGATTTTGCACCATATTAGAATCAGGATCCTGGCGGCGATAAACAGGTATGGCTTTAATCAGTTTAAGAATGGGCCACAAAACAGGGTTTTTGAACAAGCCACTCCGTGCCATAGGATGTATATGACGATGCATAACCGCCTGCAAAATCACTGCATCGGCCAGGGCATTGGCATGATTGGCACATAATAAAACCGGCCCACTCTCATGAATATGCTCAAGCCCAGACACCTCATAGTGGCGGTAAAATATCTTGACCACCAAATGACAAAATTTTTGCCAGACCCGAATAAACAATTTTCTATCCTTTTATCAATTGTTTCGAACTGATTAGATTATCCAGTTAATCAAGCTTACTGGGTTGTTGCGACCATTAATTTTTCGTAATCGTTTCGAGAAATAATATCTACGCTCTCATGCAGTTCTGAATACACCAGTAGAGCCTTATGACTGTCGAGTTGAGAGCGAACGTGTGCAACCTTTTGCTCTAGTTTGTATATATTTTCACCATAATCCGTCCCCTCACGCAGTACATACTGCTCAATGATTGCGGTCAGGGTATCGGCATCTAGCTGGTCGATGGGGATAATCATGCCCACATGGTAAATCAAAAGTATAGGGACTTTACACCCTATTTATTAAATGGTTATAAATCGGTAAACTTGTGATACAGCCACTATTGGCAGAAATTCAGGTATTGCTATAATTTTATAAATATAATCATCGCTGAAACAGAAACGGACTTTAAGCAGAGCAACTCATGTACAGTATAAGTATTACCCATAATCAGAACCCCGTTGATGAGCATATTCTCAAGTCTGAGACTGTTACGATTGGACGGGGAACCGACAATGATATCCAGTTACTGGATACCACGGTTAGCCATCACCATGCAAAGCTGATGCTGATGAATGAAACTCTCATCATTGAAGACCTTGGTAGTACAAATGGTACCTACCTTAACGGTCATCTGGTTAAACGTGAATACATCAAGCAAGGTGATATTGTCATGATTGGCCAGCACCTGTTTAGTTTTGAAAAATTGGCCGAGCCGGAAGAAACTGAAGAACAGGAACCTACCCTGCAAATGAGTCGAAACTCCATCGAGCAGGTCATTTTTCAGAACCAGGCCAGACCGAGTACACCCGCCGATTCCAAAGCTATCAACTGGGTTGCTCAGGATGAAAACGGGGTTTGGTGGGGTTTTGAACGTCAGCCGGTTGCCGATACCGCAGGATGGTCGAACTTTCAGGACACAATGAAATTAAAACTTAAGCAGGAAACACCGAACCCCGAATGGCGTGAAACCCTGCACAAGATCTAACAACTCGTATCGAAGCCAAATTCCCCCAACCAGTTTCCACTACGATAATCCAGCCTCAGCCATTTTGGTACATAGTGTTGCACATTATGGATTGGGAAATCAGTTAACCGTGGTGCATCATCAACACTGTCCATATTGCATGTATCAGTCATCACCGGCCTAAAACGTATATACAGTTTATCTTCTAAAACTGGAATTGACTCGCCGGTTACCTCATCAAAAAACCGTGTGCGCTTTCTAATCAAACAGCTAAAATACAGCTCCATCTCGACTAGAATTGGCTTCGTCATGTTAGATAACTGATGGCTAGCCGAACGTGAAAAACTAATTTGTATCTGCTTGCCTTCAATCTCAATAGTCTTTTGCATCAAAGTTCCCTAATTAAGTTAAATATTGAATCTGCTACCTTATCCAACAATACCAGCAAGTAATTGCAGTGAAAGTAACTTAACCCACAGAGAAAAACACCATAATAAACATGCAGATAATCAATTATCACCATGTTTATGACTGGTAGAACTCAAATTAACCGATATACTTCCGATATATTGTTTATGTTCATTGTCTCAGGAACCAGAATTTGTCGACTTTCATTCTCATAGATGCAGATGCGCTTAGTTTTCTGGTTTGCACACTCTTCGTTGCAGCTTCCTTATTTGCAATGCACACCTTGCATAAAGACACCCCTTATTACACCTGGTGGAGCGCAGGCTTTGCGATTAGTGGACTAAGATACTTTGTCACCTATCTTGTCACTGTACTGGGCGTTCCTATCACAGTTTTTATTCTAGACCTTTTATTTATTGCCCAGGCCTTGCTGATGCTACAGGGAGCCCTGATCATGCAGAACAGGCCCCAGCCTATCTGGCTAATTCTTCTGGTTGGGCTAGTACTGGTTGTATGGGGTTTTATTGCTAGTAATTTATCGTTGAACTGGATGCTGCATGACATACCCGTGCTTGGTTTTTATGCCATCGTATTTCTGATAAGTGGACTCTCGTGTATTAAAAATACCTCCCGTTCTGAAATACCGACCCCAATCAGAATGGGCAGTAATTTTTTGATTACCGCATTAGGCATTTTCTACCTGGTGATTCTGTTTCTTAAACCGGAAAATAATCTGAGGTGGATCTTTATTGCTGAACAGGGCCTGCTTGTTACCCTCGGCATTTTACTGGTATTGGCAATCCTTAATAAGTTACAAAGCGAAATACACAAGGCAACTGATGTAGATGTTGCTTCTGGTGCCTATACGCGAAACTACTTTTTTAAACGAATTGATGAAGAACTCAAGCGTGCTCAGCGTTATCACCGACCTTTTTCAATGGTTCTGCTGCGTATTGATCAATTCAATGATATTACTCTGTCACTTGACAAAAAGGTTACAGATTCCATCTTACGTCTTTTTTATGACAATATTTATAACGCCCTGCGCGATGTTGACTTTACAGGCCTGACCAGTGATGGGGAATTCGCCATTGCATTACCTGAAACTGATGTTGAAGAAGCCCGCCATGTCGCTGAACGACAATTATACCGCAGTAAGAAACTGACCATCCCCGCTCTTGATGAATCAGGAGGACCATCTGTTTATATCACCGTTATCAAAAGTGAAGCCAGTGATAATGCGGAAAGTATTTATCTTCGTGCAAAAAATATTATTGATGGTAAAATTGACGATGGAATACATCCATTATTTTACTAGGGTGTATAGTCTGACACTCAAAACAGGTAGTACTATACAAACGTGGCCTCTTCACGAAACCAGATAACTGAATTCAAACTGGCACCCGGCCGGGTGCTTGCTAAAAAATATGAAATAATCGATCTGCTTGGTGCTGGTTGGGAAGGCGAAGTCTATCTTATCCGCGAAGTAGCAACGGGTATTGAACGTACAGCAAAGCTGTTTTTCCCTCACCGAAACCTTAAAGACAGGTCTGCCCAATTCTATGCAAAAAAGCTGCACACGCTTCGGCATTGCCCCATTGTTATTCAGTACAGTACCCAGGATACGATAATTTTCAGGAACAATCCTGTCACTGTTTTGATCTCAGAATATGTGGAAGGTGAATTACTTAGCGACTTTATTAACCGCCAACCTGGTAAACGTCTCACAGCATTTCAGTCTTTGCATTTGCTCCATTCACTGGCAGCAGGTATGGAGTGCATTCATACCATGCGAGAATATCATGGTGATTTACATTCAGAAAATATCATTGTTCAGCGTTATGGGCTGAGTTTTGATCTGAAGCTTGTAGATATGTTTAACTCAGGTAGCCCCAAGAAACAGAACATTCATGATGATACTGTTGATATGGTCCATATATTTTATGAGGCACTGGGTGGGGCCAAGCATTATTCAAAACAGCCCGCTGAAGTTAAACAAATTGTCAATGGCCTGAAACGATCACTGATTTTGAAAAAATTCAGAAGTGCGGGACAACTACGGCAATACCTTGAAACCATGCAGTGGTCGGCTTGAATCACGCATATTATTTCTGCCTGCACGGATATCATTTTGAAGAACATTTACACCTATACACAATCTGAACTTGAAAGTCCTGAGCTTCTGAGCCTTGATTTCGGCAAGGCAGTTGTTTTTTCCGATAAATCTCCTGAAAAGGACAGCGCCAATGAAGATAGTCTGGCCCTGTTTGAGATTGACAAAAAAACTGCCGTATTTCTGGTCGCCGATGGTCTTGGAAGCCTACCCAATGCTGATGCCGCATCTAAACTGGCCATTAGTGCGATACAACGCGCCCTTAAGCAGGCGACGGACAATGACTCCCTTCGTGAAGCCATTCTGGATGGTTTTGAAAAAGCCAACCAGCAGATACTTGATAAAATGCCTGGTTCAGCAACTACTCTTGTCGCAATTGAATATCAGAATGGTGAAATACGTTCCTACCATGTTGGCGATTCCATGATTCTGGTGACAGGGCAACGCGGCAAAATCAAACTACAGTCTGTTCCCCATTCTCCCGTAGGCTATGCCGTTGAATCCGGCATGCTGGATGAAGATGAAGCTGTTCACCATGAGGAGCGGCATATTGTATCAAATGTGGTGGGTTCTGCTGATATGCGTATCGAGCTTGGCTCGGCAATTAAATTAGCCCAATACGATAGCCTTATTATTTCCAGTGATGGACTGTTCGATAATCTCTACGTTGATGAAATAGTTGATATAGCCAGAAAAGGAAATATTGAAACAGCTGGCCAGCAACTTCATGAGTTAGCCAGGCAGCGTATGCTATCTCCCAAGGAAGGCTTGCCAAGTCATGCAGATGATCTGAGTTTTATTCTATTCAGGCCAACAAAGTAATTAATCGTGGTCCTGTGTTACAACTACTTTAATACTTTTATTACTACTTGCTGCCAGTTCAAAGGCCTCATTTAATCTGCTTACTGGCATAACATGACTAATAAGAACATCTTCAAGCTTCCTGATCACTGCCGGGAATTGGCTCAATAATTGAATAGCGTCAACAAAACTGCCACAACGTGAAGTAACCAGTTCAAGCTGTGACTGGCTAATCCTCTGCAGAATTTTGTTCGAGTCATTTTTAAAACTCTTAGCATCAAGAAAAATGCTGCCACCAGCTCTAAGTAGACTCGCCCCTTGAGTACTTGTTGGTTTTGACAGAATATTTATTTCATCGCCTGAGGAAACCAAGGCCATTTCAAACTGTTGACTCATATTCTCATCAAGTTCAGAAACGATTTCACAGTTAGCAGGGAAATCATCTGGCCGGATATCTTTTACATGTAATGATTGAAAAACACGTACCGATGAATTTCTTTTAATTATCTGATTAAATGCGTATTCAAATTTTTCACTTTTTAAGCCCAGTAGTTGTTGTTCGTTTATAACTATTTCAGTAAGGTGCTCCAGCCCCAATACAGGCTGACCATGTGTAGACTTAAGATGAACCACCCTTTTCGCCATATCTGCGGCCAATTCAAAACCCAAGGGGTTGCCGGTCGTATCAAATACAACATCATAAGACTGTTGCAAATCAGACCGGTTTACTTCATCAAGAAGCACTACACTATCTGCACCCAGCTCATAAGCTGCCTCCTGCAACTTGAGGTGTCTCATCACGGCATGGATCGTAAAATTAATATTCTTTGACTGCCGATAACAATTAAGGGCTGCAATAATAAGCATACCTAAACGTCTAGGACCTAATACAGCAATTCTATCTCCTGGTTGAGGGGGTGTTACGGTTACCGCCTTAAGGGCTGCGGCAAAGGGCTCGATCAGTACACCTGACATACCGGTGAATTCTGTAGGTAATGTATGAATAGCATTGACCGGTGCAAGCACCCAGGGTGAGAATCCTCCTGGCAAGCGATCTATCCCTATTGTCAGTCGGTCGAGGCAATGAATATCCAGTTGATTGTTACAATAAAAACATTGTTCAGTCACCAAGCCTCGTGCCATGTGTGAAGCATTGATTTCGATAGCGACATTTTGTCCCTGATATATGCCGATAACTTCATGCCCAATAATCTGGGGAAGGGAAAATGGTAAGTGATGACGTGCAAGATCGGTAGAACATACCCCACATGCGCTTGTTTGAACAGGAACATAACCTGGGCCTAAGTCCAGATATGGTTTACCTTCTCGCGCTATGTTCCAGCCAGCATCAACAGAGCCAGTATATCGATAGTGATGAATGTGATTGGATTGATCTGCATTATACTCTGCTGCAGTGAACTGTATGTCCTGTATAGGATTCCTATCCGGCATAATGCAAACGTACACCAACAAACAATGTAATAAGACAGAGAATGAGTATTGTAATCAGTAAGGCACCTTTGTCCATTACGAGGCCATTTTAAAGAACGATTTTATTCCGTCGAGAATATATTGTACTGCCAGAGCTGCCAGCAATAAGCCCAGTACTCGACTAATTACATTAGCCCCCGTTTCTCCAAGTGAACGAACCAGTACAGGAGCATAAAGCAATGCTAGCAATGTAATTAACAGCACCGCTATCAGAATGGCAAGGGCTGGCCAATGAATAATCTCTCCGGGATGGGCAGACGTCATCAACAATATAATTGTGATGGCACCTGGGCCTGCTAAAAGTGGGAATGCCAGTGGGAATACCGTGATGTCCTGTTTGTGACTGGCTTCATCTTGCTCACCAGATGTTGTTGAACGAAGACCGGATTGCCTGGCAAACACCATTTCGATTGACAGTAAAAATAACAAGGCCCCACCAGCAATTCGAAAAGCCGGTATAGTGATTCCCATCCAGTCCAACAGGCGCGTACCGGTGAAAAAAAACACCAGCAGAATAATACTGGACAAAACCGTTGCATTGATGGCCATCCTTCGCTGTTCCTCACGGGCAATACCGTGGGTCATGGCCGCAAACAGCCATGCAACACCGATAGGGTCAATAACACTAAACAACGTAATAAAATTACTCAGGTAGTTATCCATTTAACCTAATTGCCATACTAAGATATTTAGCTACCCGGTTTTGGACACTTGGCCATACAATCCGGATAGGCGATATTACATGGCTCGTAACAACTTTCATCCTTCTGCTTGCAGGATGTCGAAGCTTTTTTCCTGCAATCTTCATTTTTCTTTCGACATTGTTTTGAGCACTCGACAAACTTATTAATGCTCGACCCCTTTTCCATAGAATCGGCCATTGCAAACTGAAACATCCCCAAAAACAAGAATAGACTGCTTATCAATATAGATTTCATTTATTTTCTCCTGCTTTACCCCAATTTATCTTTACTTTCGGTAAATATTAAACAGATTCAACTGAATTTCATATGCTTGAGCTCATTGCCTTCATAAACCAGTCTGTTTAATTCTTTTCGCTCGAGATAATCCCAACCATTTCTTCAAAAATGGAAAGTTTACATAATATTTTCGTGTTTAATCATAGGTATATACGACTTCAGATTTCAGCAGCTTATCCGATAAATATCATATATAAAATATGGAATAGCGCTGCAACACCATAATGTCCACATTATCAAATAGTTATGGAGAATTACCATGAATCTGATACGACTGATTTCAGTAGTCAGTATACTGGCCTGCACAGGAAGTCTACAGGCGGCTAGCAATGATATGAAAGGGCTAGCTTTCTCTAATCCTGCCAAACAGATGAAAATGCCTGCTGGCTGGTCCACCAAGACTGTGCAATATGACAAGCAAATTAATAATGCAGATCTGGTTATTTCATTTGGTCAGCAAACCTATCCCGCTCTGCACAAGCTGGTAGAAAATTATGCCAAAGACAATAACATAAATATTGTCATCCAAAGTGGTACCTGTGGAGTTTCAGCAGGTAAACTTTTACGAAAAACTCTGGACTCTGGCACCTTCTGTTGTCCCCCAAGTGACAGAGATCGCTTACCTGGACTTGAATTTCACACCCTGGCGATATCTGCACTTTCTATTTTCGTAAATGAAAAAAATCCACTGCAAAATATTTCTACCACAGAGGCCAGAAAAATATTTCAGGGTAAAATCCGAAAGTGGAATGAATTTGCAGTTGCAGATTCATTTAATTCAAATATTCGCCCACACATTAGACTGCATTGTAAAAAGCGCCCTGGTCACTGGACACTTCTACTTAAAAATCAGGAACAGTTCAGCCCGCTCTTGAAAGAGGTAGGTGTTATCCCCGATCTGGTTGCCAAAGTCGGTCAATTAGAAAACTCGGTGAGTCTGGAAACACCTTATATGGTCAATCTCTACAGGAAAGAGCCGGTCAAAATGTTAAAGGTTGATGGTCATTCTCCGAAAGATATCGACTATGTTGCATCAGGGAAATACCCATTTTACCGAACCTATAATATGACAACCTGGAGTAATGGAGGAAAACAAAAGCAAGCTGTTATAAAACTTATTACATATTTACGCCAGCACATTGAAGATAAGCATCAGCAATATTCTATGGTTCCAGTTTCTAAACTGAAAAAGGCCGGTTGGAAGTTTAAGGGTAGCGAACTCATTGCGGAACCTAATGGTAAAAAACTAGCGTATTATCCACCGCAGCATTAAGTCGTTTTTGTTATGTGGAAAAAATCCGGTCTGACCGGCAAGATGTTAATCTATACCGCCAGTATTGGACTGGTGGTATGGTTTATTTCTGATTATTACCAGACAAGAACGCTAAAAGAGATTTTCCACGAGAAACTGCAAAACCGATTCAGTATTCAGGCCCAGGAACATCGCACACTGTTTGATCGCTACATCAAGATTCATAACCAGGCTGCTAAATTACTCGCAAGTTCTGATTATCTTCACCATTACATTGTCGACCAAAAATGGCAGCCAGGCTTTAGTGGAAAATATAAACTTCATGAAGACAGTCCTGAATGGCTACCCAACATTTCTACTCTAAGAAAATTCGTATTACCGCGATACACTTTTATCATGGATGTTAATAATAAGGTAAGAGAACTGTATTACTGGAATGGGGTGCTACCACCAAATGAAATTCTACATCCTGACCCGCTACTGGTTCAGCTATCAGAAAACCAGAGTTATCTGACTACATTAAGTGGCAAACCCTATTTATTTACCTCTGAGCCGATTGTAGCCTACGGAAAAAGAGTAGGTACACTTGCTATGGCCTCACCTATTGATAGTGATTTCATGATCGAATCACAAATTCTCTCTATCAGTAAATATACGGTAGCTCTATTGGCTGAAGATGAAGAAACCATACTTGTAAGCAGCGATCCCAAAATGGTTCCTGAAGGCGTCAAAGTATCCGAGCTAAGCAATGTTTATCAAACTATTGGAGAAGGTTTTTTTGATTATGGATCATCAGATCTGGTAATCAAATGTGTCTCATTCATTCCACTACAGGAAGTACAGGATCTGACTCATGCAGTGTTAGTTAAAGAACGTCAAATGCGGTCCATCTCCATGGCAACCTATGTTTTGGCATTCATGCTAATAATGTTCTATTTGACAAAACGTCTGTTAAATATGACCCACCGTGTAGTTGAGTTTTCTGAACGCATGGAAATTCAACAACCCAAAATTGAACAAAAAGATGAGCTCAAGATCCTGGAAGAGCGATTCAAGCTACTCGCGAGCGCCATTAAAAGTGAAACTGAAGCGCTGGAGTATCAGGCCTCTCATGATCCATTGACTGACTTACCAAACCGGAAAATGCTTAATGAACGTCTGCAAAGCACCTTACTTCGCAGTAAGGTAAGTCAATTACCTCTGGTACTCATCATCAGCGATCTAAATCACTTCAAGGAAATTAATGATACCCTGGGGCATCATATTGGAGATCTTGTCCTGCAACAGGCCGCCGAGCGCTTATACAATACGGTACGGAAAACCGATACAGTAGCCCGTTTAGGTGGTGATGAATTTAGTATCCTGCTACCGGACACCAATATTGATGAAGCACAACGTATCGCAAGAAATATAACAGAAATTTTCAAAATACCGTTTGTTGCTGAAGGTCATAATCTGAATGTCGGGATCAGTATTGGTTTAGCCGAGTCTCCAACTCATGGTGATGATGTCAACATCCTGGTGCAAAGGGCAGACGTTGCAATGTATGACGCCAAACGTGGCAAGAAAGGCTTTGCCGTTTATGATCCTGAACAGGATACACATAACATCAGCAAACTTGAATTAATGTCCGAACTTAGAGAAAGTATTAACAGTCAAAATATTGATATCCACTACCAGGCCAAGCAGGATATTATGTCTGGTAAGCTTATCGGAGCTGAGGCACTTCTACGCTGGGTCCACCAGGAGAGAGGTTTAATTCAACCAGATGATATTATTCCTTTAGCCGAACAAACAGGCCTGATAAAACCTTTAACGCGCATCATTCTGGACAAAGCCATTCATCAATGTGCTGAATGGCATAAGATTGGTTACAAGCTAAGCGTTTCAGTCAATGTCTCCGTACACTGCCTTCATGGCACCATGCTTACCAGAGCATTACGAGAGTTTATCAGTAAATATAAGCTGCCACCTGAGTACTGTATTCTTGAAATCACCGAAAGCGATATTATGGTTGACCCTATCAGGGCCAAAAATATTCTAATGGAAATTGATTCAATTGGTGCACATATCTCAATTGATGATTTTGGTACCGGTTATTCATCCCTGGCCTACTTAAAGCAACTCCCCGTATCTGAAATAAAGATTGACCGTTCCTTTGTGATGGAAATTGAAAATGATGAAAATGACAAGGTCATTATCAGGACGATTATCGATCTTGCCCATAATCTGGGCCTTGATGTTGTTGCCGAAGGTGTTGAGACTGACACTGCCCTGGCACTATTGAAAACCCTTGGCTGCAATATTGCACAGGGATATTTTATTGGTCGCCCCGTTTCAGGAGATGATTTTACGGCTAAACTAGGTAAGCATCCATCATCTATATCATTACAGGATAATAAATCTGATATAATAGAAACCTTTGAGGGTAAGCCCATTAAACCATAGAATACAATAATTTCTCACAAGACAATGCCAGTAAAAACTATACTTGCCATACTACTCATCATCTTGGTGATAAGCCCTATTACAATTATCAACCCTGCCTACGCCGGCAACAAAAATCAGTACGAATCAGAAAACATACGCATTAGAGTAATACCACGCTCGCCACAACAAATCGCTGCATTCTATGAGGCCCGTGGCTTTCAAAAAAACATGCTGGATAAAATCAAGCAATACTGTTTTATCACTATTTATGTTCGAAACAAAGGTAAGCATATAATCTGGCATGATCTAGGAAAATGGACATTTCAGGCAGGAACAAAAAAAATACAACGCATCGATCGACATCAATTAAAACAAACCTGGCAGAAAATGGGCATTCCCCTTCCCCACCAGTCAACATTTCGCTGGACGCTTTTACCAGAACAACTGGACTTTCGCCCTGAAGAAGGTGAAGGTGGCAATATTGTCCTGCCTGCTACAAATGAAAATATCCGTATCACCAGCCAATTTAACTTATATAAAAATAATTCAGACGATATAGTCAAACTTATTCTCGATAATATCCAGTGCAAAAAATAATATGACAAAACTGACATATCCAATAATCACAATCTTATTGCTAATATCAGCCAATATAGCTGGCAGCCAAACCAACTTACCCAAAGGATTATTGGCCCTCAAACCATTACCAGCACCTACTACCCGCCTGCAGGATATCGATGGTAAAACATATGACCTGACAGAAGATCGAGGCAGTGTAGTCTTTGTCCACTTCTGGGCAAGTTGGTGTGGTCCTTGCCGTAGAGAAATGCCTGCCATTCAGAAAATGTGGAATATCATGCAAAAAGAGGGGCTGAAGATTGCTCTTATTAATACTGCCGAAGATGAAGATACGGTATTCAGTTTTCTAGCCAGCTATGCCCCTGATATCAGGGCCCTGATGGATAAAGATGGCCAGGTCACAGAAAAGTGGCAGCCCAGGGGTTTACCTGCAAGTTATATAATCAATAAAAATGGGTATATTATTTATCAGGCCCTTGGCGGTAGGCCCTGGGATGACAAAACCTATCTAAATTTCATTCGACAGATCTTAAAGGAAGATTAAGCACAGCATATTTTGTGATACAACCGTCATTTCAAACTATTCAATTTTAGTCGATATAACAAGACATATCGTATTGCAAACCAGTTCAAATTTAAAAATTAATATCCCATCTATATTTCCCGATAACAATACACAATTTGTTTAATCGTTTGTTAGGGACAGAAAAATGGCATTAGCAAAGAAAAAGACGGAACCGGTTTTGGACATACCTGTGACAACCAAGGTAAAGCTGGTGCGTGATGCAATCGGTGGTATCCAGTTAATGACCGAAAATGGCGAGTTATTACAAAACGTGTTTGTTAAACAATGTGAACGAATGGAAGGCAGCGTTGCCCGCTTAAACCTGGAAGTTATCTTTTTGTTTAATGAAGAAAAAGTCAAGAACTGGTAAACCAAACTAAAACCATTTCATGGTTCCCATCCAGATACAGTCCGTTAAATCCAGAAACATATGGATCAGTAATCCAATTGCAATAAGACGCAATTTAGGGACAGCTAGCATTAGTACATAAATTCCAATTGCAGGCATTGTATGTAATGGATGAAATCCGATACTACATCTATCTGGATCATACAACGGATCTGCCAACAGGTGATCAAGGTCGACCAGCATGGTCGAAATCATAATCAAAAAGGCAACTCGCCAACGATCAGCATAGACAACTCGGGCCACAAGATAAGGTATGAGAAAATGCAGCCCGATGTGGATAATTGCGCGTAACATGAAACGTAATTTAGCAGGTTTATAAATTTAAACCTGTGATATCTCACCTTTTGAGCCAAGAATGGCAAGCAGTTTATTCGCCAGTTCCTCTGCCTCTAACCCAAGATCGGTCAGGTAACCGCCGTCTTCCTGAGTAATAATACCTTTTTCAAACAGCCTTTGAGTGGCAGCAATAATGTTTTCCTCTGCATTTGAATGTACCTTGATACCCTGTTGCATACTCGACAGGCTAAAGTGCATTAAAACATTTAATTCATCTACAACATCTTGTTTAAAGGACATACCAACACCTCATCTAATTTCATGGTAGATTAAAAAGAAGTACTTCTGCCTCACCATTAGCAGTAATACATATTGAAGCCTCCTGTTGAACCGCAATACCATCACCGTGGGAGAGTGCATTTTCATTCAATATAACATTACCTCTTGCTATATGAATATACTGGGTTCGATCTTTATCCGCGGCATATTCCACCTGCTCAGCATCCTTGAGCCGACAGGCATATAGTTCGGCATCCTGATGAATGCTGAGGGAGCCATCCCGACCATCTGCTGAAGCCACCAGACGAAGCTGTCCATTGAGTTCATCATGAAAGGCCTTTTGTTCATACCCTGGCTCTACACCATATTGGTTTGGGGTAATCCAGATTTGCAGGAAATTAACCGGCTCTGAATCAGAGGCGTTATATTCGCTGTGTGTAACACCGGTTCCGGCACTCATACGTTGCACTTCACCTGGTCGAATCACGGTACCAAACCCCATGCTGTCCTTGTGCTCCAGAGCACCAGACAGGACATAACTGATGATTTCCATATCCTGGTGGCCATGAGTTCCAAACCCGGCACCCGGGTCAACCGTATCATCATTAATCACCCGCAGGGCTGACACCCCCATGTAATTAGGATCATAATAATTAGCGAAGGAAAACGTGTGCCAGGTATCCAGCCAACCGTGGTTGGCATGACCACGTTCATTTGCGGGTCGCAGGTAAATCATGTGCTACTCCTGCCTGTTTGAGCATCTCCCCCCATTATCCCCTATTCTGCTACGAACTGGAAACAGACTAAATAATTTCCTTCCAAATGAGGGAATCTTTCACTCCTTGTCGCTTTACCAGATAGAGCACCTGAATTTCAAACAAAACCGGGGTAAGGATAATGTTAAAAGATACTTTTTTTCTCATTATTACTGTTGCATCAATTAGTTATATATTTTTTACGCTACCTGCCTATGCCAGCCCAGATTTCCCAGGTTATTCAACTGGTCACAGCATCCAGAATCCGGATAAGGCTGAGAGCAAGGCTCGACTGGCGACAAACTTAAATAAAAACCAGCACCACCTTGTTAGAAGTGAACGATACATGCGGTTGCTTTCACCAGGTGAAATCCACCACTTATGAAAATTTATGCTCCCGAGTGATGGAAATTTCATCCCGATGTAGCCTTTATCAATAACAAGCTGCGTTAAATAATTTATATAAAACAGGAACAACACATGAGTGATAACAGACCCGTCAGCAGATATGCCTTACTAAGAAATATTCTGCTGATACTAATTACATTTTCTCTGATACTGATTCTTACAAGGTTTATACCATTAGTATTCGGTGACTAAGCCCACAACAAAATTTTCTTGCTCCTCCTCAAGTAGAATTAGGTAGAACCTTTATCTCCCCTATAGACTATATTTCTACCTGCCTGCGAAGATTTCTTCGCAGGATTTTTTCTTATACCCTGTCATACCAGCTCAGAACCTTGTTAGAATGGCAGCTTATGGCAGACGACAACCCTATAACTCAGTTACTCCAGGACTGGCGCTCCGGTGATCCCAAGGCATTAAATGAACTCATGCCAATGGTTCACAGTCATCTTCGACAACTGGCGAATAATTACATGCGAGGGGAAAATGCCGGACACACACTGCAGGCCACAGCCCTGGTTAATGAGGCCTTTTTAAAACTCGTTGATGCCAGTGTTGCCTGGCAAAACCGTGCCCACTTTATTGCGATTGCTGCCCGCGCCATGCGCCAGATTCTCATTGACCATGCAAAAAGTAAAAAACGTCAAAAGCGAGGGGGTGATGATATTCAGGTCACCCTGCATGAAGCCAATATCGCAGATAACCAGCAGCAACCCGATTTACTTGATATCGAGGATGCACTCAACAAACTGGAAAAAATTGATGAACGTAAGGCCCAGATTATCGAGTTGAGCTTCTTTGGTGGAATGACCTATGAAGAAATCGCTGAGGCACTCAGTATCTCAGAGGCAACCGTTGATCGTGAATTGCGTTTTTCAAAGGCCTGGCTGCAACGTGAATTGAGCAACACCGTATAAGCCCACACACTCAATCAAATAATAATTCAACTGCTTGTTGGATATTCTGCTTCAATCATCCAGCATCTGCATCGCATTCGCTCGACTTCGTAGCATCCGATTAAAGGATTCACCCAGGGTAGCAATCTCGTCCTTACCTTTGGGATCACATTCTGGTACATCCATTTTGCCCATGCTGACATCGTGAGCAATTTCTGACATGCGTCTGACAGGTTTAATAACAATCATGGACAACAGTAAATTGAGAATCACAAAGACAGCAACAAATACCACTGCAAGTGCAGTCATGAATGTATAAAAGGTTTTGTCGGCACGTGCTAGAGGAATAGACATGGGTACACTGACGATCTGAGTTCCAACTACCTCCTGCATCTTCCAACCAAAACCATTGGCCTTACCATAACGCGCCAACATCGTCTCGGGGGCATCTTCAACCTTACCATGACAGGCCAGGCAACCTTCATTTTTGATCTGGATCGGACGAGCCATATAGAGCATGGGTCCGGTAGCGGTGAGATGATCACCGATTAATTCATTCTCATCCGGGTTATTTCGAAAGTATTCTACGATGCTGGTTTCCCATTCTGTGGATCTGGACGCCGGGTTGGTCGGGTTTAAGGTGGCTTCCTTATAAGTATATTCAGGATACTTCTCTCTCAGGCGTTGAACATTTGTCATTGCCGCATAGGCAGGAACTGTCTGAGGTAAGAAATCCCTTTTCATCTGTACCGCAAGCAGGGGACGAATTTCACCGATGGTGTATTTACGTACGGCCATGGCACTTTCCATCATAATGCCGGCAGTGTGCAGAATCTCTTCTCGCGCATTGTCCTGCAGCACCTTGTTGGAAACAAGGCCAGCCCCGACCAGGCCAAGAATAAATACAAATAACATCACCAGATTGAATTTGGTACGTAATCCCATGTCCTTCCCCTTGTCCTAAATAATTTTATCTATTTTTTTATGCGACCATGCTTAACACAGTACTGAAATTTGCGATAGGCCCGAGTAAAACCCTGTAAACTGAAACGGCTGCTTACTGTCTGTGTTTTAGGCCAGCTTGGCCAGAACCCCAGCACCAGCTTGATCTGTTTACCCTTGATAAATTCCTGCACCATCTCTTCTGCTTTTTTATCAAAGATGGCGTTTGTTTTTTTGTACAGGCTATCCACCTTATGAATAGATCGGCCATCCACCTGTATACCGACTCCCTGATAACTCAAATCGATATTTGATTTTGTTTGAGCCATCATAAGGTCACCATTAAAGACCAGTTTGACCGGTGTCATGGTCTGACCATCATTAATACGTTGCACCGATGATTCCAACAAGCAAACGGATCGTTCATGCTGACCGTCTGAACCAAAACGTACGGACCAGTTCTCTGCCCAGACTTTTTCTGCATATACATTTAATAACAGGACGCTGACTATAGGTACAACAAGTCTATTCATATTTCCGAATTTTACTCACTATATAAATGGCTGGTCTGTAGCTGGAATGACTGTTTTTCACTATCTGTCCGTAAAGTATCCGCCAGGGTCATACACAGGCCTTGCATGCTTGAGGCACTTGCCGCATATCGTCTGATCATGGTTTGTGCAATAGGTCCCAGATAAGTGATTAGAGCCGCTTCTAATTCGGCCAGTTCAGTTGCACTCAGATCAACGCCAGAGACAGAACCATCGGTACGAATCATTTTGGGTATAGGTGGGGTGGTAAAGGCGGCAATCTGGCCTTCCAGTTGTTTCAAAAACGAATCACGCATGGATTGCTCGGGTAGATAATCCAGTAAAAGCTGGCGCAGACCGATTATATCCGAAGCTGTCCTGGCCATGCGTTTCACCAGTTTAGGGGCAATGGGGCCTATCAGCGGTATTAATATCTCCGCAATAGTATTGAGAATGCGCTCATCCCACTCATAGGAACGGGACTTTTTAACTCCAATTGTGACTTCTCTACTCTGACCCGATTCATTGCCTTTGTTAAGAACTGTCCGTAGGGCGATCAAATCATCCAGTAGACTGTATATATCGCCATAACGTTCCTCAAGTTCCCGCGCTATGGCCGTTTGAAGAATTTGTCCTACCAATGGAGGTACATCTGCTGGCAGGCTGCTGAGCATATTCAGATCAAAGCGTAATACTGCATCCAGGATCTCAGGCAGGGATTTACCGGGAAAAGCCCGTTTCCCAGTTAGCATTTCATAAAACACAACACCGACTGCCCAGACATCGGTCCGTCCATCGACCGGATCACCACGCAATTGTTCAGGAGACATATAGGCCAGAGTACCGATGCTCATGCCCGTACTGGTCAGATGGACGTTTTCCACCTTGGCAACCCCAAAATCGAGAATTTTTACGCCACCATCTGAGGTCAACATGATATTGGCCGGCTTGATATCCCGGTGCACAATATTCTGCCCATGGGCGGCTGCAAGGCCATCACCTACCTGCAGTATGATATCCAGCGCCTCCATGACAGGAACAGGGCCTCGACTGACCCGGCGGGATACTGTCTCACCCCGGTAATACGGCATGGCGATATACATCTGGCCATCGTCTGTTTCACCGATATCGTGGACAGTACAAATATTGGGATGATCTATCTGGGAGGCCGCCCGAGCTTCCGCCATAAAGCGTTCACGGGAGGTTTCATTATTGACGTGGGGCGGCAGAAATTTAAGCGCGATCTGTCTATGTAAACGGGTATCCAGGGCCTGATAGACAACCCCCATTCCACCGACACCAATCTGATCTTTGATCTGGTATGGCCCAACACTCGAGCCCTGTTTGACTGATACTGAGACCGCTCCGACAGGTATGGGACTGTCCATCACCTTGGTGGAATCATCTGCCTGAAGCAGACCCAGGACTTCCTCCAGCACAACGGTATCTGATCCACATTGCTCACGTACAAAGGCCTCGCGCTTTACCGGCTCCACGGCCAAAGCTGCCTCAAAGTACAACTGGATCCGATCCATCTGTCCTTTGTTCATGTCTGCGTTGCTACCCAATTATATTATTATTTTTACTATAACCCTTCAATTGGCATGGACAATATCCGAATCCAGGTTATTTGTCGAGCACTAATTGCCCGAATGGATCATAACGATTAATGAGAGCTGTATCACACAAATATTAGCTGACTGCTGGATAAATAATACTCACTTTTGTGACGAATACAGGAATATGTTTGATTTTACTTACTGAATATTTAATTGTGAAACGGCGTCGAATGAATCGAGTGTTCCCAGCTTGTTTGAACACAATTCAATTATCATAAAATACTCATTCTAAACTTTTCACTAACTCTGCCTTGTCCGCAGGCAGAGTCAGTACGGTATGTAGTTCAAATAGCTCAGCCAACTTGTCCACGTATTCTCTTTCCCCTTTTTCGACCACAACGATAATACGTGCCCTGGGTGCATATTTTTGCAGACTATAAAAAAATACATCCAGGTTACTGATATTCACACCTGCATAGTTATTCCCATAGCCATAGACAAACTCACCGATAACCACATCGGGGATCTCTTTACGTAACTGGCTAATGGCCTTACGCGTAGAGTCAAAACGAAGCTCTTTAAACTGGCCGCTCTGACATAGATCAGTCAGATCTGGAAACAACGGGGATTCAATGATGGAATAGATCGTTTTCGTTGACATGCCTGTATTATACTACTTCGCTATATTTAGACACAGTCAAACCGAAGGCCCCCTTGATGATAAACATCGAAGAAAATAAGCAATACCGTATCAGTTTTCATCATCTGGGGTTCCGACCTTTTTTTCTACTAGGCAGCCTATATGCCGTCATCACGGTTTTGCTGTGGTTTTTGCAATATCAATTAAATCTGTTGTTTCCTAGTGTTGATAACCTTCCGGTGATCTATTGGCATGGCCATGAAATGATCTTTGGGTATGGCATGGCCGTGATTGCAGGATTCTTACTGACTGCTGTGCGTAACTGGACCAATGTCCAGACGCTTAATGGAATTCCCTTACTGGCGCTTGCCCTGATGTGGTTACTTGCCCGCTTAGTTGCCTGGGTTGATCACTCAGCAGCCATCCCGGTGATGGCCTTGCTGGACCTCGGTTTTGGGATTTTCCTGTGCCTGGCCCTGGCTCACCCTGTAATTAAGGCTAAGCAATGGGGCCAGTTGGGAATCATTTTTGCTGTGATGCTGATCGTCCTCGCCAACCTGCTTTTTTACACAGGCATGATGGGACAGATTTCCAGGGGGATGGAGCTGGGCCTCTATGCGGGTATCTATTTTATTATCGCCCTTATTTTGCTCATGGGTAGGCGAGTCATTCCTTTTTTTATCGAAAAAGGGGTCGATGAAACCATACAGATCAAGAATCCCCTCTGGCTGGACAATGCCGGTATCGTCCTCATGCTCGGGTTTATATATCTGCAGGTCTTTACCAGCTACCGCCCACTTGCCAGTGGGCTGGCCTTTGGCCTGTTTCTGATTCATAGCTGGCGTCTTTATATCTGGCACAGCAAAGGTATCTGGCAAAAGCCCCTTCTATGGATACTCTACATCGCCTATGCCTTTATCACCCTTGGCTTTTGTCTCACTGGCCTGAGCAATCTAGGTTATTTGAACCCCATGCTGGCCCTGCATACCTTTGGCTATGGTGGGATGGGCCTGATGACCCTTGGTATGATGGCCCGTGTCGCCCTGGGACATACCGGCCGAAATGTCTTCGATCCCCCCGCTGTCCTGAAGTGGATCTTTGCCCTGGCCACTGCCGGAGCCCTTGCCAGAGTGGTTTTGCCAGCCCTGTCTCCTGGTCTACATGCCGAGTGGATAGGTCTATCACAGCTCCTGTGGTGCCTTGCCTTCGGGCTATTCACCCTTGTCTACAGCCCAATGCTGATCAAACCTCGTGTCGATGGACGATACGGTTAAACTTCTTTTAAAACAATAAATTACAACCATTCCCCGTTAATTTTGAAGAATTTTTCGAAAATTAAGCTTTGACAATCGGGTTTTTATTTCATAAGTTAATAAACGTTCACTTACAAAACAGGAGACTGAGATGAATATTGATTTAGAATTAGATGCCCGTGGCCTAAATTGCCCCCTGCCCATCCTACGGGCAAAGAAATCCATTGCCCAGTTGGCCAGTGGCCAGGTACTCAAGGTCATTGCCACCGATCCCGGTTCAGTCAAAGATATCGAGTCTTTCTGCAAACAAACAGGCAATGAGTTGATGGAGTCCGGTGACGAAAACGGCGAATTTGTCTTTTTATTGAAAAAACACTGATGCCAAGGCGCCTGAAGGCAAATGAACGCCGCGCCTCTATCCTGGCTGTGGCCAAGGTCCTGTTTGCCGACAAGGGCTATAACGGTGTTGCCGTTGATGAAATTGCCCGACGGCTGGGCGTTAGCCCGGCCGTGCTTTATCAACACTTTCCCTCCAAGGAAGCCCTTTACGACGAAGTCCTCAGTTATGCCTGTGCTGAAAGGGAAAGCTACATTGATGCGGCCTTAAAAGGTCCCGATGACTTTGGCAGTGTGCTGGAGCGCATGGCCCTGGTGTTTGCCGAAAAACTGGCCTCAGACAGTGACTACCTGCGCATGGAGATGCAGGCCGCCCTGGAAGATGCCCCAGCGGCCCAGCAGTTTTTTGAAAACCGTTGGAAATCCTTTGCCGATTTTATTGAATACAGCATCAAGGAACTTGCTCAGCAGGGTCAGCTAGGCCATATCAATCCCCGCATCGCCAGCCTGATGTATCAGGGCATGTTGCGTGAGGCACTCTATTCAAAACTCATTCTCAAATCGGAGCGGTTTAAGCAATTCTCTCTGCCGGATCTCATTAAACTGATGACCTCGCTTTTTCTGAATGCCATAGACTTTCACCCGCAAACCTGAACTTTGTAAAAACATTTCAATACTGAAAGTGCCTCGCCCCAGTCCACGACTGCACATAAGCACATCGTCGAAAGCAGATTCTGTTGTATAGTTTTATACACAGGATTGATGACATGCGCAGATTACCCTTTAAATATCAGATACTGCTTGGCCCGGCGATTATTGCAATCACCCTGGCTGGCTTGATCTGGTTTACCCTCAGCCAGTTTCAACAGATTCAGAGTCAGAATGAAACTATTCGGCAATGGGCAAGAATCACAGATCGCATGCACCTGGCTATCGTAACCGGACAACGTATGGTCAACCTGGCCAACTCACTCATTCATAACACCCAGGATCAGGATGAGCTGCAGTTTAGCTACCTGGAGCAAAGCCGAATCTTTTCTGACAATGTGCTCTACCCCGAGTGTTTTGAAAAAATGAATCCTGAGGTTCGTGATCTGATCAAAACCTCTGAACAGAAAGTCCGTTATGACGAAGAACTCAATCCCAAAAAAGTCGTCGGTACACTAAATATATTACTTCCAAAACTGGAACAACAATACAACACCTGGTGGGCCCAGAAGCGGGGGGCCTATATAGATTATTATGACAACGTCAAAATCATCAATTATCGCCTGTTAAACATCTCACTGACTGTTCTGGTCATCTGTCTTATCCTGGCAGGCAGTATGACCTTCTGGACACTTCGTAATACCAATTCTCGGCTACGTAAACTGGCCAATGATGCCCAGGCGGTCTGTGATGGCACCCTGAACACCGTTCCCTCACCGGATTCAATCATTGATGAAATAGACCGTGTCACCGAGTGCGCAGCCAGAATGACCCATAGACTGGTCAAGGTTGTTGCCGTGGAAAAAATTCTGCAGGGTGCTGAAAATGAACGACGCCGGATTGCCATGGACATGCATGATCAGGCCCTGGCGGATTTAACCGGCATTACTCGTAAGATGGATGATATACAGGCTTCTCATAAAGAGAACCGTGAATTACATAATGAGTTAAATGGCCTTGCCAGTGATCTCCAAACAGGTATTCAATCGATCAGAGAAATCATTGATGATCTTCATCCCCATAATCTGGAGATATTGGGTATAGCTGCTGCCGTTGAGGAATTATGTAAGCGCGCCTGTAAAAGCAGCAATTGTCCACAATTTCATCTCAGCCTGGACAGTCAAATCGAAAACAGCTTAAGTAAATTGCAATGCATTACCTTATACAGGATTATTCAGGAATTAGTGCAAAACATCATTAAACATGCCAACTGTTCCCTGTATGAAATCAGTCTTCGCTTAGAACCCGGCAAGTTGACACTACTTGTCGAAGATAATGGTACTGGATTTGATATTGATATCAGCACGGGCAAAGGCCATGGCCTGATTAATATTGAAGAACGTGCCAAGGCCATTAATGCCGACTTCCAGTGGTCTAGCTCACGTTTTAACAGCGGTAGTCGTTTTGAACTCACCATTAACACGAACAAGGATGAATGATATGACTGATTCCCTCTCCATCATTATTGCCGAAGATAATCCCCGTGACATGGACTACCTGTGTCAACACCTCGATGGACACCAGTTGATTCGTACTGTGAATGGTCAGGATGCCCTGCAAAATGCCGTTAATTATGATGAACCCAATGTTATCAGCGATATCCAGATGCCCGGTATGAATGGCATCGATCTGGCAAAAGGTCTCTGGCAGGAACGCCCCATGGCGAGGATTGTTTTCTGGTCCCAGTATCGTGATGAATCCTATGTCCGTTCCCTGTCACGCATGATCCCACCGGATACTGTGTATGGCTTTGTCCTGAAAGACAATTCAACCGAAACGGTGACCCGCGCCATCAATGCCGTATTCGTCGATAACCAGTGCTGGATCGACCCTCGTGTCAGGCGGGTTCAGGCCCGCTTACAAAGCCCGGATAATTCATTGAGTGATGGGGAATACGAAGTCCTGATCGATATTGCCCTGGGCCTGACAGATAACGCCATTGCCAAACGCCGCTACCTGTCTCGTCGTGGTGTACAAAATCGACTGCGTTCACTTTATAACAAGCTTGACGCCGATCACATCATGCCAACCTTGCAACAACAATCCGATATTGTGAACATGCGTAATCGTGCTGTCTCCATAGCTCTGCGCCGTGGTCTGCTAAATTACCCGGAACTGGAAAAGGAAGAACAACAT
>JAOULO010000030.1 GCA_029881995.1 Gammaproteobacteria bacterium
GGTCAAGGTATCCGAGGCGCAACGAAATTTAAAAAAAGTGCAGTTTGATATTGCCCTGGCCTGGGCAAAACTGGAGGCACTGGTTGGCCAGAATCTGGATAGACTTTATCCTAAAGTGCAAAGTGAAACATCGCCATGAGACAAGTGATATGAACACGAAGAAATTTAATACCAGATATTTATCGATGCTCGCGGTTGTTGTGAGTCTACACCTCATTGTAATTGAATATAGCTATGCACTAGATATCAATGCCAGTCTGCAATGGTCCAGGCGCGTGGAACTGGGGACGCCAGTCAGTGGAGTGATTACTTCGGCTCAGGCCAACCCAGGAGATAGGGTAAAACATGGGGATTTGTTGATTAAACTGGATGAAAGGAACTACGTTGCAGCCCTGTTACAGGCTAAAGCCAGGGAAAAAGATCTCAGTGAAAAGCGCAAGGAGGCCCAACGGCAGTTACGCCGAGCACAGGAACTCTATGATAGAACTGTGCTTTCAGAGCATGATCTGCAGACAGCTAAAAACAGAAAAGTTGAGGCCGATTCAGAATATGAAATGGCCAAGTCTGAACTGGTAACAGCCGAACTCAATCTTGAATACACCAGTATTCGAGCCCCGTTTGATGCCATGGTCATAAGTCGCCATGTTGAGCCGGGGCAAACGGTGGTTTCTCAACTTAAACCCGAGACCATGGTCATTGTGGCAGCAGCTGGCGAAATGGTGGCGAGGGGGCAAATAGATCAGTCACAACTTGATGGCCAGTTACAGGGCCGTCCGGCACAGGTGGTGGCAGCAGGTTTACGTTATGAAGGCAAGGTTAAATATGTGGGGCTGGAACCCGTCAAAACGGATAAACAGGGTATATACTATGAAATAGCTGTCGTGTTTAACACTGGCGAGAGAATATTACGTGCCGGTCAACAGGTGACTATTAAATTACCATGAGTATATGTGTTCGATGTTATATATCTGGTCAGGTACAGGGGGTGTTCTTTCGTGCCTCTGCCCTGGAACAGGCCCAGATGCTGGGAATTGTTGGGCATGCCAAGAATATGGGGGATGGCCGAGTGGAAGTACTGGCCTGTGGTGATGATCTGGCGATTGAAGCCCTGAAACGATGGTTACAGCATGGCCCACCCAATGCCAAGGTCACCGAAGTTGAATGTACTGAAGTTGAGGTGGAAGAGCCTCGAGGATTTACGACACTTTAATTACGCCAGCGAAAATCCAGGGCATTAAAAACCTTGCGGGTATAGCGATAACTCCCCAGGCTACCGTTATAGCGCATCAGGGCCCGAGTCAGATTACCTTTTTCCTTATCAAGATAATATTTCAAAATGGTACAACCCATGCGCAGGTTAGTATGTATCCGAAACAGGTTGTCTCCGGGACGGCCGATTTCTTTTAGCCAGAAGGGCATTACCTGCATCAGACCCATGGCACCGGCATGAGAGATAGCAAAGGGGTTGAAATTGCTTTCCACATCAATCACCGCCAGTACTAGTTCAGGATGTAATTTAGCGCGTCGGGCTTCAAAGTGAATTTGTTTTAGCAGGCTGATGCGCTGTTTATTTTCCGGGACTTTTTTCTTCAGGCGGTTAGACATATCCATCAGCCAGACTTCGGCTTCAAAGCGATCGGTAAAACTGTCACTTTCAGAAATGGCTTCTTTGAGCAGCTGGCGAAGCTGGGGATCGGAACTATTTTGAGCAAATGCATCAAAGGCAAATAGCATAGATACCAAGAGCAGGAAGTTAGATAGTTTCATAATAACTTCTCCTTTGCGTTACGCACTGCTCCCAAGACTGATTACTTAAAGTTTAATCTGGGCCTGTAGAAATTCAATCACATTATCAACTGGAACATCCTGGTTATCAGTATCACGACGCCCTTTATATTCCAGCATGCCTTTGTCCAGGCCACGATCACCAATTACGATTCGATGAGGAATACCGATGAGTTCCATATCCGCAAACATCACGCCAGGACGTTCACCGCGGTCATCCAGCAGTACATCAAAACCAGCCTGTTGTAATTCTGAATAAAGTGATTCGGCTTTGTCGCGAACAGCATCAGATTTTTTCATGTTCATGGGAATAATGACGATCTGGAAGGGGGCGATGGCATCTGGCCAGATGATACCTTTATCATCATGGTTCTGCTCAATGGTCGAGGCGACCACGCGGGAGACACCAATCCCATAACAACCCATGGTCATGATACTGTTTTTGCCATTTTCATCCAGAACACTGGCCTTCATGGCTTCGGAGTATTTTTTACCCAGCTGGAAAATATGGCCAACCTCGATACCGCGTTTAATGACCAGCTTGCCCTTACCATCCGGACTGGGGTCACCTTCCTGGACATTACGTAAGTCAGCGACCTTGGCTAACTCGAGATCTCGTCCCCAGTTAATGCCAAAATAGTGTTTACCTTCTATATTGGCGCCGGCACTAAAGTCATTCATTACCGCGACACTACGATCAGCAATTACCGGGACTGGCAAGTTAACCGGCCCCAGGGAGCCTGGGCCTGCACCTATGGTTTTACGAATTTCTTCCTCACTGGCAAACTGAAATGGGCTGGCCACTTCAGGCAATTTGTCTGCCTTTATTTCATTTAGCTCGTGGTCACCCCGAACCAGCAGGGCAATCAGATCACTATCACAATCATCACTGGCATGAACCATGAGTGTCTTGACTGTTTTCTCAATGGGCTGTTTGAACTGGCTTACCAGTTCATCAATGGTCTTCGCATCCGGGGTATCTATTAGCTCCATCTCCTTACTAGGGGCGGGAGCTGAATCCGCTGGTGCCACGGCCTCGGCCATTTCCACATTGGCGGCATAATCGCTCTGGTCACTGAAGGCGATAGCATCTTCACCGGAATCGGCCAGGACATGAAATTCATGTGAGGCACTGCCACCAATGGCACCGGTATCCGCCAGCACGGGCCGAAATTCAAGGCCAATGCGAGAGAAGATGCTGGTATAGGTCGTATGCATCACCTGATAGGTTTCTTCCAGAGATGCCTGGTCCAGGTGAAAGGAGTAGGCGTCTTTCATCAGAAATTCGCGGGCACGCATGATGCCAAAGCGGGGGCGGCGCTCATCACGGAATTTGGTCTGTATCTGATAGAAGTTGGCAGGTAATTGTTTATAGCTTTTAATCTCATGACGAATCAAATCAGTGATAACTTCTTCATGGGTGGGGCCGAAACAGAAGTCACGTTCGTGACGGTCTTTGAGCCGCAGCATCTCGGCACCCATTTGATCCCAACGGCCGGATTCTTCCCACAACTCAGCAGGTTGCACAGCAGGCATTAGTACTTCCTGGCCACCGGCTTTGTTCATTTCATCACGAACAATATTCTCGACCTTGTGCAGCACCCTTAGACCCATGGGTAACCATGTATATAAACCAGCAGCCAGTTTACGGATCAATCCGGCCCGCATCATGAGCTGGTGGCTAATGACCTCGGCATCGGCCGGTGTTTCTTTCAGGGTGGCAATCAGAAATCGAGTAGCGCGCATGGTTCTCTCTTTTGTTAATTCGTTTATATGAATTGTAAAGCGGAGATTGTAGCGATTTGTAGAGAAGAGGGATAGCCGAACCTGAGAAACGTCTCAGGTGGTTCCAGACAAGGCAGATATTAGTGAGCAAGCGGAGCTTACACGATTAGTAAGTGAGCATTGTGAGCTGATATTTAACGTAGGCTGGAGCCGCCTGAGGCGTTTCCTGCTCTAAAAGGTAGCGGCGTTCCAGCCCCACATTGTTCTTTCTGCATTTGCAAACTCGATATATACCCGTTCTTTCCCAACACCAATACTGTCTTCCATTAATTGACAGAGGGCTGCAGATAGTTGTGCTGTTTTGGCTTCGGGCAGGCCAATACTCTTTAGTTCGAGATAGGCCAATGGTGCATCATCACCGGCAAATAACATGGGAGTACTGTCTTCCAGGGCCACCATGACATAGCTTTCCGGTTTACCCAGTTCGGATGCCACCAGGCTGGAGGCCTTTTGTAACAGGTTTTTTCCGTCTGCCTCATCAATGGACTGGTTGGTTTGAATCATCAGGTATGGCATCGCTGTCGCCTCTTTAGATTAATCGCAAAAATCCTTGATGGCCTGTTTGGCTTCTTTCAGGCCTGCAGCCTTTTCATCATCAGTGATACGAACATATTCACCTTTGTCATTCTTTTTACGGCGGTATACCGTGTAAAATCGTAATTGCTCTTTTGCGATGCCACAGTTCTTTTGTCTAAGGGCTAAATTATTTTTATTCTCTTTTGCCAGTTTGGCGTCGTTTTGCCTTTTGGTAGTGGCATTTTCAAGGAATCGATTTGATTGCTCAGAAGCTGAGTTTCCCGAGCGACTATTACGAGGGGTGGGTTTTACTCGGATGGATTCAAACTGACCTTCTGGTGGAGGGTGCTGGGAGTAGACAACATTGCCATCCTTATCGACCCACTTGTAAGTACCGGCGGAGGCGTGACCAAACACGGCAAGTAGTAAAATCAAAACAGTATTTGTAATTATTCTCTGTGTCATAATTCAATCCCTCAACTTACTGGCGATATTATGCGGCATTGAGGCTTTTTCACAAGTCTGTCGGTCACAGAGCCCAACATGTGGCCCAAAAAATCGGGTTAGTTAGCCCAGAATTTGTGAATTTTTCAGTCTTTACGGTGCATTTTTGGGATGAGACTGATTATAATGGCTTTTTTCCGAGTAAGTCTGGTGTCAACACCCCGCCCGTTCAAGGGCGTTTTTTATCTCTAGAGAGGTAACTTTTGTGGAACTCAGTGGTGCTGAGATAGTTGTTCAGTTTCTGAAAGATGAGGGCGTCGAACATGTCTTCGGTTACCCCGGTGGGGCCGTACTGCATATTTACGACGCCATCTTCAGACAGGATGACGTCAAACATATTCTGACCCGTCACGAGCAGGGGGCCACCCATGCTGCTGACGGTTATGCCCGTGCAACCGGCAAACCTGGCGTCGCCCTGGTGACCTCAGGTCCTGGTGCAACCAATGCCATCACCGGTATTGCTACGGCCTACCTTGATTCTGTTCCCCTGGTAGTACTGTCTGGTCAGGTACCCCGTGCCTTTATCGGCAGTGATGCCTTTCAGGAAGTGGATATGGTGGGCATTTCCCGTCCATGTGTAAAACACAACTTCCTGGTTAAGGACGTGCGTGAGCTGGCCTCGACCCTGAAGAAGGCGTTTTATGTAGCCAGTACCGGTCGGCCCGGTCCTGTTGTGGTGGATATCCCCAAGGATACGACTGACCCTGGTGTCAAGATTCCGTATGAGTACCCCAAAGAGATCAGCATGCGTTCTTATAACCCGACGGTTAAAGGTCACCCGGGCCAGATCAAACGAGCCCTGGATCTGATTGTCGGTGCCCGTCGTCCCATGTTGTATACCGGCGGCGGTGTGATCCTGAGTGAGGCCAGTGAAGAACTGACAGAATTTACCCAGACCCTGGGTTATCCAATTACCAATACTCTGATGGGCCTGGGCGCCTATCCGGGTATGGACAAACAGTTTGTCGGCATGTTGGGCATGCACGGGACTTATGAAGCCAATATGGCCATGCATGAATGTGATGTACTGGTGGCCATTGGCGCACGCTTTGATGACCGTGTGACTGGCGATATTAAACAGTTCTGCCCCAACGCAAGAATCATCCACATCGACATCGATCCTTCTTCGATTTCAAAGAATGTCCGTGTCGATATTCCTATCGTGGGTGATATCAAGCAGGTCCTTACCGATATGCTCAAGGAACTTAAGGGGCTGAAGAAGAAGATCGACAGCAAGGCCATCGCCAACTGGTGGCAGCAGATCGATAAATGGCGTGATACTGATTGTCTGCGTTATGACCGTAATAGCGCCCTGATCAAACCTCAATATGTGGTTGAAAAACTCTGTGAAGTGACTGGGGGCGATGCCTTCGTTACTTCCGACGTAGGACAGCACCAGATGTTCGCTGCTCAATTTTATAAATTCAACAAACCGCGTCGCTGGATCAACTCCGGTGGGCTCGGCACCATGGGCTTTGGAATGCCTGCCGCCCTGGGTGTACAGGTTGCCTATCCTGATGCCCCGGTGGCCTGTATCACCGGTGAGTCCAGTATTCAAATGTGTGTCCAGGAACTGGGTATGGCCTTGCAGTATCAATTGCCAATCAAGGTTATTAATTTGAATAACGGTTACATGGGAATGGTGCGTCAGTGGCAGGAGTTTTTCTATGAGAAGCGTTACTCCCAGTCTGTTATGGAAGTCAATCCTGATTTCGTTAAACTGGCTGAGGCCTATGGTCATATCGGTATGCGTATTGATAAACCACAGGACGTGGAGGGGGCCCTGAAAGAGGCCTTTGCTATGAAAGACAAGCTGGTATTCCTCGACTTTGTGACAGATCGTGGTGAAAACGTCTATCCCATGATTGCCGCAGGCAAGGGCCAGCATGAAATGCACATGTCACCAGAATGGGAGTTGATCTAATGCGACATATTATTTCTCTTCTCATGGAAAACGAAGCAGGTGCTCTGTCACGTGTTGCCGGTCTTTTTTCAGCCCGTGGCTATAACATCGAATCATTGACCGTTGCGCCAACCGAAGATCCCACCATGTCACGCATGACTCTGGTGACCACTGGATCTGAAGACATCGTGGAACAGATCACCAAGCAGCTCAACAAGCTTGTCGATATCGTCAAGCTGGCAGATATCACCGAGGGTGAACATATTGAAAGAGAACTGATGTTGATCAAAGTAATGGCCAGCAATGCTGAGCAACGGGAAGAGGTCAAACGCATGACCGATATTTTCCGTGGCAGAGTTATTGATGTTAAGGATGCCAACTTTACCATCGAGATTACCGGTGACGGCAACAAGCTGGATGCCTTTATTGATGCTTTGCAACATTCAGACATTATCGAAACCGTGCGCTCAGGTACCACTGGTATCTCGCGCGGTGCCAAGTGTTTACATATTTAAATTAAAGAAAGAAGTTTAGAGGAACAATAAATGAATATTTATTACGATAAAGATTGTGACATCTCCATTATCAAGGGAATGAAGGTCACTATTCTTGGTTATGGCTCACAGGGCCATGCCCATGCCAATAATCTGAAAGACTCAGGTGTGGATGTCACAGTAGGTCTGCGTGATGGTTCAGCCTCAGCTGCCAAGGCTGAAGCGGCTGGCCTGACTGTGAAGAATGTGAAAGATGCAGTCGCCAGTGCTGATCTGGTTATGGTGCTGACTCCCGATGAGTTCCAGTCCCAGCTTTATAGGGACGACATAGCTCCTAATCTGAAAAAAGGTGCCACCCTGGCCTTTGCTCACGGTTTTGCCATTCACTACAACCAGGTCGTGCCCCGTGATGACCTGGATGTGATCATGATTGCACCCAAGGCGCCGGGTCACACCGTTCGTAACGAGTTTGTTAACGGTGGTGGTATTCCTGATCTGATCGCCGTGTACCAGAATGCCTCAGGTAAGGCCAAAGAAGTGGCCCTGTCCTATGCCTCAGGTGTCGGTGGTGGTCGTACCGGTATTATCGAAACCACCTTTAAGGATGAAACCGAAACAGACCTGTTTGGTGAACAGGCAGTGTTGTGTGGTGGTGCGGTTGAGCTGGTCAAGGCCGGATTTGAAACCCTGGTAGAAGCCGGTTATGCCCCTGAGATGGCCTACTTCGAATGTCTGCACGAACTGAAGCTGATCGTTGACCTGATGTACGAAGGTGGTATTGCCAATATGAACTACTCCATTTCCAATAATGCGGAGTATGGTGAATATGTCACGGGTCCACAGGTCATTAATGATGAAAGTCGCTGGGCCATGAAACAGGCACTGCATGATATCCAGACTGGTGAGTATGCCAAGAAGTTCATCCTGGAAGGCAGCACCAACTATCCATCCATGACCGCCATGCGTCGTTTGAATGCCGAACATCCGATTGAACAGGTCGGTGCCAAACTACGTGATATGATGCCATGGATTCAGGCCAACAAACTGGTCGACAAGGACAAAAACTAAAAATGATAAAGGCCGGTTATTGATACCGGCCTTTTTTATTTAAGCTATGGCTGTTTCACGTCATTCCATTATTGCCAGAGAAGGGCAAACGGCAGTGCTGTTAATGTCAGTGATGGCCTTTGCTGCCCAGCTACAGTTTGCCTACTGGGCCATATGGTTATGGTTAATAGTGGCTCTACTTGCCTGGCTATATCGCGATCCGGCCAGGAAGATACCATCCAGTCCGTTGACCGTAGTCAGTCCGGTGGATGGTAAGGTTCTGCAGATTGAACGTTCGACCGATAGATTCCTCAAACGCGATGCCTTACATCTCCAATTGCAGATGTCGATCACTGGGGTGTTCTCCCTGCGTTCAGTGACCGAGGGCAAGGTGATGCAAATCTGGCAGGAGAACAATGGCCAGGGTAAGTGTCTGGCGATCTGGATACAGACCGATGAAGGGGATGATACTGTGTTGGTGATCCGCCCTGGTCGATGGTTGAAAAGAATGTCCTATCAGCTTGCCTATGGTGATAGGGTGGGGCATGGACAGAGAATAGGGCATATCCTGTTAGGTGCTTGTATCGATGTCTATCTTCCAGCCAGTTCCCGTACCGCATGTGAAATTGGCCAGAAACTGATAGGTGGCAGTGAAGCTATTGGTGAGTTTGTCCATGGGTAAGCGGGAAGGTAATTTAATGGATAGTATTTTTACATCTGACAGGACTTGCGCTAGCATTCGCCTAGTTAACGATAAAAACACTGATGATTAAAAAAGCGCGCGAAGGCAAACCACGTAGAGGTATTTACCTCTTACCCAACCTGTTTACTACAGCAGCCCTGTTCTTTGGCTTTTTCGCCATTGTCTCGGCCATGGAAAACCGTTTTGAAGCGGCGGCCATTGGGATTTTTATTGCCATGTTGCTGGATGGTCTGGACGGTCGAATTGCACGCTTGACTAATACCCAGAGTGATTTTGGCGCTGAATATGACAGCCTCTCCGATATGGTGTCCTTTGGTGTGGCGCCGGCCCTGGTCATGTATGAGTGGGCCCTTCTGAGTATGGGCAAAATTGGCTGGCTGGCGGCCTTTATCTACACGGCAGGGGCGGCTCTGCGTCTGGCACGCTTTAATACCCAACTGGCTACGGCGGATAAAAATTATTTTCAGGGACTTCCAAGCCCTTCGGCGGCAGCCATTGTTGCTGGCATGGTCTGGGTGGGTGAGAATTATATGGCGATGGATAAAACTGTGGCCATGTTCTGTGTGGTGGTCACCATCTGGGCCGGTGTACTCATGGTGAGTAATTTCCGTTATTACAGTTTCAAGGGGATCAACTGGAAAGGTAAGGTCCCTTTTGTGGTTATGCTACTGGTGGTGTTGATCATTGTGCTGGTTTCCAGCAATCCACCCGTATTGCTTTTCATTGGATTTCTGGTGTATTCCTTCTCGGGCATCGTCATGACCTTACTTGCCATACGCACCCGTCGAAAAGAGCGTAAAACACAACGGGCAGCTGAAAGCTGAGCCTCTAATACCCCCCAATCCACCCCTGTTAGGACATCGGATTTTCCGGTCGGCCGTGTCATAATGGCCATCTGTTTGGAGTTTGAAGATGACTGATCGTTTAATTATTTTTGATACTACCCTGCGTGATGGGGAGCAGAGTCCCGGCGCCTCCATGACTCGTGATGAAAAGGTTCGTATTGCACGCGCCCTGGAGAAAATGCGGGTCGATGTGATAGAAGCCGGTTTTCCAGTGGCCAGTCCTGGCGATTTTGAAGCCGTACAGGCAGTGGCAAAGGCCGTGAAGGATAGCACCGTATGTGGTCTGTCCCGGGCGTTGGACAAGGATATTGAAAGGGCGGGCGAGGCCCTGAAACCGGCCAATTCATCCCGTATTCATACCTTTATTGCCACCTCACCCATCCACATGAAAATGAAGCTCCGAATGGAGCCTGATCAGGTGGTGGAGCAGGCCGTGAAGGCGGTAAAAAAGGCTCGCCAGTTTACCGACAATGTGGAGTTTTCTCCGGAAGATGCAGGGCGTTCGGAGCTGGATTTTCTCTGTCGTGTGCTCGAAGCGGTAATCGATGCTGGGGCGACAACCCTGAATATTCCCGATACGGTGGGTTATAACGTCCCAGAGCAATTTGGCAGTTTAATTAAAAACCTGCGCGAACGAATTCCTAATTCCGACAAGGCGGTATTTTCTGTCCATTGTCACAATGATCTGGGACTGGCCGTGGCTAACTCCCTGTCGGCGGTCATGAATGGGGCACGGCAGGTGGAATGTACCATCAATGGCCTGGGTGAGCGGGCTGGTAATGCCTCTCTGGAAGAGATTGTCATGACGGTCAAGACTCGCAGGGACATCTTTCCCTGTAATGTGGACCACCTGGAAACGACCCAGATCATGAACTGTTCGAGACTGGTTTCCGGTATCACCGGTTTTCCGGTTCAACCCAATAAGGCCATCGTCGGGGCCAATGCCTTTGCCCATGAATCCGGTATTCACCAGGATGGAGTTCTGAAGAGCCGTGAGACCTATGAGATCATGCGTGCCCAGGATGTGGGCTGGTCCGCTAACCGCATGGTGTTGGGTAAGCACTCTGGTCGCAATGCCTTCAAGACCCGTTTGAAAGAGCTGGGGGTGGAATTTGAATCCGAGGCTGAGTTAAACGAGGCTTTTGGTCGTTTCAAGGATCTGGCGGACAAGAAACACGAGATCTACGATGAAGATCTCCAGGCCCTGGTGACCGAGGCCAATATTGAGGCTGGCAATGAGTGGTTGAACCTGGTTTCACTCAGAGTGTGTTCAGAAACCGGTGAAACACCAGATGCGGCTATCACCCTGCGTTTGAATGAAGAAGAAATCAGTGCCCAGTCTGAGGGAAGTGGCCCGGTGGATGCCTCTTTCAGGGCCATAGAGAAGATCATTGAGAGTGGTTGTAACCTGCAGCTTTATTCCGTCAACAATATCACCAGTGGTACCGATTCTCAGGGTGAGGTGACAGTGCGACTGGAGAAGGGTGGGCGAATCGTCAATGGTCAGGGGGCAGATACCGATATCGTGATTGCCTCGGCCAAGGCCTACGTCAATGCCCTGAACAAGATTATGGAGCCTGTGGAACGGGCCCATCCCCAGAAGGGAGAGGTATAACTCGTGTCGGCAAGACAGCAGGCATATCTCAAAGCAATGGGTATCGATGTCTGGGTTCCACGGCTGCAGGAAGATGTGGAAGAGTCTCCTCCTGTTGAAGCGGCGATGGTCCAGCCAGAACCTGTGGCTCGGCAACCAGATTCCCCAAAAGTAGATCAGGCCTCTGATATTGACCAGATGGACTGGTCGGCCCTGCGGGCCAGAGTCAGTACCTGCTCACTCTGCGAGCTTCAGCAGGGACGTACCCAGACCGTGTTTGGGGTGGGCAATCAGCAGGCCGATTTACTGGTGATTGGGGAAGCCCCTGGTGCTGAGGAAGACCGCCAGGGCGAACCCTTCGTGGGACGTGCCGGGCAGTTATTGACTGCCATGCTCAAGGCCATTCACCTGTCCCGGCAGGAGGTCTATATCGCCAATATCCTCAAATGCCGCCCTCCCGATAATCGTGATCCCAGACCAGAAGAAGCGGCCCTGTGTAGCCAGTATTTGAAACGGCAGATTGAGCTTATTCAGCCCCGGTTGATCCTGGCTGTGGGGCGTATCGCTGCACAACGCCTGCTACAGACCGACCAAAGCCTCAGTAAAATGCGCGGCCAGCTACATGAATATTCTCTGACCAGCATCCCGCTTATCGTGACCTATCACCCTGCTTATCTGTTGAGAACCCCCTTAGACAAACGTAAGGCCTGGCAGGATCTCTTATTTGCCCAAAATACCCTTGGGAATTTATCCGAAGCTGGCTAAACTCAATAGATACTCTAATAATAATCAGGATATGAAGTCGTTAGTCGATAATTAAGCTTATGGTCGCAGTTCTTAAACCCGGAAACAGTGGCATTCGCCCCATGCTGGAAACCGATCTCGATGAGGTTATTAGTGTGGAAGAGGCTGCCTACGAGTTTCCCTGGACCCGGGGTATTTTCCACGATTGCCTGCATGTGGGTTATAACTGCTGGGTGTATGAGGAAAATGGCCAATTACAGGCCTATGGCGTGATGTCCACGGGAGGCGGTGAAGCCCATATTCTGACTGTCGTGGTGAGAAAAGAGGCCCGTGGCAGGCAACTGGGACGTAAAATGATCCTCCATTTGTTAAACGTCGCCTCTAAACACAAAGTGGACACCGTGTTATTAGAAGTTCGTCCATCAAACAGTATTGCGATTGGTCTTTATGAAAGCGTTGGTTTTGGTGAAATCGGCCGGCGCAAGGATTATTATCCTGATGCTAACGGGCGTGAAGATGCCCTGATCATGGGACTGGATCTGCAACAGTTTAAAAACAACAACTGGTAATTTCATCGTTTTATTTCATCGTTTTTTCTAACATCACTTTTCTTATCCATTATTTCACGACAGGATTCTGTTCATGCAAGACATGTTAAAAAGCCTTGTTTCACTCTTAAAGCCAGCCAGTCAGGAAGAACTCATGACGCGTTTTCGAAGAGTGAGTCATGAATTCAAGGCTGACGGCAGTCTGGTCACAGAGGCCGACCTGGCCATGCAACAGCGCATGCAAACTAAATTGAATCAGCGCTGGCCAGAGTACACCTTTTTGGCTGAAGAGATGTCGGTCTCGCAACAACAGGCCTTGCTGGATGATGCTGACAAGGGCATGTGGTGTCTGGATCCCCTGGATGGCACCAGTAATTACGCCATGGGTATTCCCTATTTTGCTCCTTCATTGGCCTTCATTCAGGGAGGTGAGGTTCAGCTGGGGGTGGTTTATGATCCCCTGCGTGATGAATGTTTTACTGCAATTCGAGGACAAGGGGCCTGGTTAAATGACCAGGCACTGAAATTAGAGTCAAACTCTTTTCCAGAACAGCCTGCCATCGCCATTATTGATTTTAAACGCCTGCCTGCCCGGCTTGCTGCCAGCATTGCCAGTGATCCACCTTATAAATCACAGCGCAGCTTTGGTTCCGTGGCACTCGACTGGTGCTGGATGGCAGCCGCAAGAAGTCATATCTATTTACACGGGCGGCAAAATATCTGGGACTATGCGGCTGGACAGCTGGTTTTCAGTGAGGCTGGCGGTTATTCCTCCACTCTGGATGGGGAAGATGTGTTTAACCACCAACTCTCAGCACGTTCTGCCGTAGCAGCAGTCAATAAAAACTTGTTTGAAAACTGGTACGCCCGTTTACAGCAGGCATAAAAAAAGAGGGAACCGGTGCGGTTCCCTCAATAAATACCAACCTGTGGTAGAGGATATAAAGCAACTTGCATATTGCATTGGGTAGCATAGGAAGAGACAAAGTTGCCTTGAGAGCTAGTCTCTCAGAATGTTGCGGTGTGACAATTGATCCATGTCAACTACATGATGGGTTATGAAAAAATATTTTTTTACTAATCAACTTATACGGGTAAAGCTTAAGTTAATAATTAAGATGTCTGAACTGGATTACGTTTTAGCAATTCCATGTAAAAAGGGATGATGAGGGCCACAAACAGGGGTACCAGCATCACAATCAGGGCATAACGGGCAATATCCAAAATACCATGTAGCATGGGCAGGTTTGTAGTCAGGTAGGTCAAAAACAGTCCCAGTGGATATAGCGTTATAAAATACAATCCCAAAGTGATGCCTGCCGAAACCAGAAGATAAAACAGTGTCACCCGTAAATATGGCCAGACCATTTTATGACTGGCCCGAAAGGCATGTGGTACCGAATGATGATCCTGAATAATTAATGCGGCACCCATGAACAGGGTGGTACCAAGGATTATTCCTGGAACGAATAATAAAAATAGTCCAGTCCAGATTATCAGTACATAGAGCAGTAGCCATATTAATAAAGGCAGCGCTTTTTTAATACCAATACCATAGGCATGGGATGATGTTGAGTGATGACCATGGGCAATGGCCCAGAACTTGGTTGTAAATGATGCAATAAAGCCAAGCTGGACCAGAAGAATGATCAGGATAGAGGCAAACAGACTGACAACAAATTCTGTTGGCAGGGTGGTGATTGAACTGCCTCCAAAGAATGAGATGGTGATACCAAACAGTACGACAAATAAAACAAGTAGGCTGAGGGTTTGGGTCAATAAAATGGTCCATATCTCACGAAAGCCGGTTTTAAACAGTTTAAAACCTGTAGCAAGCAGCTGTTGAGTGTCGATGTGGGAACTGGGTTGGTTTATCAATGTCAATTCCGTTTTATTGTTCTCATTATTATTAGCGGACAGCTCTGTCAGGAATTTGAATTCTACCAATAATGCTGTGAACAACGTGGAAATTTTTCATAAAAAAAGAATTTTTCCGGTACAATATCGTGCTTTGTTGTAATTATTTCATGGGTATTCTGTCCGTATGTCATCATTTTTAGACGAAATGCGCCGTCGGCGTACCTTCGCCATTATTTCCCACCCGGATGCCGGTAAAACCACTCTCACCGAAAAACTCCTGTTGTTCGGTGGTGCCATACAGCTGGCCGGTACCGTCAAGGGACGTAAGGCCGATCGCCATGCCACTTCTGACTGGATGGAGCTGGAAAAACAACGTGGTATTTCGGTGACATCAGCGGTGATGCAGTTTCCCTATCGCGACTGCATAATCAACCTGCTTGATACTCCGGGCCACGAAGACTTTTCTGAAGATACCTATCGAACGCTGACTGCAGTGGACTCGGCCCTGATGGTGATCGACAGTGCCAAGGGTGTAGAAGATCGTACTATCAAACTCATGGACGTCTGCCGACTGCGCAGTACACCCATCCTGACCTTTGTCAACAAGTTGGATCGTGAGGGTCGTGACCCCGTTGAACTGCTGGATGAAGTGGAAGATATACTGAATATTCAGTGTGCCCCTATTACCTGGCCGATTGGCATGGGCAAAGGTTTCAAGGGTGTGTTCCATATTTATCATAATCGTGTACACCTGTTCAGTCCTACCCATGGAGGTAAGGTTCAGGAAGGGGAGACCATAGAAGGACTGGATAATCCTCGTCTCGATGAAGTACTGGGTAACCTGGCCGATGAATTGCGTGAAGAGATCGAACTGGTTAAAGGTGCCAGTCATGAATTTGATAAACAGGCCTTTCTCGATGGCAAACTAACCCCGGTGTTCTTTGGTTCCGCGATCAATAACTTTGGTGTTGATGAATTGCTGGAATATTTTGCCGAAGTGGCCCCCATTCCCCTGGCGCGTGAAACCGCCACCCGCGAAGTTTCACCCGAAGAAGAAAAGTTCTCTGGTTTTATTTTTAAGATCCAGGCCAACATGGATCCCCAGCATCGGGATCGTATTGCCTTCCTGCGGGTCTGTTCCGGTAAATATGAACGGGGCATGAAAATGCATCAGGTGCGTATCGGTAAGGATGTCAAAGTCAGCAATGCCCTGACCTTTATGGCCAGTGAGCGTGAACATGTGGAAGTAGCCTATCCCGGTGACATTATCGGGCTACATAACCACGGCACGATCCAGATCGGCGATACCTTTACCAATGGTGAAGACCTCAAGTTCACCGGCATCCCCAACTTTGCGCCTGAATTATTCCGGCGTGTACGTCTGAAAGATCCCATGAAGATGAAGGCCCTGCAAAAGGGACTCGATCAGTTGAGTGAAGAAGGTGCCACCCAGGTGTTTCGTCCCTTAACCCGTAACGATGTTATCGTCGGTGCCGTGGGTATCCTGCAGTTCGACGTAGTCGCCCATCGCCTCAAGGCCGAGTATGGTGTTGAATGTGGTTTTGAAGCTGTTAACGTCAACACCGCCCGCTGGGTAGAGTGTGATGATGAAAAAATGTTGGGTGATTTCAAACGTAAGGTGGAAGAGAATCTTGCTCTGGATGCCGGAGGGAGTTTGAGTTATCTGGCACCAACGAGGGTGAATCTTGATTTGACTCAGGAGAGATGGCCGGAGGTTGATTTTCGGGCTACCCGTGAACATTGATTTTCTTTTCCCCCTCTTTGAAGGAGGGGGTAGGGGGGGGTGGTGATTAGATGGGTAGTTGGTCTTTTCTTTTATTTGGAATCGCTATTGCGATGCTGGATCTAAGTCAGGTCTCGTCCTGACAGACGAGTTACTTTTGTTTCGGCAATAGTAACCAAAACCATTGCCTCCAATGATGGCGCAAACGTGTGTTTGGGTTTTGGTTTTTTGTTGAGCATTGGCAGAAGGGGCAGTCGCTCCCGGCATCCATGCCTCCCGCGACACTAGTACATCCCTGTACGTCGTCCCAGCCCCTCTGCCAATGCGGCGACATCCCTGTCGCCACCTATCTATATTTTAAAAAACCAAAACCCAAACACGCGCCATCGAAGTCGGCACAACCCCGAAGCGAATTGGCAGTCGTGAAATTTGTTCAGGGAATAGTAATTCAGCAAGCTTAATTCAAGACTACTCTGTCTTTGGTTCAGCTTCTCCGTCAGGCTCTGTAACTTTTGCAGCCTGTTTTTTGGGAAGTTTTCTTGCACATTCTTCATATGCATTTCTTAGCTCAACGACCTGTACATTGGCCGTTTTAAGTTTGCTCGAAAGATTTTTCAGAATTCGCAGGGAAAGCTCGGGGATAGTGATGACGGCCTTGATAAAGTTTTCGCCGGTGAATTCAAGTAGCAGGGCATCTTCGGTTACGCGTACTGAAGTACTTCTGGGTTCATTCAGAAAAATACTCATCTCACCAAGAATAACGCCACCTTCATTGAAACTGGCAACGACTTTCGGCTTCCCGGTTTGATCATCATTTTTCAGAACCTCAACAGCACCCTGGAGAAGAATATAAACCGTCTTGTCCATATTCCCTTCGTGGATGATAACTTTACCACTGCTGTAGCGTTGCTTACGACCATACTTGAACAGGTAACTCGATACATTCGAGACTATGCCCTTTTTCTTCGTTGGCTGGGCAGTCTTTTGATTCATTTCAGACTGGGAAGAAATGTTGTCCTGAGAGACGATTTTGGCTTCGGCATTCGACATCGCACTACACTCCATATATGGTCGTTTAATTTTCTAATAAGCACAGTAAACTTATGTTTTATTCGTCCAGAGAGGCTTTTGTGGTTGATTTGTGATGTGGTTTTGTGAACTGGGTCACAGTATGGGGTTGGGTGGGGTTTTGGAGGGGGGGGTAAATGGAATCGACTATCGTCGATACTGGATCTAAGTCAGGTCTCGTCCTGACAGACGAGGTACTTTTTGAAGGACCAAAAAGTACCCAAAAAGTCCACCTCCTGAGATGGCGCAAGCGTGTGTTTGAGTTTTGGTTTTTTGTTGAGCATTGGCAGAAGGGCTGTCCATAGCCCTCTGCCAATGCGGCGACATCCTTGTCGCCCCTTATTGATATTTAAAAAACCAAAACCCAAACAAGCGCCATCGAAGTCGGCACCAACCCCAAAACGAATTAGCTATCTTGTTGAAACAAAGAATTATTGTTAAGTTTAAACATATCAATATTCAAAGTTATTTACTGCATGAGATTAAACGCAATTTATTTCCGCATTATTCTAGTAGCCCTATGTATTTCTTTGTCTCCAGTTGCTAAAGCTGGCTTATATCAGTTACATGCTGAGCTTACGGAAGCTATCTTAAAGAAAATTAATAACAAATATCCTTTACCAGAAAAAATCTTATGGAGTAATCTTAACTTTGAAACAAAGTCATACGAACAAGAGAAACAAAAACTAAAAAATGTATTACACAGAATTAGAACTAACACCAGTAAAGAAGCAATATCATGTCAGTTATTATTACTACACGTTAATCTTCTAGATTATCGAAATTTTGCGACAGGATCTTCTGACTTATCTAAAATACCCCCCGGTTGGTACACGAAAGCAAATCAGCTTACCGATATGGGTGTAAAAATCATTTATTCAGGTGCACCAGAAGCCATATCATTTTACTATTTTGGGAGCTTAGGTAATGAAATCGTAAAATTTACTGGTACTTACTGTAGTCAGATATATAAGCTATTTAGTATTCAAAATGAACAATGGCATTATCGAAGTAATATGTCGGATTATGAGTGGATCAACCTTAAAAGTAAGAAATTACACAATTTATTGAAAAATAGAAGCTGGGAAAAAGAAGAAAAGGCGCTTTTTAGATTTTATGAACTTACTTTGTTGTTAGATCAATGGACAAACTGTGGTTTATTTGATCCCACGCCTGAGGAAATCAACCAATTCTGGGAAATGCGATATAAAAACGAAACAAAAATTAAGCAGGTTGTTTCTAAAATAAATCAATTAAAAAATCTTGTTAAAAGCGCTAATCAAAATGATGAAATATTATATTATATTGAGAAAAAACTTCCGGTCGAAGATAACTGGCCTAATTCATGTGCGCCAAAAGATGTATAACTATCAGTTAACACTGAATTAAATATGACAGCTTGTTCGTTTTGGGGTTGGTGCCGACTTCGATGGCGCGTGTTTGGGTTTTGGTTTTTTAAATATCAATAAGGGGCGACAAGGATGTCGCCGCATTGGCAGAGGGGCTGGGATGCCCCTTCTGCCAATGCTCAACAAAAAACCAAAACTCAAACACACGCTTGCGCCATCTCAGGAGGAGGACTTTTTGGGTACTTTTTGGTCCTTCAAAAAGTACCTCGTCTGTCAGGACGAGACCTGACTTAAATCCAGCATCGCATCAGCGATTCCAAATTAAAACCAACAAGACAACCCCCAACCATTCCGACTACAATTACCCCCAACCACAATAAAAAATAACCATAAAATACCAAGGATCCGACGCATGTTCAAAAAACTCGACCGACAGGTGATTTCCTGGGCCTTGTACGACTGGGGAAATTCTGCCTTTGCGGTGGTGATGTTAACGGCTTTTTTCCCACCTTTTTTTAAACAGTTTCTGAGTGCGGATCTGGATGCGACGACCAGTACTTTCTGGTTGGGTATTGCCAATGCCTCGGCGAGTATGATTATTGTTTTACTGGCCCCGATTATGGGGGCGATTGCGGATGCGAGTTGTAGTAAGAAACGTTTTTTGATCAGCTTTGCGATATTGGGAATTGTGACCACATTCATGCTGGTGTTTGCTGATAAAGGGGAGTGGCAGTTTGGCTTGCTGTTATATGTGATGGCGACTGTGGGTTTTATGGGGGCCAATGTCTTTTATGATTCACTGATCGTGATTGTGGCACCGGAGGATAAGCTGGATGTGATCTCCGGGCTGGGTTATGCACTGGGTTATCTGGGGGGTGGGCTGTTACTGGCGGTTGATGTCGCCATGTTCCTGATGCCTGAGAAGTTTGGTTTTGATAATGCGACTCAGGCGATCCAGGCCAGTTTTATCAGTGTGGCGATATGGTGGGCCCTGTTTAGTCTGCCGTTGATCTTTTTTGTAAAGGAAAGAAAAGCAAACAAGAATCAGCCAGCAGGTCAGGCTGTGGTGATGGGCTTTCGACAGTTAAGAGATACTTTACGAGAAATTAAAAAACTAAAAGTGGTCATGCTGTTTTTACTGGCCTACTGGTTATATATAGATGGTGTCGATACCATTATTCGTATGGCGGTGGATTATGGGCTGTCTATTGGCTTTGATACGGGTAATCTGATCACGGCCATTCTTATTACCCAGTTTGTTGGTTTTCCTGCCGCGATTGCCTTTGGGCTGCTGGGACAACGCATTGGAGCAAAGAAAGGTATTCTGATTGCCATTGCAGTTTATATTATGGTGACAGTCTGGGCCTTCTGGATGGATAATGTTTATGAGTTTTATGGCCTGGCGATTGTGGTGGGTCTGGTGCAGGGGGGTGTGCAGTCTTTGAGTCGATCTTTTTATGCGCGTATTATTCCTTCCAGTAAGTCGGGCGAGTTTTTCGGATTTTATAATATGCTGGGCAAGTTTGCGGCGGTACTGGGCCCCTTGATCATGGGTGTGGTGAGTTTATTAACCAAAGATCCACGGCTTTCTATTCTATCGGTCGTAGTATTGTTTGTGGCCGGAGCAGTTTTACTCTGGTTTGTCGATGAAGAAAAGGGACAACGTATGGCACAGGAGTTGAATTAAATAATTATATGAAACGCAGGACGGTATTGAAGTTATTAGGGGCGGGGGCCATTGGGGGAACACTGGGTGCGTACTGGCCCGATGAAGGGATTTGGAACCCCTGTCCAGTTGAAAGCATTCCGGATAGTTTGTTAAACCATGAACTGGTCCAACAGGCCTGGCAGGGTATCGATCCTTCACTTTATATTGATAGTCATTTTCATATCGTAGGCACCGGTGACACGGATTCAGGTATCTGGTTGCATCCGCATATGCAAAACCCACTGCAAATTGCACAGTATGTCCGATTCAAGTTTTATATGAATGCGACCTGTATGCGCGAAGGTCAGCCGATTGATTCCCAGTACATTGACTACCTGTTACGGCTCAACAAAGATTTTTCGGCTGGGGCAAAGTTTATGTTGCTGGCCTTTGATTATCGTTATGATGAACAGGGCAAAGTGATTAAAGATAAGTCACCTTTTGCCATTCCCAATGAATATGCTGCAAAAATAGTAAAACAACATCCTGATCAGTTTGAATGGGCCGCTTCGATTCATCCTTATCGTAAGGATGCGGTTGAACAACTGGCCTGGTGTGTCAAGCACGGGGCACGGGCCGTGAAGTGGTTGCCACCCATGATGGGGATCGATCCGGCTTCTAAACTGTGTGAGCCATTTTATGAGGCCCTTGTTAAAAATCAGATACCGCTGGTGACCCATGCAGGGGATGAACATGCCGTTGCCGGGGTGGATGCGCAAAAATTAGGAAACCCATTATTGTTAAGAAAACCACTCGATATGGGTGTGAAGACCATCGTGGCGCATTGTGCAACAATGGGGCATAACCGGGACATCGATCAAGGGCCAAACGGTCCAGAACAAAGTAATTATAAGTTGTTTGCCCGGCTGATGAATGAAAAGCGATATGAGGGGTTACTGTATGGTGATATTTCTGCCGTACCGCAGGTTAATCGTGATGGCTATGCAATAGCCGATATTATTGAACAACAGGACTGGCATCATCGTTTATTAAACGGATCTGATTTTCCTTTGCCTGGTGTGATGCCTATCTTTTCTACACAACGAATCGTTGAGCTGGGTCTTTTAGATAAAAATATGGCAAAAGTCATTAAACAGATACGCACTTTCAACCCGGTACTGTATGACTTTGTGTTAAAGCGCAGTATGCGATATAAAGGCCTGAAATTATCAGAACGTGTTTTTGAAACAGGCCGAATCCTAAGGCAACGGGCTTAAGCGATTATGAGAATAATAAAATGAGTGATCAGGATAAACAGCAACCCAGCCTCTGGCAGGTAGCCCAAAGTGTGGGGGCGGCATTATTTGGTGTGCAGACCAGTAAGAACTATGAGCGGGACTTCAGCCATGGAAAGCCTTCGCAATACATTATTCTTGGATTGATTGCAGTGGGGATTTTATTGCTACTGTGATCGGTGTGGTAAAGCTGGTGATGTCACTGGCTGGCGTGTAAATTAACCAAGCAGGCTATTTAATTCTTCTGGTATCTTTGGGCGACCATTTGGATTTAGGGCCGTGCCAACGATTTTACCCTTAACCATCACTTTCTCATCAGCCAGACGAATAATGTCCTGGTGAAAGGCAAACTTGATCTTGGATTCTCGTTCCATGTTCAGGCCCACTTTAAATTTGTCTCCGCTCATCAGGGGGAGTTTATAATCCAGTTCAGCACGAACGACGACCAGATTGATTCCATTACGTGCCAGTTCCGCAAAATCTACCCCGACCTGTTTCAGGTATTCATGGCGGGCGTGTTCCAGATAGTTCTGGTAGACCGCATTATTGACGATACCCTGGATATCACATTCATAGTCCCGGACATCCATATCGATAGTGAAGGCGTAGTCACTCATTAATTCATTTCCCTGTTGTTATAGTTTTTCAATCTTGCCTTTTTGTTCACTCAGGTTGTCCAGTGCCGATTTAAAATCGGCCAGTTTGTCACGTTCTTTCTGGACTACGGCCTCAGGTGCCTTATCGACAAACTTGCTATTACCCAGTTTGCCTTCGGTACGTTTGATATCATTCTGTAGTTTATCGATCTCTTTATTCAGACGAGCCAGCTCTGCATCTTTATCGATAAGACCCGCCATGGGAACCAGTACTTTCATCTCACCCACCAGTGCTGTGGCGGACTCTGGGGCATCATCGCTGTCGAGCCAGGTAATGGATTCGGTTTTGGCCAGTGATTGAATGAAGGTGTCGTTTCGATCCAGTCGTTGCTTATCCAGACTACTACCATTCTGGATTAAAACAGGCAGCACCTGGCTGGGTTTGATATCCATGCCGCTGCGAATCTGACGAATGCCGATGATGAAGTGTTTGATCCACTCCAGTTCATCAATGGCTTCCTGATCAAACAGGTTCTCATCATAGGCAGGATAAGCCTGACGCATAATTGTCTTGCCATTGATCCCTGCGAGCGGACCGACCTTCTGCCAAATCTCTTCAGTGATGAAAGGCATGATCGGGTGGGCGATACGTAACAGGCTTTCTAAAACACGAACCAGTGTTTGTCTTGTGCCACGTTTGGCTTCCTTGCTGCTGTCGTTACCCATTAATACTGGTTTGGAAAGTTCCAGATACCAGTCACAATATTCATCCCAGGTAAATTCATAGATGGCCTGGGCGACACGATCAAAGCGGTATTCTCGAATCGATTTTTCAACCGATTGAATGGTCTGTTGCAGGCGACTCAGGATCCAGCGATCCGCTACCGACAGTTCGACTTTGTCACTGCCAACGCCACAGTCTTCCCCTTCGGTGTTCATTAATACGTAACGGGCTGCATTCCACAGCTTGTTACAGAAGTTACGATAACCTTCAGTACGACCCAGATCGAAGTTGATATCTCGGCCGGTGGAGGCCAGCGCTGTCATGGTAAAGCGTAGGGCGTCGGTACCAAATGCGGGGATGCCATCCGGAAATTCTTTTTTGGTCTGTTTGGTAATTTTTTCTTTGAGATGGGGCTGCATCATACCCGTGGTACGTTTCTCTAGCAGGGCATCCAGCTCTATACCGTCGATCAGATCGATGGGGTCCAGCACATTACCTTTTGACTTTGACATCTTCTGGCCATGAGCATCACGGATCAGACCTGTCACATAGACTTCTTTGAAAGGCACATCATCCATGAACTTCAGGCCCATCATGATCATACGCGCGACCCAGAAGAAGATGATGTCAAAGCCTGTTACCAGTACTGACGTAGGATAAAAGGTTTTCACTGCTTCGGTATCTTCTGGCCAGCCTAAAGTGGAGAAGGGCCACAGGGCAGAAGAGAACCAGGTGTCGAGAACGTCTTCATCCTGGCGCAGGTTGCGGTCGCCCAGATTGTTTTTAGAGCGAACATCTTCTTCACTCCGGCCAACATAGACATTACCTTCATCGTCATACCAGGCAGGGATGCGATGACCCCACCAGATCTGACGTGAGATACACCAGTCCTGGATGTTACGCATCCAGTCGTAGTATGTGTTCTTCCAGTTATCGGGCACGAACTTGATGGAACCGTTTTCCACTGCCTCAATGGCCGGTTTGGCCAGGGGTTCGATTTTCACGTACCACTGATCGGTCAGATAGGGTTCGATTACGGAACCGGAACGATCACCACGGGGCACCATGAGTTTATGGTCATCAACCTTTTCTAAAAGATCAGCCGCTTCCAGATCGGCGACAATTTTCTTACGAGCATCATAACGATCCATACCGCGATAGGCTTCTGGTGCCTCGTCATTGATACAGGCATCGATGGTGAAGATATTGATCATGGGCAGGTTGTGACGTTTACCCATGTCATAGTCGTTGAAGTCGTGGGCCGGGGTTATCTTGACGCAACCGGTGCCAAACTCCATGTCCACATAGTCATCGGCAATGATGGGTATCTGGCGACCGACCAGGGGCAGGGTAATGGTTTTGCCAATATAGTCTTTATAACGTTCATCTTCCGGGTTTACTGCCACAGCAGTATCTCCCAGCATGGTTTCAGGACGGGTGGTGGCCACCACCAGTTGACCGGAACCATCGGTGAGGGGATAACGCATGTGCCAGAGGTGGCCGTTCTCTTCTTCGGAGATGACTTCAAGATCGGAAACCGCAGTGTGTAGAACCGGATCCCAGTTCACCAGGCGTTTGCCACGGTAAATCAAGTCCTCTTCATAAAGGCGGACAAAGACCTCTTTTACAGCATCGGACAGACCCTCGTCCATGGTGAAACGCTCGCGGGTCCAGTCGACCGAGGTACCCATACGTCGCAACTGGCGAGTGATGGTACCACCGGAGTGTTCTTTCCAGTCCCAGACCTTGTCGATAAAGGCATCACGCCCCAGGTCATGACGGGTTTTGCCTTCGGCCGACAATAATCGTTCGACCACCATCTGGGTGGCAATACCGGCATGATCGGTACCGGGTTGCCAGAGAGTGTTATGGCCCTTCATGCGATGGTAACGGGTCAGGGCATCCATAATGGTGTCCTGGAAGGCATGACCCATATGTAGACTGCCCGTCACATTGGGCGGTGGGATCATGATGCAATATGAGTCACCTTCTCCCGAGGGGGCGAAGTGATTTTGCTTTTCCCAGGATTCGTACCAGCGTTGTTCGATTGCGTGAGGATTGTAAGTTTTGTCCACGGATGCCTTGCTTATCTAATAGTTAGTCATTTTGCTGGGGGATTATACAGAACAGCCGGGCATCAGGCACCCGCGGATTAACTGTCGTGGCGAGATATAAAGGCCTCGATCCTGGCCTTGAGTTCTTCTTCCAGTTTTTGAGTGTAGGCGGTGAGTTTTTCCTTCATTTCCTGTTCCAGTTCGGTCCTTAGTTGGGCCAGATCCAGTTGAATGTCTTTTTCTTTCGTTTTGGGTTCAACGGTGGGCTCAGCCTTGTCTTTCTGTTCAGCATCATTTGTCTGAGGAGAATCACCCGAGCTGGCTTTTTTGCCCGGTATGATGACCTCATCCAGTACTGGTACATCACGGGTCATTTTCAATGAATGGGCGCTGGCCTGGCTAATACTCTGGCGGGCCTGATTCAGCTTGGTCTCGCTGGTGGCCAATAAGGTTTTGATAGACTCCAGTGCCCTGACCAGATTTTCATTGTCATCTACCGGCTTATCAGAATTGTCAGACTCATTTGTCATAGGCCAATTTTAGCCAGCCAGCTTATGAGTTTCTATCGGGTAACCGCGATCTCGGTAATATTTAAATCGGGCCCGAGCTTTCTCCCGGGTGGGCTCATCACCAGTGACCAGTTCAATAACTCGTTCAAAGCGGCTATAAAAACTGGGTACGGTATTGGCCAGATTAATGAGGACATCGGTTTTATCATCGGGTTCGTGATCATGACCAATAACAATCGGTGTGTCAGTGGATTCTTTGGCCTGGTGCTGACAGTGGGGTAGAAAGCTACCATCCTGATAGGCCCACATGAACTGATCCAGGCCGTCACTCTGGCCTTGATCATTGGTGTGGATATAGACATGCTGTTGTTTATCGTATGCCTTGTTGGCGATACGACAGGCCAGCATGTTCTGGGCCTGAACCCCGCTGTCATCCAGCACATAAAAATCAATTCGAGTCATACTTAGCCTTTATTACATCTGTCCAGTAAATACTGACTCAAGAGAGGGACTGGGCGACCTGTGGCCCCTTTGGTTGCACCTGATTCCCAGGCAACACCGGCAATATCCAGGTGAGCCCATTTTAATTTTTTGGTAAAGCGGGCCAGGAAACAGGCTGCAGTGATCGTTCCGGCATCACGTCCACCGATATTGGCCATATCGGCAAAATTACTCTTGAGTTGCTCGTCATATTCTTCCCACAGCGGTAATTGCCAGACCCGATCTTGACTGGTGCTGGCCGCAGCTTTGATATCTTCTACCAGTTCATCACTATTACTTAACAGGCCAGCGGGGTGTTTACCCAGGGCAATGACACAGGCACCGGTCAGGGTCGCAACATCGATCACCGAGGCAGGTTCATATTTTTCACTGTAAGTCAGAGCATCACAAAGTATCAGTCGACCTTCTGCATCGGTATTGAGTACTTCAATGGTCTGGCCAGACATACTGGTCACCACATCACCCGGTTTATTGGCCAGCCCATCGGGCAGGTTTTCACAACTGGGAACAATGGCTACCACATTGAGGTCTGGTTGTAGTTCAGCAATGGTTTTCATGGTGCCAATGACACTGGCGGCACCACACATATCAAATTTCATTTCATCCATGGCCTGACCGGGTTTTAATGAAATTCCACCAGAATCAAAAGTAATGCCTTTACCGACCAGGACATGGGGTTTGTTGTTCTTATCGGCACCGGAATATTCGAGAATAATCAGTTTTGGGGCCTCACGACTGCCCTTGGCAACAGAAAGAAATGAGCCCATGCCCAGTTTCTCCAGCTCTGTTTGTTCCAGGATCGTGGCCTTGATATTTTTATAATCATCGGCAATCTGTACCGCCTGTTTGGCGAGATAGGTAGGAGTACAAATGTTGCCGGGCAGGTTACCCAGTTCCCTGGCGAGATTAACACCCAGGCCAATGGCATTGGCTTCCTTGATGGCTTCCCGATTAGAGACTGACTCAGTATCCGCAGAGATAAAAACTGTTTCCAAGGGATGTTTTACCGGTGTCTTTTCACTTTTGGTTTCCTCAAACCGGTAATCGGTGTAATGGGCTGATTCCACCACCTGGCGTATTTTGCGATGGGTCCCCATACCGGGGACTTCCAGCTCAGTCAGGCAAATAAAAACAGATTGACTGGCGGAGGAATTAACAAATTTTAAAGAGGTGTTGCAGATTTTCCGAAACTGACTGGCAGTGAGTTTGTCTTTTTTACCACATCCAACTAACAGGACACGTTTGGCAACAACCTCAGACAATTGGTGCAATAACAGGGTTTGGCCTGACTTGCCCTCAATATCACCCTGTTTGACCAGATTTGTTATGAATCCCTGGCTAATCTTATCAAGTGCTGAGGCCGACGGGCTCAATTCATTGTTTTCAAATACACCAACAATGACACAATCAACGGAAACTTTATCCGGGCTTTGATTGTCAAGAGAAAAATCCATGCAAACTCCTTGAGGGTTATGATTTTACGGGAATAACCAAATAAGCATGAGTGCTTACTGGGCATACCTATATAATGGTATTACAATTAAAAAATTATAGATAGATACTCGAATAGGCTTTCAAATTGTGGTTGAGACAATAATTTGCGACTCATCAATAAATATCTGACAAAAGAGATATTTTCTTCCTTGCTGGGGGTTGCAGCCGTCCTGCTATTAATCCTCATTAGTGGCCAGTTGGTTTCCCTTTATTCAAAGGCAGCAAGCGGTGCTGTACCTGTCGATACTATTTTGATCGTTTTAGGTCTGAAAAGCTTGAGTAATATTGCAATCGTTCTACCCCTGGCTTTTTATCTTGCTGTCTTACTCGCCTTTAGTCGACTCTACCGGGACAATGAAATGGCCGTTCTGGCAGCCTGTGGCATTGGCCAGTGGCGATTATTACGACCAGTTTTAAAGCTGACTTTCTTCTTTGCCATTTTTATTGGTGCACTGACCCTCTATGTATCCCCCTGGGCTCTGGACAAAACCCGTCAACTGGTTCAGATATCAGAGTCTAAAACTGATATTAAAGCTATTGGTACGGGCAAGTTTCAGGAAACACCCAGTGGCGAAGGAGTGATTTATATTGAAGAAACTAAGGAAGGTTCTGAGGAACTGCAAAATATTTTCATTCAACAAAAAAGCGAAAACTCTAATTCAATCATTTCATCTTCCTCCGGTCAGCAGGTAACAGATGAAAAAACCGGCATAAGATATCTGATTCTTGAAAATGGTTATCGTTATGATGGTCAGCTGGGTAAAGGAGAGTATGTCGAGATACGTTTTAAAAAACATGGTATTCGTCTTACCGATCAGGAGTTACTTTCAGCCAATCGGCGCCACAAGGAAATTTCTACTTATGAGTTATGGAATACGTGGGAAAGGCATGACGTGGCTGAATTACAGTGGCGGATTTCTACGGTATTGTTGTGCATCATCCTGGCTATTCTCGCATTACCATTAAGTAAAACATCATCAAGACAGGGTAAATATACCAAAGTTGGTCTGGCCTTACTTATCTATATAATTTATACAAACCTGTTAAATGCTTCTCGGGTCTGGATTGAAAGAGGGGAAATTCCTTATTCAATTGGTTTGTGGTGGGTTCATGCCATTATGCTTGTCATTGCAATGTCGTTTTATATTCAACCTGTATATTTCAAACGTCTAGTTTCCCGAAAACGGAGTGTGCATTAACTCATGAAAATACTCGATCGGTATATTGGGAAGTCTATTATTGGTGGGGTGTTGTCGGTCCTGTTGGTATTGCTGATCCTGGATACCCTGGTGGGCTTCGCGGGGCAATCACATGTTATTGGTCAGGCAGGATATTCCATGTGGCATGCTCTGGGTTATGTCTTGTTACGTATGCCGCAACAGCTATATGAATTATTTCCTATGATAGCTTTGCTTGGTACGATGGTGGGCCTTGGCGGCCTGGCAAATAATAGTGAATTGATTGTGATCCGGGCGGCGGGAGTTTCAATGACTCAGTTCATTGTTTCAATTTCTAAAACTGCCTTTTTGGTTGTTCTGTTAGCAATTTTTATTGGTGAGGTTATTGCTCCACCCGCAATACAGTATGCCAAGTTACAGCGTGTCAAAGCCCTGTCACGTCAGATAACCCTGAATACAGATTTTGGTCTGTGGGTGCGAGATGGTGATTCTTATGTCAATGTGCGTAGGGTTGAAACAAACGGAATACTGACAGGTATTACCCTGTATACATTTAACGAAATAAACCAACTAAAAAGTTTAACCACAGCAGCCAGAGCAAACTATGATGGTGAGGACTGGTATCTGAGTAATGTTAATAGAACAGTATTTACAAAAAAAGGCCTAAAGGTATCTCACGTAAAAAAGGAAAAATGGGTAACTCTACTCAGTCCAAATCTGGTTAATGTGGTGTCTGTGTCACCAGAGAATTTATCCATTTGGAAGCTTGTAAGTTATATTGATTATCTAGAGGAAAATGGTCTTGATAGTTCAATGTATAAACTATCCTTTTGGACTAAGGTATTTATGCCAATTACGATAACCACCATGATTTTAATTGCCATCCCCTTTGTTATGGGGTCCTTGAGACATGCAAGTATAGGGCAACGTATATTGATTGGTTTTATGGGGGGGCTGGGTTTTTACCTTATAAATCGCCTGTCGGGCCAAATGGGTATTGTCTATGGCCTGCCAGCTATATTAAGTGCTGGATTACCTACCTTGTTAGTTTTAATGTGGAGTCTCCGTGTAACAAAAAAACTTAAATAGATAATTATTTTTTAACTATCATATGTGTGCCAGAGATTTTATCTCTCCAGGAAACATCCCAGTGATCTATTACCAGCCATATACTCCCAATAATGAGTAACCATGTTGGGTTTAAACTAATTAACCCGGCTGGAAAAAACTTTATCTGAAATGTCTCTGGCACATAGAACCGGACAAGACACAAGACCAGAATTCCCCAGGCCGGGAGTCCTGATAGAAAACGGATAGATGCCTGTTTCCAGCTTATTAAGGAACCATCAAATTGTTCGATTCGTATATGCCAGACATGCATGCCCAGGGTTTGTCCACCATGTACCCAGAACCAGGCGAAAAACAGAAAACATACCAATAATAAATACAGACTGATTAATGGGTTATCCGGGGATATCAGGCCAGCTTGAGTGAGTGGTACAGTGAGGGCGGTTGCAATCAGCAGAACTGCCAGGAGAAGCAGACCATCATAAAATGATGAGATAAGCTGACGCAATACACCGGCATTAATTTTTTCATTTTTTGTTTCAGGTTCACTCATGATTGAGACTTGCAGTTACCAGGACAATATGTTGATATTGTAGACGGATATATTTACAACATACATATAAGAAATTGGCAATATCAAAATATTTTTTAATACTTGGATAATTTAAATGAGGGGCCATGACTATTATCAATGAGTTAGCCGGTATTAACGGCGTAATTGCTGCAGGTGAATATTCCTACCGGGGTGACCGGTTTTCCTATCAGGGCCAACTGGATGAAGAAAAAGCCAGAATGGCATCCATTATGTGCAGGGCAACAACCATGGCTGTGCACATGCAAACCGACATGATGAAATCACTGAATGCGGATTGTGGCTGTGCACCATCGCGTGGCTGGGTTGTGAGAGGTGCCCAATTCAGTGTTTGTGTTATTGCCAATGTGTTTTGCTTTATTGACAATAACGCCACATCACTCAATGAAATAATAAAACTTATGCGCGACAAGGTTCCGAATCAGGATGCGCAATTAGTCTAGAACAAATCGGAGTGGAGGATATTATTAATGGCTGATCTCGATAGTTTGATGAAACTGGATGGCGCAGAGGCGGCGTTTAAATTTAGCCCAAGTGGCGAGCTTATTGAACATAAACTGGCAGATGGAAGTAGTTTGAATGAGTCTGCCTTGGATCTTCTGAGTCATGTCTGTGTAGCAAATATGTCCATTGCAACCATGCAGGCCCGTGGTTGGGAAAATATGACGGGCATGCAGGGTTTCTATCCGATTGAGGGTTTCACCATGGTGGGTTTTGACTGGACGGCCGTAGCCAATGGTGAATACGGTGTGGTGATCCCCAACGACAAGGTGGATTACGAGAAGGCCTATGCGGCACTGGCTTAAGAGGGCTGCATAATGATTAAACGATTAATGGCGCTTGATGGTGTTATGGCGGTCTGTCATTTTCGTGATGATGGGATGCTGGTAGAAGGTTATGGCATGCCCCAGCAGGAGATGCTGGCCGGGCTTGCCAAGTTTGCCCATGATTACAAACGCATGGTGCAGGGAAATGCCGATCAGCTGGCGATGTTTACCCAGGTCAACGGCTGGACCCCACCGGGCGGTTGGGTTGTTCGTGGGCCAAAAACGGCGGTCTGCAGCGTGGGAAATGTGGTCTGTGTGATTGATAATAATGGAAGTTCGCTGAATGAGATCATGCAGCAGTTGACTGAGGCCTCGCGCTGGTAGAAAAGCCCGTCTTCCAGTATCATTCGGCCTTTCTATTGGCCGGACCCCAGGTGGTAATCTGACATGCTGCAAATCAGCGGTAGTGCTGCATATTCTCCTTTTCGCTTAGCCAAATTGCTCGATGCCTTACAGGCCATCGAACCTGCTATTCAGGCCATACACACCGAATTTGTCCACTTTGTAGAGACTGAGCTCAAATTATCTGGCGATGAAATATCCATTCTTGAGCAGTTGCTTGATTATGGTGAAAGCTCAATAGTGGAATCATCACATCAAGGTCGTCTGATAATTGTGGCACCACGGCCGGGTACTATCTCTCCCTGGTCCAGTAAGGCGACTGATATTGCCCATAATTGTGGCCTGGCATCGGTTAAACGAATTGAACGTGGAATCGCCTTTTATATCTCGACCACTCAAAATCTTTCAGATCAGACGGTCAACGCAATTAAACCCTTGCTGCATGATCGCATGACAGAGGTTGTGATGTTTGGCTTTGATGAAGCTGAGGCCCTGTTTGTTCAGGCTGAACCGAAGCCGTTTACAGCGGTTGATATCCTGGGGGGAGGTCATGAGGCCCTGATAAGAGCCAATTCAGAGCTGGGTCTGGCTCTGGCAGATGATGAAATAGATTATCTGGTTGAGAATTTCATCGCACTGAATCGAAACCCAAGCGATGTTGAACTGATGATGTTTGCCCAGGCTAATTCAGAACACTGTCGTCACAAAATTTTCAATGCCGACTGGATCATCGATGGCAAGGCTCAGGAAAAATCCCTGTTCAAGATGATTCGTAACACCCACGAAGTGACTCACAAAGGGATTTTGTCTGCCTATAGCGACAACTCTGCTGTGATGGCAGGGTTTAAAGCGGGACGTTTTTACCCAGATGCCAAGACCCATGAGTATGACTATCATGAACAGGATATTCATATCCTCATGAAGGTAGAAACCCACAACCATCCCACCGCGATTTCTCCCTTTCCGGGTGCAGCAACCGGTTCGGGTGGAGAGATCCGTGATGAAGGGGCGACGGGGCGTGGTTCCAAACCCAAGGCCGGTCTGTCGGGTTTCAGTGTCTCCAATCTGAAAATTCCAGGTTATGAGCGTCCCTGGGAAACCGATCACGGTAAGCCAGATCGCATCGTTTCCTCCATGGACATCATGCTGGAAGGGCCAATTGGTGCGGCGGCCTTCAACAACGAGTTTGGCCGACCCAATATCTGCGGTTATTTTCGAACCTATGAAGAAACCGTCGCCGGTCCCTCAGGGGATGAAATTCGCGGCTATCACAAGCCCATTATGTTGGCCGGTGGGGTCGGTAACATCATGGGCCAGCATGTCGACAAGGGTGATATTCCGGTGGGAGCTCAATTGGTGGTGCTGGGTGGCCCGGCCATGCTGATTGGTCTTGGGGGCGGGGCAGCCTCTTCCATGGCCACTGGCGAAAGTCACGAAGATCTGGATTTTGCCTCAGTACAGCGCGGTAACCCTGAGATCGAACGGCGTGTGCAGGAGGTCATTGATCGTTGCTGGCAACTAGGTGATGCCAACCCTATCGTATCTATTCACGATGTGGGTGCTGGCGGTCTGTCCAATGCCTTACCGGAATTGGTGCATGACAGCGATCGGGGGGGACGCTTTGAGCTGCGCACCATTCCCAATGATGACCCCGGTATGTCACCCATGGAAATCTGGTGTAACGAATCCCAGGAACGATATGTGCTGGCAGTCAAAGCCGAAGACATGTCCCTGTTCAGTTCACTGTGTGAGCGTGAGCGCTGCCCTTATGCCGTGCTTGGTGAGGCTACTGAAGAAAAGCAGTTGGTGGTGGGTGATGCTCATTTTGATAATAAGCCTATCGATCTGCCGCTTGAGGTGTTACTGGGCAAACCACCCAAGATGCTGCGGGATGTTCAGCATCGACCCTTCCACAAGCCCGAATTTAATAGCAATTCCATCAGTGATCTCCAGGAAGCAGCAGAAAGGGTGCTGAGTCTACCTACCGTGGCCTCAAAGAATTTTCTGATCACCATCGGTGATCGATCGGTGACGGGGCTGGTTACCCGTGATCAGATGGTGGGCCCCTGGCAGGTACCGGTGGCCGATGTGGCCGTCACCGCCAGCAGTTTTGATACGTTTACCGGTGAGGCCATGGCCATGGGTGAACGCACTCCCGTAGCTTTATTACATCATGCCGCCAGTGCGCGCATGGCGGTAGGTGAAGCCATTATGAATATTGCCGCAGCCAGAATTGGTGAGTTAGGTGATATGGTCTTGTCCGCTAACTGGATGGCACCTGCTGGGCATCCTGGTGAGGATGCTGGTCTCTATGAAGCAGTAAAAGCGGTTGGCATGGAGCTTTGCCCGGCACTCGGTATCGCCATACCCGTGGGTAAGGATTCCATGTCCATGAAGACGGTCTGGCAGGAAGAAGGTCAGCAACGAGAAGTTACAGCACCCCTGTCGCTGATTATTTCGGCCTTTGCCCGAGTACTGGATGTGCGTAAGACCCTGACACCTGAGCTCAAAACCGACCAGGGTGATACGGATCTAATCCTGATTGACCTTGGTAAGGGTAAGAATCGCCTGGGTGGCTCCAGTTTGGCCCAGGTGTATAAGCAGATTGGCCATCATCCTGCTGATCTTGATGATCCCAATGCCCTGAAACAGTTTTTCTCTGCCATCCAGACCCTGAACGAAAAGGGCCGACTACTGGCCTACCATGATCGCTCTGATGGGGGGCTGTTTGCCACGATATGCGAAATGGCCTTTGCAGCCCATTGTGGTGTGGATATTCGACTGGATGGTCTGGGAGAGGATTATACGGCTAGCCTGTTTACTGAAGAACTGGGTGCTGTCATTCAGGTCCGACACCAGGATACCGATGAGGTCCTGGCCTGGTTACATGATTCAGGACTGGGTCATTACAGCCATGTCATCGGTCAGTTAAACCAGGAAGACCGAATTCGTTTTACCTTTGATAAACAGGAAGTCCTGCTCGAGGATAGGGCCAACTGGCAACGGGTCTGGGCTGAAACAAGCTATCGCATGCAGGCCATCAGGGACAATGCAGATTGCGCTCAGCAGGAATTTGATAGCCTGCTTGATCGCGATGATCCAGGCATAAACGTCAAACTGAGTTTTGATCTGGACGAAGACATCACTGCACCATTTATCAATACGGCAAAACCCAAAATGGCTATCCTGCGTGAACAGGGGGTCAATGGTCAGATTGAGATGGCCGCAGCCTTTGATAAGGCCGGGTTCAATAGTGTTGATGTCCACATGAGCGACATTATTCATGGCCGTGTCAAACTGGAAGAATTCAAGGGGCTGGTCGCTTGCGGTGGATTTTCCTATGGTGATGTACTGGGGGCCGGTGGCGGTTGGGCTCGTTCCATCCTGTTTAATCAACGAGCCCGAGATGCTTTCGAGGCCTTTTTCCATAGGGATGACAGTTTTGGGCTTGGGGTCTGTAATGGCTGTCAGATGATGTCACACCTTAAGGCTTTGATACCCGGTGCAGAACACTGGCCTCGGTTTTTACGCAACCACTCTGAACAGTTTGAGGCCCGTTTTTCACTGGTCGAGGTACAGTCTTCTCCTTCCATTTTGCTTTCAGGAATGGAGGGCTCCCAAATGCCGATAGCCGTTGCCCATGGGGAAGGCCGGGTCGTCTTTGATTCAACCGAAAAACAACAACAGGCTATGACAAGTGGCCTGGTGTCTCTGAACTATGTCGACCACTATGGAAAGCCAACAGAAACATATCCATTCAATCCCAATGGCTCACCTGATGGTATTACTGGCCTGACAACTGAGGATGGACGATTTACCATCATGATGCCTCATCCTGAACGTGTCTTTAAGGCAGTCCAGCATTCCTGGCATCCTCAGGATTGGGCCGAGGATGGCCCCTGGCTGAGACTGTTTCGAAATGCCCGTAACTGGGTGGGCTAATACGTAAAATAAACCTGTCATATTCGGTGACCCTTAACATTCCGGTGCTATGCTTTTCTGAGGTTGTTCAGATTGCTTCAGGGGCCATACCGGCTGATGTCTCTAAAAAAAATAAAAATCACTGTCCACGATCTTGAATTGGGGATGTATGTCTCTGAACTGGATCGCCCCTGGCTGGAATCACCATTTTTGTTTCAGGGTTTCATTATTGAGACTGAAGAGGTATTACAACAGCTTAAAGAGACCTGTGAATTTGTCTTTATCGATGTTGAAGAATCTGAACCGGTCGTTCGAGAACGCTTACAAACCATTTCTTCCCAACAAAATGAGTTAGAGATGACTGCAACTGAAATGGAGCTAGTCAGCGATGATTCGACTGAGCTGGATTTTCATGAACAGTTACGTCAGGCCAAGCTGATTTATGATCGGACTCGGGGTTATATCGATCAGGCGCTCAATGATGCACGTATAGGCAACAGTATTGATACCAAACAGGCTAGGGTCCTGGTTAAGGAAATGGCAGAAAATATTGCCCGTAGTCCAAATGCCATGGTCTGGTTGACGCACCTGAAAAACAGGGATGAGTATACCTCAATACATTGCATGAATGTCTGTATCCTTGCGCTGAGTTTTGGTCGTTTTGTCGGTCTGGAAAAAAATGATCTTGAGCTGTTGGGTTTAGGGGCGCTACTACATGATCTAGGTAAGATGTATGTACCTGATGAGATATTAAATAAACCCGGTAAACTGACTGAGGCAGAATTTGAGATTATCAAACGTCATCCTGTAGATGGTCATAAATTACTAAGCACTAAAGATGATATGCCCCAGCTATCACTGGATATCGTGCTACATCACCATGAGCGAACAGATGGAGCCGGGTATCCTGCAGGGCTGAAAAACTCGCAAATTCATCAACTGATAAAAATGGCTTCTATTGTAGATGTCTATGATGCGATCACCAGTGATCGTTGTTACCATGAAGGTATGTCGCCCTATGAAGGGCTTAAAAATATGTATAACTGGACAGAAGGAAATTTCGATCCTGAATTAATCCAGGAATTTATTAAATGTCTTGGAATCTATCCTATTGGTAGTATTGTGGAACTTAATCAAGGCCAGATAGGTGTGGTTGTGGGTATCAATGAACATACCAAATTAAAACCCGTTATATTGCTTGTGATGGATAAAGATAAACAGTACCTAAAAATGCGGAAACTGATAAACCTGGCCAGCCCAAAATGGGAAACAGAAGGTCATGTGCTTAGAGTGAGTCGAATATTGCCAGCAAGTGAATATGATATTGATATCAAGGCAATCATTGAGCGGGAAACTAATACAGCTAGCTGAATATCAGATATAATTATCTATCAATAACCATATTAACATTTTGTTCATCAAATCATATGTACGCTTTATCAATTCGAGATTTAACGAAAACCTATAAAGGTGGAATCCAGGCTTTAAGAGGAGTCGATCTGGATATTCCAGAGGGAGATTTTTTTGCATTACTAGGTCCAAATGGAGCTGGAAAATCTACCACCATTGGTATTATTTGTTCACTGGTAAATAAGTCATCTGGTACAGTGAAAGTGTTTGAGCATGATATTGATACTGATCTGGAACTGGCCAAGTCGTGTATCGGGCTTGTTCCCCAGGAATTCAATTTTAATCAGTTTGAACCTGTGGAAGAAATCGTGGCTGGCCAGGCAGGTTATTACGGTATCGATAGAAAAACCGCGAGCCAACGAGCTGAAAAATATCTAAAACAACTCAGCCTGTGGGATAAGCGGCGTTCCATGGCCCGTGAATTGTCGGGGGGAATGAAGCGACGATTGATGATAGCCCGCGCCCTGATACATGAACCAAGACTGTTGATTCTTGATGAGCCTACCGCTGGGGTAGATATTGAAATACGTCGATCTATGTGGAAATTTCTGAAAGAGATCAATCAACAGGGAACGACCATCATTCTTACCACTCACTACCTGGAAGAAGCTGAAAACCTGTGTCGAAATATCGCCATTATCAACAATGGTAAAACGGTTGAAAGCACCGAAATGAAGTCCTTACTCAAGCAGTTACATGTTGAAACATTTATTCTCCAGTTACGAGGTCCCCTTTCGAAAGTTCCGAACATTGATGGATTTGAAATACGTCAACTTGATGAGCATACGCTTGAAATAGATGTTAAACAGGAAAAAACTATCAATGAAGTATTTTCAGTCTTGATGCAGGAAGGCATTGTTGTGGAGAGTATGAGAAACAAGTCCAATCGACTCGAAGAGTTGTTTATTAATATGGTTGAGAAACAGACACTATGAACCTGCAGCAGCAATATATCGCGCTGAATGTAATTTTAGTTAAGGAAATTCGGCGCTTTATCCGTATCTGGGTGCAAACCATATTACCCGCTGTTATTACCATGAGTTTATATTTTGTGATATTTGGTAATCTGATCGGCTCACAGTTAAATGATATACATGGTTTTAAATACATCGACTATATTGTGCCAGGCATTATCCTGATGGCTATTATCAATAACTCCTATGCCAATGTGGTATCTTCATTTTTTAGTGCTAAGTTTCAACGGCATGTAGAAGAGCTTCTGGTTTCACCCATGCCAAATTATCTGATCATTATCGGTTATGTTTCTGGTGGTGTGGCAAGGGGGTTGATAGTCGGACTGGCTGTCACTGTGGTAGCGACGTTTTTTATTCAAATTCCATTTGCCAATATACCTGTTACCCTATTGGCAGTTGTTCTAACATCAGTTCTTTTTTCGCTGGGAGGGTTTATCAATGCGGTCTATGCTAAAAGTTTTGATGACATCAGCATTATTCCAACGTTTGTTTTAACACCATTAACTTATCTTGGTGGAATATTTTATTCAGTCGATATGTTACCTGGTTTCTGGCAATCAGTTTCCCTGGTTAATCCCATTCTTTATATGATCAATGCGGCTCGTTATGGGATGTTGGGTGTGTCTGATATCAATATTGATATCGCACTGGGCATGATTATTTTATTTGTAATATTACTGTTTTTATTGGCCCTTTATTTATTGAATAAAGGTGTAGGGATTAGAAGCTGAATAGCCAAGTTACTGGCAGGAAAAATATATAATATGTTCATTATCCACAGTGACTGATTTACCCAGACTAATAAAGCCAGAGCCTGATAGTGGCAGTTCTTCTCTTTGTACGTAGACTTCCTTTCCACCCTGAGTTTTTACAAATGTGCCATTGGTGCTGGTATCAATTAGAACATACTTACCTTTACGGTACACAATTTTTGCATGTTGACGTGACGCAAGATCAGAGTTAACAACTATGCCACATTGCCGCGAACGGCCAATGATAAACTCATCTGAACTTGGAGACATCTCCTTGATCGAATTATGATAAGTCAGATAGAGCTGAACCTCTTTGCTAAACAGGGAGCGTACTCTGGAAATGTCCAGTTCCTGAGTATGTATACCTGAGTCAGTTTCTTCCAGATCTTCATCTCCATCAGGACCTTGCTGCTCCGGGAGAGCTGACGAAACAATATCAATAAAGTTATTTTCACGGTGAAGCAGGAAACGACCAAACTGGTCAAAAAAATTCTCATTAATTAATTTTTCATCGACAGCATAGCGACGTTTTCCCAGACTGATAAAATTATTCAGAATTAAAATAATATTGTTATCATCAGGATTGATACAGAATGAAATTGAGCTGCTGATATTTCCAGCTAAAACCAGCGTTCTATTATTGATTTTGTAATCAGCACCAGCATTCTTAACCAGTTTCTCAGTTTCATAATCATCACTATTGTTTAAGTCGATACTGCAAATATCTCGTATCGAAGATTTGAAATTCAAATGGACGTTGTTCTGTTTAGAATTGTTTTCCCAGACCAAATTGTAATTAACCTGTCCCAGGTTTGAAATACTACCAAGTTGGGGTATTAGCATCTCGACATTGGTGTCAATGTTTAGCTGATTCAGATTATTGGTGAGTTCGTGCAGATAATCGTGGATTTTTTTTAGAGCGCCGACAAGTATCGAGTACTGATAACTACTAATGCTACTGGCGGTGGCCTCAGAATCAGGCGTGTGTTCCTGTAGAGCCTCTTTTTGCTGTTTCAGTTCTTCTAAAATATCCATGATACGTTCCGTCGATTTGATTTTGTGGGCTATTTTAACAATTTATGGGGCAATATGGAATGAATACGAGCTCTTAAACTGCTTTAATCAATAACTTATCCAGCCATCTGACAGGTAGAATACGTCTTAATGTGCCAAACAGATAGGTTGGGAATGTGACGTAATAGCGAGGTTTTGGGAATGGATTCTCAAGGGCGAGGATGACCTTTTTCAGGACCGCTTCAGGTGGCAGGGTAAACTTTACTGCGGCCCCTTCTTTTTTCAACCTCTCTGACATTTTCGCATAGTGTTCTTTATGTGGGCTGTTTTCGAGGTTAATATTTTTTTCAAATGCATTGAAGGCATTTTCGCGAAAACGGCTAAGAATGGGGCCTGGTTCAATCAGGCTGGTATAGATAC
>JAOULO010000108.1 GCA_029881995.1 Gammaproteobacteria bacterium
GCAGCCGTCGATTGATGGTAATACGGTCGAACCTGAAACAGAAATGTCTTCCTTCATGGAAAACTCCATGCGCTACATGGCCAGTCTGCGATTCCTGGGTGGCAAGTTTAATACCTTAACTACAGCAATCAGGGGGCAATAATGTCGTTATTTAATGTGTTTGATGTATCGGGAACGGCATTACATGCCCAGACGCTGCGTCTTAATACCACCGCCAGTAACATGGCCAATGCGAATACAGTCAGCAGCAGTATTGATAAAACGTATCGTGCCAGACATCCGGTGTTTTCACCCCTGATGGATGAGTTTGATCAAATGCAGGAGGGTGTTGGGGTGAAGGTGTTGGGTATCGTTGAAAGTAATGCACCATTGAGACGTGAATTTAATCCAAATCACCCTCTGGCTGATGGTGAAGGTTTTATTTCATTGCCGAATGTGAATATCGCAGAAGAGATGGCGAATATGATTTCCGCCTCTCGGTCTTACCAATCCAATATTGAATTAATGAATAGTGCCAAGCAAATGATGATGCGCACGATTGCGCTTGGTCAATAAGCTGGGAGTGACCTAAATGAACGGAATAAATAAAAGTCTTGATTCGACACTGGCACCGGCCTCATTTGAAGAGCTGGGCCTGACGCGTCCCAAAGAAGAGCTTAAAAATAAGAATCTTGGTCAGGATGAGTTTCTATCCTTGATGATTGCCCAGATGGGAAACCAGGATCCAATGAAACCCATGGAAAATGGTGAATTCATCAGCCAGATGGCACAGTTTAGTGCCGCCAAGGGTATGAAAGAGATCAAGGATTCATTTACCTCGCTGGCGGAAGCCTTGCAATCTAGTCAGGCCTTGCAGGCCTCCAGCATGGTGGGACGTACTGTTGTGATTGCCGGTAATGAGGCCAATCTGCCGGAAGACGGCGCCCTTGAAGCGTCGGTTGATCTGAAAAGCGGTGCGCCTGAACTAGTGGTCAGTATTACCGATGAAGCCGGGCAGTTGTTAAAGAAGATCAATCTTGGCCGACAGCAACCGGGGCATATTGATTTTAAATGGGATGGTGTCATTGATCGGGGTGTTGACTCACCCGATGCGGCAACACAGCAGGCACGCCCAGGCAAATATAAGATCCGTGCAGAAGTGATGTATGAAGGTAAACCAGAACCAGTTGATACGCTTGTGAGAGAAAAGGTGGAAAGTGTATCTCTTGGTAAAGGTATTAAATCGGTGACCTTGAACTTACCGAATTCAGGTTCAGCGACACTTGCTCAAGTTAAAGAAGTTATGTGAATTAATCAGAAGGAGTAATAGCTATGCCATTTCGTTCAGCTCTAAGTGGAATTAATGTCGCGGGTAATGATCTGAAGGTCATTGGCCATAACGTGGCGAATGCGAGTACCACCGGTTTTAAAGGCTCACGTGCCGAGTTTGTTGATGTGTATGCCAATGCAGCCGAAGGTGCCTCAGCCAATGCGATCGGTTCCGGTGTTCGTCTGGCGGCAGTCCGTCAACAGTTCGGTCAGGGGAATATTGGCTATACCGATAACAAACTGGATCTGGCGATCAATGGTCGCGGATTTTTTATCCTCGATGATAATGGTGGTCGGGCCTATAGCCGAAACGGCATCTTCTCGGTTGACCGTGAAGGCTGGGTAGTCAATTCAAGTGATCAGAAACTGGTGATCAGTGAAACTGACCCAAAGGGAAATTTGACCGGTGGTGTTGGACCCTTGCGGATCGATAAATCCAACATCAGTCCGAAACCAACCAGTGTGATCGAAATCGGTGTTAACGTCGATAGCGGACAGGAACGCCCACTGTCTGTTCCGTTTGACCCGGATACCCCTTCATCATTCAACCATTCAACATCGTTGACGCTTTATGATTCATTGGGCGTAGAACATCTGTCCACGATCTATTTCGTAAAGGGTGAGCAACCCAATACCTGGGAGGTGTACACCACGGTAGATGGCAAGGATGTGAAGGGTGGCTTACAACCACCTTTTAGCCCGGACATTATCGGCTTTGATGGTGCCGGTCGTCTGGAGGCCATCAATGGTGTGCCGGTACCACCCGGAAAGATTGTTTATCCAGATTATATAACCGATACCGGTGCGGCGCCGATGAAAATGGCGGTGGACTTGATGGGGGCGACACCCAGTACCCAGTACGGCGGCAAGTTTGATGTGAACGCCCTGGTGCAGAACGGTTATACCACCGGTCGTGTGATCAGTGTGGACGTGGATGAAACCGGTTACATCACCACCCGTTACAGTAATGGTCAGTCACGACAGTTGGGCATGGTCAGCCTGGCGGATTTTGCCAATGTTCAGGGTTTGCGGCAAATGGGTGATACCGCCTGGTCTGAGAGTTTTGCCTCTGGTGCCCCTCTGGTTGGTGCACCAGGCTCGGGTACGGTCGGCCT
>JAOULO010000071.1 GCA_029881995.1 Gammaproteobacteria bacterium
AATGGTACTCAAGACTGTGGAGTCCACAGGTGTTGATACCGATGAATTACTGGGGCTGGCCGGGATAGATCGGCAAACGGCTGAACATCCCGACGGGGAGATCACGTTTGGTCAGATGCGCGACTTCTGGCAAAATGCTTTTCGGTTGTCTGGTGACCCTCTACTGGGTATGCATACCGCGCACCATGTGGAAATCGGTGACTATAAATATCTGGATTATCTCATCATCCATGCCGCGACCGTTGGCGACTCTATTCAGAACATCTGCCGTTATACGGCGCTGATCAATACCTGGATTAACTGGGAGATTCAGGAAACCGATGATGATATCTCTGTATGTATGACGTCTAAGGCCGGTATGATTTGGCCGCATGCCTATGAATTTGTTTTTTCCCTGGTGACCAAAAGAATGCGCCAGGTCACGACGGATGATTGGGTTCCTGAGCGTGTCTGCTTTCCCTTTCCCTCACCAGTTGATTCACAGGCGCATCAGGATTATTTCAGAACCACTTTGCAATACGATGCACCCGTTGGCAAGTTGCTCATATCCCGTGAAAGCTGGAATGAAGCTTTACCCAGCAGTGATCAACAATTGATGAGTGTGCTGGATGAGCACGCCCGCATGCTACTCGCAAAACGACCCATACCGGATGATTTTGTTGATCTGGTTCGTAAAGCGATAGTGCGTGAACTGCATGGCGGCCAGGCCCTGCGTAAAAACATTGCCGAAAAATTGAATATGAGTCCAAGCACCATGCAACGACGACTCGATAAACAGGGTGTTATCTATGCTGATTTAGTGGATGAGGTGCGTGCCGACCTGGCGAAAACCAAATTGCAGGGTAGCGATTTATCGCTACCCGAGATTGGATTACTGCTTGGTTTTTCTGAACAGAGTGCCTTTAGTCGCGCCTTTAAACGCTGGACCGGTAAAACTCCGCGGGAGTATCGTCGTGATGTGTTGTGATAGTCATTTTCATTAAGTAAAGTATCTGTGCCGGTTTTTAAGATAGAGATTACTCAGAAAAAGGATGTCCAAGATGGAACTCGATAATTATTTACAGCAGTATTTAAGTTTCAAAGATGAATTAAAAACCTATCTGTTTCGACTGTTAACGGATCGTCATGAGTGTGAAGATGTTTTGCAGGAAACTTATATCAAGTTTTCACAAAATATCGATTCCTTTCGAGGCGATTCTTCATTCAAAACCTGGGTATACAGCATTGCCACCAATCTTGCCAAAAACATCCTGACCAAACAGGCGCGCTGGGAAACGAACTATCAGGACAGGGGGCGAGATCTTCATGTTCAAAGCACAGAACTGTCTGAAAAGGTGCATGAAGTATTTTTTGCCTCTCCGGAGGTTACGTTCGAAGTTTCAAAACACCTGGACTACTGTTTTACCTGTATTAGCAAAACCTTGCCACTGGTGCAGCAGATTTGCCTGTTGCTCAAGGATGTCTACGGTTTCAAGCAGGATGAAATTCAAAAGATCACTGGGCTGTCGGAAGGTAAAGTCAAACATGGTATTGCCGATGCGCGTAAAACCATGATTAACATCTTTGATAATCGTTGTGCTCTGATTAAAAAAGAGGGTGTCTGTGATCAATGTACCGCACTCAAAGGTTTTCTTACACCGGAACAGGATGCCCACCAGGAGGCCAACCAGTTAAAACTGGTTCAGGAAGCAGAGTCAGCGGATAACGAGCATTTATTGGACTTACGACTGGACATCGTCCGCTCCACCGATCCGATTAATAACACCAAACACGAACTGCACATCTATTTCCTCGAAAACCTGCCAGATTGGGCTGAAAGGATGCAATACTCAGATGCTATGGATGATGCTAACTGACTGATTTACAGGTGTAATATCAGCTACAAAACTATTTTCTGAAATTACGTTCAAAAACTTCCGCTCATTTGTCCAAGTTATGATTCGCACGAAAACGTGCATTTATCTGACTTTAGGAGAAGAAAATGAGCAAAGCAGTTGAACAAGTGTGGCAAGACTTTATGGGATCCATGCACCAGGGGAATGATCACTGGCAGGATCTCGTCGCTGATGATATCGAATTCAACGGCCCGGTTCAGCAAGTGACAGGCAAAGATGATTTTATCAAACTCAACCAGGGATTTTTTCAAATGGTGACGGGGTTTGATATTCACAGGCATACCTGCGCTGATAATACCGTTGCCACCGAGGCCACTATCAAACTCAAATCACCTGATGGCAATGAGATCGCGTTTGATATGGCCGAGTTTTATAAGATTGAGAACGGCAAAATTCAGTCAGTGAAAATATACTACGACCCACGAGAATTTTTGCAGGAATTTTCTACCTACTGCAATTGAACAATACGATGGGATCGGTTCACGCTATATTTCAGAACGGATCCCATCACACAGAAACAACAGTGTATATATTCAAATAGGGAGAAAACGATGGCTCACTGGTTATACCCCGCCAATACAAAATATTATGATGTACTTGGCGCATTTTCTAAAAAATCGGCCTATTGGCCAATTAAGTCCAAAGTCGCTAAAGGGGACCAGGTCCTTATTTATCTGGCGGCACCCTATAAACAAATCGGATTTATTTGTAAGGTAACTGAAGTTGATCTGGATGAAAGCACGGTGCTTAAACATGTCAGCCCATTCTTCAAACAAGTGCCTGATAAAAATGCCAACTTACGTTATTTTATGAAATTGAATAGCATAAAACGTATTCCGCTAGATGAAGCATCACCCCTGTCATTAACGCAACTCAAAGTCGTCGGCCTAAAAGGTATGCTCATGGGGCCAAGAAAGCTGGACAATACGCCAGGCTTACTGGATTACCTGAAAGGACATATGTAATGAGTTATGAAACTGCCGCAAAGAAACTGTTAAAAGAAAAGGGTGTTGAATTGTCAACCATGATGAAAACACCCTGTTTGCGATACAAGGGAGATTTTATGACCATGATGTTTGATAAAGAAGATGCACTGATCATCAAAGTCTCTCCGGAAAGAGTCGATCAGCTCATCGCATCAGGCGATGGGCTGGAATTTAATTTCACTAAAAAGAAATTCAAAGAATGGGTGTTAATACCGTCCGAACAGGAAATGAACTATGAAAAATACATGCGCGAAGCCCTGGATTATGCGCAGAGTAAAAAGTAAATACGTAAACAAAATATATCAAGTGGGATGAACGCTTAATAAAACGCGCTTAGGTAAATACTTTATTTGAAATAAAAAATAGACTACAGGGAAGTCATACATGCGTAAGAAAATACAAATCACGATGTTACTGTCTATCTTTCTTACCATCACAGCGTGTGCCTCAAGGTAATTCTGGCAGAGTGTCAGATTCAGGATTTCTTTAATATGTGATTACTGCTGCCTTAGTTAATCAAAGTCCTATTGTAAACTCTCTTGTTATCGTGCCAGAATCGCGGCATGGTTGATCGTGAATACCTGTCTATTATCAAGGGCCTGTCTGACCGTATCGTCAAGACGCAGGAGCCGATTCGTATTCTGGATGCTATCAAGTGGAATGATGAGGTCAAGAAGTCGTTCTTTGAACAGAAGTGCCGCCAGCAGCCTGAAGTCGATATTGCTTATTATCAACGTAACCCCTTAACTTATGACGTTAACGAGGTGCGGGAGGCTTTCCAGACCATCAGCCGTGACATTGTTGACCAGCTGGGTGAGCGCGACCCGGCGGGCAATATCATGTTGCGTATGAGTCGAGAGTACCAGCGGGTGCTGGATATGCTTGAGGCCCGTGGTACACCGGAATTTTCACTCATCGCTCAGGAGCTGTATGGTCGATCCAGTGATACCTTTCATGATGGTGGACCTTCGGTGGCGGATCTGGGCAAGTTGCTGGATCGTTCCCTGCGCCAGATTGATCAGCGAATGTTTCTGGAGGCGGCACCCAAAACCATTCCCACCACAGAGGCTGTGCCCCTGTTGCAGCAGTGGCTGGATCGGGCCTTTCCTGATCCTGAAGCGAAGGTACGGGTTATCGAGAGTGATGGTATCGTGGCCGATGCGGCGGCGGGTTCTGACTATATCAAGTTACGCGCCAATTCGTTTTTCAGTGAACGGGACCTGCAGGGGCTGGAGGCCCATGAAGGCTGGGTGCATGTAGGCACCACCCTCAACGGCTTGTTGCAACCAACCTGTTCATTCCTGTGTAAGGGAACACCTTCTGACACCATTACCCAGGAGGGGCTGGCGGTGTTCGTGGAAGTGATCTCGTTTAAATCCCATCCGGCTCGTCTGCGCCGCATCGCGGATCGGATTCGCGCCATTCAGTTTGCTGAACAGGGGGCAAGCTTTCTGGATATTTTTCATCTGCTGGCCACGGAAGGTCGATCTGCCGAGGAGGCCTATACGGCAACGGCCCGTGTCTTTCGCGGCAGTACCCCGGAGCTTGGACCTTTCACCAAGGATCTTTCCTATAGCAAGGGCTTTATCCTGGTGTATAACTTCATTCGTCTTGCCGTGCGACAGGGTAAGCTGGAACGTATACCGTTGCTGTTTTGTGGCAAGCTGGCCCTGGAAGACATGGGTACACTGGCAAGGTTAATGGAGCGGGGCATTGTCTTACCGCCCAAATACCTGCCCCCGCCCCTGGCAGACCTGAATGCGATCACTGCCTGGATGGCCTACTCCAATTTCCTCAACCAGATAGATCTCAGTTTGATCGAGGCAGACCTGATGTCGATGCTGGAGTGATAAAACCGGTTCTGATCTAAAGCCTTGAACCGTTAAATTAAATTTTCCCTTCGTCTTATAACATCAGGCCGTTATTTCTAATCACCGTTGTAGATGATGACGATTAAAAAATATCAATATTGAAGCATTGTTCAATAACTGTGCTTGGCTGGATAATTTTCCCTGCGTTAATTATTCAGGTGACACAGCCATCATCATAAATCCGGATACCGGTTCTATATCACGCATCCATGCCATTGACACATTGCGAGGCTTTGCCTTGCTGGGTATTTTGTTAGTGAATATTCAGTCTTTTGCCATGATCAACGCCGCCTTTCACAACCCGGCAGCCTATGGTGATCTTGGCGGATGGAATTACTGGGTATGGTTTTATACCTTCAGTCTTGTGGATTCCAAGTTCCTGGCGATTTTTTCCATGCTGTTTGGTGTCAGTATGTTGCTGATTCATCAGCATTATGCGTCCATGGGTATTGAGAATGTGATTCATTATCAGAAGCGTCGCTTTGCGGTACTGATGGCCATAGGCCTGGTACACGCGTATCTGTTGTGGCCCGGCGATATTCTGGTGAGCTATGGTTTATGTGGCCTGTTGTTGTTGCCGGTGGTGCAGATGAAACTGACACCGCGCATGCTTATTGTCAGCGGTATCCTGCTGCTGAGTATCCCGTCACTCAACATGCTGGGTTCGGTTACCTCTCCTGATTTGCTGGATGCAGAAGAAAAGGCCCAGTTGATTGAACAGTGGCGGCCGTCACCGAGCAGTTATCAGGCAGAGCTGGCGGCCTATCGTGGTCACTGGTGGGTACAGCAAAATCAGCGAGCGCAGGAGGCATTCAGTGTCCATGTGCAGAACCTGCCTCTGACCCTCATCTGGCGGGTTGGTGGTTTGATGTTGATCGGAATGGCTCTGTTCAAACTTGGTATTGTCAATGGGGCGAGGTCGGCACGCTTTTATCGTTATATGACCCTGGTCGGCATCGGCCTTGGGGCACCGCTTATGTTTTATAACAGTCAAAACTGGGCGAATACTCAGTGGTCGCTGAGTTATTACGAAACGATTGCCTTTCAGGTCAATTATTGGGGTGGTCTATTACTGGCCGGTGGCTACCTTGGGCTGATTATGTACTTATGCCGGTCTGGCTGCTTATTCTGGTTCAACAAGCTTCTGGCCCAGGTTGGACGCATGGCGCTGAGTAATTATCTGTTACAGACGTTGTTGTGTAGCCTTGTGTTTTATGGTCACGGGCTTGGGCTCTTTGGCAAGCTGGAACGAACTGAACAACTTATCGTGGTCGGCCTGGTCTGGCTTATCAATCTTGCATTTTCAAATATCTGGTTGAAATACTATCGACATGGCCCGCTGGAGTTTGTCTGGCGTAAACTCTGCGAGGGTGAACTAAAAAAACCGACTCAGAAACCTGTTGTTACTGATATTCATTAAAATATCTGGGACAGAACACAGGTTTCACGAACGGCTATACTGCTCTAGCCTTGCCTTGTGTCTACACAGATACGGTTGTGATTACCATCAGCAGTATAAGAATCAGCAAGAGGCTTAATAGTAAACTGAATTTTTCAAGGCAGAGCAGGATTAATTTTCTCCAGAAGCCTGCATGGGGGCCTTTAAATATAAGAATGATGTTCATTTGTTACTGCCCCTTTCTCAGAAGTTAAGGAAGGGGTAGTTAACAAACTCGGTCTGGGCAGATGGCTTATGCGCTTACCCATGGTGTTCAGTAAAACAATTTTATAGAACATTAAAATCCCTGGCGACGATGATGTATGAGAAGGCGCGTTGTTTATTGTTTTCGTACATATTGTTGGCCACTTTTTCTATTTTTTTACGCGTCGTATCAAATGCCTGCAGGTAACCAGTTTCGGCTTCTATTAATTTTGGGCATAACTGTTTGAGGGCATCTACCTCAACAAAAAAAGTCACTTCTATGGTTTTGTCATAACCCCAGAAGCAAACACGATTTTTGCTGTCGTCAAAACTCCGGGTCTGGTTCGGAAAACTTAATCTCATCACTGCACCTTTCCTTTCTGTGCTGTTGCGTGGTTTTACTGGTGTTTGCTATTGATTAGCAAATTATTTTGTCTTATTCAAACAGTGCATTACGCCCGTTTTTTTCTTCCTGTTTGAGTTTTTTGGCGGCCTTCTTTTCCTTTGCCGTCATTGCCGGTTGTTTCTTGCTTTCCTTATTGCTTTTTTGTGCTTTGCCCATGATGTTATTCCTTATCTGGTAGAGAAAATGAATCGATACTCTGACTCGGTGTGGACCAGGACCCAATGCGTGAGTCCTGATGTGTTTTCATGTTTAAGCCATTTGATTGGCATAACGGAATGAAACCATTTTCTGCAGGTTTTCATCCCATAGGCTGGATCGAAAGCAATTAATAATCTCTCGCAATTTCAATGATGTGGTCGGCGGTGACTGTAATTCGGGTATGGCGGCCATGGCTTCTGGCAGACGATAAAACGGAATACGCACATTGAGGTGATGAATATGGTGATAGCCGATGTTACCTGTGAACCATCGCATCACCCGGTTGAGCTTCATATAACTTGAAGACTCCAGGGCGGCCCGATCAAAAGTCCAGTCATCAGATTCAAGAATGGTCATGTGCTCAAAGCTGTGTTGGGCAAAAAACAGATAACTGCCCAGGGCCGAGGCAATGAGCATGGGCAGTAATACCACAAACAGAACCAGGCTGAAGCCACCGAACATCCATAACACACTGATCAGTGCGGCATGGGCCAGTAGTACCAGGCCTGAATCCCAGTGCCTTGCCGGGTTGCGGAACAGGGACTCCAGACAAATGCTATAGGCAAAGATGGTGAAGTAACCGAGTACTACGATAAGCGGATGACGTTGTAAGCGATATTGAAAGCGTTGCCACTTCGAGGCAACTTGCCACATCCTGGTGGTGATAATGGGAAAGGCACCTACACAGGAATCGGTTATTTTACCGACGTGGCCGTGATGAAAGTTGTGACTTTTGCTCCAGGCGCGTGGTGGTGTTAATGCGAAGGCGGCGTAGAGTCGAAACAGCCATTTGGCCAGACGTGAATCATGCAGGATCGCCTTGTGCATATAGTCGTGATAAGTGATAAAGGCGCGTACCAGTAACAGGCCGGCGAAAATGGAGAGTACGACCTGCAGTGGCCACCAGGGCGCCAGGCCGGCACCGATGAGTGTGGCAATCATCAGGCTAAAAGTTGAACCGACATACCACCAGCTCTTTGGGACGGATTCTTTGGCAAAGGCTTCGGCTGCCTTTAAAAGTTCTCGTCCCGTTCGTATTCTGGCAGGCTGCTCAACAGTCTGCTTTGTGTTCATTGTGTCCATGTTTTGGACCTCCTGAGCTTATTGAGTAAGCTCATTTAAAAATTATTTCATACCTGCTATGAGTTATGCTCAGGGAGTTCAGGTATGCTTGTTTCATTTGCCACATAAAAATAGACCCCGCATAAGCGAGGTCCATCTCTAGTCAAATAAAACTGTTGTCTTACGCTGCTGTAACATTTGTCGCAGCTGGTCCTTTTGCGCCTTGCTCTATCTCAAAGCTGACCCGTTGGCCTTCGTTGAGACTTGCATAGCTGTCATCACTTCTGATGGAAGAATGATGTACAAATACATCCTTGCTGCCGTCTTCAGGAGAAATAAAACCAAAACCTTTTGCGGCGTTAAACCACTTTACTGTACCAATATTCACTATTAAATTACCTTATTAAATAAAACTTACAAATTACATTCAGAGTCATGAGGGGAAGGACGAGATGGAGGAAACCTTGGTAGGGTGTGATCCAGGCATACTGCCGGTCGATAACTATAAAAGTACTTAACTCAATTCACATTAATGTAGACTTTTGCTAAACATCCTATATGAACTAGAAGTTAGAATCAGTATGGCACATAAAGTTCCATTATTATAGGAAAATACATTAAGCATTCGTAACATAATCAGTTAATTACAATATAAGTCATATAAAACAAGTACCTGAAACTATGCCTGGTATATATGGTTTGATTATTCCTGTCCTTAGAGGAGGCATATATACCGTTATTTTACTGATTCCATATGATTAATAGAGTAAAGAAAGTAGCTTATACGCTATAAGTCTTGTCGTTCTTTCTTATTGCTGTTGCACCCAGCGACCAGGATGTAGCCGGACGTATTTCTCCCACTACAAGACCTCTTGAGTTGACGATGGCTGGTGAGATATGTGCCTGCAGTTCTTGTTTTACTTCTTCGGAGAGCACAGCCAGACGATCAAGAATGGCTAATAGTGCGACAGAGCTTGCGCGGCCAGAGCCATCGGCGATTTTCACCGCAACGCCAAGACCCTGTTCAGGTAAGGCTGCTGTGAGAATACCTTCGGCACCGGTTTTCGCCAGCACGGCACCTTTGGTGGCTTCGTTCAACTCACTGACCACGGTGCCATGTCCGGCAACATACAGTGGTTCATTGCTAATGGCCTCGTGCAGGCGGTAAATAGCCTGGGCACGTGTGTCTGATAAATCGACCGGTTTGGCGAAACGGGCAGTGGCATGGGCAAGCTGTCGTAAAGGCATGGTGGGTGCAGGTAGTCCACAACCATCAATCCCCATTGGGTATTGTTTGAGGTCACTGTCTGCCAGATCGGAAAGGATCTCCAGGGATGACTGTTGCAACGGATGTTCAAGTAAATGGTAACCATCCAGTGGTAAATCCAGATGTAAGGCCGTGGTTAAAAAGCCACTGTGCTTGCCAGAGCAATTGTGGTGAATTCGGCAGCCCTGTTGACCGGCAGCCAATATCTGATGGGCACTGTCAGTATGTTCCGGTAGCACAGCACCACAGGCCAGGTGATCTTCCGTTAAGCCCAGCCGTGTCAACCAGGAAGCCACCAGATCCTGGTGAATCTTTTCTCCCTGATGCGAGGAACAGGCCATCGATAATTCGGCATCACTCAGGGCGTAGTGATCACTGGCACCACTCTCAAGTAAATGAATAGCCAGCATGGGTTTTAATGCAGAGCGGGGGAATATCAGTTGGTCGATGTCACCCCAGCTTGCTACTAGCTCTCCCCGGTAGTCACACACGACTGCGACACCATAGTGCCTGCTTTCAACAGTTTTATTCCGTGTGACTTCGACAAAAAGCTCATAGGACATGCAGGGTACCTTTTACATATGCGCAGCGCGCTTATCAGTAGTATTGCCGGTCATTACTGGCGGCAGGGTCCGTGGTTCGGCATATGGCGCTCGGCTAATGCCTTTTTCGACAATAAGTTGTATTACCTCATCATAGCTTAGTTCATTGGCTAACTCACAGGCCCTGGGAAAATAACTGCTACCGGCGGTCATACCTGGTACTAAATTGGCCTCCATGAAATAACACTGTCCATGATTGTTGGTTTTAATATCGATGCGTCCAAAATCCCATATCCCCAGCCTGGTAAAGGCGGCCATGGCCAGGCGAGTGACTTCATTCAGGATTTTTAGATCATCAATTTTACGGATCTCTTCTGAATCTTCCTGCTTCACCTTTTGACCTAGTATTCGCAGCCCGCGACTTGATTGCGGTGCAATGATTTCAACAGCTGAGACGATGAGTTTACTGTCTTCGGTCTTAATAAGGGCTGCGGAAAATTCACGACCCTGCAGATATTCTTCCGCCAATACAGGCTGGTTGAATGTGGTGTATAAAGACAGGGTTTTTGTTTCGAATTCGGCAAAGTTAGTGACTAAGGACTGGTCATCAATGCCGTTGCCATTGGCTGCATCCAGTGGCTTCAGGAATAAGGGGAATGCCACGGGCAGGTCGGCTTCGTTTTTATACTGCCCAGGGATGGCAGTAAAAAAATCAGCGGTCCTGATACCTTTTTTCATTAAGTGCTGTTTCGCCAGCACCTTATCGGAATCAAACTTCAGGACCTCTCTTGATGAGCCGGAGTAATTAATTTCATGTTCTGCAAAGTATTCAGACAGCCAGACATCTATACCATTATCAATCGAAATATACTTTACGGCCAGAATGACAAGATCCGGTTGTCTATTCACAATCAATTCGAGGTCTTGCAAGTTGCTGCATACATTCAATTTCACCTGATGTCCCAGTTTATCGATTGCATCGAGAACACTCTGGCAAGCTTGCAGCGATCCAAACCCGGTTTCTTTTAATTTTTCATTGGGTGTGGTGATAATTTCTATTTTCATTTAGTTAACCTGTGTGGATAGATTTGATGTCGAATCGGGTACATCTGTTACTGCACCAAACACACGACACCGCATATATCTGGTTAACCTCGAAGCGGAGGTTTCTGGTAAAGGCCTGGTAAATAATCACAAATCGCTGTTAGAAACGAGCCACATACCATGCAGGTACATCACATCAAGCCTCTCACTATGGTTTAAAGGCAGCGCACTGGTTAAACATTGTGACGGGTCTGAAGTGGGACCGGGTCCAGGGGAAAGTTCAGACAAAAGTAAAAAGGCCAGGCCATTAAAAGGCTTTGGGATAGACTGGTCTTGAATATGAGATTCATCAAGGGTCAGCCAGTTAGTATAGCATGTCCATGGTGAGCATATGTTTTTATTTAAATGAACGAAATGAAGGTGTTAGCCTGAACTATCAATAGGCAGGACACTTTTCAGATTTGTCGCAGTAGATGTAAATTGATTTTATGCGTCAATCCTGAAAACACTGTCATGTCGGGTGTCAATATGGATTCCACCTACCCAACGGTCAACGGTATTTAATTCCAGCCAGTCAAGTTTGTTAGCTATTAAGTCCTGCCCAACACCAGTTAGATTGATTTGCCAGGTATTTGGCTTGTTTCCCTGCTTATCAAACAAAATGGCCGGGTGTGTAGCACGCGCAAGATCATCGAGCATATGCCAGTAACCACTGTCACCCATAAAGGGCAGAGGTTCATAGGTATTGGTATAGGCGCCAAACAATCGTGCTGCCGTTGTGGGTCCCCGATCGGTCAGGATCTGTAAGGTCAGATTCTCTGACAGGTTCAGGCCATTGTGCATGGACGGCAGTTGTTTGATAAAACGATCCAGTGCAATTGCCATGCTTGGCATATTCGGTGTCCCGGTTGCAATAAGATCTATTAGTGCCTGTGGTGTCGAAGATCGGATGGCAGCCCAGGCCTGTTTGCCGATGGCATACTGTGCTGGTGTGACGGTCATGAACTGATTCCACAAGATAGGCATTGCCTCTGGTGGTAACTGTCCAATACCATTAAATCGTTTTACACCTGGATAATGCGTAATGTTGATCATTTTCAAAACCGGTGGTCGATGTTCTTGAGCATGGAAGTAATCCAACAGACTGGCGATCATTAATTGATCATGCGGGTCATGCTCAAACCACAAATACACTGCTTCATAATCACGAACCGTGTCCAGGTCTGATGCAATTTGTGTAAGATCTTCTAATACCTGTTCATAGTCAGGGTGATGATTCTGGCTCAGGTATTTTGCACGCTGTTGAATAAATTCCTT
>JAOULO010000047.1 GCA_029881995.1 Gammaproteobacteria bacterium
GCGGGTCGTTGTTTCTGGCACAGGGCCATGTACATAGGGATCAGGTACATTCAAAAAATCCCCCGTGAATCCGGCCACCGCCAGTGCATGCTCGATGTCATTGCCACAACGAATATGTAATGTGCGCTTATCTGCATCGAGAGCGGTAGGTTTGCCCTGTGCTAAAGCCTCACGGGCGAGGCGCGCCTGCTCGATATGTGCCTTGAGCTGTGGCCAGTTTTGAAAACCATACTCTCTGGCAATGCTGTGTTGTGCATCACTGAGTTTTCGTTTTTGTTCATGAGAATCATCACCCGCATGCCATTGCTTGAGTAAGTCTTTAGCACGTTTTTTTTGCTGTTCAAGTGATAAATGGTTGAGTTGGCAGGGATGTCCTTCTGCATATTGACTCAGCCTGGGTGGCTGGGTTGTGAATTGCGCACGCAGCACAGCAAGACTTGTGATCATAACGACCTCCTCGGATCATATATCCCGGTGCCCGCTTGCTCAGGATGCAAGGAAATCGTAAAAATGAAGATTATGTTTGATGGGCGCAGCCCTTCCCGCGGGCGGGACGCTGACAAACCAGCGTGTATGTAAAAATACATCCGATATCGTGGTTATGTCAAGATGGAACTAGAAAACCTGGGTCATCTCCTGAGCTATCCCCACAAAATATTGATCTAAAAAATAGAGTGACAGGTTTATATGGATACATATCTGGAAAAAACTCGTCTTGTCCTTAAATGTAATCGAGATTGCCGCGTCAACACTGATATGCATGTTATATGTTGTGGGAGATTTCTAAGGGACAGAGGAAATATATTTAACCAAAAACATTATCCAGGCTTTCTCTCACCTGGTAGTAGAATTAATTACTTTCAAACGTGAGTTTTCAAATCTCACTTGCCGCAGGCAAACCTGCAAACACGCTATTCGCCATCCAGCTGGTGACGTTGTTGGTGAGGTTGGTATCGCCAACCAGTTTTAGATCGCCTTCTCGCACCGCTTTTTTATAACTACCCCTGCCCATCCAGATTTCCGTTAAGGTTTCAATCGTCGAGGTGAAGTAGATATCCACATCCTTGCCGGGGTCGTGGGTGCAGAAGTCGACATTATCTTTGTCGACCAGGATCCACCATTCAGGGAAGGTTTCGACATTGGTAAATTTGAAGCGAATGACGGTGTTGTTGCCGGGCAGGTTTTGCGGCTGAATGCTGCGCATTAGATAAAGCATGAGCAGTTCTACATCATAATCTTTATGCGTGAGATTGGAGATTGTCCATTTCATGCCCCATTCGCCGATTGACAGTATGGTTGGCATGAGTTCATGGCAGGACTGGGTGGGGAAATACTCATAACCCTTCTGACCCTGAATCTTCTTTTTCACAATCAGGCCATCCAGTTCCAGTGAGTCCAGCCGTTTGGAAAGCAGGGTGGGGGAGATCAGGCTGAGGGCCCGTTGCAGCTCATTGAAGCGCGTCGCGCCAATCAGCAATTCTCGGATGATCAGGATGGTCCATTTTTCGCCAATGACCTCGGAGGCCTTGGCAATGGGGCAAAATTGTCCGTATTCCATATGCTCTCCAGTATGTGTAGTTGGTTACTACAGATTTTGTAGTTAGATACTACACAAATCGTACTTATCGGAAAAGCCTCTCAGCACTACGATTTAAGCCAGTTAAACACCACAAGGAGAGACAACATGAACACACTGATTTTTCGCTTGCCCCAGTTGGCCAAAAAAGCATCAACCAATGTGCCGAGCACCGGGCGTGGTCGGGCCCTGTTTACCACGGACTGGTTTTTAAATGGTCGGCCCGTACTGAGTAACCATGACAACCCTTGCCTGACATTGAAAGACGGCATGGTCTGTTAACACAAAAAAATTATTAACCATTTTAAGGAGATTGACTATGTCTAATTCGATTGAACTAACTGCAGATAATGAAATGGCGTTTGAGTCTGGCGGCCTGTTAAAACGCACGAGTGTAATGACCTATGGATTGCTGGCCTATGTGGTTGGTTGTACTGGTCTGTTCTGGCTCATTCTTGGTTTTGGTGGCCTGGCACCGGTAGGGCTGAGCGGCTATGTTGCAGAATCTACCGCGGCCGCGGCCTTGATCAATATCGCACTGATTGTGCTATTTGCAGTTCAGCATACTGTGATGGCACGGCCAGCTTTCAAAAAATGGCTGAGTCGTTTTATCCCGGCAGCGGCAGAACGTTCCAGCTTTATGATGATGTCAGGTGTGGTCAGCATTATCGCGGTTTACTACTGGCAGGCTTTACCCGGTACAGTGTGGTCAGTGGAAAATTCTGCCACGCAGATCATACTCTGGTCATTGTATGCCCTGGCCTGGGTTTATCTGTTGCTGGCAACCTTTGTGACCAATCATTTTGAATTGATGGGGCTGCGTCAGGTGTATCTGTATTTCAGAAACAAACCCTATCAGTCATTGCCCTTTACCCGTAAGTTCATGTACCGCTACAGCCGTCACCCAATGATGCTGGGTTTTCTGGTGGGCATGTGGTCTGTCCCGGATATGAGTGTGACACGTCTGAGTATGGCCGTGCTGTTTAGTGTGTATATTTTCATCGGCATTGCCTTTGAAGAGCGCGACCTGAAGAAAAACTTCGGTGATACCTATCGCAAATACAAAAAGGAAATCGCCGCCTTTGTTCCAGGAATCTACTGATTAAAAAATTGACAATTCCGGGACCTGAACAGGCCCGGATGCGTCTTTAGTTTTACAGGCGTTGTAAAAGGAGAGAAAAATGAAATTATTTACGGAGCACACACAACAACAGGGCGTAAGCTACATGGAGCATTTGGTCTTTGCCGTGGGTATTGCAGTGAGACTATTCAGTAGTGCCATTATATTTATACTACACGGGATCTTTCCTTTTGTAGATATTCGCAAAGATCTGGATCTGGAAGCGACTCGCAATTATCTGGATGAGCAGAATGAGTGGATAGAAGGTATGAAGGAAAACAAATCTGCTGCTATATCCATTTAACAGACAACCCCCCACAGGGCCAACAGTTAACTTTAAAGGTAATTGTTGGCCTGTTTCTATTTTAAAAGAACAATTATTACTAAATATATATTGTGATAGTTTTTTGTCTGCTTTTATTTAGCGATTTTTGTTCCTGTAACATGGAACAATGATCCGGTGGCAAGTGCCAATACAATATGTTAATTAAGTTGTTTCTAATATAAAGCAGCTTAATCATTCTCATCACTTTCATTTTTAACCCATTATAATTTTAGTTTTACTCCACTCTCATAAAATTTATTAAAGTGAAAAATAGGCTACCCTAATACTAGGTTTTATGTTATTCATCATATCCTTGTGAAAACCTATACGGCTGTTAAGCACTATCGCCCTTATAAATTTATGTGGAGGTATAGTATGAAATCAGTAGTATCTTTTGAGAGTGATATCTCAGTCTATGCAGATTGTAACAAGCTCACTTTAAATTCCCCCTTCGGATGGTTAAAAAAAGGCTGGCAAGACTTTCGGCGTGCGCCCTGGCATAGCCTGACATACGGTGCAATATTCTCAGCGATAGGCTGGTTACTTGTTCTTTTCTCACAGATCAGTGAGAGTTATTTTCTTCTCGGCCTTTTCATTAGCCTGTTGATTATTGGTCCAGCACTAGCCTTTGGGCTTTATGATATTAGCCAGCAGCTTGAACAGGGTAAGCAACCGAGTTTTAGGCATGAGCGCAAGAAAGCAATTAATGAAATGGGACATGAATTAATGCTGGCACTCATGTTGAGCCTGGTATTTCTGGCGATGCTGATTCTTACATCACTGGTGGTCAATATTAGCACCTCGTCCTGGCAATCAGGTGTCTCTGCGGCCATACCTATGTCGGATACAACATTCTTCATCGTTGCGTTGGTATTTGCAGGCGTGTTGTTTTGTGCCAATTCATTTGCTTTGCCGATGATTCTGGATCTGGATATCAATGCAGATACAGCAATGACATCCAGCCTTCATGCGGTTTGGAAAAACCGATCGGCTATTGCCCTTTGGGCATTGCTGGTATTGGGACTTTCGGCGGTTGGTTTTGTGACTGGACTGATAGGTTTTGTGATCATCGTGCCTGTGTTGGGTTATGCAACATGGCACGCTTATCGAGAAACGATCAATCTTAATTGATAAAGTTAGGAATCAAGGGGCCTAAACAGACTTATTGGCCCCTTGGTTTATGGTTTTAGCCTAAGAGAACAGGCTTCGTTTTCCTCAAAACAGAATCAGAGTGCACTTGTTTCCGCTAGTAGAGTTTGCACCTCTTTGGCCCTATTTTTCTCTGATGTTGTCCGGGCTAAGTTCTACGGTTGTTATATAACTCTTATAGCAACATTCCCTGTCTTTTTGCCTTGTCTTACATATTGATAGGCTGAAACTATTTCATCGAGTGGATATTCTCTATCGATAAGTGGTTTGAATTCTTTATTTGCCATGAGTTTCTGAAGTAATAACAGACTACGTTTGATATCCACCGGCATGGGGAAGATCGTATATTTCCTGTCATACAACAGTTTTAACAGAGGGGCAAGCATGGGGAGGAACATATTCTGGGCCAGGAAACCCAGATCGGATGAAGCAAATACACCACCCGATAGAAGAAGCTTTTTGGACTGAAGGAAAGATATCTTACCAACGGCATCTAGCACAAAGTGATAACGCGTTGTATCCTGAGTGAAATCCTCTTTTGTATAATCGATAATCCTGTCTGCCCCAAGCGATTTGACGGTTTCAAGATGTCTGCCAGAGCAAACCGCCGTGACCTCCATACCAAAATGTTTAAGTAGTTGTACTGCCGCTGAACCAATTGCGCCGGATGCACCATACACCAGTACCCTGTCACCACGTTTAAGATCGACCTTGTTAATAAAATTCAGTGCATAGTGGGCACCTTCCGGACTGGCCGCTGCATCAACATAATCAACATCATCAGGTATGGTCGCAACTTTATCCTCAGTGATCGTCAGATATTCTGCCTGGCTACTTGCCACTTCATCATCAAAACCGAATACTCTGTCACCGGGTTTAAAAGATGAAATGTTGGCCCCGATTTCAATGACTTCACCCGAAAAGCTGGTACCGGGTATTTTCTTCTTCGGCCCAAACAGACCAATCACCAGGCGCATAAAAAAGGGTGTGGCAGTAAGGTTGTGGGTATCTGTCCGATTGACCGTGGACGCATAAACCTTGACAAGTATGTCGTTTGTATTTGATTGCGGCCTCTCTATTTCCTTGACAGTGAGAACTTCCTCGGCTGAACCGTATCGAGTGTATATGGCTGCTTTCATATTTATCATCCTGATTTAAAAGTGGTCACATCCCGCTGGTCTTGAATAAAGATAAGGTACCAGAAAGCATTTTACTTGATCTACTTAATTATTTTTATAATTCAGGCGCATTATAATCAGAAACAGTTGAGCTGCAGTCACGTAGTGCAAAAGGGAGGAAAGCAAGGGTGCGGAGTGCTGTTTTTATTATGGCGTGTTTATTGACGCTGCCTTGTCAGGCCGAAAAGGAACAATCCGATAGTGATGACAATAAGCCATCTGCTCTCGATAAGCGTATGGCTATCGAGCGAAAGACCCGATATCAGCCCTTTGTCCTGACTCCCCATAAGCCAAACTATATCTTGCCTCTTAGTTATAACTCAAAGCCCAACCAGGCCTCGTTTGATCAATATCAGCAGGACATGGACTTTGTCGAGATTAAATTTCAGTTTAGTGTCAAATTTCCGGTTGTAGATAGAATTATCGGTGATAAAAGCTCATTGCAGTTTGCTTACACCAATCTATCCTTTTGGCAGGCATATAATGATGCTGCATCATACCCTTTTCGGGAAACGGTGCATGAGCCAGAGGTGTTTCTGATCTTCGAGTCAGATGGAAATTTTTGGGGCATGGATACGCGATTAATACAGTTAGGGGTTGTTCATCAATCTAATGGTCAAGCGGGTGAACAATCTCGTACCTGGAACCGGATTTATTTGGACTTTATCTTACAAAGAGATAATTTTTATCTCAGTTTCAAACCCTGGTATCACGCCAAACAGACTGGCTCGGCCCGTGATGATAATCCGGATATCGATACATTCTATGGTCACTCTGAAATACGACTTGCCTATGCTGGTGGTAAACATACGGCAAGTATGATGTTGCGTAATTATTTAGAAAATCCTGACTACGGTGCACTTGAACTTAACTGGAGTTTTCCCATGACCCGACGAGTAAAATGGTTTATGCAATATTTCAATGGTTATGGGGAGAGCTTGATTGATTATAATGCTAGATCTAACCGGGTCGGTGTTGGTATCGCTTTTACTGATTGGTTGTAATAAGTGTTAGTAAAATTAAAGTATTCGCGAATAAGCCGGATCTAAGTAATAGTGCTATTCAATGTGTAGAACCAATTTAAGTAGCTGGATTTTTTACCATGGAAAAAAGGTGGCGCGATGAAAATTATTGACTTTTCAAAATATGGAACACCGGATGATCTCTGCATTAAGGAGGTCGATATCCCTGAGCCTAAATCCGATGAGGTACTCGTTAAAATAGTGGCCTCGTCGATTAATTCATGGGACCTGGAATTACTTCGTGGCACACCATTTGCGAATCGCATATTTTTTGGTTTATTTAAGCCTAAAAGACTTAAAACTCTGGGGATTGATATTGCTGGCCGTGTTGAAAAAGTTGGTAGCAAGGTTGTCCAGTTTCGTGAGGGTGATGAAGTCTATGGCGATCTGTCGGCGTGTGGCTGGGGCGGTTTTGCAGAGTATGTCGCGGTACCATCAAGGGTGTTATCTCATAAACCTGTCAACATAACGTTTGAGCAAGCGGCGGCTATTCCTCAGGCGGGTCTGTTGGCCTTGCAGGGACTCGTAGATAGCGGGCATATCCATGACGGTCAGAAAATTTTAATAAACGGTGCCTCCGGTGGTTCTGGAACACTCGCTATCGCCATTGCTAAAAAATACGATGTCGAGATTACTGCGGTTTGCAGTAAACCGAAAATGGACTTTGTTAGATCGCTAGGTGTTGATCATGTGATTGATTACCAGCATGAAGACTTTACCCGTAATGGTCTGCAATATGATTTGATCCTCGACGCACAAGCTCATCACTCAATATTTGATTACAGACGAGCCTTGAGTCTCAATGGTGTTTATGTGATACATGGTGGTGCTACATCGACGATTAACCAGATCATGTTCCTGGGGCCAATATTATCGATGATGGGTAGACGTAAATTTCGGGTTTTGCTGCATAAGGCGAATAAAGGTATGGATGTGATGGGCGATCTCATTCGAACTGGCAAACTTTTCCCTGTGATAGACCAGCAATTTACATTAGAACAGGTGCCTGAGGCGATGCATTATTATGCACAGGGTAAAACAAGGGGGAAGCTTGTGATTAAAGTAGCAAGTTGAATCATCAGAATAAACGTTACATCTCATTGCGGCATTGATTCTTTATTTTAAGCATAAAAAAGTAAGGTTTTTTTATAAAGCCATTCGAAGTTGGTAATGCTCTTCCATGTTTGTCTTATTTTATCTGTAACAAAATTTTACAAATATTTTCCTTTATCCATAGAAGTGTCCTGAATGTCAATATAGACACATATTGAGTTATAGAATTACTAAAATATTTTTTTAGACATCCGATAAAATAATTATCTGAGTTATATAATTTAATAGCTGTGAGTTGCTTTATGGATCTTTCTAATAGTCTTGAAAATTTAAAAATTCTGGTAGTCGAAGATGATAAAGATATGCGGGACTTTATCCGTTTATCTTTGGAAAAAGAGGGTTTCAAAAATACCTGGGAGGCAGAGGATGGAAAGATTGCGCTTTCTCTCATTAAGCAGCAGAACTTTGACCTGGTAATATGTGACTGGCGCATGCCGGTGATGGATGGATTGGAGCTGTTTAAAGAAATGGGTAAATTAGGTAATCGTCAGAATACGGATTTTCTCATGGTGACCTCGGTCAATGATGCAGAAGGTGTAAAGACGGCTATCAAGTCTGGCATTGTTAACTATGTAACCAAGCCATTTGAGCCAGACACCATATATCAAAAGGTGCTTGCTACCTATGAGAAAAAACAAAAAAGGCTTGCAGCCAGTGATCCAGTTTGGAAGTAAGGATTTAAAATAGGCTTAGATTAGAACAGATTTTCTTTACACTGTTTAATGCTCTGTCCTTTAACCTGAAAGTACACAGTAGCTGGTAAAACTCTCAAGGTCGAATTTCTCCCCCCGCTTCATTATCCCCAAACGGTATGCTCGGCTGGTTTAATCTGGGCATACCATCAAAGCTGCAATGGCAGCGTCCTTTATTTCCAAACTGTTCCAGTCGTGCTTTTTCACAAGCCTGTTGTGCGGGGTAGGGGCCGATGATTTTGGGTGCTTCATCTTTATTTGTTGTGGGCGGGTGGATGTGACAACTCATTTCACTGGCGTTCGCAATGCTACCTAATGAGATAAGTAGCAAGCAAAGATGAGTTCGGTAGCATTGTATGGGCACGCTTTATTGGTAGGCCTCGACCTTTTCAGCAGTCAATGTATAACCCGATTCAGCGACTTCACTTTTATTCTTTTCAATCCTCATGATCCCGGTGACTAATACCGTATCAAAGTTTTCCTTTACGACTTTTGTACCTTTTTTGAGTTTGACCAGCACGATTTGATTGGCCGGTGGAGGTGGTACGTGGATACAGGCGCCATGGTAGGGGAGTAATAAAAATTCCGAAACGGTTTTGCCATCGGTTTCCAGTGGCAAGGCAAAGCCGGGTAGTTTGATACGCTTGCCATCCAGTCGTTTATTGGTCGGTGCAAGACGTTCCATCTCGGCGAGTTTTTTTCTTAGTGCCAGAATGCGCGGATCAGCATCACCGATTTGACCGTTGTTGTATTTAAAAACCAGATCCGGATCCGGGTGCCATTCTTTTGGGATCAGGTCTTCCCATTCCAGTTCCTTCAGAGTATCAGCAAGGCTGGTTTGATATACGCTGCTGAACATAAATAGCAGACTAAGGAAAATGAGCTGGCTTTTTCTAACTAACATACTTGCTCCTTATTAAAGGCGAATGGTCATGCCATCGGCCAGTGAATAACGGTAGGCCCTGATGCCAGGTATCAAGCTGACCAGCAGGCTGGCCAGTAGCAGGATACCCAACAGGCCAAATTCATAAGTCGATGGCCAGTCGATATTGATAAACAGGCCATAGTGGCTTTCGATCAATGGCTGGCCAATGAATAACAGACTGTATAACAGACCGATGCCAAGCAGTATACCCAACAGGCAAAGTCCGATGGCCTCACCACTGATGAGTAACAGGATGTGCGCGGGACGCGCACCCACCGAACGCAGGATGGCCATTTCCCTGCGTCGTTCATTAAGACTGGTAAGGATGGCCGTCACCATACCGGTCAGTCCGACAAGTACCACAAAAAGGGAAATGGCTAGCAGGGCCTTTTCCGCTACGGCCATCATGTCCCACAGTTCCTGCAGGGCCACACCGGGCAGGATCGCCTGCAATGGTTCTTCGCGGTAGTTATTTATATAGTGTCGTACCTTAAAAGTGCTGATGCGTGAACTTAGTCCCAGCATAGCGGCAGTGATGGTTTTCGGGTTGAGGTCTAGCTGTTTTGCTTTATCCGCAGTGATGCGCATGCCGGGAGTGGGGCTGCCGCCCTGCCAGTCGATATGAATGGCCTCGATACCACGCAGGTCAACATGCACGGCTCGGTCAACCGGAGTGCCAGTCTTGTTCAGGATGCCAACCACGGTAAAGGGCTTGTTGTCATGTTTAATGAGGCTGACCTTACCGGCACCATGGGCGATGACAATCTTCTGATCCAGTTGATAGCCAAGCTGTTCTGCAACCTCGGCACCCAGTACGGCATCATAGACATCAGTAAAGGGTTTACCGTTTTGAAATTGCAGTGGGCGTTTGCGGCTATATCGATAGTATTTGAAATAATCAGGCGTAGTACCCATCACCCGAAAGCCATGGTGTGAATCTCCCAATGTAATAGGAATACTCCACTTCACATTTGGGTGCTTAATGATGGCCTGGTAACTTTGCCAGTCGATATTATTGGTGGGATTGCCGATGCGGAACACCGAATAAAGCAATAACTGAATAGAACCACTGCGTGCTCCGACGATGAGATCGGTGCCGGAGATGGTATTGGCAAAACTGCTACGCGATTCATTGCGCAGGCGTTCAACTCCCAGCAATAGGGCCACACTCAGAGTAATGGACAATAGAGTCAGCCCTGCAGTGAAGCGGCGGTTCCATAAACTCTTTAAGGCAAGTTGCAGGATGGCCATCAGCTCACTACCTGTGCTGAGTGATTAAGGCTATCGAGATTGATGCAGTGATCAAAATACCTTTCCAGGCTGGCATCGTGACTGACAAATAGCAGGGTGTTACCCGCTTCATCACATTCTTTAATAAGCAGTTTAATAAAAGCTTCGCGTCGATCCGCATCCAGTGAGGAAGTGGGTTCATCGGCGATAATGATCTCTGGCTGTCCAATGAGGGCACGGGCGGCAGCAACACGTTGTTGCTGACCGACGCTCAGTTCCGTAACCGAACGCTGCAAAAGTGCACCGCTGAGATCAAGGTGGGCCAATAGGCGCATGGCCTCGACTTCCGCGGTTGTATTTTTTATGACCCTGGCATGACGCAGGGGTGAGAAGTACAGGGGCAGGATGACATTTTCCAGTACTGATAAATAAGGAATGAGGTTAAACATCTGAAAAATAAAACCGATATGATCGGCACGAAAGCGATCCCGCTCAGCAGCTCGCAGATCATGCAATGGCCGACCTAGCAGATAAACATCGCCCTGCTGGGGTGTCAGTACACCACCGAGCAGGCTGAGCAGGGTGCTCTTGCCGCTACCACTGGCACCTTTAAGAAATATACGTTCGCCCTTGTTAATGTTAAACGATGGGATATCCAGGATGGGTGAAGACTCACCCGGCCAGTTAAAACGCAGTTGCTCAATGGCAATGACATGGTCAGACATGTAACACTCTTACTTCAGCTTAATGGTGGCCTTTTGGGCAGTAGCGGTGATGGCGCTTTGGCCGGTTTCTGTTAATAACTGTACCTGCAATTTCTCGATACCGGGAAAGGGTTTGAATAATAATAATTGAAGTGTAGTCAGTTTGCTTGGCTTTTGACAGACAAAGACATAGTGGGCCGAGAAATCGGCATGGCCTGAATGGTGGTGATGAGAGTCTTTTTTATCGTGCTCATCCTGTAAGGTATCCACATCTACCTCAATTTTATTAGATTTGCATTGTGCCGAGGCAGAAGGAGTAAATAATAATGAAGTCTGATTAAGAATTTTGATGGCCTTCTTCAATGTCTGGCGCTGTTTGTCATTGTGTGGCTTATGTTCAAAACCCACAATATTAGCTGCCGGGCTGGACAGTTCCAGGTAGAGGCGCTGGCCTTCGATGGCGATATTGAGCTGGGCTGAGCCATGTTCGTGGCTACCATGCTGGCGGTGTTGCGTCTTACCCGCATGGGTAAATGGGCTATAGAGCAGGATTAAGCTGGCAGTTATAATGCTGAGACTGCTCAATTTATTTCCGAACATCAGTATCTCCTCTGTAGTCAGGGTTAGCATGTCCATTCGGCGGAGAATACCAAGTATAGATTACATCAGATAAAAAAATGAGGTCAGATGACCTCATTTGATTGTTAAGTTACTCAGCTATATGTGACTAAGGAGGGGTAAAAATCGATGGCTTCATCGGATGATTCAACACCACTCATATCCATTACGGCAAAAAAGTCATGACATGCTGTGGATTGCTTTTCTTTTTCTATAACGTCAAGGGCATCTTCCTCACTTCGGAACTGAATGATGTCGAGATATTCGTTTTCACTTTTTCTAACCAGCTCACGGCGTAAAATACCGGCTTGTTGGCCGGCAAACTCTTCCTGAAAACGATTTGATGCAGCAAGTAAATCAGCTTCAGTTTTTCCTTGGGCAAGCTTTATCGGGGCAATGATAGTGATGGGTGTGGCCATAATGTTATCCTCTTTGAAATGCGTATAGTTTGAATGTGGATTTGTTAAATAAACAGAGCATATCAACACACTCCTGACAGCATTGTGTCAGGAGTGTTGTGAGATTGAGGGTATGGCGATAAATTTAAGTGGATAATATTTTTGTGAGGTTGAGAATTGCGCGCTTTGTCAAACCATCTGGTTCGCATAACGAAACGAAACCATTTTTTGAAGGTTTTCATCCCATAAGCTGGATTTAAAGCACTTGATAATCTCACTTAGCTTTAACGATGTTGTTGGTGGTGTTTGTAACTCGGGGATGGCAGCCATGACTTCGGGGAGCCGATAAAACGGGATGCGCACATTGAGATGGTGAATATGGTGGTAGCCAATGTTACCGGTAAACCATCGCATGACTGGATTGAGTTTCATATAGCTGGAAGATTCCAATGCCGATCTATCGAAGGTCCAGTCTTCGGGTTTAATAATGATCATCTGTTCAAAACTGTGCTGGGCAAAAAACAGGTAGCTGCCCAGGGCCGAGGCAACGATCATGGGCAGTAGCACTACAAACAGAGCAAGCTCAAAACCACCGAATATCCATAGCACACTGATAAGCGCAGAATGAACTAACAGAACAAGACCTGAGTCCCAGTGGCGGGCCGGATTGCGGAACAGTGATTCCAGACAAATGCTGTAAGCAAAAATAGTGAAGTAGCCAAGCAACACGATCAGGGGATGACGTTGTAAACGATATTGGAAACGCTGCCAGCGTGAGGCGCTACGCCACATCTCGGTGGTTATCAACGGGAAGGCACCGATACAGCTATCAGTAATCTTACCGACATGACCATGATGGTAGTTGTGACTCTTACTCCAGGCGCGGGGAGGGGTTAGGGCAAAGGCAGCATAGATTCGAAACAGCAGCCAGGCCAGTTTCGAATCGCGCAGGATCGCCTTATGCATATAATCGTGATAGCTAATAAAGGCGCGTACCAGTACCAGCCCAGCAAATAGTGATAATAACAGTTGCAGCGGCCACCAGGGTGCCAGACCGGCACCGATCAGGGAAGCAATCATCAGGCAGAAGGTTGAACCCACGTACCACCAGCTTCTGGCGACAGATTCCACAGCAAAGACTTCGGCTGCGTTTAAAAGTTCTCGACCATTTCTGTTTGTGGCAGGTTGCTCATCAGCATGTAACGCTTGGTGGGCTTGATTTGGTACGTTTCTCATCCCCATGGTCGGGACCTCCTGCACTTAAGACAAAGCTCTACAAATGAATTACGTAACAGCTTTTATTCGATATCAAAAAGCTTTGTACTATCATCGCTCACAGCTAAGTGCGAGATTCATTCATCTGGAATGGAGCATAAAAATAGACCTCGCATATGCGAGGTCCATCTCTATTTAATATAAAAATCGGGTTTTATATGGCCGCAACGTTTGCAGCTGCTGGCCCTTTTGCGCCCTGTTCTATATCAAAACTGACGCGTTGACCTTCATTCAAACTTGCATATTTGTCATCACTTTTGATTGCTGAATGATGTACAAATATATCCTTGCTGCCATCTTCGGGAGTAATAAAACCAAAACCTTTTGCAGCGTCAAACCACTTCACTGTACCAATATTCACAATATAAATTACCGTATTAATAAAACAAAAAATTACATTCAAAGTCATGTGGAGAGAATGAGATGGATGAGACCCAGGAGGTGTGATCCAGACATACTGTCGGTCGATAACTGTAAAAGTACTTAACTTTATTCACAATGACAGGCTGTAATAGCCAAATATTGCATGCGAACATGTAGTTACAATCAGTATGGCACATAAAGTTCTGAGATTACAGGTGAGATACTGAAGCTGTTTTTGTTTGATGGACTTACCTTAATATATCTCAAATAAAACAAGTACCTGTGGGTTGAATATAGATAGAAAACTTACCAATCTGAGGGGCAGATTATGAATGTTTTTCATGATATTTGGGCAATCAGAGGGACAGCCCTCTGATTGCATCTCAAACAATATTAATAAGACAGGCTTGCTGCCTTGTGCAGGTAAGTACTATCAAATAGTTGCTTTAATAGAAAATCAGCAACATCTGAACGTGATATCTTTAAGCGGGTTGTTTTGTCCTGACTGGAAAAACCATGGCGATATTGTCCGGTGTGAACACCGTCGGTAAAAGCACCTGGCCGCACAATGGTCCAGTCCAGTTCGCTTTGTCTGACATACTGTTCCTGACGAGCATGATCTTCATAGGCTGGACGTAGCAGTAAACCAAACATAAAGTATTTCCAGAACAGGTTTAGATTACCTCGGCTATCTCCTACACCCAGGCTGGACTGACATATCAATCGTTTCACACCAGTCGTTTCCATTGCCTGGATAATGTTTCGTGTTCCTTCTGAGCGCACAGTCCCTTTTCGTCCTGCACCCAGCACACAAAGCACAGCATCCTGTCTTTTAATGGCAAGTTCAACGGTTTCGATCTGCAGGACATCACCAACAGCAATCTGTAAATTACTGGCATTGATCTGAAGTTTCGATTTATCTCGTATGAAGGCAGTAACCTGATGGCCCTGTGCCAGGGCCTGTTCTACGAGTTTATGTCCAACACTACCAGAGGCACCAAATATGATGAGTTTCATGTTCTATCTCCTTTTGTAAATATTTACGCTAATAAACTTCCCTTAGTGACATTGACCTTATTTAATTATCTTGTTGCGTGTAAGTAGATAAATGCACAGCAAGCCAATAAGCAGCTCCATACCCATTGCCATCACCAATGATTCAACAGGCATACCATCGACCGACATGCTGAAAAGGCGCGACAGGCCATAGGACAGATACATGAGTACGGCAATAATAGTGGCTGTATAGGTGAATCTGCTTATAAAAGTCCCGGCCATGATGAATAACCCACAACCCAACAGGCCGCCACCGGCTGCTCTGATTTCATTGAGCAGGCTGACGTTCCAGACCATCTCGATACCGCTTGAGGCATACAGGGCTGTGGGGCTAAACAGAATCACGGCTCCAAAACCGGCGGCAATCAGACCTGAGCCAAACAATATAACTCTATGAAAATTATGGTTTTTCATGACTTTATCCTCTTATCGATAATCAACTTGACATCGTGTCAATTGACACTGTGTCAAGCTTAGAGTACGCTTTACAGCATGTCAAGTGAAGAAATCGATACCCGGACCCGCATTCTTGATGCCGCCTGGCGACTGCTGGAACAGCAGCAGGGACAGGGGGTAAAGATGGGGGACATCGCCAAGGCCGTGGGTATATCGCGGCAGGCGGTGTATTTACACTTTCCGAATCGGACGGATCTGCTGATCGCCACCTTAAGCCATGTGGACGAAGTCAAAGGCCTGGACAAAAGACTGGCCCAGCTGGAAGCCGCGACCAATAGCACGGAGATGCTGCGGGCCTGTGTCGAGATTTGGGGGAATTACATTCCTGAAATATACGGCATGGCCAAGGCCATGTTACAGACACGCGATACGGACGAGGCCATGGCGGCGGCCTGGGATAGTGCAATGAATTGCCTGCGTGAAGTATGCCAGCAAATCATAGAATACCTGGCCAGTGAAAACCGGCTTTCTTCCGAGTGGTCAGTTGATCAGGCCACGGATTTTTTCTGGAGCCAGTTATCCATTACCAATTGGGAAACACTGACGAAAGACTGCGGTTGGTCACAGCAACAGTATATAGAGAAAATGACATCAATGTTGCTTAAGGTACTTGTTAGTTAAGCAATAAACATCTTCAATATTCATGGTTCTATCGTTATTTTGTCTCTTTAGTCTTTATCACCATATTTAATAACATCTATTCAAGGAATATTTTTTTCTCTTTGCCTGTTAGTAACTATATGTTCTGTTAGTAAACATAGAACATATCCACGCTGTTGAGTGTCTGTCTTTGTTCGGTTTGGACGCATACCGGATGTAAACAATTAAACAAGGAGAAAGTATGAATAATATATATAGAATAAAAACCATTGGTGATGGTGTAAAACAAAGGACCGAGTCAATACTATCCGGTTTGATAATTGGTATGGCATTGATGCTAGGTATAAATCAGGTGATGGCAGCGACGAGCTATACCACCAATGGCTATCTGGTAGAACTCTTACCATCAGCTTCTGGTTCGCATTATCCTGCTGCGATGAATGATCATGGTGCAATTGTTGGCATGGGAAAGGGCAGTGGCTGGGCTAGAAATGCAGTTATCTGGAATGAAGATGGTAGTTATGCCAATCTGACACCGGATGAGCAGAGTGTTTATAGCTCGGCACGTGGGATTAATGCAGATGGTGTTATTGTGGGTCATTTCAACAATAGACCGGTAATTTGGAGCAATGGTGAACGTGTAGAGATTGGTGGTGTGGCGGCCGGTTATGGTTCGGCAGATGATATCAATGCATTGGGTGAGGTTGTAGGCCAGGTTCAGATTAACTACCAGCCTCGCGCATTTGTTTATCAGGCAGGGGAATCACGCTTACTGAATGGCTTGAATGCTTATACTTATACTCGGGCCTATGCAATTAATAATCATGGTTTAATCAGTGGTACGGCGCAGCTTGCTTCTGGAAAAACAAATGCGGTTGTCTGGCAAGATGATATTCCCACCGACCTGGGAACCTTGCCAGGTGATGGTAGTAGTTATGGTCTTGATATTAATGATGCTGGTCAGGTAGTGGGTTACAGTCGAACCACTTCTTACCCTTTTAGAAATACACCAGTGATATGGCAGGCAGATGGTATTCATTCACTGGGAGGCCTGGGTGGAACTGGTGGTGTTGCAAAGGCCATCAACAATCATGGTCAGGTTGTAGGCTATGCCTATACCGCCCAGGGAATTCAGCATCCATTCATCTGGCAGGATGGCGTAATGACCGACCTTGCCCCCGTTCTGCAGGGGCTTTGTCCAGAGCTAGCGACCTGTGGCAGGGGAATGGCTGTATCGATCAATGATGCCGGGCAGATCGTCGGTACCATCTACGTTGCTGGTACATATTACCCACAGGTCTATCGCTTAACACCTCTTAGTGGTGAGTGATAGTAAAAGAACCAGGGGGTAATAACCTCTTGGTTCACTTTATTTTCATTACTCTGAGTTCAAGAAACGTATGTTCAGTAATTATTGGTAGCTAACGGATGACTTGTTAGTGGAATTGTGCAGACCATCAACTTCTACAGGCAGTTGCTCATTGTGAAATATAGATTTTAGATTATTTGTGGTTATACTAAAAAAACCATTAAGTATAAAAATATTTTGTTAGACTAATTCTAAATAATTATTTCCAACATATAAAATATGAATAGTGAGTTATTTCAACAATCATTTGATGTTGTAAGCTCGGCGCTGCTTATCGTGGATGGCTCTGGTCAGATCCATGCGGTCAATTCTGCTTTTATCCAGCTATGTGCTCAAGGTGCATATTGCTCGGATGATTTTGTTGGTGAAAAGTTAATTAACCACCCACATTTACCATCGAGCTTGATTGAAGCATATCAACAACTACTTGGTGGTGAAGTCAGCTCATTAAGCAGTATCTCTGTTCCAGTTACGGACGATGGCGTTAAGGCATGGTTCAATATCTCCCTTCATTCCTTTTCTTCAAGCGACTCTTATATAATCGTTCATGAAAATATAACAGACATGATCGCTATTACGGATCTGGCAGAGCAGGCGACGAATATGCTGGATGAAATTCAGGAGGTCATGGGTTTTGGGTGGTGGAATCTGGATATCAAAAAACAGCAGGCTATATGGTCAAAGCAGGTGTTTAGTATTCTGGGTTATGATCCTGATGTTGACAAGCCAACACCAGAAAACTTTCTTTCCAGAATTCACCCTGAAGACAGGGAAAAGGCAATTACGGCATTGGAAAAGCCATTTACAGATCATGAGCCTTATTCATCGGAGTTTCGGATTTTATTGCCGGATGGAACAGTTCGTTATATCTCTGAGCATGGTAATGTTATTTTCGATGAGCATGGTAATGGCGAGCGTTATCTTGGGACAACCCTTGATGTTACAAAGCGTGTTGAAGCAGAAAGAAAACTCATAGAGTCTGAGGCTGAGTTGCGTAAGATTCTAGATAATATGCAGGATACCTATTATCGCGCTGATGAAAATGGCTATATAACTCGTGCATCCCCTTCAGTTGAACAATTGCTTGGATATCAATCGGATGAAATTATTGGGACAAAAATCACAGATATCTATATCAATCCTGACGAACGGGAAAAGCTTTTCAAAACACTGAAAGAAAATAATGGGGTTGTACATGGTTTTGAAGCATCGCTAAAGCACAAGGATGGTTCTATTGTCTGGGTCTCTACCAATGCGCAGGTGATCAAGGATGGAAATGGTAAATCTATTGGCATTGAAGGAACAACCCGTAATATTACTGAAAAGAAAGCCATATACAGGCAAATGCGAAAACTGTCTCAGGCACTTGAGCAGAGTGCAGACTCAGTGACAATTACAAATGCTGAGGGAGAAATAGAATACGCAAATCCTGCCTGTGAGAAAACAACAGGTTACTGTATTGATGAAATGCTGGGTAAAAAATCATCCATCCTGAAATCAGGAGAAATGGAAAATCACTTTTATGAAAAACTATGGGACAGCATTACAAACGGGATTGCATTTAGTGATACATTTATAAATAAGAAAAAAGACGGCACCCTGTTTTATGAACAAAAAACAATATCACCACTAAAAAATACTCATGGTGAGATCACGCATTATGTCTCCACTGGTCGTGATATTACGGATTTTATCCAGTCCCAGGAGCGTATCCAGTTTCTTGCCCACCATGATGCACTAACCGGGTTACCAAATCGTGTGTTGTTTCAGGAGCGCCTGGAGCATTCGGTCCACAGGGCAAAGCGACGTAATTCGACATTGACCATCCTGTTTTTTGACCTGGACAGATTCAAGGTGATTAATGATACCCTTGGGCATTATTATGGTGACCTGTTGTTGAAGGAACTTTCAAAAAGATTAAAACAATGTATACGAGAAGAGGACACGATTGCCCGCCTGGGTGGTGATGAATTTGCTGTCCTGATTGAAGATGCAATGAACATCAGACATGTTTCGGCGCTGGCCAATAAAATACTGGAGACAGTGGCAATACCGATAAAAATTCAGAAACGTGAAGTCCATATTACAGCCAGTATTGGTATTAGCTCATATCCCCATGATGGTGACCAGCCTGAGATTTTATTGAGAAATGCCGATGTGGCCATGTATCGGGCAAAAGAGATGGGTAGAAATAATTATGCATTTTACTCTTCTGAGCTTAGTGAAAAAGCCGTAGATCGTTTGAAAATCGAAACTGCACTACGACAGGCCCTTGCAAAAAATGAGTTCGTTATTTTTTATCAACCTCAGCTAGATATTTATACTGGTAAAGTAAGCGGCATGGAGGCTCTGATTCGATGGCAGAGTAAAGAGTTTGGTTTGGTTATGCCGGCAGAATTTGTACCGGTGCTCGAAGAAATTGGGCTAATAAATAAAGTAGGAAACTGGGTGATACAAACTGCCTGTCGGCAGTTAAAACAGTGGCAGGATAGCAAGGATCGTGATTTGTCGGTATCAATCAATCTATCGAGCCGACAGTTTAATGATGCTTCGATTGTCGACATCGTTGGGCAGGCTATTTTAATAAATAATCTCGATCCAGGCTTAATTGGTCTGGAAATTACCGAAAGTCTGTTGATGCGGAATGTGAAGTCAATCGATGATACCCTGGAAAGGCTAAGTAAACTGGGGCTGAACATTGCGATTGATGATTTTGGTACAGGATATTCATCACTCAGTTATCTAAAACGTTTCCCGATTAATATACTTAAGATCGACCGTTCCTTTATTAAAGACATCACTTTTGATGGCAGTTGCTCTGATGAAATAGAGATTGTAAGGGCAATTATTGCAATGAGTAAATCGCTCAAAATGAAAACAGTAGCGGAAGGGGTCGAAAATCAAAGCCAAAAAGATTTTCTAGACGAGAATAGTTGTGACCTGATACAGGGCTACTGGCTAAGTAAGCCTCTTAATGTAGATGAAATGACGGATTGGCTGGATATGCAAGGCATGAAGCAGCAGGTGAGTCGTTCTGAGACTTTAATGTAAATCAGGCGCTCGATCATTTATCAGACTATAAAACATCTGGGTAGCAATTATTAAATTTATATAAATTAGCGTTTTAAAGCTAATTCGACATTAATTATGACGTAAATCCAAGCCTGTATTAGGCTTGCGCAACAGAAAATTATTTAACCGATCTACCTTGTAGTTTGATATGCCGGATGGCCTGTGTAACTGCCTTTTCCACATGCATTTCGATAGTCAGTCGGTCTTCGTGTGACAAGTAAAAGGCCATATCAATCTCGTGACGAATATAGCGTGGTGGTAGATGGTTTAGGGCAACACAGGCAATGTCTTCTACATCAGCATCGATGTATGGTTTATTCGTCACTTTCAAGATATGTTGCATAACAATTTTTTCATAGTAATTATGTATGCTGGTGGATTCCATTGTATTTTCCCCATCAAAGATTGAATTTAATTAAATACTCAGCTTGAAGTTCGCATTATTATTGCGTGATATCGATAGTCAATAACATCCCTTAGTTTTAATGGCGGACATAAGCTGAATTTCTTTATATCTTCTATATGATTATTGTGGGGGTGTAGTTAGATAGAAAATAGTGGCTTTTCATATGGATATACGTAGGGAAACTCTGGTGTCAGAAGTAGGTTAAGCTGACTAACTCAAGAAAGGGTTTTATATCCACTTGATGATAGGCCATCGCTGCAGGCAAACGAGCCTAACATTAGATAATATTTCATCCATATTGTAATTTTTCCCCTGATAAAGCGCTGTCTCCAGTTGTAATCTAATGTGTTGTGCCTGGCATCTGGTGTTAGCAGGAAGTTGATTTACCCATTGCCGCACACTCAGATTATCCGTTTTACCCTCAGCCATGCTCAACTGTCTGATCGTCTGCCGAACATCCTGTGGTGTCTGAAGTTTTTCGATATTGTTAAAAGTGTCTCGATAAGTTTTAAAGCATCGCCAGTGTGGTACTAGCCATTTATAGAGCTTTATGGCAAACCAGCTTAGGACCACAATACCGATTAGCCCAAGTAAAATTATTAGCCAGGAGGAAAGGCTAATGAAGGTAGGTAGCTTAATATCGAGCTTTGCCAGTCTACCAGTATCAGGGTCAAAGTAATGTAGTCTGACTCTTGGCAGGTCAATGAATCCCTGTTGGTTTGTTTTGAAAGGAATGGTCCAGGTATGGCGACTTGAAATACTCCCGTGATTATCCTGTTGTGAAGTGGTTTCCACTGGATAGGTATTCATCTGGTGGTTGCTGTAAAACAGATAGCGAAGATCGGGTAACCACTGTTTGGCTATGCCATTGCCGCTTAATTGTATTGTTATTTCAGATAGTCGATCTTTTAATGTCAGTTTCGGTAGTTCAATAATATTAAATTGTAGTTTGCCAATCGGGATATTGCCCGGTAGATAGGATGGCAGGGGTTTGACATTAAGCGTGACTGGGGGTGGATAGAAACGGTGTGTAATCACGCCATCACGTACATAATTCAGTGCCGGTAGTTTTAGTTTGTGCTCGCCCCTTTTACTGGAAAATACGGCCCAGCCAGACAGGTGTGATGTTTTGGTTCCCTGTGGAGTTTGTGCTGTGTTTAAAGGGATGACCTGCAAATAGGGATGGCTACTGGCCTGTGGTTCCAGTACGAGTTCTGAGTGAGGGTTTTCGATTCTGTAATGTACCAATACCTGTTGACGTAACCAGGGTTTGGTTGAGCTAATTTGATAGTTGACTTCAAACGGTAGACCGGTTTTATTGTCCACTGGTGGGGTGACATTAATATTGAAGTTCTGGCTACGTTTTGAAACAAATTTCAATGCTGGGATTGTTAATGGACCTTCTTTACGTGGGAAGAGTCTAATACGCCATGACTGCCCTTTATCATGAAAACGAATGGCATTCTTGTCCTTTACGACTTCGAAGTCACTTTCAGTCTGACTAAAATCAATCTTATTGAGTGATGGCGTATCAAGTGGAGTTGTTACGGTTAGCCAGACGGGTTTGCCATATTCAATCGTCGTGTCTTTTATTTTAATGTCAAAGGCATAGCATGTGAGAGGAATGTTTAACATAAGTAGAATAATAACGCTTATTGATGCTCCCCTCACCCTGGCCCTCTCCCTTAAGGAGAGGGAATTTATACATTTTGATAGGCTTTTTACCACGGCTTCACCCCCGGTAGTTGTTGGGGTTGTTCAAGCGGGGCTGAAAAGCCTTCTTCCTGTTCAAACAGGCGTTGCCAGAAGCTATGGCTGGCTTCGATAGTTGGGTTTTCCTGTTGCAGTTGTTCCAGGCTATTAATGCGGTACTGCCAGTCACTGTCTTTGTCGGAGTCAATGTGTGTTGAGGCGGCGCGGGCCTGTTGTAGTTTTTGCGCTTGATGCAGAGTGCTTGCCTTATTATCTGTCAGGATGATTTTTTGCTGATCATCCTCTCCTAAGGTCAGTCCTCGTACCCCTTCCGTTGACATCCCTTCTGGTGCATCGCCGGTTTGTGGGCCACGGCCGGCACGGTGTGCAGTACGACCACTTTTAATAGCTTTGACCTGCAGGGCTTTGGCAAATTCGCGATTGCTTTTCGCGGGTTGGTAAGCTGGTAGGTAATGCAGTACATCCTGATATAAATTTTCCGCTGTAACATAATCGCTTAATTGAAAGCGGCAATTGGCCAGATTAAACAGCGCCATACCTCTTTGCTGATCATTTACAGCATCAAGTAGGGCCTGGGTAAACTGTTGCGCGGCCTGTTTGTAGTCCTTTAGATGGTAAGCGGCGTTGCCTTCACCCATTCTGGCAGCATAACCGGGCAGCCGAGTAAATGTTTGGCGTGCCTTGCTATATTGCTGTTGTTGCAGATATTCATAAGCGGTTTGATAGTTGTCACTGGCCAGAACATCGTGACTATTTAGCAGGCTGGTGATGACAGCTAATATCAGTATGGGTAGGGCTGTGACTCTGGTCCATGGTTGCCAGAGGGAAAGTAACAGGCAAATAATGCCTGCAATCAAAAAGCCATGATAGTGATCCTGCCAGATAATTTTATCCGTCACCTGTTGTTGTGTTACCGGGAACAGTTGGCCAATGCCTTCATCATATAACGTTTGCCAGTCGCTATTATTATTTTGCAGGCGGCTATAACGCCCCCTGGCTAACTGGGTTAGTGCCTGCAGTTGTTGTGATTGCAGGCGTGAGGTAATGCTCTGACCTTCGTACTCCAACCAGCCCTGATCATCTGCCATGACGGGGGCACCAAGGCCAGTGCCGATTCCCAGGGCATATAAGCGGATGTTGGCCTTATTGAGCTGTTGAACATGGGCTTCCAGTTTCAATTGTGAGCTATTATCCAGGTGATGTTCACCGTCGCTGATGATAAGTAAGGCTCGTGCCTGTTTATTATTTGTATCAAACTGTGTGCGGGCCAGTTCGATAGCACGAATGATTCTTGAGCCAGCGGTGGGTAGAGTCTGGGGATGAATAGCATTGACATAATGTCGCAGCACGGTCTTGTCTCGGGTCATGGGTGAAACAATATGGGCCTGTGCCCCATAGACGATAATGCCCATGCGAGTGCCCTGTATACGTTGAATAAGATCGAGCAGTTCCAGCTTGGCGCGTTGCAGACGGTTCGGCTGTACATCCCTGGCCGTCATGGAAGGTGAAACATCCAACAGTACTATGAGTTCCCGTTGTGTGGTGGTGCTGTGATCGGCAAGGGTCTCTGGTAATCGTGGCCCTGCCATGGCGATAGCGACAAAGATCCAGGCAAGCAGGAACAGGCCGCTGCGAATAAAACGGTGCAGATTAAACCCGGTGACGTCAGCTCTGACCCAGGGTAATAAGCTGGCATCGCAAAAACCGCTGGCCCGCCAGCGATCAAGCAAGCCTGCTAAAACCATCAACAGTATGGGTTGCAGGATCAATAACAACCATAAAGGTTCACGAAAACTCATTTGCTGCCAGAGGCTGATCATGTACGCCCCCGTGTCAATTGAATCAGTTGCGACAGGCTCAGTAATATCAGGGCGAGCAATAACGGCCACTGGTAAAAACCAAGCCGGATATATTGTGGCTCTGTTTCAACCTGACGTTTTTCACTTTGTTGAATAGTGAGCAGGGCCTGGCTGATCTGCTGGCTATTGCTGGCGGTGAAAAATTCACCCCTGGCCTGTTCGGCGATCTGTTTCAACAGTGGGTAGTTTGTCGGGTGATATACCAGGCTGCTGCCTTGTTTGTTTTCGGCCGCATAACTGCCGGCCCCAATGGCGACGGTGTGCAGGCGAAAACCATCTTTATGCAGTTTTGCCGCGGCGATACGCGGGTCTATGTTACGGTCAGGACGGTTAACATCGGTAACCAGGACAATGGTGGGTTTAGTTTCATTATCGCTTTTCTGATATTGCGCCAGGGTATAGAGCAGGGCCTTGCCGGGGTTACTGGTGCGTCCGGTGAGTACTGCTGGTTGCATACGATTGAATTGCTGTTTTAACAAATCATAGTCGGTGGTTAAGGGTACCAGGGTATAGACTTGTTCGGAATAGACAATCAGGCCAATGCGATTACCCTGTAATTGATCAATAAAATGTTGCATAACGCTTTGTAACATGGCCATGCGGCTGACGCGTTTGCCCTTCACGATATAGTCTTCAAGCACCATGCTCACCGAGGTATCGATGACAAAGACAATATCACGGTGCTGAGGTGGATCTGGTAGACGTTCACCCAGCCGATAGGGTTGTGCCAGGCTGAGATGTAACAGGCCTAGTAATATACCCCAGCCTAAAATGCGTACTATAAACTGTCGTTGATGGTTTTGGCTTTGTTGTTGTGACTGACGTTGTTGAAACCAGTCCAGCGCCGGGTGGCGATAACTTTGTTGTGAGACCTGCTGTAAGGGGGTGCTGGTGCTTAGTAATTGTTTAGGCTGGTACCAGAAGACGATTGCCAGTAGCCCCAGGCTCACAGGCAGGAGTATCATAAACAAGGGGCGTGCAAACTCGATGCTGTTTATGAAGTCCATCATGCCTTGCACCCTTTTAATAACAGGCTGGCCTCGATTAATAACTGTCGCGTTGCCTCAGCGTCAGGAGGAGTGGTTCGATACTGTAATTGGCTCAATCGTCGATAAAAATCATGATCATTAAAATCAGTCAGTCGATTGAGTCCCATGCCTAGGCATAACAGTCGGTTTATCTCATACAGGCATTGGCGATTATCAAGATGGTGTTGCTCAAAACGGCATTGCAGTTTTTGTAACTGTCGAAGCGCCCGTTGTCGTGGTTGGCGTCGCCAGAGTTGATACATAGCAAATAGCAGTAGCCCAGATACGCCAAGTATCAACACAGTTATTAATAATGTTTGATCCACCGGTGTCGGTGGTGGCAGAACCTCAAGCCAGGGCGTGTCACTGATCGACTTAGCCATGCTCCACCTCATCGGTCATGAGTAGTCGATAATCTCCACCAGTGTTACGAATGGTTTTTTCAACTTCCAGGCGACGTTGCTGCATATCGGTAGCAAACTGTTTTGTAAGGTTAGCATCATTACTATCAATATTAATGTTCTGTTTTGTGTTGTCATCGTATAAAACAAACCTTCCCTGTGAAGGTAAGGCCAGTTCTGCCGGGTCAAGAACATGTAAGGCATGCAGGCGATGTTGTTTTGACAGGTGATAAAGCACGCTGCTGGCTGATTCATCAAGATCATGAAAGTCACTGATGAGATAAATAATACAGCCGGGTGTCAGGCGTACGGCCAGTTCATTCAGCACATTTATCAATTCTGCCTGTTTGTTACCAGTATTGGGTGGACAGGGGCCGTTGAGTTGTTGGATAAGATTATGCAGATGGGTATTCGACTGACTGGCCTGGGTCCAGGTTGCGGTCTCTTCCAGAATCACACTACCGCTGAGTAGTTGTTGTTGTCTGGCCTGATATAAAAGCTGTATGGCCTGTTTAATGGCACAGGTCACTTTGAGTTGTGTTCGTGTAGCAAAGCGCATGGGGGAGCGGCGATCCACCACCAGATAAACCTGTGGTCGGCGTTCTTCATGAAAGACCTTGCGATACAGTTTGCCGGTACGGGCCATGACGCGCCAGTCGATAAAGCGCATGTCATCACCATTGGCGTAGCGGCGGTGTTCGGCAAACTCATACCCACTGCCGCTATAACTGGAGGTACGTTCCCCAAGCAGCTGATGTTGCACATCAAGATTCATTGCAAAGGGATTGTTAATGCTCGATAGCGCCTGGCGTTGCAGTTGCTGGATCTCAATATCGTTGAGCAGGGGCTGGTGAACTATCGATGCATGCCCTCGGTGGCGCACCGAATGGAAAAGATGCCTGATGGTTTCATGCAGTCCCATATCAGGGGATGGGAATGATCTCTAACAGCCGTTGGACTATCCCATCGCTATCGATTTGTCGGGCGCGGGCCGAGAAGCTGGGCAGGATGCGATGGCGCAGTACATCAGGGGCTACGGCCAGCATATCATCGGGGATCACATAGTCGCGGCCCTGAATATAGGC
>JAOULO010000031.1 GCA_029881995.1 Gammaproteobacteria bacterium
AATGTCACCTCCACCCTATGCTCCTGTCTGGCCACCCATGCGGTCATGCAGTTTCGATATGGCCAGAAACGACAACGCCTGCCGGAAAAACGCTGGGGAGTATTTTCTCACCGGGTTGTGGATAAACAACATCCCCTGGTTGTAGGGGTGAATACCCGATTTGATGTCCCTCACTCTCGCTTCAACGAGATCAATAGAAGACAGTTTGAGGCGGCAGGTCTTAAAGTTCTGGTGGAAAGTGATCAGGCCAATACCCATCTGGCTGTGAGTGCGGATGGGTTTAGACAGGTGTTTTTCCAGGGGCACCCAGAATATGACACCATCAGCCTTCTTAAAGAATACAAGCGGGAAGTTACCAGCTATATCAACAAAGAACGAGATGACTATCCACCCTTTCCGGAAAATTACTTCCCCTTACAGCTTCAGGCTATCCTGAATGAATATCAGTATCGACTGGAAAAATCACTTCGTAGAGGAGAAACACCAGAAGCCTTTCCTGAAACCCTCATCACCAGTGAGTTGGACAATACCTGGCATGATACCGGTGAGGCGATCCTTAACCACTGGATTGGATTCGTTTATCAGATCACTAGTATTGACAGAAACCGACCATTCAAAGATATCATCGATCCAAATAATCCATTGGGTTTGTAAGAACCAGCTCCTATTTCAGACTGGCGACATAAGCGGCAAGATTCTGGATCTGCTGATCAGATAACTGACTGGCGATAGATTCCATAATTTTACTTCGACGTTTCTTATCGACCTCGTTATTTGCACTGGCTCGAAAACGTTTCAGGGTCATTTCAATATAGTGTCGTTTTTGTCCTGCCAGTCGTGCATATTGGTTACTGCCCAGGCCTTTTACACCATGACAGGTTTTGCAATTTTTCTGGTAGGTTTGCTTCCCTCTGATAGCTACCTGACCATCTACCCTGGCAGGCTTAACTTTTTTGCCAGAATAAAAGATTGCCAGGTTAATCTGATCCTCTTCACTAAATTCCCTTGCCAGAGAATTCATTACAAAGTCCTTACGCTCACTTCTGGCAAAACGGCCTATCTGCTCTAATAAATAAACAGCATTCTGACCGGCAAGATTGGGGACATCAGGCTTAACACTATTGCCATCACTACCATGGCAGTAACTACATATCAAAGCCCTATCCTGGCCAGACAAACTGGCAGATTGACGCAGCTGTTCATTTGCTAATTTAGCCTGCAAACTTTTTATCAGGTCTGATCTGGATTCTGCTAAGGTTGCTGGAATACCAGCAAGATACATCGAAATGACGAATATGGTAAAAAAACCGGCTGGATATGGGGACGACATAAAATCCTGTACCTGAGTTTATCTGTGCCACACCATGCTAGCGCAAAATTTCATTAACTGGCAATATCAAAATATTAATTACTTATCAGGTGATGACTGATAATTTTCGTCAGACATAAGTAATAATTTTGCTTTCGCGGCCTGATAAACAGATTCTGTTAAAATTCCCGCTTCTGACACCCGGCGCAAGGTTCTTATCTCTCCCGCTAATTGTTTTTGAAACGGAACCTTCATTTCATCCTTATGTAATTTGATTGTTTTTTCGAGTGCCTCGATAAATTGCTGGTATTCCTTGCGCGTTGGGAGATTAACCCAGAACTCAACCAATGGTAACTGGGTGTAAATTGAAGTAAACACATCGCGACGCCTAAATGTTCTTATAAACAACATCAAAAACAATAATGCCAGACAAAAACAGCCGATGAAAAAATATAAATAATATTTTTCTACCTGAACTAACGAATACTGGCCCAGGGTTGGTAGTCCAGCAAGCAACAACATAGAGAGTATTCCGAGAAAAGCCCACTTCTTTTTGTAGAGATAGACCCGCTTTCCCTTATCCACTAAGGCAAGAACGCTAAAGGCATATCGATGGGTTTTGTGGGACATACTATGTGTGATATGTAACTCACGCCCGGCTTTTAACTGAAAATGCCTCTGTTCGCCATTTTTCGCCTGTTGATAGAGTTCCAAATTCACTTCTCTTCTTTATTAAGCCCAACCAATGAACCTACATAATTATAAAGGGAATATTCTTGCTAACACCCTGGAAAAACAGATCCATCTCACAGATCCAGAATAAATAATGCCCTCAGGGAATAACGGATCAGATTGGTTATTTTTTACCTTTATTTACAGTGGGGATTAGGTGAAATACGCCAAAATCGATGTAACAAAAAATAACGTTGTCAGATACAATTTTCAGCCATTTTCTCAGCAAGCTGATCTATACTAACTATATGATATTCATATTATTTTAGACAGTTACTCGTACATAAACACCTAACAATTTTAACCTCAATATCGATTAAACCGATGATTTCGTTGTTAGCGCAAGTATCCTGTGCTAGTTTTTATAGAGGATTTCGTAATGAGCCCGAAAAAGCCCGTGACCAGTAGCAGAAAACGCAAATACATGACCCCCAATGAAGTCGCCGAATTAATGATGGTATCTCCAGTCACCATTCGCCAATGGGCGGCTCGTGGCGAATTACCCGCACTGGTCACACCTGGCGGCCATCGTCGCTTCGTCAGACAGGATATTGAAGATTTTGCACGTCAGCGAGGACTGGCCCTTATGCCTTCCGACCGAGAGGAGACGCGAATTCTTATTGTTGATGATGATCGGCCATTTACTTCTTATCTCTGCGAACTCCTTGAAATGACTGATACCAAAATCAGCCTGGAAGTCGCCTATGATGGTTTTGCAGCAGGCCAAAAGGTTGAGGTATTCCATCCCAATATTATTCTTCTGGATCTAATGATGCCGGGCATGGATGGTTATGAAGTCTGCCGTCGATTGAAATCTGACCCAAAAACTAAAACTATTCGAATTATTTCCATGACTGGTTATCCCACCACTGACAACATCGATCGTATTCTTGTTGAAGGTGCCGAGGCCTGTCTGGCTAAACCTGTTAATGTTGAGAAATTATTTAGCCTACTTGGTGTTCAGAAGCAGGTACAGGTCTCTAACGGCCCATAACTTGAGATGGCTAAGACTTTCGTTATAGAGAGATAGATAACTCAACTACATAATAAATAATCAAACGTGACTAAAACAGTATTTACCAGAAAGGAATACATTTCACACAACTAAGAAACTCTCATAGCTTATATAACTCAAGGTCATCATAGATAAAGTCTACCGAAAAATATCCAATCAGGTATTTAATAGTGCTTAAACAAAATCTTTGCTTAAGATTACTGACACAAGTTTGTTGCATCCTTACATTATTACAAAGTCAGTTTCTCCGTGCGCAAGACAATAGCCTGATACAGCTATCTAAAAATGATAGCCTGATGTTGCTATATGGTGACCATAATACAGTTTCCATTGCCACTGGAGCAGAAAAGCCTATCTATCTTGCACCTTCAGTGGCTAGTATTATTACAGCTGAGGATATTCTTGCTACTGGTGCCACAACCCTGGAAGAAGCACTGGTATCAGTTCCTGGATTACATATCTCATTATCATTTAATCGGCTAAACCCCATTTATTCATTTAGAGGTATCCATACTGGGGCAAACCCACAGGTCTTATTGTTACTAAATGGTGTGCCGCTACGGCAATTATTTTCAGGTTCCAGGCCTAATAGTTTACGTATGCCCGTCAGTAATATAGAAAGAATCGAAGTGATACGAGGGCCTGGTTCAGCCGTATACGGAGCAGATGCTTTCTCGGGTGTAATTAATATCATAACCCATACATCAGCTAAACAAAGTTATAGTGAAGTTGTCTTAAAAGCAGGTTCCTTCGATAGAGAAGGTGGCTGGATTAACTCCTTTAAGCAACTTGGAAACTGGGATCTACAATTCAATTTTGACTCAGATAAAAGTAATGGGGACCGTGGCAGAATTGTGAAATCAGATTTACAGACAGCCCTTGACAACGGCTTTGGTACCAATGCTTCTAAAGCACCCGGCCCACTGGAAACCCGATACAATGCAATAACAAGCAGCCTGGCACTGAGTAACCAAAACTGGAATTTTGACCTCTGGCTGTATAAGAATGAGGATGCCGGAGTTGGCCCAGGAGCTGCCCAGGTACTGGATCCGAAAGGCCGTCAGGATACCACTTTGTATTTGTTCGATATGAAATACACTTCAGACAATACTGGTGACTGGCGGTTCGAAACCCAGGCAAATTATTATTATGGTGAAAGTAAATCTCATTTTGTAATTTTCCCTGAAGGAACCCGGGTCTTAATCGATTCAGATGGTAATATTGTTAGCTCTGGAGGAAGTGTTGTTGATTTTCCAGATGGGATCATTGGTGCCCCGGTAACAATGGATCAACAAACAGCAATTGAATTTCGGACGTATTACAAAGGCTGGCAGGACCATCAGATACGTCTGGCCGCTGGAGCTCAAAAACACAAACTAACAGCAAAAGATCAGAAAAACTTTGGTACAGGTGTAATAGATGGTAGCAGTTCGCCTGTTGATGGCACACTAACCGATGTCAGCGGAACTGAATATGCCTTTATTAAGGATCAGGAAAGAACGGTTTATCACCTCTCATTTCAGGATGAATGGAAATTCCTTGCCGACTGGGAACTAACCTATGGTGCCCGAGCTGATGAGTATTCTGATTTTGGCACAACTGTTAACCCCAGGTTGGCGGTGGTCTGGTCAAGCAGCCTGAATTTTACAACAAAATACCTTTATGGCAGAGCCTTTCGGGCACCATCATTTAATGAATTATACGCAATTAACAATCCAGCCATTTTAGGTAATCCAAAACTCAAACCAGAGGTAATTGATACCATGGAGTTGGTCTTTGACTATCACCAGGGTAGTCATGATCAATTACAATTGAGTCTATTCAAGTATGAAGTCGATGATCTAATTCAATATGTTATAGACAGTAACGGCACAACCAGCACTGCACAGAACACTGCAGGCATTGAGGGCTATGGTTATGAGCTGGAAAACCGTTGGCACATTGCTAAACACCTCCATGTTAATGCCAGCTACTCATGGCAACTATCACGCTATAAGGATACAGGGCACATTGTTAATGATGCGCCTCAACAACGTCTTTACTTTAATCCTCGATGGGAGGTTATTTCAGATTGGCACCTGGGTCTTGAGGCTTATCGTGTTTTTAATCGAAAGCGTGCTATCAATGATAAACGTAGTGAGATAGATGATTATACCTGGGTAAATCTTACCCTAAGGTATCAGCGGAGCAAAAATGATTGGGTATTTACCAGCGGAATTAAAAATCTGACCGATGAAGATGCTAGAGAACCCAGTAATGGACGAATTTCAGATGACTACCCCCTTGAGGGTCAAAGTCTTTATATTGAAACGGGCTACAGATGGTAATTGAATGATAATATTCTAGCACGAAAATAGTATGATTAATGCATTATAGATTTGACGGTATTATTATCTGGGATGATTAGTGTATTAATCATATTAACCAACTGGTTAGATTCAACTGGCTTTTGCAGAAATCCACTAATTTTCATCTCTCTGGATTTTTCTTCATCCATAACATCGCTATATCCAGTACAGATAATAATTGGTATATCCGGCCGTTTTTTTCGTAAAGCCTTGGCTAGTTTATGGCCTGGGAGAATTGGCATAGTTTGATCGGTTAACACCAGATCATAGTTACCTGGCGAACTTTCAAATGCTCCGAGTGCCTTGCATGGATCAACAAATAGTTCTACTTTATATCCTCGCTGGGTCAGCATCTCCTGTAAGAAACCGGCCAGATCATTATCATCATCCACAACCATGATATTTCCTTTACCAGTTTCAGTCACAACTGAAGAACTTTTGTCGGTTTCTACCACATCCTCATGACTTACAGGGAACATTAACTGAAATTCAGTACCCTCACCTGGTTTAGTATTAACAAAAACATGACCCTTATGATCATGTATAATTCCGTGTACAACAGACAACCCCATGCCTGTACCCTTATCAACATCCTTGGTGGTATAAAAAGGGTCAAAAATCTTGTTTAGTGTCTGACTATCCATTCCCTTGCCTGTATCTCGAATTTTGACTGTTAAAAAATCACCCTCAATATGCTTATGACAAGAGCTACAAATTTGTCCTTCATTATTGACATGAGAAATTGAGAGATCAATAACTCCTTCGGAGTTGTCAATCGCATCTCGTGAATTGATACAAATATTCATAATGATTTGGTGAAACTGAACTGCATCTACCATTGCAGGAGGGAAATCATCAGTAAGTTCATCACGAATAACTATTGAACTAGGCATAGTGGAGCGTAACATCTTAATCGCATCCCTGATATGTGGGGTCAGTTCCAATGGTTTTGTTTCAGACGTTCCCCCTCGGCTAAATGCAAGCATCTGACTTATGAGTACTCTAGCTCGCTCGGATGCCTTTGATACCTCCGTTAAATATTGATTCAATTTTGGATCATGCCCAAACATCTCAAGACTGAGACCTGTATAGCCCTGTATACTCGCCAATATATTATTAAAATCATGCGCAATCCCACCAGTTAGATGGCCAATTGACTCCATTTTTTGGGCCTGTCGTAATTGTTTCTGAAAAGTTTCTCTTTCCTTTTCAGCCTTTCGCTGATCTGTCAAATCTTCCAGCGCAATTACATTAATTTCTCTATTGTTAAACTGGACTTTACGTATTCTAATTTTTATAGGGAAGTATGTTTGGTCATGCCTCAATCCAATTGTTTCAACAGATGCTTCCTGGTTGGTATTTAATACTTCCATAACCACATCACGTTGTTCCTCAGCAATTAACATCCTGAAGTCTGAAGCAATCAACCCATATCGCCCAACATCGAACATTTGTTCTACTGTATGGTTTACTTCGACAATTAAACCATCCTCATGTATCAGAATCCCTTCAAATGTTGCATGAGCAAGAGTTTTAAGAAGGTCAGTACGTTCTACTCTAGATGTAACATCATGTGCAATACCATGTACTGCAATCACCTTTTCATCTACAATCTCAGGTGTTTCGACAACTTCAAGCTGACATAGACTTCCATCTTTTTTAATTACTTCGACTTCAAACTTAGGTTGCATTTCTCCCATCAGACAAGCCTGATGATATTTTAAAGAATCTTCATTTTTACTACTTGCTGTAAGGTAGGCTTTAAAATTGTTTGTGAACTCTGTGGCTGAATAACCCATCATGGGTTCGACTGATGGTGAAATATAGGTAAAATCACCATCAGGTGATTGTGTATAAATAAAGTGCTCTTCAGATAAAGACTCTACAAGCCGCCGGTATTTTGATTCACTATTTATGAGGTTTGTTACACCACCATTTATTTGTTTCTGGCTTATTAAATAGTCTTCTCTATGTATTGCGATATCACAGATTTTACGTAGCTGACTGGCACTAAAAGGCTTACTGATAAAATCCGTCGCACCTGCTAACATAAGCTCACTGGCCATTTTTTGATCGCAATGTGCTGTCATAATAACAACTGACTGAAGAGGGTCTTCTTCGGATATTACACTGAGTACATCAATACCTGATAATTTTGGTAACATGATATCCAGCAAAACCAGATCATAATCACCTTCCTGCCAGGCCTTCAGACCACTCTCCCCATCCATCTGCACATCAATTTCATAGCGGTTATCAAGAAACCGTTTGATTAAATTAACTGTATCTTCAGCATCCTCAATAACAAGAACCTTTGCCCTATACAGTCGTGTATTTTTACCGTCTAAATTAGTTAGCGTTTCTGTCAGTTTATAAATATCATTGAGATTAACAAAAACGTCCACCTCAAATTCACGGGCCATTGCCTCAGTAACGCGTTTACTATAGGTTCGACTTACAACAACAAGAGGGATTGTTTCTTCAACATTTAATATGCTTGACCTGATGAGACGACATAATTTCCAGCCATCCATATCTGGCAAATCAGGTTCAATGACAACACTCTCATATTTACCTGTATTTAGTTTGCTAATTGCTTCTTTGGCACTGGAGGCAAGGTCGAATTTGAGCCCATTAGATTTCGATAACTCTTTCTGTATAACCCCGCACTCTATCGGATTATTACATACCAGAAGTATATTTGAGTCAATCTTATTGGTAGGCTTGTTATTGTCCATTTAACTTAATATTAAGCGATTTATCTCAACAAAAAGTATACCAAACTCTTAACTATCGACAATATAAACTTTGTAAACATGAGTTAATTGATAAATAGTTAGTTTTACACTAATTCACAAATTAAGATTACCAAATGTTACAGTTACAAATTTATATTTACTGGTAAGGATACATGGAATGTACTTCCTTTACCTAACTCACTATGCACTGTTATGGAGCCTCCAAGCAACTCACAAAACTGTTTCGATACGGTTAACCCAAGACCTGTTCCCCCGTAATCTCTGACGATGCTCCCATTTGACTGTTGAAAGGCGGCGAAAATCAGATTAACCTTATCTGGCTCTATACCAATTCCTGTATCATCAACAGTTATATCTAACATATCCTCTGATACATTGACATAAACCGTGATTTGCCCGTCTTTTGTAAACTTTGCTGCATTTCCAACCAGATTAACCAAAATCTGGAATACCTTTTTTTTATCCATGAATACTGAACGGGTATTACAATTTATGTGTCTAGTTAAATGATTACCATTTTTTTCAATCAACGGCATTGTTGCCGTTTCGACATCATTTATTAACTCTTGCAGATTTACGGTTGTATTCTCTGCAGTTAATGCTCCATTTTCCAATTTTGCCATATCAAGAATTGAATTTATTAGTGACAACAGGTGCTTGCCATTAGATTCAATACTTTTTAAATCCTCATCAATCTCTGTAACACCTGCTTCAAGGGCTACTTCAGATGCCACTTCTACATAGCCAATAATCGCTTGCAAGGGGGTTCTTAACTCGTGCGTCGTATTGGATAAAATCTCGGATTTATATTTGTTAGCTCTAATGGCTTCATCCCTTGCCTCAATAATTTCTTTTGTTCTTTCCTGGATTGTTATTTCAAGTGATTCGTTATACTCCTGAATTTTTTTATCCCTCTCTATAACAGTATTAACTAGATTATTATACGCAGTTGCAATTTCCTGCATTTCTGCTGGCCCCTTTACCCCAGAATAGTTAACTAAATCCCCTCGAATGGAATTGCTCATTGTTAGAGTTAGTTGATTGAGAGGCGTTAAAAAATAGTTCAGTAAGTAGTATAAAATAAGCAAAACTGTGATGCCTAACATCAATCCTAATACAATATTAGTGTTTAGTGTGTTTATTGTTGTTTCGTGAAGAAGATTCTTACTAGAGGAAAGATACACATACCCAATCAACTCCTTCGTTTGCTTGCTTTCATAAATATTGAATAGTTCATCTTTATTTTCATTATTGCTAGAATAAACCGGGGCAACAAAGTGCCATTCAGACTGATCTTCATTAAGAGTTTTGACATCTGTAATATTTCTAACATCACTTGCTAATAGGTCATGTCGTGTCGATTGACTTCCTGTCTCATAAAGAATTGACATATCAATATTAATTATTGCCACATGGATAATATCAGGAAATTCCAGGATGCTATTGGCTGCACTTTTGGCGTTTTCACTGCTTTTATATAATAAAGCCAAACGGCTATGAAGTGCAGCGCTTCTCGTATGCTGCAGACCAGATTCAATCAATAGTCTCTTTGTATGATTATTGCTAATCCAGCTTGCTGTCATCGCCATAATCAAAGATATTACGATAACACTTACTCCAAACAACAAAAACAATTGGCCTTTAAATGTTATATTTTTCAATTTGCTCAACATCATCCGTAATCACCTGTTAGGAAAAACTACATCAAAACCACTCAGTTGATTGTCATTAAATCTCATCCCTAAATGATGGCCTGTTCTGATATTTATTGCTGACTTTGAATAAATTGTATTTTCTCGGATAGTTCTATGCTTCTGTTTAATAACATCCAGACTCACCTTGCCTATTTGATGTCCCATGCCTTTATTATCCGGATACATAGCAAACAGTCCTCCCTGTTTGACATAAGCTGGACTTGTTGAAAAAACAATAAATTTATTATCCCAGGCTGACTGCAATATCTCCGGTAGTATAACATCACTGGGGAAAACACTATCGACGGGCAACCAAATTGCATCAGTCTGCTTAATAACAGACAATATGTCTTTATATATTTTGGCTGCATCGAAACTGGACTTGGCCTGTTTGGCCACTAGTTTAATATTAAGCTTGTCAGCAATATCATATGCCTTTTTAATCATCCACTGGTTAGTTGATGGATTAAAGACTACAAATACACGCTTAATATCTCCATGCATTTTCTTTAACCGTTTAAACACAAGTGATGGTTCTATATTCATGCATATACAGTTATCTTTAGGTAACACCTCAAATACTGCGCTTATAATAGTGGGTATATTCAGCTTAAGTGATTTAACAAAGTGGTAACTTTTATTTCCAAGGACAATAATTATTTTTGGTTTTATATTATGAAGTTGTTTTAGAAAAGCATCCGATGAGCTTGAGTCATCATATTTATACTTTGTAACTTCTAAATTGTCAGTTGTCACTATTCCACTAATAATATTCTCATAAACCTGATTAAAGGGTTTACCGACATCAGGATAAACAACCAGTGCTGTATAATTGCTCGAAAATGCCGGCCATGAAAATAAGCACGCAATCAGAACAGCACCATATTGCCAGTACTTGAAATATTTATTGCCCATTATTCTTGAGAACCTGAATCCAGGCTTGCCTGTTGAGGTGAATACAAACTCAATATTACAACCCTATAACATACTATGTTTATGGTCATTACCCTTTTATGGCCAACTATAGGGAAAGCTCCCTATAACCTTTCTAATTACTTGTTTTTATTGATTTATTGTAGTCACAACAGACTCAATAAAACACTAAAGCAACTACTAGCATAGCCGATATAGTTAATATATCGGTTTAATCGATAATACTATTTATATCTTTTTTACTATATTTATCGTTTATAGAGATTCTAAATATCTTGTAATCCACAGAAAGATTCAGGAGGTAAGATGAAACAGTTATTGAGCTTACTGGCACGTGCTTCTTTTTCCTTCCCGGACTTTCTTCAAAATAAACATGTATGTATGCAGTATAAACATGGGACAGTTTAATAAACATTTAATGTTAATGTCAGGGTCTCTCACAATGATTACCCTTACTTTATTTTTAAGCACAAGGTTATTCGATAATAACCTTGTGATTGTACTTCTGTCTCTTATAACAAGTGTAATGTGGTTAGTTTTTTATAAAACTCAAATGCATAAGATTCAAGTGTCACACCAGCATGAAATTGAAGAACGCAGTAACAATCTATTTAATCAGACCAGTAGCATCACTGAAGTTATACAGGATTCTCAGAACAGCCTAACGAATGCTCGCAATGACATAAATCAAGCTAAAAAAATTCAGTCTGAAGCAATCGAAGGCTTGATAAATGGTTTTCGAGGTCTTGAAAGTGATGCTAAATACCAGGTTGAAATTATACATAGTTTAATTGGTGCAATTGGAAAAACCAGTGGCGTGGGTGCTGATGGAAAAGGAGTAAAAGGTGAAACACAGGAACTGATTCAGATATTTGTTGATAGTATCACGACCATGAGAGATGGAAGTATACAATTGGTTAATAGTCTAAATTTGCTTGGTGAACGACTATCTGAAATTGATAAAATGCTGGGTGAAATTGATGGCATTAGTGGTCAAACCAACCTTCTCGCTCTTAACGCTGCTATAGAAGCTGCTCGTGCTGGTGAAACAGGACGGGGCTTTGCAGTCGTTGCTGATGAGGTTCGAACACTATCTCAACGCAGCAACCATTTCAGTAACGAAATTCGTGAAATTTTTTCTGATATAAAACATAAAATGCAAAATGCTGGCAACATAGTTGCAACCATGGCCTCCAAGGATATGAATGTTGCACTAAGTTCTCAGGGCCGCATTGATGAAATCATGAATGACATGCACAAGAATAACGAAAAAGTATCTGTTGGCTTAAAAGATGTCTCATCTATCACAGACAAAATTAGCGCAAATGTAGGTGTGCTTGTGAGATCCTTGCAGTTTGAAGACATGAACAAACAGCTGCTTGATTTTACTTCTAACCGAGTTGAACACGTCAATACAGTTTTAAAAACAATCACAGAGGCTGAATTTAATATCGATAATATACCAGACTTATCCGGTTTATTAGCTAGAAAAGAAGACCAATCAAACAAAGCGGTACTTCAGGAAGGCATGCATGTTGGAGATGTCAATTTATTTTAATTCAAAGTGAAGGTAATTATTATGGCTAAAATACTCGTCGTAGATGATGAATCTGCAGTAAGAAACTTATTTAAAGAAATGTTCCAGGAATCAAATCATGAATTTTTTGAGGCTGAGAATGGTGTAGAGGCTGGTGATGTTATTGACAAGAATGACATAGATTTACTGGTTACAGATCTAGTTATGCCTGATAAAAGTGGACTTGAATTAATCATGGACATTGTAGAGAACAATCCTGATCTTCCAATTATTGCAATTTCCGGTGGTGGTGGTATCACAGGAAGATTTGATTATCTACCAATTGCACAGTTAATTGGCGCAAAACGTATCATTAACAAGCCCTTTAAGATTGATGAAGTCAGGGGTATTGTAAATGAATTACTCGCTTAAATAATTACAAGTACGGGAGTAGTAAAATGCAAGCACAACAACTGAAGACAGTAGAACCGTTAAACGATGAGTTATATATGCAGTTAAGACTGGATTACATTGAGCATATAATAAAGAATTGTCAGTCTTTTTCCCTTAGGGCAAGGACAAACAAATCTATCAAATCCATCTACAGCCTGAATCAGGAAATACTACGTAGTATCCATTCTATCAAAGGCTCATCTCCCATGTATGATATTTCTATTATTGGTAAGATATGCCATCACCTTGAAGACATTCTCAGCAATAATTATCTAATCAACAACCTTAACAACAACAGTTACATAGAAAATCTAACTGCTTATCTTGATTTAATCAGACTTACTGCTCTGGTTGAAAAAGAATATATTTATAGCTAACAGAAAAGAAAACAATGGTCGATAACGTAGACAAATCCCTCGCAGAACAATTGTGCATAAATGACCGAGAAATTTCGGTTAGAAAAGGTATGCTTGAGTTTGAAGAATATGAGATCAAATACCTGATTGAAGCAAAACCTTATATATCAGAAAATCTTGATACAATAGTCAGCTTATTCTATGAAAAACTACTTAAAAACAGCGAAGTCTCTCTGGTAATTGGTGACAAGGAAACTCTCTTACGTCTCAAATCAGCGATGCGCCGTTATATCATTGAACTTTTTTCAGGTGACTATGGTACTGAATACACTAGCCGACGGTTGAGGATTGGTAAGGTTCACAAACAGATTGGTGTTCCGCCAAAACTTTATTTATCTGCAATCTGGCGATTAGAAGACATTATTTCCGATGTAATAGCCAATGCAGATGAAAAGCGTATTCATCAGTCTACCAAAACTAAAATTAAACGCTCTATAAGGAAGCTGTTAATGCTGGATACTCAGTTTGTCTTTGATACTTATATTTCCAGTCTTGTTAATGAAGTACAGAACGCCAAACACGAGTTACAGGATTATGCCGATAGTCTGCAGGAAATGGTCGATGTGCGCACCAAGCAGCTTGAGGAGATGTCACGTCTTGACGGTCTAACCAACCTGTTTAATCAAAAAACATTATATGAATACTTATACCGTGAATTAAACATATGTGAACGACACAGAGAGGAATTAAGTCTTGTGTATTTTGATTTGAACAATTTCAAACAGATTAATGATACTCATGGCCATCAGGCTGGTAACCAAATCCTGATACAAACGGCTCGCTCAATTCAGAAAAATATTCGTGAAGTGGATATACCCTGTCGTTTTGGCGGTGATGAATTTGTCATTATCCTGCCAAGAGCGGCCGAAGAAAGGGCTATTGAGGTAATGGAAAGAGTAATTCACGATTTTTCAAATCATGTACCATATGATGTGAGCTTTAGTATCGGTATTACATCCGTTAATCTGGACAATGTGCCAGATGCTGATTCCCTTATCAATTCTGTGGATCAGCTAATGTATAAATCAAAAGAGAAATCTCATCAAGAACCGGGGTTTTATATCACGGCAACAGATGGACCTTCTAAAGAAGTAAAATCACATTTCAATGGAAAAAAGCAGAGTATAAAAGCCATTAAATAGTATTTTTCAATATTCTTCCTCCTGTATAACAAAGTCAGCACGAGAGTCCATAAGGTACACCCTGGGCCCTTATGCCCCGTAATCTCACCCCTATAATAATACTAAAACCAAGCGCCTGTCAGAGCGTCTCACACCTTACCTAGACTATTGTTTTATATGGTTTTTTTCCATCTTAAATTGACAATTATTAACCTTTAATCTGTAAAAATGCCGGTCAGCTTGTCGATAAGATATTTATCGATCTTATCGATTTTGTCGAATTTACATATTAGAAGGACAAGTAGTAAATGGCCATCAAAACTGAGCATTTATTTCACAAGGAATTTTTACGCATGAGTGCACTGCTCAGTGCTGTTTGTTTGTTTATGGTTGGTATTTATTCCGAGAAAGTAGAAGCTCAGGAAGTCATTGTTAATATGTCAGTCAATAAAACAAAAATTAATAAGCGAGTCCTGAAATCGATTTTCAGGATGCAATTATTAACCTGGCCCGATGGGACACCAATCAAGGTGTTTGTACTACCAGGAAAGAATTCTACCCATGTCAGTTTTTCTAAAACCGTACTTAATACTTTACCACACAGTCTCCAGAGAAACAGGGACAAGCTGGTATTTTCGGGGACAGGGGAAAGTCCAGTTATTGTCAAATCAGAGGAAGAAATGCTGAAACGAATTGCAACAACGCGCGGTGCAATTGGCTATGTTGCAAATATCGAAAAAAAGACAAAGATAAAGGTGCTTCATGTTTATTAAACAACACCAGTTAATAATATACCTATTTATTTATTCAATCAGTCTATGTAGTGCGACGGAAGAGGACAGTCCTTTTCGTGTACATGGATTTGTTAGCCAGTCGTATATTTATACAGATCACAACAATTTTTTTGGTGATCAAAATGGTAATGGCAGCCTGGATTTTCGTGAAATAGGATTCAACACTTCTTATAGAATGTTACCGCAGCTAAGGTTTTCAGGTCAGGTATTATCTCGCAATGCTGGTCATGTGAATGACTCAGATCCTCGTATTGATTATGCTCTGATGGATTATCGTGCTATTGATAATACTAACATCAATGCAGGCATAAGAGCTGGAAGAGTAAAAATTCCTATTGGATTTTATAATGATACTCGGGATGTTGCGCATACTCGAAATGGTATTTTACTTCCTCAATCAGTTTACATTGCATCACTGCGTGATATGTTTCTTGCTGCAGATGGTGGCAGTCTTTATATGAACAATTCATCTGATTTTGGTAATGTTGGATTTAGTTATCATTCAGGTAATCCTGTGATAAGCAAGGAAGGTAAAACTGAGCTTGAATACATTTTGCTTACTGTTAACGATCCCGGCAATTTTGAAGCAGAGCCATTTGAGCTCTATCGCCTGGATTATACATCTATAAATGAGCGTTTTCGTCTAGCATGGACCCGAGCAGAAGTAGACTTTAGATATGTATCCGCACCTAATTCAATAATCCCACCAGGCAATATTAGTATATTAGCCAATATATATTCTATGCAGTTTAATTTAAATAAATTTGATTTTACTATTGAATATATGGATGGTATGAACACAATCAGTAATTTCTCACCAGTAATACCAAATCAAACAGTAAATAGCCAGAGATACTATTACCAGATCGACTACCATTTTATTGAAAAATGGAATTTATATCTTCGCTTTGATCATACCCACAAAAACAAAGATGACCCAATGGGCAAAAAATATGCGCAGCAAACAGGCAAGCCTGCACATACTCAGTTCGCGATGGATAGAACTATCGGGTTAAGATGGCACCATAGTACTAATATGATGTTCGGATTTGAATATCATATTATTGAAGGTACTGGCTGGTTATCACCACAGGAAAACCCAGATCCCACTAAAACTAAAAAAGACTGGAACATGCTGATGTTACAGGCTGCATATAGATTTTAATAATTGGCTAAACAATGGATAAGTGGGATTATGGATTTAAATCAAACTGGTTAGTCATGCTCGATCAGTTATCTAAATATATAATTAGAAAATGCAACAGGATTTGTGGTTTCAAAAATCGCTTTATTAGCCTTAAATGGAAAATCACTTTAGCCATCAATATGATAATAATATCTGTTGGTACTTTAATACTTACCATCAACATTGATCACCTATATCATCACCAAAGCAAATATGAGTCTGTTCGCTATCAACGTGAAAACATCTATATTCAAACCCTTATTGAACAATCAAAAGATAAATTATTTGAATTTTCTGAATTATTACTATCCTCTTCTGATATAAAAAATATTTTATTAGCTGATAATCCTGGCAGCATAAAAACAGTATTTACCAGATATTGGAATACCATCCAAGGTACTACCACAGTGGGTTATATTGCACTTTACAACAGTAAGCTCTCAAAAATCGGTGAATGGGGTAATCTTTTAAGTAAATCTGGTAATCGTCGTCATATTATTAAAACTGAAAAAATTGCAGCTACAGTAACCAGTGAATCTCCTCAATCCTACCTGGCTTGTATCGAGACCTGTAATCTCTATGTTTCATATCCTGTGTTAATTCAAGGCATGGTCTCTGGTGTTCTTGTCTCCTCGACTCGACTTGTTGATCTATTACTGATTATGCATAAAAGTACCAAAGCTGACATTGGTGTTCTCGTTCCTATTGATAGAAATTATCCTGAATTTAATAATTTAAAATTAGATTCCTGGGGCTACAGAATTTCTTCCTTAACCAACAAGCAGTCATCATATGACATTTTATATAAACTTGAGCGAGTTTACTCAATTCCAGAATTTAATAAAAAAACACTCAAGCTACAGCAGTATAACAAATACTATACTGCTGATTTTATACCTATTGGTGAAGGAAGTAACGCAGGACTAATGGCCTTATTATATGATGATACAGAAGTTATGACCACTATCAAAAATGAGATCCTTCTTGTAATCGTTATTGGTATAGTTGGCTTATTGTTATTACAGATATTTATCACACACATTCTATGGCGACCTTTAATTAGGCTTAGAAATACAGCTCACACACTACCTATGCTTGCTGACAGTAAGTATGAAACCGTCAGAAATAGTGTTATTTCCCAGTTAGACAAAGGAATATATCAGGATGAGCTTGATATTCTTGATGAAACAACTGTTGAATTATCTTATGAGCTTGAAATCTTGCACAACAATCTTGAGGAAAAAAATGTTGAATTATCTAGTGTCATAACAGACATTAAGAAAAACAGGGATTTTGTTTCACAACTATTAAATAATGCGCAGATACTTGTCCTAACATTATCCAAAGACATGAAAATCATGTCCATTAACAAATTTAGTGAAAATATACTGAATGTTGGTAATGGTGAACTGTTACAAGCCAATTTTAAAGATGTATTCCCAATGGATAAGGATTATGAAGAGCAATTCAATGCCATGTTATCTGGAAGTCGTGATTCAATTAAGAATGAGTCTGTAATTAATGTAAATGGGTCTGACGATATAACCATTGACTGGATACATTCCATTTTACCAGTATCTTCAAATGAAGACTCATATGTTCTTAGTGTAGGATCAGATGTTAGCCAACGTAAAGAAATAGAGAAGAGACTTTCTTGGCTTGCTGATCATGATGCTTTGACTGGCTTGTTTAATCGACGACGTTTTGCTCAGGAAGTAAAATCATTATTATCTGATTCAAAAAGATATTCACGAACAGGAGCTCTTTTCTACATGGATCTTGATGATTTCAAGGACATCAATGATACTGTAGGTCACTATGCTGGCGATATGGTTCTCAAGGCAATTTCTAATATATTAAGCAAGAACACAAGGGAAACAGATATCATATCCAGGATTGGTGGCGATGAATTTTGTGTTCTAATCAAGGAAGTAGATGAAAAAGACGCACTCATGTTGGCTAAGAAAATTGAAGGTAAGATACTAAACAAAAAAATTCTTATTAATGGTAAACATTATAGTGTTGGATGCAGCATAGGAATTGCAATGTTTCCAGAGCATGGTGACAATTATACAGATCTATTGTCTAATGCAGATATGGCCATGTACAAGTCAAAACAAAGCTACAACAATAGCATTAATCTATTTAGCAAAACAGATTTTGATAAAGAGTCTACCCATGATCGTATATACTGGTCTGATGAGATAAAAGATGCCATTAAGAATAATCGTTTTGCCCTTTACTATCAACCCATAATAAATATTCAAAATAACAATATTTCACATTACGAAGTATTACTGAGAATGCTATCACCGATGGGGCGTATCATTATGCCTTTAAGTTTTATTCCAATAGCAGAGAAAAGTGATCTTATAAACATGATAGATCGGTGGGTTATAAAAACAGCCATACTAAAGTTACAGGATGTTCATAAAACAGAGCCTGATATAACTTTTTCAATAAACATTTCTGGAAAGGCCATCAATGATGCTGAATTCTTACCCATGATTCATGACTTACTAATCAGCACCAGTGTAGATCCATCAAAACTTATCTTTGAAGTGACAGAAACAGTTGCAGTCTCTGATTTTGAACAGGCTACGCTGTTAATAGAAAACCTAAAGTCCCTAGGCTGTAAGTTCGCAATTGATGATTTTGGTGTTGGTTATTCATCATTCTATTATATGAAAAAATTGCCTATAGACTTTGTCAAGATCGATGGATCATTTATAAAAGAGCTGCATAGGAGTCATGACGACCAGGTTTTTGTCAAAGCATTATGCGAAGTTGCAAAGGGCTTTGGAAAGAAAACTATTGCAGAATTTGTAGAGAATGATGATGTACTAAAACTACTGATGGCATATGAAGTGGATTATGCACAGGGTTATTTCATAGGAAAACCGTCGGATAAATTAGTCAGCGAAATTAATAACAGAAGTACTTATATTCAGATACAGCCTTTATAAAGGTAAATTTACATTTTCATATCAACAAACAGTTTTTCAACATCATCGGAACTGACGGGTTTATTAAACAGAAATCCCTGTATAACATCACAATTTAGGCTTTTCAAAAAGTCTAATTGTTCCTCAGTTTCTACACCTTCAGCAACAACTTGCATATTTAGACTATGAGCCATTGTAATTATGGCACGTACAATAGCCTGATCTTCCAGCTTTTTATCTAGACGCCCTATAAACGATCTATCTATTTTTAAAGTATCAACAGGAAATTGTGTAATATAGTTTAATGAGGCGTAACCTGTTCCAAAATCATCCATTGCAATACTAACGCCTAGGGATGATATCCTTCCTAGAATATCAATTGCCTTATCGGTATCCTCTGCAAGAAGACTTTCTGTTATTTCAATCTCAAGCTGACAAGATATATCATTAAACCCAGTATCACGCATTAATATATCTATTGTCTCAACTAGATTTTCCATACCAAACTGTCTAGGAGATAAATTTACTGAAATAACTGGTATTAATATGTTATTTTCATGCCAATAAATCGCCTGTTGCATTGCCTGTGACAGCACCCACTCTCCAACTTGTATAATCATCCCAGTATCTTCAAGAATTGGAATAAACACGTCTGGCCCAATGAGGGTGTCATCAGATGATTTCCATCTCAACAAAGCTTCAACACCCTTTAATTTCCGAGTGTTAATTTCCAACTGTGGTTGATAATGTAAAATATATTCTTTGTTTTCCAGTGCATGGCGTAATTTGTTTTCCAGCATCAACCTTTTTGAGGCTTTTCTTTGCATATCCGATGAATAAAAATGATAACTACTTCCGGTTATTCTTTTAGAGTAATTCATAGCAGATATTGAATTTTTTATAATATCATCGACTGAATATGCATCATCCGGATATATACAAACACCCACGCTGAAATTAATCAGCATTTCACATTCATTGTATTTTACTGGTGTTTCATATCTGCTAAATATATTCTGAATATAATCAACCACATGATTCGAAATAACATTATTAGAAAATATCACAGCAAATTCATCACCTGACAATCTGGCTACTGAACCATGACTGCCAATTATGCTTATAAGGCCCTGCGATATATGTTGTATAAAATAGTCGCCCGCTACATGTCCATATGTTTCATTTACAACGCCTAATCGATCTACACCAATAATTGCGACGTAAATCTTATCATCATCGTTTACCTTAATAACTTGCTGGGACAATCTGTCCATAAATAACATTCTATTAGGAAGGCCGGTTAGTGAATCAAACTGAGATATTTTTATTAATTCATTTGAAGTGCTGTTCACCTGATTTTGAAGGGCTTGATTTATCGTTGACAGCTCATCATTAGCATTCTTTATATCGTTTGCTAACCGATCCCTTTCCCTATTTAGTCTGAACTGATTGAATGCCTCAGATATGTTTGCTTTTAATGTCTGGGTATCCCATGGTTTAACCAGGAATTTGTATATTTCACCTCTATTTACAGCATCACAAAGCAAAGCTACATTAGTCTCAGCTGTAAGCAATATTCTTATAGTATCTGGATGCGTTTTTTTTACTTCAGACAGAAACTCGACACCAGTCATTCCAGGCATATTATGATCGGAAATTATAACCTGTACGTTATCTTCCTGTAGAGTTTTAAGTCCTTCCTCTCCATTACAGGCAGTTTTAATTGTATAATTTTCACCGTGCAACATTCTGTATAGTGATCGCAAAACGTTTGGTTCGTCATCTACCAGCAATAATACTGGCAATCCTCCCGGTTCATAATCCCTATTCAATTTACCAACTGTGTTTTGAATGCTCATTATACAATTTACCAGAATTATTCAATCATCCATAATTATTTGCACCATGATGGTACACTTAGTGATCTGACCTTATCAGATAGAATCTTATTTTCATAAAGTATATCCTTATGCTGTAAGGCCTGAGTTACAGATTTTAATAACTCTGTGTTATTCCATGGTTTTAATATAAACCTGAATATTTCGGCTTCATTAATCGAATCGGCTAGTACAGTTTCATCTGCCTGCCCACTTAATATAATTCTAACTGAATTTGGTTGTAAGTTTTTTGTCGATACAAGAAAGCTGATACCATCTATACCTGGCATCCTAAAGTCTGATATAAATAAGTCATATACGGATGTTTTAGCTCTTCTAAGAGCTTCAGTTGGCTTTGTAAAACACTCTACTTCTACGTCAACAAGATCATTCAACACCCTGGTAATTGACTTCAATATATTTTCTTCATCATCAACAACCATTATCCTATGCATTCTCAATCTCTCCAGTATATTAACTGTGTTAGACATTAACTAAGATGTACTACATCTGTCTGAGTTTTTAATATCGTAATGCATTGATCGACAACTTCTGCATCATATTTTTTACCCTTTTCCTTTTCCAGGACATCTAGAATGTAGCCAAGTGGAGAATCGACATTATGAATAGCCTCTTCTCTCGCCAACTCTATTCCAACAGTGACAGCCAGAATTCTTGCACCAATAGGGATATCATCAGCACTTAAGTTGTCAGGGGTACCATAACCATCATACCTTTCTAATTGATGACGAATTATGTCTGCCACCTCTTTCATTGGCTCCAGACCGGTAAGGAGCTGTTCGCCATAGACTGGATAGTTTTTAAATTCTGCTACTTCTTCCTTACTCATTTTATTATATGGTTTATTAATAATTTCGTCTGACAATCCCATTTTACCAATACCATGTAGCAAACCAGCAATTAACACACTTTGTAACATATCTCCTGTTACACCCATTTTGACAGCTATTTGTTGTGAAAAATCTGCAACACGTCTATTTCTACCCTTACTGTTAACATCACGCATTCCAATCACATTAGAAAACAATCTTATTAAAGTGATATAATATTCCTTTTGTTTATCATTAGCACTTTTCAACTCTTCAAGTGCTTTTTTTAATTCTGACGTTCTTTTTTCCACTTCATTTTCGAGTCCAGCATTTAAGCGACTCAATTCTTTGTTTTGTTTCTGCGTCAACGCTAACAACAATTGATGTTCTTCTTTTAGCTGTTTAGTTTTTAAGGCATTCTCAATGACTATCTGAAAATCAATATCTTCCCATGGCTTCTTTATATAACGAGCTATATTTCCGTTGTTTATAGCCTTAATAGTTGCCTCAAGATCAGCGTGGCCTGTCAGGAGTATCCTTACTGTCTCAGGCCAGTGTTTTGCTACTTTCTCAAGAAATGTTACGCCATCCATATTCGGCATATTCATATCAGAAACCACCAGATCAACTGGTTCTTTTGTTAATATTTGAAGTCCGTCTTTCGCACTTTGTGCAAGCAATATTTTATATCCTGACTTATGAAACAACCTATTAAGTGATGACAGAATGTTTTTTTCGTCATCAACAAAAAGAATACTAAATACTCGCCTATCTTCAGTAAGAATTGCATTTGCCTGACTCATGATTATACCGCCATATTTATGTTCTGATCGTCAATATCTGTTGGATTCTGTATCTGAGCCGGTTGTTTTACAGGTATCCGTATTGTGAATTTTGTACCTTCACCAAGCTTACTAGTTACTTCAATATTACCCTGATGTTTTTGAATAATGCTATATGTTAGAGATAAACCAAGCCCTGTTCCCTTACCCACTGGCTTTGTTGTAAAAAATGGGTTGAATATATTTTTAATATCTTTATCTTCAATACCGGAACCTGTATCAGATATTTCAACAATCACATGTGTTTCGTCATACAGCCTTGTTACAATTTTTATTATTCCATTATCCTCAATAGCATGCGCAGCATTGACTAACAAATTCATAAACACCTGATTTAGTTGTGATGCAATGCATTCTATTTCAGGAATGTCACCCAGCTCCTTAATTACTTCTGCCTTATATTTAATCTCATTATTTACGATATTAAGAGTACTCGTTATTCCCTTGTTTAGATCTGCCCACTGCCACTCTGCTTCATCCACATGAGAAAAATCTTTTAGGTCCTGTACAATTTTCCTGACACGATCTATACCCTCATGAGACTCTTCGAGCAATTCAACAACATCTTTTTTGGTATACTCCAAATCATATTTATTTTTACATTCCTCAACCTCAGAAAGCTCCCGGCTATCTTTAGGTACAACATTTTCAAGATTTGAGTATACATTCACCATTTCAATTAAATTATTTACATATTTCTGTAGCATCGATAAATTTGAGCTGACATAACCAATTGGATTATTTATCTCATGAGCCACACCTGCTGCTAATTGACCTATAGATGCCATCTTATCTGATTGTGTCAATTGGTCCTGCATTTCGTCGATTCTAGTTACTAACGTTTTCTGAGTTTCTTTTTCCTCTTTCAAAGCTTGACGTTCATTTTTAAGACTATTAACAAGATAATTTCTTTCCAGGACATGTTCTAACTCTACAACAAACATCCTAAATAACATTTCATCTTTATCGGTATACTCTTTATTTTCCTTTTTATGCGCAAGATAAATAGCGCCTACTCTATTATTATTAACACGTAAATTAACCCCCATTAATGTTCTCATCAGAGGGTGCCCTTCTGGATAACCCAATGAGTTCTCGCGCAAAGTAACATCATCAATCCTGACCACTTTGTTACCTTCGTATATATCATTTAGAACGCCTTGCCCAATTGGAAAATCCCCTATCTTTTTCATATCTTCTTTACTTATACCATGAAAATAAAAATCTGTTATTTCCTCACCTTCCCTGATAACTAGAGCACCGTAATTAGAATCGGTAAGAGCAGCCAGATCATTAAGAATTGTTTCATAAAATAACTTTATATTCTGATCTTGATACAATCTATTTTCTGCATTTCTAATTCTCTGATATGCATCAACAAGCAAAGCCATTCGTATATTTACTTCTGCAAGATGGGATGCTTTGTTATTTATTTCCTGAATTTTATGATTTTGATTATTTTTTATTTTTCCATTTTTTATGGCAACAATAATCGTTGCATTTATATCTTCTAATGAAGATATAGTGTGAAGATATCCATCTACATTAACTTTTAGCGCATCATTAAGATAGTCATGATCTTTATTGTCGCTTATAAATACGACGGGTATCTCATATTTAATTCTCACATATTCTGAAAAAGCAACATCATTCTTGATAGAATTAAGGTCCGGGTTCAAAAGAATTAAATCTGGTTTTTTTTCAACAAAAGATTCTTCCGCATTTTTAATTCCTTCATTGACAGACAGAACGTCAAAACCTAGAACACCTAACTTTTCTATAAATCCATTTATATGATCAGTTTTTCTGTCTATTATAACCAACCTGTTTTCTTTCATAATCACCTCAAACTTCATATCAGTGTTTAGCAAGCAATATCGAACCCGATACCCCGATCATTTTATCAATTACTTGCAAATATTTACCTATTGTTTCTATATCAAGCGAGAGCATTTCAAGAGCCTTGCTGTCAAACGGGTAAATCATACTGTCTTCAACAACCTCAGCTAACAACCCACAACTCACGATATCTGCCACATGAATTAATGCTGGTAACTTTGATTCAGCCTGTTCAAAATCTGCATGGTGATATCGTATCACTGAACATATTGGTTCAGGCAATTTCCATTTTTTAGCCACGAACTCGCCTACTTCTGCATGAGTAATCCCAAGCACAACCTTCTCTGCATCTAACATATAACAGTCGTTATGTTTTTTATACTCTATTACTTCAAGATATTTATCTCTCGCCTTTTTATTGATAATAATCTTTCCTATGTCATGCAGCAGGCCTGCAGTAAATGCAAGATCTGGTTCAACCACTGTCAATTCAGCAAGCACTCTTGCTGCTACAGCTGTTCCAACTGAATGCCGCCAAATATCATCTACACTTACTGCACTCAACTTACTTGCAGGAAAATGATTTATGATACCAGCTGCTAGCGCAATACTTTTCAATGTATGCACACCCAGAACAATACATGCCTCTCTCAGACTCGATACTTTATTCTGTAACCCATAAAATGATGAATTAGCTAATGCCAACACCTGCGCAGTAAGTCCAGGATCTTTTTGTAATTTTCCAATCAAAACCTGGAAATCATTTTCTTCCTTTTCACTAAGATTTATGATTTCCTGGATTACCAACGGTAGTGAAGGGATACTCTTAGATGAAATATTTAACTTCTCTAGCCCAATCATACTTATCTCTCATTAATATAGTACTCTGTCAAAATATCCTTTAGCTTTTTCATGCCAAGGTCAGACTCAACTTTCCTGAAGACCCCTTTCATCAACTTATTCACTGCCTTTCGTTTTTTCTCCAACTGCTCCGGAGAAAGTTTTTGATTGTTTACAATACTTACTTCAGTAACACCAATTCTTATCAATGTATTGATTTTATCTTCTGTAAGCACAGTCCCAGCTTTTAGCATTACTGCCCCACTTGCATTATTTACATCTTCCGTTAAAACAGAACCCGCATGACACTCGTCTACAGATATTTCAATTGACTTCACTTTTTAATACCTCATCAGGAATCAACATAATAATTTTACCCCATGACTCCTCTGCGTCTGACTTCTTATACACCAGATAATGAATGCCATTCGAACCATCAATAATATTTTTAATTTCTTCCTCACTCTCGTCCATAATTTTACCCAACAAAGCTTGTTCCATAACATTACTTATACTATCTCCAAACAGTCTCGTAGGGTTTGCTCCTAACATTTTGTGCGCCATACTATTAGCCAATACAATCATTTCATTATTATCTACGCCCATAATCCCAATTGGCATATTTTCCATTATTTGCTGCGTTACCTGTAAACTTCTAAAATTTATTTCTGCATTCTTTTTTTGGTAATTAAAATTTAGTTCCAACTTTTCATTAGCCTTTTTCAACTCATCATTAACAATCTGTAATTGTCGATTTAAATGATCATTTTCATTAACAAGTTCAAATTGTCTAAATGAATCAACCACATTTGCTTTTAGCAATTCATCATCCCATGGCTTGGTTAAAAATTTATATATCTCACCTTCGTTAATTGCTTCTGTAATTGTTTTCAGATCTGTATATCCACTTAAAACAATACGAACAGTACCTGGATACAAGTCTCTTACTTTACTAAGAAATTCAGTGCCACTCATGCCTGGCATACGTTGATCTGACAGAACTACCCCTACCTGTTCAGTTTTAAGAACTTCTAGACCCTGCTCACCACTGTTTGCTGTGAGAATCTCATATCCTTCCGGTCGCAATAGTCGTACCAGTGAACGAATAATATTTTCCTCATCATCTACAACCAGCAATCTACGTACAGGCATGTTTTTACAATCACTATTAGCCTGTGCGCCATTTGAAATCACACTTAATTTATGCATTTATAACTCTCCAGCATCAGGCTCCAGAAAACGAATATAAACTGGGTCCAATGTGAGCTTTATCGGCACTCAAGCGGAAACATTGATAAAAGCGATATTATCGAATTATAAAATTTAACAATGTTTGACAATGTGGATGCTGCGCATATGTATCAGGCGCATGAACGAATATAGAAAACAGGAAGGGCTTGAGAAGAACTTAGGAATAATAACAAATGGCCATACCAAGATTGTCTGGTATGGCCTGTTTTGAAGTAAGTTTTATAGGATCTAAGCAGCTGAACCTGCTGTGTGTGATGGTAAAACTGAGCTTTCCTGCTGTGTAAGGTAATTAAATGCCTTAGCCAGGGAATACTCATCACCTACATTTCCAGGGAAAATAACAACAGGTAATTCAGGATAGAGCTCATGGTCACCCGGGCAACGAACAACCGAACAACCTGGCAGAATCTGTCCTACAACTCGGGAGCTTGTCAGACTCAGGCCTGTACTCAAGACATCATTGGAAGTGATACCACCTTTGCTGATTAAAAATCCCAGCGTTTTGGGTAAGTGACGAACAACATCCATCAGAAATTCCGATACTTGAACCCCAAACGCTAGTCGCTCAGCTTGTGAATCGAATGTCTTTTCAGTGCGACTGGTAAATACCACCGCATTGATTCCCTGTTGATGCAAAGAAGTAATTTTCTCGATAATGTTATCCAGTAGATTCTCATCATTGCCGATACGCTCTACATCCACTTTTACAGGGATAATGCCAGGTGTATCGAAAAGCACCGATAACTGTTGCGTGGTTTTCTTTACATGTGAACCAACAATGATAACACCCGGTTTGCCATTACGGACATACTGATTCATTTGCTCAGCTTTTACCGGCTGAGGTGGCAACTGTGCCAATGCTGTTAACAGACTGGCAGCGCTTCTAAATAAAAAACGCTTACCAAGTGATGCCGCCTGCATTAATTGATGGCAGAAATGATTCAGATCATCCTGGGTTTCACTATCAACCACACAACACTGATTACCTGACAAACCCATTAACTTTGCCAGACTATCGTTACGTACGTCATACAACTGAAAACGCACAACATCATTGGACTTAATACGTCCCTTTGTTTTCTCTTCCACATAATCAGGCAGATAACTATGGCTGTAAGCAAAAACTGAATCATTGGCAAATTCAGTTTGATGTACGGGAACAGGCTCACCATCCACCATCAGATAATGGACACTGTCTACGGTAAAGCGACCACCCTCAAAAAAGGCAGGTACCATGAAGTGGGCATCAAACGGGCCCAGCTCTTCGGCAATCACGTCAGTTTCAACCGGATAATGCCCACGCAGTGTAGAATCTGAACGACTTACAACCAGTGGATTGATCTCTCGACCTTCTGAGGCGAGTTCGTTTAGCGCCTGCTTTAAATTGATACAGACTTCACGAGTCAGGGTTTCTGCTGATTTAGCATCCATACCACGGGTATTGGTCAATACAAAAAACAGTGGTGCCGTATCCAGCAAACCTGTCTTCAGCGTATCCACATCCCAACGTGTCAGCAGTAAGCAACTATGAACCGTTTGTGACCCAGTTGGGTCATCATCTAGTACGATAATTTTTGTTTCAGCCATTAGTCTGTCTCGCAATTAAATAGTTAAACATTAGAAAAATCCTGAAACTGGCCGGCACTGCTTCCCACAAACCGGCCAGATCAGGCTAAGGTCACTCACTACTTCGTTAATGTTTCAACTCGTTCGACCATAATCTCTGGCGTAATGCCATTGAAGGCCATAATTTCATCTGGTGATGCTGTGGTCTCACCACGTTTCCAGCAAATGGTGTCACGACGCGGTGCCGTGGTGCGCAGCAATACAGGCTCCAGAGGAGCACTTGGACCACCACTGACGGCCAACAAGACATCACCATCAAACAGTTTGTTAAAGTCTGCGTCACTCATGAACTTGTCATCTGGCTGAGACACAGTATCCCATGCAACATCCGTTGGGCGATACAGGCGACGTGGGTTAACTACCGCAACAATACGAACCTTATAACCCTTCGCTTCCAGTTCATCTTTAGCCTTGAAGACCGGCAGATATATCATGTCACCGGTAACGGCAAAGACAACCGTGCCTTTGTCACCAGCAGTAGATTCATAAATGGTTGCCGCACCTTCATCCATCGCAGTACGCGCTTCATCTATGCTCATGTAAACTGGCAGTGGGCTCTTCGAAGCGATAATGGTCATGCCCTTGTTAAAGCTATTAGTCGCATATTCATAAGCCACCTGCATGGCATTGGCATCACAGGGGAACAGTGGGAACACGTTACCGTTACGCATCATGGCACCGAAATAGTTTTCAATCTCAGGACGCTGATGAGTCCAGCCGTTACGACCCTGCTCCAATGCACCAGCAGTAAACATGGTGACAATAGAAGGTGTCTTACGACGCAGTTCCGCCATGGCCTGAGTAACCGTCTGAACAATTGGCCAACCATTGATGGCAAAGGACTCATAAGACAGCCACAAAGAACGCGAACCAAACAGAGCCAGACCGGCAGCAAGACCCGCACAGGCATCTTCGTTCAATGGCTCATATACCTGACCATTAGGTGACTGGTTATACAGCGCGTCTTCTGTTGGGTGACGAATCTTCAATGCGTCATTGATGTTCTTCATGGCTGAAGCTTCATTACCATCGGCATTGGTGACAACAAAACGCTTGTCCGCCTGACCGACCTGGGCAACCAGGGCACCCATGGCAGTAGAAGGCACTGCTTTTTCATCTTTGCCAAATTCCTGCATCTTCAGCTTGGGCAGTGGTGTCATGGCCAGTTCGGATTCTGTAACAACCGTCTTAACAGCAGGGCCACCACCGGCTCGGCTGAAGTTATCACGAACAATCTGCCAGGCTGCTTCAGGTAAAGCACGGCGCTTCAGACCATCAATAATATGTGGCTGATCCAGGGTATCGGCTGGATACAGGTTGTGCGACTTGGCACCAACCGTATGTACACCCGTGCCCTTCAGCTGCTTGATAATGAATGCCGTCAGCGTACCACCCATGGCAGACTTGGCCGCCTTATCAATCCCTTCCAGAACTGCCTGAGCAAAGGCCAGACGATTTGGCAGAGAGAAGTGGCTGCTATCAACATAGGCGCCTTCCTGTCCACTGTCATCGAAGTCTTTCGCATCAATCAGAATGACTTCTTCAAACTTGTGGCCCTTCCAGTAATTAATCATCTGCTCGTTATTGTGCAGAGAAACCATAGAATGGTGTTCCTGGGAATAGCCGTTCCAGATCAGTGTCGGCAGGAAGTTAGTAATATCCGGGTAAGCGGTATTGAAGTGCATCATGGCATTCAAAACATAGGGCTCACCCATGCCACCATCACCAATGGTAACGGGGAAAAGCTTATCGCGATGCAGATAGGCACCGGCCATAGCAAAGTGCATACCCTGACCCAGTGGCCCGGCCGGAGCCAGCAGACCAGGAATGGCGCCCGACAAGTGACCCAGCAGACCGTGCTTTTCACGGAATCGGGTCTGCATGTCATTCATGTTATGGATGTCCATGGCTTCAAGCGATCCATCCAGAAACATGGAGGAATAAAAGCCAGGCGCGTGGTGGCCAACCTCAGTGACTATATTAGTATGACCCAGCATCATCAGCGCGGCATGGGCTTCGGCACTGGAGGCAAAACCACCAGGGTGACCTGAGCCTTTAGAGCCACATAGCTGCAGGGTGACATAACGTAGGGCATCAGCCCCCATCAGAGTCTGGTAGGCAGCAGTTTCATCGATTTTGCTAATGGCCGACTGACCCTCAGCAATCACCGGACTGGCCGCATGTTTGTCAAAACCATCCCATTGCTCACCGTAGTGCTGGATGCCCTCACAGAAGGTAGGCAGGGCTGTCATTTGTTCTGCTGTTGTGCTCATTAGCTTGTCCTCTCGTTTGATATCCCCGATACTCACGACCCGGAATTTCAGAATGCATAATTGATTTCACAATGTGAAATTTTGTAACAAAAGAAAAAGCAGTGTTTTCTTTGCCAACACTGCTTAATCTCGACTTGCATATACCATAGCGAGTATTCTACAATTTCGCAATACACAATCGTTTTCATAATGTGAAATTATATGTCATCATCCATACAAGTCATTGATCGTTCGGCTAGCCTTATGCAGGCCATTGCCAGCACCCCACAATCAGCCAGTCTCAAGATTCTGTCTGCTGAAACCGGGCTGCATCCCTCCACCGCCTTTCGTATCCTGGGCTCTCTCATCGAAGTGGGCTTTGTTGAACGGGATTCAGCCGGGCACTATTTTATAGGGCGAAAACTCGCCCAGCTTGCCAGCAGCCGCCGCCGCTCGACAGACCTGCGCGAAGAGGCCCTGCCCATCCTGGAGCGCCTGCGTGATGAAATCGGCGAGACCATCAATCTCACCATCCGCGAAGGGGATGAAGTCATCTATATAGAACGAGCCACCCCCAACCGCATGATGCGAGTCGAACAGGTCATCGGCAGTCGTGCCCCCCTGCATGTCACCGCCGTGGGCAAGCTCATGCTGGATGACCTGGGCAATGAATTTATTCGTGCCTACAGCGAACGCACCGGCCTCAAGGCCTATACCCAACACACCCGCTCCTCCATCAGCGCCCTGCTCAAAGATTTACAGACATCCAGCGCCCAGGGTTTTGCCTATGATGATGAAGAAGCCGAGATCGGTGTGGGTTGTATCGGTGTACTGATCCGCAATAACAAAAACGACGTCATCGGCGGCCTGTCTGTCTCCGCCCCTATCGAGCGACGCCAGGATGAATGGGCCATGACTTTAAAGAATGCCGCGAAAGAAATTTCGTCAAGGATTTGAAAATGGTAGCGAGGGGGAGACTTGAACTCCCGACCTCAGCATTATGAGTGCTGCGCTCTAACCAGCTGAGCTACCTCGCCATAGGTCTGCCACCAGTGGGTGGCGAAAAGAGGGCGCATTTTCCTTGTTCACCCCGACATTGTCAAGCAGGAACCGTCAGGCTATTCGGCTGTGGCCCTGTAGAATCAATGACTTAGTTAGACGTTGAAACGGAAATGCATAACATCGCCATCCTGCACGATGTATTCCTTGCCTTCCAGTCGCAGTTTACCCGCCTCCTTGGCACCGTGTTCACCGTTGTACTGGATGAAATCATCGTAAGAAGTTACTTCGGCACGGATGAAACCTTTTTGAAAATCGGTATGAATCACGCCAGCGGCCTCGGGGGCGGTGGCACCCCGCTTCACGGTCCAGGCGCGGACTTCCTTCTTGCCGGCAGTGAAATAGGTCTGCAGGCCTAACAACTCATATCCCGCACGAATCACTCGATTCAGGCCCGGCTCTTCCAGGCCCATCTCGCTGAGAAAGTCCTGCTTCTCTGCATCATCCAGTTCGATCAATTCTTCTTCTATCGAGGCGCTGACGGGCACCACTGGAGCATTTTCAGCCGCAGCATATTCACGCACCTTGTCGAGCAGGGGATTGTTTTCAAAGCCGTCTTCACTGACATTGGCGATATACATGGCCGGTTTGATGGTCAGCAGAAAGAGCTCGCGCAGCATGGCCTTCTCATCATCATCCAGCCCCATAGAACGCACCAGCTTGCCCTCATCCAGTTGTGCCTTGACCTTCTCCAGCACCACCAGTTTGACCTTGGCGTCTTTATCACCAGATTTGGCCACCTTGGAGGTCTTGTTGATGGCCTTCTCGACACTGTCCATATCTGCCAGTGCCAGCTCAGTATTGATGACTTCGATATCGTCGATAGGGTCAACTTTGCCCGCCACGTGCACTACGTCGTCGTTTTCGAAACAACGGACTACGTTGGCAATAGCATCGGTCTCGCGGATGTTGGCCAGGAACTTGTTACCCAGCCCTTCTCCTTTTGAGGCACCAGCCACCAGGCCAGCGATGTCCACAAACTCAATCGTTGTTGCTAACTCTTTTTCAGGCTCAACGATGGCGGACAGTTTATCCAGACGCGGGTCAGGCACCGGCACGATGCCGACATTGGGTTCGATGGTACAGAAAGGATAGTTCTCCGCCTGAATCCCGGCCTTGGTCAGTGCATTAAACAAGGTGGATTTGCCAACATTGGGCAGGCCGACGATTCCGCATTTAATTCCCATCATTAATTCCTGTTTGATTACTTGCTATGTAAATGATTCATGGCCTTTGCCAGATCGCCGGCAATGACCGTGGGTAATTCTCGTATGGCATTATCAATGGCTCGCTCGATATCGATACGATCATCCTGGCTGACTTTGTTCAGTACATGTCCTGTGACACGTGACTTGTCACCGGGATGGCCAATACCAAGGCGTAGGCGCAGAAACTTGTTGCCACCCATTTTCTGGATAATGTCACGCAGGCCATTGTGGCCACCATGTCCACCACCCTCTTTGAGGCGGGCCACGCCGGCATCCAGATCCAGTTCATCATGCACCACCAGAATAGACTCAACCGGGACCTTGTAGAAATTTGCAAGGGCCTGCACCGACTGACCACTGAGGTTCATGAAGGTCTGTGGCTTGAGCAGCCAGACTTCATCACCATCGATACGGCACTTTGCCGCATCCCCATGAAACTTCTTTTCTGGCTTAAAGCTGGCACCCTGCTGGCGAGCCACTTCGTCCACAAACCAAAAACCGGCGTTGTGGCGCGTATCCTGATATTCGCGGCCGGGGTTTCCCAGACCAACAATCAGTTGTACGCGACCAGACAACGCCGGTTCTCGTCTTCAGTTACTGAAAAAGGCTTAGCTTTCGCCGCCTTCTTCACTGCCTTCAGCTGCACCACCTTCAGCTGCACCACCTTCATCGGCACTTTCTTTCGCCGCACGAGTCATGTGGACAGAGGCAACAGGTTGGTCATGGCCTTCACCATGAGAAAGTTCAACAATTTCAACGCCAGCTGGCAGTTTGATGTCTGACATATGGAAAATTCCATCCAGTTGCAGATCAGCCAGATCGGCTTCCAGATATTCAGGCAGATCTTTTGGCAGACAGCTCACTTCCGTTTCAGTCGCACTGTGAGTGACCAGACCACCCTCTTTTACGCCAGGACACGTGTCTTCATTGATAAAGTGAATTGGCACATGGACACGGATTTTCTCTGAGGCACTGACGCGCTGCAGATCCATATGAAGCACAGTCGGCTTAGATGGATGACGTTGCAGATCCTTGATGATGGCACTCTCTTCGTTACCAGCCAGTTTGACCGTCAAGATATGAGAGAAAAAGGCCTCGTTCTCCAGCTTGTGTAGCAGATCATTGTGATCCAGCGACAGAGAAGTTGGTTCCTTGCCAGCACCGTATATCACGGCTGGCACTTTACCTTCACGACGCAGGCGGCGGCTCGCACCTTTCCCCAGGTCGTTACGGGCTTCAGCTTCCAGAATATAACTTTCACCACTCATTCGAGTTACTCCTAATTTACAGTTAATAAACGCCGGTTTCCCGGCACCATCCCCGCGACCTGAGATGGTTACTTGCTTCGTCTACTCGATTCAACGAGTACACAAAAATCTAGTCAACATACATACTACTGACGGATTCTTCGTTATTAATCCGTCGCATGGTCTCAGCCAACATGCCCGCCACACTGAGCTGGCGTATTTTACTGCAGGCCTGGCCAGCATCAGATAACGGAATAGTATCCGTTACCACCAGCTCATCCAGGGCCGAACCCATGATGTTTTCAATGGCCTTACCGGACAACACCGGATGAGTACAATACGCAACAACCTTAGCCGCACCATGATCTTTCAAGGCACCTGCTGCCTGCCCCAGTGTCCCGGCGGTGTCTACCAGGTCATCAACGATAACACAGCTACGTCCCTCGACATCACCGATAATATTCATCACCTGAGCCACATTGGGCTGTGGGCGACGTTTATCGATAATCGCCAGATCCGCATCATCCAGCCGTTTAGCAAGGGCCCTGGCTCTGACCACCCCACCCACATCCGGTGAGACTACCATCAGATCCGGATACTCCTGTCGCCAGACATCCCCAAGCAAAATGGGGGACGCGTAGACATTGTCGATAGGGATATTAAAAAATCCCTGGATCTGATCTGCATGCAGATCGACCGTCAGCAATCTATCTGTTCCAACGGCCATAAGCATATCAGCCACTACCTTGGCTGTTACCGGCACCCTGGCGGAACGTGGTCGTCGATCCTGCCTGGCATAACCATAATAAGGTATCACTGCTGTGATACGTCCTGCTGAGGAACGATGCAGAGCATCGATCATCACCAGTAATTCCATCAGATTGTCATTTGTCGGCACACAGGTAGGCTGCACGACAAACACATCCTTGCCACGAACATTTTCCATGATTTCCACCATGGACTCACCGTCGCTGAACTTGCCAACAACGGCCTTACCGAGTGGCATCTGCAATCGTGAGACGATCGCCTGGGCCAGCTGCGGATTCGCATTGCCCGTAAAGACCATCATATTACTGTCAGACACGGTGCCCCCGTTAATATAGGTACTAGTCCGTAGGCCCTGGTACCTAGGACCTGATGTATGGCTGGGGTGCCAGGATTACCTCCGGGCATCCTGCCCTTCGCCCTTCGGGCCAGCTCTGCTATGGCTACACTGTTCGATTTTGTTGATTCACCACATCCATGTGGTTCACCCTCCGGGCACGCTATGCGCGTCCCATTTTGTTCCAGACAAAATGGTCCCGGCAAAATCGTCGAACCTCACGGTTCGCATCCTGGCGGTCGTTTAGAAGTTTAAACCTTCTCAGGTTATAGACCTCACATTTCCAGCCTTTCAATATGGCTGGGGTGGTAGGATTCGAACCTACGACAACCGGAATCAAAATCCGGTGCTCTGCCAACTGAGCTACACCCCAATTAATCACTGTGTTTCGGGCCGTTAGTTTAGCACCTGCAACAGGGGCGAGGTATTTAAACCTCGGGCAACAAACCCTGGCCAATCACCAGAAAGCTGTTGCCAGGCTGACCTTGCTGTCTGTTCCTGCTCAAAAGCCGCGAACACACAGGCGCCGGTTCCGGTCATCCGTGCCTCAGCGAACTGAGACAGGGCTTGTAGTGCATCATCCACCTCAGGCCAGCCTTTTCTCACCAGAGGCTCACAGACATTCGTGCCAGCCCCGGACAGAAAGTCGCGTATTGTAATGGCTGAGCAATCCCGTATCAATTGTGGATCGGAAAAAACCTTGGCTGTTGAGACATTTACCGGGGGACAGAGCACCACAAACCAGGGCTCGGGCAGCTCAACGGGGGTGAGATTCTCCCCCACACCCTCGGCCCAGGCGGCCTGGCCTCGAATAAATACCGGAACATCGGCACCCAACTGAAGTCCTAGCTCGGCGAGCTGCTCATTTGCCAGCCCACAGGCCCAAATCTGATTGAGGGCCACTAAAGTGGTCGCGGCATCAGAACTTCCACCACCCAGACCTCCTCCCATTGGGAGATTTTTATTTAGGGAGATATCGGCGCCCTGTTCAAGCTTGGCTTCCTGTTGCAATAATCGGGCGGCTCGAACAACCAGATCCTCCTCAGGCTCAACACCATCAATTTCAGTAATTCGATGGATCTGGCCATCTGACCTTGGTGTAAATTCCAGTTCATCGCCAAAATCCAGAAATTGAAAAACCGTTTGCAGCAAATGATAGCCATCATCTCGCCTTCCGGTGATGTGCAGAAAAAGATTTAATTTAGCAGGTGCAGGCCACCGACTCGGAGCATCAGACATCATTCTATTTTCGAGTTTATTGTAAATTATCGTATCTTAGAAAATTTGATAGCAGCCGAACAGGCCATTCAAGATTTTTCGTTAAAAGGATTGTCCGTGGTGGCCGGGCCCAGTTTCCACTCATCGATCACCACACGAACATCCAGATCCTGTTTATCTGCAAATATCTTTCGAGGTAAGACCAGACCATTGACTGGCATATAGCGCTTGTACCTTACTCGCCAGTCACCCTGTTTTAGTTGAGACAGACGCCCATGTTTATCAATGGTTGCAGCTTCTTTGCTGCCCGGCGAAGGTAATCCCAGCAACCAGTAACGCAATTCTGCCACAGGCATTTTAACACCAGTCCGTGCATAAAGTAGTGTATCAATATCAGTCGAGTAGAAGCGCTCATCATCCGATGTCTGTAATTCAGATTGTTCTTCATTACCTGTTATCTGGACTTGCCCGGCACCAAATGGGCCAAATAAACGGATTTTGTAGTCATCCCCCTGTTGTAACCAGAGCAAGTTTACATGCCAGGACTCACTGCCATTATTGATAGCCGCCCGGCCAGTAGCAAACCAGTGATTCATATCATCCAGGCTGGCCTTATGGGCCTGCCATGAACCGGTATTTAAGGAATCAGGTACTTCTTGAACTGTGGTACATGCTGCCTGGAACAGCAGCAAAAGAAAAAACAGGGCTCGAATCATTTAAGAAAGCGCTGAATGACATCCAGCAAGACTTTATGCTCCGGTGTTTGCCTCAGTGCAGCATCCCAGATTTCCCTTGCTCCATCCTTATCGCCTGAGACCCACATGACTTCACCCAGGTGGGCGGCAATTTCACCGTCATTATTCAGAGAAAAGGCCTTACGTAATAGGCGAAGAGCTTCGGTAAGCTTGCCCTGACGATAATAGGCCCAGCCCATGCTGTCTGTAATCGCAGGATCAGAAGAATTAAGTTTGTAGGCACGCTCGATAAGCTTGACCCCTTCGTCAAGACGGTCCGTTCTATCAACCAGGGTGTAGCCAAGGGCATTTAATGCCTGAGCATTGTTTGGTTGGCGTTCGACAATTTCCTGCAAATCCTGAACGGTAACATCCAGTCGATCTACCTTTTCGGCTGTCAATGCCCTGGCATACAGTAGTTCAATATTATCGGGTAATTCAGCCAGTGCCTCGGTATAAAGCTCAATGGCAGTTTCGTATTGTTTGTCATTACGCAGAATCTCACCCTCGGCAAGATAGATACGCAGACTGACATCCGAAGTCTTGGCATCAATCGATTGCAGTCTTTTACGGGCTTCATCAACCTTACCAGACTTGGCAATCAGGACAGAAATTCTGATCTGGGCATCAATTAAGTGATCGCCAAATTTAACCAGTGAGTAATACTCAATGGCATCCGCAGGATCTTTATTTCGTTCCGCCATCTGACCAAGGTAATAATTCGCTTCATTACTACGCTTGCCAAGCTCAACCAGTTTCTTGAAATAATCTTCCGCATCATCTGCTTCACTTAATTGCAGTGAAAGAAGACCCAGCGCATAAATAGCATCACCTCGTGCATCCTCATCGTCATTATCGATAAGTTGTTTGAACTGATCCCTGGCATCTTCCAGACGTTTGGCATCGACCAGCTTGCGGGCATAAAAAAGACGTAGGGAATGGTCATCCTCATTGTCATCTACCACAGTGGCCAGCTTTTCCAGAGCCTCACCATTTCGTCCCTGTCGCGACAGAATATTCACCTGTAGCATCAGGGCCTGCACCCAATCTGATTTAATCTCCAGGGTCCGTGCAATACCTTTCTCTGCCTTTTCATACTCTCCAACCAGCAGTGCCAGATGGCTATAGGCATAATGGGCATGGGCACTGTCCGCTCTTTTGGCAACCAGTTTTTCCATGACCTTCAAGGCAGAGAGCTTGTCCTGTTCCTTGCTTAACAAAGAGGTAATCAACATATAACCTTTTTGTTCGTCCTGCTCTCCATCGGCAATGACCGCTTCAAAATGAGCCAGCGCCTCATCCGTCATGCCGTTTCTGACTAGAAGAGCAGCCAATACCTGACGGGCATCCAGGCTGAGGGGGGCCAATTTAACCCATAGACGGGCGGCATCCAGGGCCTGACCGGTTTCACGGGCATAAACCGCAATACGGGCTGCCCGTTCGGCAATTTCTGGATCCTGAGAAATTTTTGCGGCTTCGACATAGTTCCGAACAGCCGTGGTCAACATGCCTCGCTGACCGGCAATTTCAGCAACTAAAATCTTTTCGATGAGAATGGCATTTTGCTGGTGTGGAGATACCCGTACGATCTTTAAAGAACGACGCTTAGGACTCTTTTTTTCCTGTACTGCAGATTTTTTGCTGCTCTTTGAATCAGCCCCCTCGGCCAGTTGTAGGCTTGATTGGGGCTGCTCATTCACATTTGAATGCCAATCCCCTAAACCCGGCATAGCCAGTGAAACACCGACGCCGAGAGACAG
>JAOULO010000081.1 GCA_029881995.1 Gammaproteobacteria bacterium
ACATCGCGTCATTGCCTACGGTGAACAGTTAAGCAATATGCCTGAAAACAAATTCCTGCTGACACACGCCTCACCCGTGTTAATGAGTGACAGCACCTCCACCAGGTTACGTGCAACTCTTGATGGAGTCGGTATCTCTATTCAACCTAAATTAGTTCAACACCACAACCCGCAATTAAAACCTGTTCTCAAAGATCAGCCCTTACCCAACCATGCCATCTGGCTGGTGTACCATAAAGATCTAAGAAATCAGGCTCGCATCAGGGCCTTAGCAAAATTTATTATTGAGCTGTTTGAATGAGTATACTTTCTAGTAATAGGGGGAAGACCCCTTGATTCAAAATGGTAAACGGATCGTGATACTTGTGCCCTGTTGTTTTTGACTTTCTATAGAAAGTGTCCCGCCATGGGCCTCGACAATCATGCGACACAGATAAAGCCCCAGTCCATAACCTCCCGTTTCTCGTTGGCGTGAAGGGTCGACGCGATAAAAGGGTTCAGTCAGGTGTGGCAGGTATTCCGCTTCGATACCCTCACCCTCATCACGAATCTGTAATTCAATATCATTTGAGGTCTTCTGCAGGTGGATGGCGATCGGTTTGTCGGATGGACTATGGCGCAGTGCATTATCGATAAGGTTTTTTAGCAGGAGCTTGATACGTGCCGCATCGACATCCAGTGTGATTTCCTCTGTCGCGGGTGCAAACTGTATATTCGCTTCTTTGTAAAAGTCATCAATCACCTGACTGATAAGCGTATTCATGGCATGGGGTGCCCGGTTCAGGACGCGATGCGGTGTGCTAAGACGTTCTGTTTCCAGGAGTTCTTCAATGAGTTTTTCAATCTCGTTCAGATCACGGTGCAAACGTTGCTGTTGTTCGGCATCATCCAGTAACTCGGTGGCGACCTTGGTACGCGTCAGAGGTGAACGTAATTCATGACTGATGGCAAGCAATAGCTGGCGTTTGGCTTCCAGCATTTGCTGGATATCATCAGCCATGGTGTTGAAACTACTCGCCAGCTCACCCAGTTCATCACGCCGTTTTATACTTATACGGTGATCCAGTTCACCGGTACCAAAACGTTGCACCCCTGCGCGGATGGTTTGCAAAGGGGCAAACAGGCGACGCGTCGCATAGTAGAGTAAGCTGAGAATGATGAGCAGCATAAACAGGGAAAAGAATATGCGGGAATGTAGGTCTCGTTCCTGTTGGGGAATCCCAAAGAACAGGCGTGCATCACCCAGGTCGACCATGAAAAACTTATCCTTGTTCTCGACTTCGATCAGGGCGTATTGGGTATCACCTACTGTGAGTCTACTATCGCCTACAATATGGTGATGTTTGATTTGTATGTTATCCAGATCAATTTGTTGGCCGTGTGATGACCAGTATCCCTGTTGATCCTGGATCAGGATGTCTACATTCAATTCTGTGGCTAGTTGTTTAGCCCGTTGCCGACTTGGGGGGTAACCGATGTCCTGTTGTACATAGCTGAGGTATTGCAGTAGGTTTGGACGGATATGTACTTTAAAATGCTCACGGATGATGTGCTGCATACTGCCACCTACCAGCAGCATCACTAGCAAAGCAATAACGATAAACAGCAACAACAATTTTCCGGACAGTGTATGACGAGAAAAGTGTTGTGTGATTTTCATGTTGTCTTACCTATAAAAACATAGCCACTGCCACGGACTGTCTTGATCAGTTCATGAGGTTTGAGTTTTTGACGTAAACGACTGATCGCGATATCAACAGCGCGGCTGTAGATCTCGGTTTCGATACCTTTCAAATGATTAAGTATCTCGTCACGACTACGGGTCTTGCCCACCGAGTTAGCAAGGTATAGCAGTAACTGGTACTCCATGCTGCTTAACTGCAAAGGCACATCCGCCAGGGAGGCCTGGTGTAAATCAATATCGATTATCAGTTCTCCGAAATGGAGTTGATTATTTTGTGCCACTTGCCGTTGACTGCGTTTAAGAATGGTCTGGATACGCGCCACCAGTTCACGTGGCTCAAAGGGTTTGGGCAAATAATCATCGGCACCGAGTTCCAGCCCGACCACCCGGTCCATGACTTCACCACGGGCGGTGAGCATTATAATAGGTATATCACTTTGCTGGCGTATCCGTTTACATACCTCGAAACCATCTATTTCGGGCAGCATGATGTCAAGAATGACTAGATCAAAACGCTCCTGTGTAAGCTGCTCGATGCCAGCCGATGGTAGGGTGACGCTGCTTAATTGCAGATCAAAGCGTGTGAAGTACTCATCAAGCAGTACGGCTAATTGATCATCATCGTCGATAAGCAGGATTCTGTTCATATGTTTGATTGTATGTGGGAGATGACGGTTCTGCAATTATCAGGGTTATAACCTTCCCCAGGGTACAGGCTGGACGAGCCGTACCCTGAGTAGAGGTTATTGTCGGCAGCCCTGCCATTTCTGTTGGTATTTATGCCATAACATAAGCAGTTGCTCTCGCTGCGACTGGTTGAGACTGGTATGAAAATCACTGTATAACTCAATAACACTCGGCATCTCTTCATTGAGTGATAGCTGTGGAATGTTTACCACGCGCAAGATTTCATCCTGATTAATCGTTGGCGCGTTGAGCATGGATTCCAGCATTTCATCCCGTTCACTACGAATTTTCTGCAGGTTTGTACGGGCCCTGTTCCAGGCAATTTGCAGGTTCTCAAACTTTACTTGCTGGTATTCATCGAGGGTAAGTTTCCGACTGATGCGTCGGAATATCCGTCCAGTGTGGTGATGTCGATGGTGCCAGCCAATCAGCTTATGAAATAACATAGTCGACTCCTTTATCTTACCAGCCATGTCTGCCATGATGATGATCGAAATGTTTATCAAGATGTTCACGCATTTCCTTGCGCTGTTCCGGGTTCAGGCTGTCATAGAAGTCTCCAAATGAATTGACAAGCTTCGGTGCCCGTTGTTGCACAGTATTGATATGACCCTGTACAAGAGCGAGTGACTTCTTGCGATCCAGACTGTGTTGTTCAAGCAGGCTCATGATGGTCTCTCGACTCTGCTTGCGTTGACTATGCATGACTTTATGGCCATCAGCCAACTCATCGACAAAGACCTTTAGCTTGGCTTGTTGTTTAGTATTCAGGTCAAGTTCATCGTTTACCTCTTCCATTAACCAGGCCGAATGTCGTGCCGGATCATGTTTACTATATTTACCGGTACAGCCAGCGATAGTCAAAGCCATGCCTGTCCCGACTACGAGTAACAGAGTGAGAGTCTTTTTATTTTTCATAGTGGTATCTCCTTATCTTGATTTGCGATGATCAAATCTTAGACGGCTCAATGCAAAATAAGGTCTCAGGGGGGTAACAGAGTGTAACAGTGTGTAACAGCAGCAAATAGCAAAACCGGGTCAGGCAAAATCGGGGTCAGAACACAGTTTTCTCTTATATTAGAATCAACTGGCGCATGAAACTGTTTAATACTTAGTCTTATCCTTTCGCAAATTTTACAATCTGCTCTATTGGCATATGATGCCCGCCATCTTTTCCATAATAGATGGTTTGAATAACGCCCTGTTCATCGATAAGCAAAGATAAGGGCAGAGTAAGATATCGAGATGAAATCTCACGAGGCGGATAGCCTGAGAGCAATTCATCCTAATATAAGCAAAAATTGCTCTTTGACCATTCCTCATCTTCACCCCCTCACAACAATCATCTGTACGTCCTCATTGGCGGTGAACTGCAATTTATCGCCGGTGATCAAATCACCGTCTTCAATTAGTGTGCCATTCATTATGCCTTTGCCGCGTGTGAGGTAGGCCTGGAAGGGGCTGTTCACTTCGATGCTTTGTGTTGGGCTTAAAACGGCGATGTCAAAGATGGTGCTGGCGGGGAAGGGCGTATCGCTGTCCTCGCTTCCACCATAGATGCGTGTCAGTTTTCCCGACTTGGGTTTGATCACTTTATATTCTGCCGGTAAGCCGGCGCGATCGGGTAAGGCCCAGAGTTGTATCATGCGGTTCCATTCATTATCTGGATTGATTTCATTATGTGACAGTCCTTCACCCCCGGCCCGTTGCACCTGTACTTCATCACGTCTTAATTCCTGGCCGTGTCCTAAGGACCCTGCATGGCTGAGTCGGCCATCAACGATAACCGAGATAATGTCTATCTCTTGATGATCGTGCATGTGTGTTTCACCATTTGGCATAAAGCGCGCATCGGCAAGGTAAACAAACCGGCCAATGCCAGGCGAACTTCCATCACGATTGGCACGGGGACCGAACAGGGCCGGCCCCTTTACCACCTGATGTTCTTTTAAACCAGCAAAACCACCTTCGATTAAACTGTCACGTTTTAAAATATTCATGTCATTACTCCCAACTGTTAATTTGGTTTAACTGGCCTGTTGCAATGTTGCTGTGTTGTCATCACGCAGGCGGTTCACGGCCTCGATCAACTGCTGGTTGATTGCATCATTGCTGATGCGGCCCTGTTCCATGTCAAAGTTGTCGTAAAAACTCGGCACCGACAGGCTCGCTTTCACATCACCCGCAAAGTAGGGCGCAGAAGTGGTGGCGGTCGTCAGCACAGTAGCTGCCCCACCCGGGCCAGGCGAGGTGGCCAGCAGAACCATTGGTTTGTTCTGAAATACCTGCTGATGTATACGTGAGGCCCAGTCGAAGATGTTTTTATAGGCGGCGCTATAAGAGCCATTGTGTTCGGCAAAGGCAATCATCACGGCATCACTGTCGGCGATCTTGTTAATAATGGCCCGGGCCTGATCGGGCTGGCCGATCTCGGCCTCACGGTCTTCACTGAACAGGGGCATTTCGTAATCATTGAGATCCAGCATCTCAACTTCGGCCCCCGCCACCAGGCCGGCGGCGTAGCGGACGAGTTGCTGGTTAATGGACTTGCGACTATTGCTGGCGGCAAAGGCGAGTATTTTCATGGTCTGTTCTCCTATATATATGGTCGTGTCTGTTGGTGACCTTGCATGGAAAACAGTCTAGATTGTTAACAAATGGCGATAAATATGCTAAATAGAAAATTACTATTTCCAAATAAAGCATAATCAACCCTGAAATGGCCAAAAAACTCGCCAATATTGACCTGCTGGACGGCATGGCCGTGTTTGTGGGGGTGGTGGACGCAGGTTCCTTCACCGCCGCCGCACAGACCCTGGGCCACACCACTTCGCACATCAGCAAGCTCATCACCCGGCTGGAAAAGCGTCTTGGCAGCCGCCTGCTGAATCGCACCACACGCACCATCAGCCTGACCGATGTGGGTCGGGCCTATTACGAACGATGCAGCCAGATCGTCATCGATGCGGAAAACGCCGAGCGCTCCATCAACCAGCTGCAGGAAAGTCCAAGCGGACTATTGCGAGTCAATGCACCACTCAGTTTTGGTACACGACGCCTGCTGGATGTGCTGCCTGCCTTCATGCATCGCTATCCCGAGATCAAACTGGAAGTGGAATTCAATGATCGCTACATCGATGTTGTATCAGAAGGTTATGACGTGGTGATCCGCGTCGACCCTGATCCAGACAGCAAACTGGTGGCCCGCAAGTTCAGCTCATCACGTGGTGTCACCGTTGCCTCACCCGTCTACCTGCAGGCGCACGGCACACCACAACAGGCCGATGAACTGGTCGAACACGACTGCGTGACCTATTCACTGCTGCCCAATCCCAACCACTGGGTGTTTTGTAAAGACGGCCAGTGCCAGACAATCAAGGTCAGTTCACGCAGCACTTGCAACAATGCCGACCTCGAAGTCGCTATGGTAGCACAGGGTATTGGCATCTCACGCCTGCCTCTGTTCACTTGCGAAGAAGAACTTAACAACGGAAAACTGGTCGAGATCCTGCCACACTACGACCCTCAACAGTTCAACGTCTATGCAGTCTACCCACACCGACAATACCTCACCGCAAAGGTAAGAGCCTTTGTCGACTTTCTGGTAGAGGTATTTGAGTAAGATAAGATTCAAACTCAGTTACACGCTATAGAAAAATAGGGTCAGAACACAGTTTTCTCTTATATTAGAATCAACTGCTGCATGAAACTGTTTAATTCTTAGTCTTGTCCTTTCGCAAATTTTACAATCTGCTCTATTGGCATATGATCTCCGCCATCTTTACCATAATAGATATGTTGAATGACACCCTGTTCATCGATAAGCAGAGATAAGGGTAGCGTAAGATATCGAGATGAAATCTCACGCGGCAGATAGCCTTCTAACATTCCCTTGATTGCAGGTAGTAGTCGAAACAGCATACCTCTTAACATACCGAATATGGATTTTTTAACATCAAACATTTCATAATATTTGCGTCCATAGTCCGCCAGGATGGGGAATTTGGCCATATGCTTGTTGGCATGTTTTTGTAAATGATCAATTTTCGACTCGAAGATGGCAACAATTTCAAACTCATCTCCCAGTTCTGACTTTGTTTTTACTAACTGTGCGATGCGCGTATTGCAAAACGGGCAGGTGGCAAATCGAAAAAAGGTTAGCAAATATTTCTTTCCTTTTAATGATTGATTATTGAACTGTGAGCCGTCGATGGCGGGCAGTATTATTTGCGGTATGGTTTGACCTGTTTTCACCGGTATCTCCTGATTTATTTTAATTACAACCAGCGGCGTACACTGGATTGGTATGCCATGTATTCCTCGCCAAACAGGCTGGCAAGCATTCTCTCCTCCGGGATTATCTGAAAAAGAGTTATATATAGAATAAACCCCAGTACCATGATCAACGCAGCGGGACTATTCAGGTAAATACTCCATGCGCTGAGGAAAAATACCAGGCCAACGTACATGGGATTGCGGGTGATTTTATAAACTCCGGTATTCACCAGTACGGAAGACTTATCGAGTTTCAATGGATTCACGGTTGTTCTGGCTCTGCGAAACGACACCAGGCCGGACAGATCAAAGAGAACGCCAATAACCACAAGTAGGCTGACAATAACCAGCTTGAGCATATATTCGATTTCAATTGTTGGTAGATACTCGGCCATCCACCATATTAGTGCGCTGAAGGCCAGGGCAATGATGGGGGGTGGAATTCGGTTTTCGAGTGCTTTCATCTTTTACATCCCCGCTGGTGGTGCAGTGGTTAGTTCAGGTGATGGTTTGGTCTTTTCTGTCACCGGTAGCCAGGTTTGTGTCCTGAAAAACAGAAACATATAACCCCTGACGGACAATTTGCCGTCTTCAAGCCATAATTCACAGGTGTAATAATCGCCACTATCGGGGTCTAATATTTCGCCATCACTCCATATTTCTTCATTCCTGGTTAATCCATTTATGATGACTAATCCGACTTTCTTTTTATTTTTATTATCGCCTTCACACTGTGAACATATCGGATCGGAATCTTCGCCGGGCTTTTGGAAGAGTTTGACGATTTTGCCGAATAATTTTCCATTTTCCTCATACAGCTCCACAATGGATCTTGGCTCACCGGTATTATCATCAATGGTCTTCCATTTACCGAAAACCGTTGCCCTTTGCTCAAGGGCAGAAGCATGTGTTGAAAATATCAGCGCCGTGATTAGGCAAATAAATATTATTCTATTCATCGTGATCCATCCTTTTGATTTCGGTTAATTTGTGAACAATTATTCGGATCGTCCTTGTCATATTGGTATCCCATATTTTTAGGGATATAAATAGGACACCGATAAGGCCATCGCTTTATATGCCCGACTTACTTGTTCGAACGACTGTTCTGGGTGATAGAATAGCCAGGCCTGTCTGGAGAATATTGACGGCACGGTTCATGTTTTTAACCTGAGAAGTCAAATGGAAGAAATATAATGGTCGAGCACCGATGCACCACCGTGACTGTACGAATGGTACTCAAGACTGTGGAGTCCACAGGTGTTGATACCGATGAATTACTGGGGCTGGCCGGGATAGATCGGCAAACGGCTGAACATCCCGACGGGGAAATCACGTTTGGTCAGATGCGCGACTTCTGGCAAAATGCTTTTCGGTTGTCTGCTGACCCTCTACTGGGTATGCATACCGCGCAGCATGTGGAAATCGGTGACTATAAATATCTAGATTATCTCATCATCCATGCCGCGACCGTTGGCGACTCTATTCAGAACATCTGCCGTTATACGGCGCTGATCAATACCTGGATTCACTGGGAGATTCAGGAAACCGATGATGATATCTCGGTATGTATGACGTCTAAGGCCGGTATGATTTGGCCGCATGCCTATGAATTTGTTTTTTCCCTGGTGACCAAAAGAATGCGCCAGGTCACGACTGAGAATTGGGTTCCTGAGCGTGTGTGTTTTCCTTTTCCGTCACCGCCTGATTCACAGGCGCATCAGGATTATTTCAGAACCACTTTGCAATATGATGCACCCGTGGGCAAGTTGGTCATATCCCGTGAAAGCTGGAATGAAGCTTTACCCAGCAGTGATCAACAATTGATGAGTGTGCTGGATGAGCACGCCCGCATGCTACTCGCAAAACGTCCCTTACCGGATGATTTTGTTGATCTGGTTCGTAAAGCGATAGTGCGTGAACTGCATGGCGGCCAGGCCCTGCGCAAAAACATTGCCGAGAAATTGAATATGAGTCCAAGCACCATGCAACGGCGACTCGATAAACAGGGTGTTATCTATGCTGATTTAGCGGATGAGGTGCGTGCCGACCTGGCGAAAACCAAATTGCAGGGGAGTGATTTATCGCTACCCGAGATTGGATTACTGCTTGGTTTTTCTGAACAGAGTGCCTTTAGCCGCGCCTTTAAACGCTGGACCGGTAAAACCCCGCGAGAGTACCGTCGCGAGGTGTTGTGATAGTCATTTTCATTAAGTAAAGTATCTGTGCACGGTTTTTTAGAAAGAGATTGCTCTGAAAAAGGATGTCCAAGATGGAACTCGACAATTATTTACAGCAGTATTTAAGTTTCAAAGATGAATTAAAAACCTATCTATTTCGACTGTTAACGGATCGTCATGAGTGTGAAGATGTTTTGCAGGAAACTTATATCAAGTTTTCACAAAATATTGATTCTTTTAGAGGAGACTCTTCCTTTAAAACCTGGGTATACAGCATTGCCACCAATCTTGCCAAAAACATCCTGACCAAACAGGCGCGCTGGGAAACGAACTATCAGGACAGGGGGCGCGATCTTCATGTTCAAAACCATGAACTCTCCGAGAAATTGTATGAGGTGTTTTTTGCATCCCCGGATGTGTCGCTAGAAATTTCAAAACACCTGGACTACTGCTTTACCTGTATTAGCAAAACCTTGCCACTGGTGCAGCAGATTTGCCTGTTGCTCAAAGATGTTTACGGTTTCAAGCAGGATGAAATTCAAAAGATCACTGGGCTGTCGGAGGGTAAAGTCAAACACGGTATTGCCGATGCGCGTAAAACCATGATTAACATCTTTGATAATCGCTGTGCCCTGATTAAAAAAGAGGGTGTCTGTGATC
>JAOULO010000109.1 GCA_029881995.1 Gammaproteobacteria bacterium
CCACTATTGTCGTGGTGACGGAGGATGGGAAGTTACAGCTCACCCATATGTTAAAAGAGGAATCGCTGCTAAGTGATGATGAAGGCGAGGTCAGTTTTGAGATAGCCTCTGTCGGCCTGCCAGATGTGGAAAATATCAAATCATTGCTGATCGATTACGGCCAGCAATATCTTTATGTCGCTGAACAGTCAGGTTATATCACTGTTATTGACATCAATACCAAAACCGAGCCTCGATTTATTGAGCGTAAGCAGGTGGTGGAAGAGGGAAGCCAGATCAACCAAATCACATTCTTGACCGGTGGTATTTCGATCCTGGTTGCCTCATCGTCTGGCGAGGTCTCACAGTGGTTCCCGGTTCGTAAGGGTGAAAATACCGGCCTAACTCGGATTCGTACCTTTATCATGGACGAGGGGGGTGCAATCCGGGATATTGAAACAGAGCAACGCCGTAAAGGCTTTGTAACATCGAATGAACACGGTGTAGTGGCCGTCCACCACTCGACGGCACATCGCACGATTGTCTCCGATAAGTTTAGTGATTACGCCATTCCGTATCTTGCCATGTCACCACGCGCCGACCATGTGCTGGCAGAAACAACCGATCATAATATTCAGTTTATTTTTGTTGAAAACGAACACCCGGAAATTTCCTGGGCGGTGTTGTGGAGCAAAATCTGGTATGAAAGTTATGATCACCCGGATTATACCTGGCAGTCTTCGTCGGCCAGTAATGACTTTGAACCCAAATATAGCTTGATGCCGCTCGCCTTTGGTACCTTAAAGGCGGCCTTTTATGCCATGCTGTTTGCGGTGCCACTGGCCATTATGGGGGCCATCTATACCGCCTATTTTATGGCACCGAAGATGCGCACCTATGTCAAACCGGCCATTGAAATCATGGAAGCCCTGCCGACGGTCATTCTTGGTTTCCTTGCCGGTCTGTGGCTGGCCCCCGTTATTGAAACCCATTTATTGGGTGTGTTTGCCATGCTGATCATCTTGCCGGTCGGCGTGCTGGGTTTTGCTCTGGGCTGGCAACAACTACCGGCCCACATTCGTGGTCGTATACCGGAAGGCTGGCAGGCCGCGCTGCTTATTCCTGTGTTGTTCGTGCTGGGCTGGCTTGCAATGACGCTTAGCGCACCGATGGAGACGGTTTTATTCTCAGGGGATCTTAAAGCCTGGTTGAACAAACATTTTGGCATTGGCTATGACCAACGTAATTCACTGGTGGTCGGGATCGCCATGGGGGTGGCGGTGATTCCAACCATATTCTCGATTGCCGAAGATGCCATTTTCAGTGTACCAAAGCATTTGACCTTTGGTTCCCTCGCGCTGGGTGCCACACCCTGGCAAACCATGTCCCGAGTTGTTTTATTGACAGCCAGTCCAGGTATTTTTTCTGCCGTGATGATTGGTATGGGACGCGCAGTAGGTGAGACCATGATCGTACTGATGGCCACCGGTAATACACCGGTGATGGATTTCAGTATCTTTCAGGGCATGCGCACCCTGTCGGCCAATATTGCCGTGGAAATGCCGGAATCCGAAGTGGACAGTACTCATTATCGCGTGTTGTTCCTGGCCGCGCTGGTGTTGTTCATCTTTACCTTTATGTTTAATACGGTGGCAGAGATCGTCCGTCACCGCTTACGCAAAAAATACAGTTCATTATGATTCGTGATTGGTTTAAAAGTGGTTCACCCTGGATATGGCTGAATGCGGCGGCAGTTAGTGCCAGCCTGATCATTGTACTCGGCCTGTTGGGCTTGATCGCCGTGCGTGGTCTGGGACATTTTTGGCCTGCCGATGTCGTGCAGGTCCAATACACCCAACCGGGTAATGCATCGATGCAGGTCATCGGTGAACAGACCGATACGGAAACCGTGACACTGGATAATTTACGCAGCGCCGGTTTTACCCTTGAAACGGACAAGAAACATATAGAACGTCATTTGATTAAGACCGGTAATCGTGATGTGCTCGGTAGTGATTTTCGCTGGCTGGTCGATCCGTATATCACCGCAAGGCAGTTTCCGCAGGATATCGTCGTGCTTGAGCGTCGTGAATGGGGTAACTTTTATGGTTATCTCAAGGCCATCAAGGAAAATGGTAAACAGGTTGCCGAAGGTGAAACAAGCTGGACTGAATTGGAGAACCGGTTAGAGCGGGTGCTCGATATCTTTGAACAGATCCGCGATATTGAAAAGGGTGCTATCGGTGACATTAACTATGCCATCGAAGATCTGCGTCTTGAAAAGCGTCGTCTAGAACTGGATGGTGAAGACACACCTGAAAATCTTAAGGCCCTAGTCATTGAACGTAAGCGCTTAGAAAAAGA
>JAOULO010000110.1 GCA_029881995.1 Gammaproteobacteria bacterium
GCACTTACTGCTTTGGAAACAGGCAAAGTCCTGCGTATCGTTGCCACCGATCCAGGTTCTGTCAAAGACTTTGAATCTTTTGCCAAACAGACTGGTAACGAGTTGATGGAATCTACGGAAGAAGACGGAAAATTCTGCTTTATGATGAAGAAAGTATCGTAAATTTCTTTTATCTAAGATAGTGATAACCAAAAGGTTGTCACCGTAAAAAAGCCCGGCCTGCCGGGCTTTTTTTTGGTTTATTTCAGCTGGTTTGGGTTTAGGCTGGTTGCGTAGGTCGGATTAGCGTAGCGTAATCCGACAAACTTCTATCGAAGGCAAATAGCGTCGGATTACGCTGCGCTAATCCGACCTACATAGCTAGCAAATCTGCTGTTCAAAGTCGTAGGCCAGCATAAGCGTAGCGTTGCTGGCAACTAGCTGGAACATTGCGTAGAACGTGGGCCAGAACGCGAGCTTGAACCCAGAAAATACAGTCGTATTTCAGGGTCTTATTGTGATTATTTCACGCCAATAATTGACAACAACCAAAACCTCACCTATTAACAGTGTAATCACTCGAATTCTTAAGTGCATAACAATAAAATACAGGGCGAAAGACACCATAAGCACTACGTCTGCTGCTCCTACTGGAGGGTACAACCATGAATCTCAAACTAGGTAAATCACTGATGGCCGTGGCCGTTTCCAGCTTGCTGGTGACCCCGCTGGCACAGGCAACCAATGGTATGTTTGCCGAAGGCACCGGTGCCAAGTCCAGAGCGATGGGCGGGTCGGGTATTGCTTATCCAACAGAAACCGGTTCCATTGTTGCCAACCCGGCAGCCGCTGTGCATCTCGGCGATCGTTATGATGCGGCGCTGGGTTTATTCAGCCCGAGTCCGCGTAGTTATGCAATAACGGGGAATGATTGTTCAGCAGGTTTCCCGGTAGCTTGTGGCGGCGGTACATTAAACAGTTCTCAGGAAAGTGACGAGAACCTGTTTTTCATTCCATTCCTGGGATTCACCTGGGCGATTGACGATAAAACCAGCGTCGCCTTTGTGGGTTCAGCGCTGGGTGGGATGAATGCCACCTGGAAGAAGAATCCGTTTGCACCATTTGGTGCTACAGGCCCCATGGGAATCAACCTGCAGCAGATGCGACTCGGTATGACGGTGGCGCGCAAAATTACCGATAAGTTCTCATTTGGCATCACACCATCAATCGTGGTGCAACGATTTAACGCAAAAGGTTTGGGTACTCCGAATGTAGTTCCGGCTCTAAATACTGGGTTTGCCGGGTATAGTGTTAATCCGTTTGCAATGACGAATAATGCCCATCAAACCTCCAATGGTCTCGGTATAAAAATCGGTGCTATGTATGATTTGGGTGGTGGTTTAACACTGGGTGCTGCCTATGAACCTGAAACCAATATGACCAACTTCAGCCGCTATGCAGGTCTGTTTGCCGAGAACGGTGATTTGAATATTCCTTCCAATTACACCATCGGTCTGGCCTGGAAGGCCTCATCGGATCTGACCGTGGCGCTGGATTATATGAAAATTAATTACACCGATGTAGCATCTATGAGTAATGACTCGCAAAGGCTGACAGATGTTTGTGGTGCTGCTAGATTAGGGTTTATACCAGCGTCAGCTGCAACTGAAAGCACCTGTTTGGGTGGTGCAAATGGGGCCGGTTTTGGCTGGGATGATATGAAAATTATCAAACTGGGTGTGGAGTGGATGGCGTCCGAAGGCATGGCTTATCGCATCGGCTGGAATCATGGTGCTAGCCCGATTGATGAGGAAGATGCAGTGATTAATATTCTCGCACCGGGTGTGGTGGAAGACCATCTAACTATGGGTATGACCATGGCGATGGGTTCGGATAGTGAAATCACCATTGATTATGTCCATGCCTTTGCCAATGATGTGTCAGGATCCTTACCGGCTGCTTTTGGTAGTTTCGCACCACTCCCGGTAGCTGGAACAGAAGGTACTGCCAAGATCGAAATGGAACAGAATTTCCTTGAAGTTGGCTATGGAAAACGCTTCTGATACTGGAGTTAATTTTGTTTAAAAAAAGGGGCCGTAAGGCCCCTTTTTTTATCCACAGTCTGCAGCCTCTATCGTTCCTGTATAGACATATATAAAAGACTTTCATAAACATCAAGTTAGATGTGGATATTTCATGGGCAGGCTCTGTGCACCATGATCAATTTAAGTAAGTGCTAATATTCTGATATATTTCAGTAACTTATTCTGTGATTATTGCGAATATATTCGTCTAAACATGTTGCATAAAGCCTTGGTTTTGATACATTACGTGACCCAGTTTGATTTTT
>JAOULO010000032.1 GCA_029881995.1 Gammaproteobacteria bacterium
CATGCTTTAAATACCGTCGCCAAGGTTATGCTGGATGCCTATGGCCCTGCCGATCCCATGGACTCCCCTCAGACTCATCCTTTAGGTTTGAATGTTCCTTTGTTGGAACGCAGCTTTAATGCGCTGGTGCCACAGGCTAGTGCACTTGTACATCGTTTTTACGAGGAACTATTCGTTCAGTTTCCTCAAGTGAAACCCATGTTTGAGGGAAGTGATCAGGCTGAGCAGGAAAAGAAATTGATCAATGCCCTACAGCTGGTCATTAATAACTTACGCAATGTCGATACTCTTGCCAAAGCACTGTCAACATTGGGTGAAAAACATCAGCAGTATGGTGTCTTACCTGAACATTATACGGCAGCCGCCAATATTCTGATAAAGGTTATGCAGGAGATGGCAGGTGAGCTATGGAGTGGTGACTTACAAACTGCCTGGGAACAGGCGTTGGGTGTGGTTGCCAAAGTTATGCTAGATGCTTACAAGGAAGTGGATCCCATTGATACACCTGAAGGTCATCCACTTGGTCTAAACGTACCAGTACTGGAAAAGAGCTTCAATGCCCTGGCTCCCAGAGCAAATGAGCTGACGCTTCGTTTTTATGAAGAGCTGTTTAATCGATATCCCCAGGTACGGATCCTGTTTACCAATTCCAGTAAGGAAGAGCAGGCCAAGAAATTGGTCAACGCGCTGCAACTGGTCGTATCTAATCTACGTAATGTCGATACATTGGCTAAGGCCCTGACGACACTGGGTGAGAAACACCAGAAATATGGTGCAGAACCTGAGCATTACAATGCTGTCGCGGCAACCTTACTTGAAGTGATGCAGGAATTTGCCGGTGAATTGTGGACACCTGATGTCAAAGCCGCCTGGGAACATGCTTTAAATACCGTCGCCAAGGTTATGCTGGATGCCTATGGCCCTGCCGATCCCATGGACTCCCCTCAGACTCATCCTTTAGGTTTGAATGTTCCTTTGTTGGAACGCAGCTTTAATGCGCTGGCGCCACAGGCAGGAGCTATGGTGCATCGGTTTTATGAAGAACTATTTAATCGTTTCCCTCAGGTCAAACCCCTGTTTGCGAATACCACTCAGTCTGAGCAGGAAAAGAAACTGGTCAATGCATTACAACTGGTTGTATCGAACCTGAGAAATATAGATACCCTGGCAAAAGCATTAACTACATTAGGTGAAAAGCACCAGCAATACGGTGCTCAGGCTGAACATTATAGTGCTGTCGCCAATACTTTACTTGATGTAATGGCTGAATTTGCCGGCGATCTATGGACTGACGAGCTTAAACAGGCCTGGCAACATGCTTTAAGCACTGTTGCCAAGGTTATGCTGGACGCCTATTCAGATGAGCCAATCGTCACTGAAACAGAGCAGACGGCAGCGCCAGAGTCAGAACCACCTTCACCCCAAAAAGAAGTACCACCACATCCACTTGGTCTGGATGTAGAGACACTGACCAACAGTTTTAATCTACTTGCCCCACAGGGTGAGGTATTAGTTGCGAAATTTTATGAGGAGTTGTTTTCGCAATATCCTGATGTCAAACCGATGTTTGCCAATACGACACCGGAAAAACAACAACAAAAACTCCTTGCTGCTTTGGGGCTCGTAGTTGATAACCTCAACAACGTAGATGTTTTAGCGAAGGCCTTGAAAGAATTGGGCATTCGCCATCAGAAATATGGCGCGGAACCTGCACACTACCAGGCAGTTGCCGCAACTTTGTTAAATGTAATGCGAGAGTTGGCCGGTTCGGCGTGGACACAACAAGTTCATGATGCCTGGACTCAAGCATTAAATGTAATCGCTAAAGTAATGCTTGATAGCTATACCCATTCGGAGAACGAGACAATGGCTACTAATATGAACAGTGCTGCAGCACTTAGTGAAGATGAGAATGTGGAATTGACCAGAATGCGTTCGGCGGTCAATGGTGCAATGACAGCAATCATGATGATTGATCGTGATTTCAATATCACATATGTCAATGACGCGACGGTCAAATTGTTGAGTCAACATGAACAAATACTTAAGGGAATTTATCCAAGTTTTAGTGTTGGTAACCTTTTGGGATCATGTATTGACCAGTTCCATAGCAACCCACAACATCAGCGTCAGTTGTTAAGTAATCCAAATAATTTACCGTATACCACAGATATCACAGTGGGTCCGTTGAAATTCCAGTTAAATGTATCTGCCATGATAGACCCTGGTGGAAATTATGTTGGGAACACTCTGGAGTGGTCAGATGTTACAGACTTACGGCATAAGGAGCATGAGGTAGCACGTTTACAGTCTGCGGTTCAGGGTGCAACAACAAATCTGATGATGTGTGATGCCGATCTAAATATTACCTATGCAAATCCAGCAGTGATTACCATGCTTAAAAAACGTGAGGTAGAGTTACGAGCGGTTTGGCCGGGTTTGACTGTGGATAATTTGATTGGTACCTGTATTGATGGGTTCCATAAAAACCCAGCCCATCAACGGGCACTGTTGGCCGATCAAAGCCGGTTACCAGCCAAGGCAGAAATCAGTGTTGGTGATCTGGAGTTTGAAGTTAATGCGACTTATATCGCAGGCCCTAATGGCGAGTACATGGGTAACATGGTCGAATGGAAAGATTTGACCGAAAGTAATAAACAGAAACGCGAAGTTGCCAGATTACAGGCCGCGGTTGAAGGTTCGGCATCCAATCTGATGATGTGTGATGCTGATCTTAATATCACCTATGCAAACCCTGCTGTTATTAAGATGCTATCGGCACGCCAAGCTGAACTACGCCAGATGTGGCCGGGGTTAGATACGAATAATCTTATCGGACAATGCATTGACCAGTTCCACAAAAACCCTGCCCATCAACGTGCACTCTTATCAGATAAGAGTAGACTGCCAGCCAAGGCAGAAATCCAAGTTGGTGATCTGGAATTCGAGGTTAATGCAACCTATATAGAAGGCCCCAGTGGTGAGTACATGGGGAACATGGTCGAATGGAAAGACCTGACCGAATCTAACAAGCAAAAGCGTGAAGTAACACGTCTGCAGGCAGCCGTTGAAGGCTCTGCATCCAACTTGATGATGTGTGATACTGATCTGAATATTACTTATGCAAATCCATCCGTTATTAGTATGCTTGCCCGTCGTCAGGCGGAGCTACGGCAAATGTGGCCTGGCCTTGATGCGCATAATTTGATTGGGCAATGTATTGATCAATTCCATAAAAACCCCGCTCATCAACGTGCTCTGCTTTCAGATAAAAGTCGTTTGCCCGCTAAGGCCGAGATTACTGTAGGCGACCTGGAATTTGAAGTAAATGCTACCTATATTGGCGGCCCAAATGGCGAGTATATGGGGAACATGGTGGAATGGAAAGATATCACTGAAGCGAAAGATGCTGAACGCCAAATACAGGGACTCATTGATGCTGCCACTGAAGGACAGTTGGATAAACGCATAGACTATTCAAACTATGAAGGGTTTATGGCAGGACTGGGTGAAGGTATAAATAGCCTAATGAATGCAGTAGTTGCACCTATTAAAGAAGGTAAGCGTGTTATGTCAGCCTTGGCTGAAGGTGATTTGACCAAGAAAATGGATGGTGACTTTAAAGGCGAGTTTGCTGAACTTCGTGATGCCATTAATGAGTCGGTAACCAATCTGTTTAACATGGTTAATGAGATACGAAGTGCATCCGGTAATATTGCTTCGGGTTCAGGTGAGATTGCACAGGGTAATGCTGACCTAAGCCAACGTACTGAAGAACAGGCATCCTCTCTGGAAGAAACTGCATCCAGTATGGAAGAGATGACCAGCACGGTTAAACAGAATGCCGATAATGCCAGGCAGGCTAATCAGTTGGCCTCTGAAGCACGTACACAAGCGGAAAAAGGTGGTGCAGTTGTAACGAATGCCATCACAGCGATGTCAGAGATCAACAGTTCAAGTAAGAAAATCTCAGACATTATTGGTGTTATCGATGAGATTGCCTTCCAGACCAACCTGTTGGCCCTGAATGCAGCGGTAGAAGCAGCGCGTGCTGGTGAACAGGGACGTGGTTTTGCGGTGGTTGCCGGTGAAGTTCGGAATCTTGCACAACGAAGTGCCGGTGCTGCAAAGGAAATTAAATCACTCATTAAAGACAGTGTTGAGAAAGTGGATGAAGGTTCAAAACTGGTGGATGAGTCTGGTGCAACTCTGACAGAAATCGTCAGTGCGGTACAGAAGGTGAGTGATATTATTGCCGAGATTTCCGCAGCAGGCCAGGAACAATCATCTGGTATAGAGCAAGTTAATAAGGCTGTGATGCAAATGGATGAAATGACGCAACAAAATGCAGCATTGGTAGAGCAAGCTGCATCGGCCAGTGAGTCCATGGAAGAACAGGCCAAGGGACTCATTAAATTGATGGAGTTCTTTGAGATTGGCAATTCAGGAGGAACAGGTGGTTTTAGTGGACGCTCATCCGCTGCATCTACTACACCTGCCGCTCGTTCAGCAGAGCCGGCAGCATCATCTTCACCAAGGGCAGCAGCAAAGCGTCGCCCTGAATCTCAAAATAATGATGATGATGAATGGTCTGAATTCTAATTAAAACCATAGGTGACGTTTGATGCCTTCAGTGTACGAACGGGAATTTGAGTTCAGCCGGAAAGATTTTGAGCATATTCGAGATGTTGTTGGAGACAGGACAGGTATTGTCCTGTCAGATCACAAAATTGATATGGTCTATGGACGTTTGTCGAGGCGGCTTCGTCAATTAGGGATTAAAAAGTTTGCTGAGTATCTCTCTCGTTTATCAGAAGATGAACAGGAGCTGATAGAGTTTACCAATGCCCTGACGACAAACTTGACGTCTTTTTTTCGGGAACCACATCATTTCGAATTTCTCAAACAGACAGGCTTACCAGCACTTTTAAGAAACCGGCCAAATAAAAAATTACGTATCTGGTCGGCTGGTTGTTCAACCGGGGAAGAGCCTTATACCATTGCCATGACTGTGAAAGAAGCCATGCTTTCACATTATAACTGGGATGTAAAAATTCTCGCGACAGATCTTGACTCAAATGTGGTGAGCAGGGCCAGTGCCGGGATTTATACAGAGGAAAAAGTCAATGGCGTGGATAAAGCAAGAATAAAGAAGTGGTTCAGAAAAGGAAGAGGCAGTGATCATGCAGGGCAAATGAAAGTGTCATCTGATTTGCAGGAACTGATTACATTCAAGCAACTGAATCTTATGCATGAATGGCCTATGAAAGGGCCGTTTGACATTATATTTTGCCGGAACGTTGTGATTTACTTTAATAAGGATACTCAAAGAGAGTTATTTGATCGTTATGCAAATTATTTGGCTAATGATGGATATCTGTTTGTTGGGCACTCAGAGTCTCTGGCGAAAGTTAGTGACAGGTTTAAATTAATTGGCAAAACAATTTACCATAAAGTGGCTTAAATATGTTAGGTGATGATGATAAACCCAGACCAGCAAAGACACTTCGTGGATTTTCTGAAATTAATCGTTATTGGGATAGACAACGAAAAATTTACTCGGCAAAAATATTACCTGGGCAGTACTATGTCACTATTGAGGATGAGTTGATTGTCACTGTGCTTGGCTCATGTGTATCGGCCTGTATTCGAGATCCAGCAATGCGCATCGGTGGAATGAACCACTTTATGTTGCCTACTGGAGAACACCAACAGAAATTATTTGAAAAAAACAGTGATGCTACCCGATATGGTAACTTTGCGATGGAAAAATTGATTAATGATATTTTAAAACATGGTGGTAGAAGAGAGAACCTGGAAATTAAGGTTTTTGGAGGAGGCAAAGTCATAGAACATATGACAGAAGCCGATGTGGGAAACAGAAATATTAAATTCGTCAGGGAGTTTCTGGCAACAGAGGGATTCAGGATCGTTGCAGAAGATATGGGAGATATCTTTCCTCGCAAAATTATCTATGATCCAATGTCTGGCAAAGTGCAGGTTAAAAAACTACGTTCAATGCATAATGATACTATTGCCAAACGTGAAAAGAGTTACCAGAAAGAAATCGAGAACAAGCCGCTTGCTGGGGATATCGAGCTCTTTGATTGAGGTAAGAGAAAATGAAAAAGATTGGTGTGCTGGTCATAGATGACTCTGCCCTGATAAGAAAACTTTTAACAGAGTTATTAAATAAAGATCCTGAGATAGAAGTTCTTGATGCCGCTGCGGACCCTTTTATTGCGCGTGAGAAAATCAAGAAATTGAATCCGGATGTTTTGACACTGGATGTTGAAATGCCAAAAATGGATGGTATAACATTTTTACGGAATCTTATGCGCTTACGTCCCATGCCGGTTGTGATGGTATCTACCATGACAGAAAAGGGGGCAGAAGTCACTCTTGAGGCACTCGAACTCGGTGCTATTGATTATGTAACCAAACCTAATCTAGATGTTGCCGATTCAATGGGGGATTATGCAGAGGAGATAATCGAAAAAATTAAAGTGGCTTCAAAGGCCAAAGTCCGTTCTATTGAAGACCGTGTCAAAGCCGATAAGGTAGAACCTAAACTCAGTGCTGATGCCATTATAGAGAAAAAGGCGGGTCGTAAATCTCACCTCAAAACGACTGAGAAAATTATTGCTATCGGTGCCTCAACCGGTGGAACTGAAGCTATTAGAGAGGTGATTGAGCGTTTGCCGGCTAATTCACCTGGAATTGTTGTTACCCAGCATATACCAGCTGCATTTAGTGCTTCGTTTGCCAAGCGTTTGAATAGTGTATCTGCAATTACCGTGAGTGAAGCAAAAGATGGAGACCAGATAATTCCTGGGCATGCTTTTATTGCGCCTGGCGATAAGCATCTTATGGTAGAAAGAAGTGGTGCACGTTATTACTGCCGTTTGAATGATGGTCCACCGGTTAATCGACATATACCCAGTGTGGATGTCCTTTTTCGTTCGGTTGCCCAGAATGTCGGCCCAAATGCCATAGGTGTCATGTTAACGGGTATGGGGGCAGATGGTGCTGAAGGTATGATGGAGATGAAAACAAATGGTGCAACTAATATTGCCCAGGATGAAAAAACCTCTGTTGTATGGGGGATGCCGGGAGAGGCCGTCAAAATTGGGGCGGTTGACAAGGAATTGCCGCTGGAAAAAATTGCCGGCAAACTTATGTCACTCATCCAGAAAGGATAAAAGCTTTTAGTGGATAGCTATCTTATTGAAACTAATAGAAATTAAATAATTTTATCTTTTAGGCCCAATTTGGCCCGCCAATTGCAATTTTAACTCTGCTAAAGATTTCGTTCCGTATAACCGACTTGGGTAAAGGGTTGAGGAGGATGCGATGCATGGATAGCCATAGCTCTGATGACCAGTCACATGAGAATAGTGGATATAACGAAGTGAGAAATGCACGTAAGTATAAGGGTGATCAACTCTGTTCAGCCGATGAACTGGTAGAAAAACACGCCTCTCTCGTTCATCGTATTGCCTATCATCTATCAGCTCGACTTCCTGCCAGTGTGATGGTCGACGATCTGATTCAGGCCGGTATGTTGGGCTTGCTGGATGCCTCAGGTTTGTATGATCCAACTCAAGGTGCCAGTTTTGAAACCTATGCCACTATCCGAATTAGAGGTTCAATGCTTGACGAATTACGTCGAAATGACTGGGCCCCGAAATCTATTCACCGTAAAGAACGGGATCTCATGCAGGCAATCCAGAAAATTGAATCCCGCACCGGGCGAGATGCCCGAGGCCAGGAAATTGCTGATGAGCTGGGAATCTCTATCGATGAGTACCATCAGATTTTACAGGAAACCAGTACCTGCCGGGTTTTGAATTTTGTGGATTTGGGTGTGAGTGAAGATCTATTGGGAGAAGGTATGCAATCAAGACAACCAGAGCCATTGGCCGATGTGCAAAAAGCGGAGTTTCGCCAGAATCTGTCCAAGGCCATTTCCAGCTTGCCAGAGAGAGAATGCTTTGTCGTCAGTATGTACTATGATGATGAATTGAATTTAAAAGAAATCGGCGAAGTTCTTGGTGTGAGCGAATCCAGGGTGAGTCAGCTACTGAGCCAGGCCCACCTTAGAATACGCACTAAATTTAATGAAATATAATTGTTCGACAATAGATTTACTTAAGTAACACTACAAAAAATATAACAATTATACTCTTTTCAGGTTTACGAGCCATCTGTGAACAGATTGGCTCTTTTTGCACTTATAAAAAGCTAATATTTGCCGACAATAGAAAGAATCAGTTTTGCTCCCATCACGATTTCTGACCGAGGAGGTTCTTTTATGGAGTCAAAAATTTTCTTACTGGTACCAAACCCGATGTTGTCTGCACTGATCTGGTTTGTACTGGTAATTCTAGTCATGTATTTTGCCCGGACACCGGCGCATCTTGCCTTCCGATCTTTATGTAAGGTGATCCACAATGCAATGCGTATGTCAGCTCGAGCTATCATGCGAACTGAAGAGCGACTGGAACTAAGAAATCGTGAAGTACTTCTGGCGCATGGTCGAGATGCGATTGAGAGAGTTATTGAACGTGAGTTTGAGCGTGTCGATGCTACGGTTCGAAAGGATCTTTCTGAATACCCTGCTTTGCATCGTCAGTTAAGCGAAGAAATCACCTTGATTGATGAAGACTACAAGCAAAGTGCTGAAGTCCCACCTGCACCTCCTGGCTGGATCAAGGCGGTCGATGCTGTAGCCAGTATTCCAGCAAAAGATGACCCAATGGTTGGCAGTATTCTTGATGATATTCATCATTCTCTGGTCAAGGCCAATAACAACGCGATTGAGGAATATCGTAAATCCAGCCACAAGCGTCATATCTATCTGAAAGATATGATGCCTCACTGGCGTAAGGTGCTGTCAGCTTTGAACCTTGTTGATAAGAATGTAAATAGTATTCTTGATCGAGCCAAGGTGATTGATCGCCATATGGATAACTATGAAAATATTTTAAAGAAAACAGATCGTGCGGTACGTGAGCTTTCATCCTCATCCATGACGCAGTTTTTTATTGCTGCTTTTGTTATGTGTATTGCGGTAGGTGGTGCGATTATCAACTTTAATTTGATTGCACGGCCTATGTCAGAAATGGTGGGTGGTACCAATCGAATCATGGGTTTCCAGACTTCAAATATTGCAGCACTGGTAATTATTCTTGTAGAACTTGCCATGGGGCTGTTCCTTATGGAGGCCATGCGTATTACTCGATTGTTTCCAGTTATTGGGGCTTTGAATGATAAGTTACGTGTCAAAATGTTCTGGATCTCATTAACCATTTTAACAAGCCTAGCAGTAGTTGAAGCAGGTCTGGCCTTTATGCGTGAGATACTGATGCAGGATGAAGCCGCAACACGCGCCGCACTACGTGGTGGGGCCGCAGAGGTCATCCAGGATTCATTCCTGTGGATTACAACCGCTGCACAAATGGGGATGGGCTTTATTTTACCGTTTGCCTTAACGTTTGTGGCAATTCCTCTGGAATCATTTATACATTCATTCCGCACGGTTATTGGTGTGGTAGCTGTTGGCACGCTTCGTTCTCTTGCCTGGGCATTACGAGTGTTAGGTGATATCGCTAAGTTCACAAGCAATACATTTATTCATACCTATGACTTGATTATATTCCTGCCACTCTGGATAGAGACCGTTGTTCAGGGAAAGCAAGCCGAAAAAAAGGGCGCTAAACCAGGCGATAATAAAGCACGCGCCTGGTAATAATGTTTTATGTTATAAGCACAATATAGGGGATTTATATCAATGGTATTTAGAATGAAAGCGATATTGCTTGGGAGTATGATGGGTTTACTATCTGCCTGTGCGGATAGTGGCCCATACAACCACGGTGTCTATATGCTGCTTGATACTTCGGGAACTTATACCAAGGAACTGGTTCAGGCACAACGGGTAATTAACTTTGCACTGACACAGTTAAAACCGGGTGATACTTTTGCAATTGGACGTGTTGATACTGGTAGTTTTAGTGAAAAAGATATTATTCATAAGCAAACTTTCGATGATCGACCAAGTATGTCGAATCAACAGAAACGTCAGTTTCGAGAAAAAATTAATCGATTTGTTAAAACTGTAAAACCAAGTCGATACACTGATATAACTGGTGGTATCTTACAGGCAACAGAGTTTCTTAAAGAGCGTGCTACAAGAAAAAAGACCATCATTATCTTCTCAGATCTTAAGGAAGAAATTCAAAAAGGCTATGTCCGCAATATTGATTTTCATCTTGAAGGATTTAGAGTTATCGCATTAAATGTAACCAAGTTGAGAAGTGATAATATTGATCCACGAAAATATATGAAACGCATGGAACAATGGAAAAACCGAGTTGAATCAGGTGAAGGTGAATGGATGGTGATTAATGATATATCCAGGCTAGAGCCAATTTTTATTGAGGATTAATACGAGTATAAAAAGTGCTCGAATAATGCCAGCATTGTAGCTGGCATTTTTTTTGTCTTTTATACATAATTATAGTAATGTTATTATGAAGAGATAGAATATATTATTTTTCTGTCTTTAGTCATTGTTGTCATTTTTTGTTATTTGTTCTGGCTTAGAGTGTCATTTATATATTAAGAAGCAGAGATTATGGCCGATAAAAAGTTTAATACTGGAGACATTACCAGTGAGGTAAGGTAGATAACATGAGTCATACGATTGCCGCATTAAGAGCCAGAGATCCTATGTGGATTTATGAGCGTAACTATGCTCTGCTTACTGGGCTGTTTAGTAAAATGCTGGAACAGACAGCAAGTGAAGAAGCTACTTTTTTCATTCCAGGTCGTGGCGAGACTAAGGTTCGTGTTGTTGAAAGATGTCGTTATACCATTACATTGGTGCTTACCGAGGCCTACAGTGCAAAGTCAGTGCCTGAAATCAAAATGCAGGTACGTCTTTACAATGATGCTAGGGTAACTGAGGTAATTTCCTACCAGGGATTTACTGGTTTATTACCTAAACATAAAGACCTCGGAAAGGGTAATCCACAAAATCATCAGGAAAAACGTCAGGCTAATCTGTTATTACATGACTGGCTGGTTTCTCTGCAAAAATCTCAGGTACCCCTTCAGTCCACTTCGGATTGTCCCACACAGTAAGGTTGCACATCATCCTTGAGTTTTGTTCTTCATTAAGATGAAGGATGCAGTTAACAAGAGGTCAGAACAATGAGCAAGAAGTCATTCAGGTTAGTACTCATTGTGACAGCGATATTCACATCCGGGTTATATCCATCATCTATCGTGGCGAATGATTATCAGCGTGCTGTCGCGGCCACTAAAGCCGGAAATTATGATGAGGCTGTTACGCTCTGGAAAAAACTGGCGGCAAAAGGTAATCCAGTTGCGCAATATAATCTTGCCGTTTTCTATCGTGAGGGATACGGTGTTGATAGTGATAAGTCTGAGTCAACAAAGTGGTACAAGGTTGCTACAAAGCAAAGACTGATATCAGCAACAGATGAATTAAACAGTGACAGCGTCAAACCAGCAAGAGAGAGCGATATTCAGCGTGTAGAACGTTCGCGGGTTAATAAAACTCTTTCTGATATGAATCCTGTTGGTTGGGTTCTGAATCAAAATCCAAGGAATTATACCCTGCAACTTGCGAGCAGCCGCAGTGAAAAACATGTGATAAAATATTACAATGAAAATCAGATGCAGGGCAAAGGTGGGTATTACAAAAAAATACAGGACGGTGAAACCTGGTACTTTTTAATATACGGCTCTTTTGACTCAGTCGCTTCAGCCAGCGATGAAATCGAACAACTACCAGAAGAAATACGAAAATGGTCTCCCTGGGTGAGACGTCTTGGGAATATCCAGAAGGTCATTAAACAAACTGGGTTGTAAAAATAAAAAGGGACTCGGAAGAGTCCCTTGTTTATTGTCTGGTGGAGGCGGCGGGAATCGAACCCGCGTCCGCCAGCCCTCTGCCATCGGCTCTACATGCTTATTCAGTCAATTAATTTAACCAGAAGCTACCCGACTGGCAGGGAAAACAGCTGGCGATTTCGGTAAGAGTTTAACGCATCCATCCCGAACAAACTTCAGCGCGATCCTATATGGGATGACTCCGGTTATCTGCGCGTACAGGCACACCTCAGGCCGAAGGCTTTACGCTGGTTATTAAGCAGCTAAAGCGTAGTTGTCGTCGTTGGCAACTATAAGTTTTGCAAACAGATTAACGAGGAATTTGCACCTCGGCATGCACCTCCGGTTTCGTAACCCGCGTCGAAGCCAGGTCGCCCCCGAAGTCTTACTTTCTTTCCGACAAGGAGTCTATCGAAAAGTTGCCTATATATATAGGAATAACTTGTCCCGTGTTCAATTAATTTTGATTAAAAATTAACCTTTTTTCATAATGCGTTGCTTATCACGCTGCCAGTCACGTTCTTTCAGGCTGGCCCGTTTGTCGTGAGCCTGCTTACCCTTGGCCAGTGCAATCTCCAGTTTGGCTCTGCCTTTGACCCAGTACATGGCGGTGGGAACCAGGGCATAACCTTTGCGTTCGACTGCTCCGATCAGACGATTGAGTTCACCCCGGTTTAATAGCAATTTACGGTCACGCATAGGCCTTGGCTGAATATGGGTTGAGGCTGTCTGCAAGGGGGTTATCTGACATGCAAACAACCAGGCCTCCCCATCCCGAATGAATACATAGCTGTCTTGCAGGTTTACTCGACCTGCCCGCAAGCTTTTAACTTCCCAACCTTCAAGTACCAGACCGGCTTCAAGGCGATCTTCCAGATGATAGTCATGTCGGGATTTTTTATTCAGGGCAATGGTGCTGGATGAACCACCCTTTTTGTCTTTTTTCTTAGCCATCAGGACATTATATCTAACTTGTGGGAAAGGCGGATACTACCATTAAATTCCTCTTAAATTCTGTCTGAGCTTGAGATAGGGTCTAAAATGGTTAAGAATCTTATACTTAGTTAAAGGATAAAGACGAGGAGATTAAATGGTGAGTATTCGGGAGTCGATCCATGGTGAGTGGTCTTCGCGCTGGGCCTTTATTTTAGCGGCTACGGGTTCAGCCGTTGGATTGGGGAATATCTGGAAGTTTCCATATATTACCGGAGAAAATGGTGGCGGTGCGTTTGTCCTGGTTTATCTGGCCTGTATTCTGGTTATCGGTGTTCCCATTATGATGGCGGAAATTATGCTGGGTCGCCGTGGACGTCAAAGTCCAATCAATACCATGCGAGACCTTTCCATTGAGGCCGGTCATTCCACGCATTGGCAATATCTGGGCTGGTTAGGTGTGATTGCGGGTTTCCTAATTCTTTCCTATTACAGTGTAATTGCCGGTTGGGCCATAGCCTATATTATGCGTGCCTCCTCAGGTGTATTTACTGATGCTTCAGTCGAAGTCATAAAAAATGAATTTGTTTCTCTGGTCGGTGATCCTGAAAAACTTATCGCCTGGCATACCCTGTTCATGGTAATGACCATGGTGGTGGTTGCTCGCGGGGTACAGGGTGGTCTGGAAAAGGCGGTCAAGTTTCTGATGCCCTCTCTGTTTATCATTTTGATTTTACTGGTGGGCTATTCCATGCAAAACGGTGAGTTCAATATGGCAGTAAAATTCCTGTTTACTCCTGACTTTGAAGCCCTGTTTTACAAAACCGATGCGCAGGGCAATCAATACATGTCTTGGAATGCCGTTTTAATTGCCATGGGCCATGCCTTTTTTACCCTGAGCCTGGGAATGGGGGCTATCATGGTTTATGGTTCTTATCTGCCAGCCGGTACGTCAATTGCTAAAACAACTTTTATGATTGCTCTGGCGGATACTGTTGTGGCCCTTCTTGCCGGTTTGGCCATATTCCCTATCGTTTTTGCCAATAACCTGGAACCGGGTTCGGGACCGGGATTGATTTTTAATACCTTACCGTTTGCCTTTGGTCATATGGATGGGGGAATCATATTTGGGACATTGTTTTTTATTCTCCTGACCTTTGCCGCCTGGTCATCCAGTATTTCCCTGATTGAACCGGCGGTTGCCTGGCTGGTCGAAAATGTGAAAATCAGCAGGGCAAAGGCTGCCATCCTGATGGGACTGGCCTGTTGGGGAATGGGCTTGCTGACCGTGTTTTCCTTTAATATATGGTCAGATCTGAAACCACTTGAGGATATCAAGATTTTTAAAGATGCCACCATCTTTGATCTACTTGATTATCTCACGGCCAACATCATGTTACCGTTGGGTGGTTTGTTAATCGCCATCTTCTCGGTCTGGATCATGAGTCGTGAGGCCAGTATGGAAGAGCTGGATATGGGCGATAGGATTGGGTTTAAACTCTGGCGTTTTCTAGTCAGATATATCACTCCCATCGCAGTGATAATTGTGTTCCTGAATGTTTTGGGAATCGTAACCTTTAAGTAGTGTGTTGTGGCAGTTATAAATAAAAGTGCACTGGTGCCTTATACACCGGTTCAGATGTTCAGCCTGGTCGATGATGTTGAGGCCTATGTGGAGTTTTTACCCTGGTGTAGCGGTAGTACTGTGATTCAACGTACCGAACTGGATGTGACAGCCAGCCTGGAGATTTCCCATAGTGGATTTCAGAAGGCCTTCACAACACGAAATGTGTATGGCAAAGCCCAGCAGATTAATATGCATCTAGTGGAAGGCCCTTTTAAAAAGCTTGAAGGTATCTGGCAGTTTCAGCCTCTGGGTGAAGAGGGATGTAAAATTATGCTGGATCTGGAATTTGAATTTTCAAACCGTTTAATCGGAATGAGTTTTGGTCCTCTTTTTGGGCAGATGGCTGGTAGTCTGGTGGATGCATTTACCCAACGTGCCATTGTCATATATGGTTAAGGAGCGTGTATGAAAGTTGAAGTGGCTTATGCCTTAGCTGATGAGCAGGTGATTATTCCATTACAGGTGGAAGCTGGGACGACAGTTGAACAGGCCATTCAATTGTCTGGTATCCAGGAAAAATATCCCGAGATCGATTTGAAGGTAAACAAAGCCGGTGTCTTTGGCAAAATCTGCAAGCTTGATACTCCCCTTAAAGAGCAGGACAGGGTAGAAATCTATCGTAAGTTAATTGCTGACCCGAAAGAATCACGCCGCAAACGGGCAGAAAAGAAAGAATCCAGAAAAGAAGATAATGACTAGTCGTCTTCCTCTTCCGTCTTTAGTGGTGGATTTGGATAACCTCGATTGTCAATCTTGCTGAGTTTGTCGCCTTTGAATTCAAGTTTCATACGGCGTTGTTCAAGAATGTAGTTATCTCCCTTACGCAAGGTATAAACATAATCCCAGCGGTTCTTGTGGAAGGCATCCTTGATGATGGGTGTACCCAGCAGGAACTTAACCTGCTTTTTGGTCATTCCCACTTTAAGCTGATCCAGCTCTTCCTTGTCGATCACATTACCCTGCTGGACATCAGCCACATAGACGCAGCTGGACAGCAAAAGCACCGGAAAAATAAAACTAGAAATGAGAATCTTTCGCATTTAGATCGGTTTTCAGACTATAATTAACGGAAGCGAATCATAACCGAAATGCGACTCTGTCCCAAAGGGTAAATGATGGAAAGTAAAGATTTAAAACAGGCCGGTCTAAAGGCCACTGTGCCACGCCTGAAAATTCTCAAGTTCCTCGAGGAAAGCAAGGTGAGGCATATGAGTGCTGAGGATGTTTATAAATCCCTGCTGGATTCAGGTGAAGAAGTGGGCCTGGCAACGGTGTATCGGGTGTTAACCCAGTTCGAGTCTGCGGGCCTGGTAACGCGCCATCACTTTGAAGGGGACCACTCCATTTTTGAGCTGAATGATGGGGAACATCACGACCATATACTTTGTGTGAAGTGTGGTCGAGTGGATGAATTTGTGGATGATGTTATCGAGGCACGGCAGGCGGCTATTGCTCGTGAGAATGGCTATTCCATGGAAGACCACTCCCTGTATATCTTTGGTATCTGTTCAGATTGCCAGTCTAAAAAGTAATAATCAGGCTTGAGCTTTTTCGATCATTTCCCGTGCATGGGAAATAGTCTGCTCAGTAATTTCCAGACCACCTAACATTCTGGCCAGTTCATCCACCCGTTGTTCAATTTGCAGGGGTTGGATCTGGGTAATGGTCAGGTTACCATCCACATGCTTGCTGACCTGCAGGTGATGATGGCCAAGGGCTGCCACCTGGGGCAGGTGGGTGACGCACAGGACCTGGCGGTTCCCGGCCAGCTTACGCAGTCGCTGACCGACGATTTCTGCGACCCGGCCACCAATGCCAACATCCACCTCATCGAACACCAGGGTAGGGATGACTGCCGCCTGGGTGGTACAGACCTGGATGGCCAGACTGATACGGGAGATTTCACCACCAGAGGCGACTTTGGTGAGAGGCTTTACGGGTTGACCGGGATTGGCACTGACCAGAAATTCGATCTTTTCCATGCCATTGGCGGTCGGTGTGTCTTCAGGCAGAGAGTCCAGTTGTACCTCGAATTGACCGCCGCCCATGCTCAGCTCCTGCATGGCATCGGTAATATGGCTGGAAAGATGTTTGGCCGCCTGCTGGCGTTGTTTGCTCAGTTTACCGGCCAGCTTGCGATAGGCCTGTTCTGCCTGCTGGATTTCCCCTTCGATTTTCTCGATACGAACATCGGCTTCTTCCAGTTCTTTTAGTTCTTCCTGTAGCTCAGGCAGTACAGCATGTAATTGCTCGGGTTCGATACGGTGCTTGCGGGCCAGGCTGTGAATTTCGGTCAGGCCCTGTTCCAGTTGGTTAAGCTGCTCAGGATCCAGTTCCAGCTCAGACAGGTAGTGACGTAATTCGGTACTGGCCTCATTGATCTGGATCGCAGCCGAGTCGAGCATTTCGGCAACACCTTTGAAAACAGGATCCATCTCCTGCAGTGATGAGACATCGACCTGACAATGCGACAGTATTTGGGTAATAGCCAGTTCATCGGCCTCACTCAACTGCTGGATCAAACGTTCCGTGGTCGCCATTAACTGACTGGCATTACTCAGACGTCGGTGATCCAGTTCCATCTTACTCAGCTCACCCTCTTTGAGACTGAGGGCCTCAAGCTCCTGAACCTGATAGCGGAGCAGATCCAGGCGGGAATCCCGATCCGTCTTGGCCTGGGACAGGCGTTTATACTCAGCCTGTAATGACTGCCAGTTTTTGAATGCACTGGCGACATCTTTCAGGAGATTGCCGTTATCGGCAAAATTATCCACTAACTGACCCTGGAGTTCTCTTTTCAAAAGAGATTGGTGTTCATGCTGGCCATGCAAATCCACCAGCATTTCACCCAGTTCGCGCAACATACTGACCGGGGTGGGTTTGCCATTGATAAAGGCCTTGGAGGGGCCTTTGAGGCTAATGGTCCTGCGGATAATGCACTCATTGGCACTATCCAGTTCATGCTCGACCAACCAGGCCTCGGCTACGGGGTTGTCACTGGTATCAAAAGACACACTGACCTCGGCCTTGTCGGCCCCATGGCGTACCACATCACTGCCTGCTCGGTCTCCCAGGGCCAACCCCAACGCATTGAGGAGAATGGATTTACCGGCACCGGTTTCACCCGTGAGTACGGTCAGGCCGCCATCAAGGGCCAGATCGAGCTTTTCGACAATGGCGAAGTTCCAGATGTGGATGTGGTTGAGCATATTGGCTTTTAAATCCCCTTACTTCATCCCTCTCCATGGGGGAGAGGGGGGAGTATGAATACTGCTTTAATATATTGGCGCAATCATATAAAAACCCGGCAGGGGTGGAAATAGATAAAACGCCGAAATCAGAAATTCTCACCCCAGCGCAGCTTGGCACGTAGGATTTCATAGTGGTCGTGTTTACAGGGATGGATCAGGCGTATCACCCGGCTTTTTCGTTCAATGATCACCTTGTCCCCGGAAACCAGGGAAAAATTGGTCTGACCATCACAGGTGACCTGGGCCTTATCGGTGGAATCCTTGACGTGGAGTTCTATTTTGCTTTCACCATCGATCACGATGGGGCGAAAACTCATGGTATGGGGGCAAATGGGGACCAGTACCAGGGCATCCAGGTCCGGTTGCAGGATGGGACCACCCCCGGACAGGGCATAGGCCGTCGAGCCGGTTGGGGTTGAGACAATCAGTCCATCGGCCCGCATGGTGTTCAGAAACTTACCATTGATGAAGGTTTCCGTTTCGATCATGCGCGCCACATCCCACTTGTGAACCACGACATCATTAAAGGCATCATTTTTACTGATACGGCCATCCTGGTGTTCCACGGTCATGTTCAACATGATGCGATGTTCGACCTCATACTTGCCATCAAACAGTTCTTCGAAGCGCCGGCCGATCTCATCCGGGGAAATGTCCACCAGAAAACCCAGCCGACCGAGGTTAATACCTAATATCGGAACGTTATAGTCAATCAGGTTACGGGCGGCATTGAGTAAGGTGCCATCGCCACCCACGATAATGGCGAGATCGCACTCATTGCCAATCTTTTCAAGAGAGGCGGTCGGCAGCTTATGGTTGGAAATCTTGGAAGCGGTTTCGTCTTCGAGCATGACACTGCAGTCGTATTTGGCCAGTTCCTCGCTGATATGCACCAGGGTTTCACCCATAGTGGACTCGCCGTATTTACCAATTAAACCAATTGTGGAGAATTCGCCTGCCATACCTGATTAATTCTTGTTTATTTTCCGCAAAGTTAGCACATGAGCGACCTCAAGGGCTATGCAGTCGTTAACTTATGTTGTGAATCGAGTAAATTTATACGAATTTACTTAGCACTCCTGTCTGGGGAGTGCTAAATTTGGTTAATCTTATTAAAATGCATGTTGCTAATTGATTGTTGTTTCAGGTTTATGAATTTTGACTGCTAGTCCTATTATTCTCGATGAACGTGCACAGAATCTGCTCAAGGTTCTGATCGAGCGTTATATCAAAGATGGTCAGCCCATAGGCTCTCGTACCCTGGCCAAAGACAGTGGTATGAAATTCAGTCCAGCGACCATCCGCAACGTGATGGCTGACCTGGATGATCTGGGGCTCATTGTTTCGCCCCACACCTCGGCCGGTCGTATCCCGACGGTACAGGGTTATCGCCTGTTTGTGGACAATCTGGTGACAGTCAAACCTCTGCGCAATAATCTTATCGAAAAGCTCAAACAGGAAATGGCGTCAGATTCTTCCGATGAAATGATTAATAAGGCGTCGGCCCTGTTATCCAGTGTTACCCAGATGGCCGGGGTGGTGATGATCCCTCGCCGTGAGAAACTGACCCTGCGCCAGATTGAATTTCTGCCCCTCTCCGGCCAGCGGGTGCTGGTGGTTCTGGTGGTCAATGAGCAGGAAGTACAGAACAAGGTGATCCATACCGACCGGAAATATGGACAATCTGAGCTGCAGCAGGCAGCCAACTTCCTAAACCGTGAGTATGCCGGTAAGGATCTGACCAATATTCGAGAGCTGTTATTAAGTAGTATGCAGCAGGCCCGTGAAGATATGAATCGTATGATGATGACAGCCATGGACGTTACGGGACAGGTGCTGGATGAAAAACGCAATAGTGACTACATCATGGCTGGGGAGACCAACCTGATGAGCTATGCCGAGATGGGCGATGTGGACAAGCTGCGCCAGTTGTTCGATGCCTTCACCACTAAGAACGACCTACTGCACCTGCTGGATAAATCCATCCACACCGATGGGATGCAAATCTTCATCGGAGAGGAATCCGGTTACAAGGTGCTGGATGAATGTTCCGTCGTGACCTCACCTTATACGGTGCAGGATCAGGTAGTGGGTGTGCTCGGGGTCATTGGACCAACTCGCATGGCCTATGATCGGGTTATCCCGATTGTCGATGTTACTGCAAAAATATTGAGCTCGGCCTTGAGCTCAGAATAATCATCCCTATATATCGGAGTGTCTATGCCCGGAGGCGGGCAGGGCAGTGTTTACGACAAATGCCCGAACTGGAGAGGCAAATGAGCGATAAAGAAACAGAAGCAAATGTAGAACAGGATATCGAGGCGGCTAAAGAGCAGGCCGAGATAGAATCTGAAGCACAGGCCCAACCCGATGATGCCGGAGAAAATCTGGCTGGTAAGCTGGCCGAGGCCGAGAAAAAGGCTGAGGAGAACTGGGACAAACTGGTTCGTACCCAGGCAGAGATGGATAACCTGCGTCGCCGTACCGAGCGTGAGCTGGAAAACGCCCACAAGTTTGCCCTGGAGAAGATTGCCCAGGAATTGCTGGGGGTACGCGATAGCCTGGAAATGGGTCTGGCCGCAGCACAGGCTGAGAATGCCGAACTGGCCAGTCTGACAGAGGGTACCGAGCTGACCCTGAAGATGTTGACCAGTCTGATGGAGAAGTTTGCCATCAAAGAGGTGCATCCCCTGGATGAACCCTTTAATCCCGAATTGCACCAGGCCGTTTCCATGATCCCGGCCCCTGATAAGGCGGCCAATACGGTCATTAACGTGATGCAAAAGGGCTACACCCTCAATGAGCGCCTGATTCGCCCCGCCATGGTGGTGGTATCCAATGGCGAGGGAGCTGCTACAGCGGAGCAGAAGGGCTCAAATGTGGATGAAGAGGCTTGATCTCGGGTCCAAAGACCCCATGTATTAGGCAGTATAGATATTTTTAATTATCAACGAATTGAACAAATAATTTTGGAGAATTAAGGCGATGGGCAAGATTATCGGAATTGACCTGGGTACAACCAACTCATGCGTGGCCGTGATGGAAGGCGGTAATACCAAGGTTATAGAAAACAGCGAGGGTGATCGCACCACCCCTTCTATTGTGGCATTTACAGGTGATGACGTACTAGTTGGCCAGTCTGCCAAGCGTCAGGCCGTGACTAACCCCACGAATACCCTGTTTGCAGTTAAACGTCTGATTGGTCGCAAGTTCACCGATGCCGAAGTCCAGAAAGACATCGACATGGTGCCTTATAAAATCATCAAGGCCGATAATGGCGATGCCTGGGTGGAAGCCGACGGCAAGAAAATGGCCCCACCTGAAATTTCAGCCCGCGTACTGATGAAAATGAAAAAGACCGCCGAAGACTATCTCGGTGAGCCTGTCACGGAAGCCGTTATTACGGTCCCAGCCTATTTCAATGACTCACAGCGTCAGGCTACCAAGGATGCCGGTAAGATTGCGGGTCTGGAAGTCAAACGTATTATCAATGAGCCCACTGCCGCGGCCCTGGCCTTCGGCATGGACAAAAAAGAAGGTGACCGCAAGGTAGCTGTCTATGACCTGGGTGGTGGTACCTTCGATATCTCTATTATCGAAATTGCCGATATCGATGGCGAACACCAGATCGAAGTGCTGTCCACCAATGGTGACACCTTCCTCGGTGGTGAAGACTTCGACATGCGCCTCATCGATTACCTGGCGGAAGAATTCAAGAAAGAGCAGGGCATTGACCTTAAGGGCGATCCCCTGGCCATGCAGCGTCTGAAAGAGGCGGCAGAAAAGGCCAAGATCGAACTGTCTTCTTCTTCACAGACCGATGTGAACCTGCCTTATGTAACGGCAGATGCCACTGGTCCTAAGCACTTAAATATTAAAGTCACCCGCGCCAAGCTGGAATCACTGGTTGAAGACCTGATTGCCCGTTCCATTGAGCCGTGCAAGGTTGCCCTGAAAGATGCTGGTGTGTCTGCCTCTGAAATCAATGATGTGATTCTTGTTGGTGGTCAGAGCCGTATGCCTAAAGTACAGGAAGCGGTACAGGGCTTCTTTGGCAAGGAACCTCGTAGGGATGTAAACCCAGATGAAGCGGTTGCTGCGGGTGCCTCAATTCAGGGTGGTGTACTGGGCGGTGAGGTGAAAGACGTATTGCTGCTTGACGTAACACCCCTGTCACTGGGTATCGAAACCATGGGTGGTGTGATGACCAAGCTCATCGACAAAAACACTACCATCCCGACCAAGGCGAACCAGGTGTTCTCAACGGCCGACGACAACCAGAATGCGGTAACGGTTCATGTTATTCAGGGTGAACGCGAACGTGCCGATGCGAATAAATCCCTGGGTCGTTTTGACCTGACGGACATTCCACCTGCACCACGCGGTGTGCCACAGATTGAAGTGACCTTTGACATCGATGCCAACGGTATCCTCCATGTATCTGCGAAAGATAAGGGTACGGGTAAGGAACAGTCCATTGTCATCAAGGCCTCCAGTGGTCTGTCGGATGAGGAAGTTGAAAAGATGGTCAAGGATGCCGAGGCCCATGCTTCAGAAGATAAGAAGTTCCATGAGTTGGTCAATGCCCGCAACCAGGCTGACGGTATGATTCATGCGACGAAGAAATCTATGGAAGAGTTGGGCGACGATAAACTCGAAGCCGGTGAGAAAGAGTCAATCGAAGCGGCCATCAAGGATCTGGAAGAGGCCATCAAGGGTGATGACCTGGACAATATTGAAGCCAAGACCAAGGCCCTGGCCGAGGCCTCTGGCAAGATGGCAGAACGCCTGTATGCTGAAAAAGGTGCGGCCGGTGCTGAAGGCGCTGCCCCTGGTGCCGATGCCGGTGCTCAGCAACAGAAGGCCGATGATGATGTGGTAGATGCCGAGTTCGAAGAAGTCGACGACGCTAAGAAATAAACCCCTTCATCAGGTTTAGGCAAACATGACAGGCGTGTTGAAGAGCACGCCTGTCGTTGTGTGTCAGGAAGTAACAAAAATATTAATTTACCAACTAACGATTTGATAGAAGAATATGGCCGATAAACGCGACTATTACGAAGTTCTGGGAATATCCAAAAACGCCAGTGAGGCCGAGATCAAAAAGGCCTTTAAGCGCATGGCCATGAAATTCCATCCTGATCGCAATGCTGATAATCCGGAAGCAGAAGAGAAATTCAAAGAGGCCAAAGAGGCCTACGATATCCTGAGTGACAGCCAGAAGCGGGCTGCCTATGACCAGTTTGGTCATGCCGGTGTTGACCCCAGTGCCGGTATGGGCGGTGGAGGTTACGGTGGTGGCGGTGCCAGCTTCTCTGACATCTTCGGTGATGTGTTTGGTGATATCTTTGGCGGCGCTGGTGGCGGCCGAGCCGGTGGTGGTCAGCGAGTCTATCGCGGAGCCGATCTGCGCTACAACCTGGAGCTGGATCTGGAAGAGGCCGTAGGTGGTACTACAGTCCAAATTCGTATCCCTACCCATGTCGGCTGTGATGAGTGTGGCGGCACCGGTGCCAAAAAAGGTACTAGCCCCACTACCTGTACCACCTGTGGCGGTCATGGCCAGGTGCGTATGCAGCAGGGCTTTTTCTCCCTACAGCAGACCTGCCCCCGTTGCCATGGCAGTGGCAAGATGATCGATAATCCCTGTGGCAAGTGCCGTGGCCAGGGGGTGGTTGAAAAACACAAAACCCTGTCAGTGAAAGTACCTCCTGGTGTAGACACCGGGGATCGTATTCGTCTTTCTGGTGAAGGAGAAGCGGGTGAGAACGGCGGCCCAGCTGGTGATCTGTATGTGCATATGCATGTTCGTCCCCACAAAATATTTACCCGTGAAGGCAATGACCTCTACTGTGAAGTCCCCATTAGCTTTGTTACTGCCGGTCTGGGTGGTGAACTGGAAGTCCCAACCCTGGATGGTCGAGTCAAACTCAAAGTCCCGGCAGAAACCCAGTCCGGTAAGATGTTCCGCCTGCGCGGCAAGGGTGTCAAATCCCCTCGTGGTGGTGGTCCTGGTGATCTGCTTTGCAAGGTCGATGTCGAGACACCAGTCAAGCTGACGAAAAAACAAAAAGAACTACTTCAGGAATTGGGTAAGTCAATGGAAGAGGATAGTGTTCACCATAGTCCTCGCGCCGCCTCCTGGCTGGATGGGGTGAAGAAATTCTTCGAAGATATGAAATCCTGATTCAAACCCTTAACCGCAAAGAGCGCGAAGGAACGCAAAGTTTATTTTTTCACCTTGAATTTTTTCTCAGAGAGTTAATTAAGGGTGTTTGTTTCTTTTCTCAGGTATTAGAATGCCATCGTTCACTGTCACGCAGGACGTGAAAGTGGTTTTACTTTGCGATACTTCGTGTCCTTTGCGGTTAGAATTTAAAAGGTACTGAATAATGACAAGAATTGCGATTACCGGTGCGGCGGGGAGAATGGGCCGCGTGCTCATCGAAGCCACTATTGAAAACGAATCAACCACTGTTGCCTCAGCCATCGAACGAAATGGCAGCACCGTTATCGGTGCGGATGCAGGTGAGATGGCCGGTGTTGGCAATCTGGGAGTCACGATTGTTGATGACCTGAATAGTGCCACGGGTGATTTTGATGTGTTGATCGATTTCACCCGCCCTGAAGTGACACTCAGCAATCTTGAAATCTGCCGCAAGGCTGGTAAAAAAATTGTTATTGGCACGACTGGTTTCACTGATGAGCAGAAAAAGCAGATCAGCGATGCTGCCAAAGAGATCGGTATCGTGTTTGCGCCCAACATGAGTGTCGGTGTGAACCTGTGTCTAAAACTCCTCGACATGGCCGCCCGTGTCATGGGGGACTATACCGATATCGAAGTCATCGAAGCCCATCATCGCCATAAAGTCGATGCCCCTTCTGGTACCGCCCTGCGTATGGGTGAAGTCGTGGCTGAGGCCCTTGGCCGTGATCTAAAAGATTGTGCCGTCTATGGCCGTGAAGGTAATACCGGTGAGCGGGATCGTAAGACCATTGGATTTGAGACCATCCGTGCCGGTGATATCGTCGGGGAACACACGGTGATGTTTGCCGATATTGGTGAGCGTGTCGAAATCACCCACAAAGCCTCATCCCGTATGACCTTCGCCAAGGGAGCGGTGCGTGCTGCTAACTGGCTCATGCAACATGATGCTGGTCTGTTCGATATGCAGGATGTATTAGGCTTGAAGGACTAATTAGCCAGTTTAAAATTAAATAGATATTGCGAAGGCAGCTATAAACAATCCTGGCGAGGTATTTTCCTTGTTATTTTACCTCTATGTGATACCTGTGTGAGCATTTCCTTGAGTTCCACTTATTTTTGTATAGTATTTAAACCATATAAAAATAATACGGTATGAGAATCAATGTCGGGCTGCTCGCCATCCTTGATAAACTGGGCCAAAATATCACCACCTAAACCTGTAAACATTCTCTTCAGAGAAAGGTTATTTCAGAAAATGGATGTTCTGAAGGAGCACGATTGTATCTGGGTTTGTGCACCTGGTGGCTACGGCAAAACATCCCTGACGAGTAGTTATCTCGAAAAATCCAAAGCGAAGGCCTTGTGGTATCAGTTGGACCATAATGATGGTGATGTTTCAAATTTTTTTCATTATCTGAGGCAATCTGCCCAACAGACTTTATCGATTACAGATGAACTTCCTGTGTATTCAACGGAGTATAAGGGTAGTGAAGAATTATTTGCACTGAATTTTATAAATGAAATAAATCATTTAATTGGGTCTCAATGGTTCCTTGTTCTGGATAATTTTCAGGAAATACCACAAGAATCTGGTTTGCATAATGTCTTGAAACATTGTTTGTTGAATATGCCACCTGACTTACAACTTATTGTGAACAGTCGTGAAATGCCATCACCAATTTATGCCCGATGTATTGCAAATGAAAATATATCTGTGATCGGAAAAACAGAATTATCATTAACTCAAACAGAAGCTCTTGAAATATGTAAACTTAAGAGCTTTGAACAAATTTCGGATGAGAATTGTAACACTTTATTTCGCTATAGCCAGGGTTGGGTGTCGGCGCTGGTTTTAATGCTGAAAAACTATCAGTTGTCAGGAAGTCTGGATACTGCGCCTGACAATGTTTTTGATTACTTTGCCGAAGAAGTGATAAAAAATAGTGATAAGGCAACACAGAAATTTCTCATGAAAACGGCTTTTTTACCCGAAATTACAGCGGTAATGGCTGATAAGATTACAGGGCAGACAAATTCAGAAAGTATTCTTGAGTTTTTCTCCCAGAATAATTATTTCACTACACGAATACTCTCGAGTGATATTGTTTATAAATATCATGATCTGTTTCGTGTGTTTCTTATGAAAATGGTCGAGAAAAATTTCACTGCTATTGAAATATCTTCATTGAAGAACAAGATTTCATCCGTATTGATAGAAAATGGTGATTATGAAACAGCGGTAGAGCTGCTCGTTGATACTTGTAACTGGCAAAGGCTAGGTAAGCTGGCTAGCGAACAAGCTCAAACACTTTTTTTACAGGGGCGTGTAAATGTAATTGAAAAATGGTTAAGCAACATACCATATGAAATAAGCAGTCAAAACCCATGGTTGCTGTATTGGTTGGGGGTATCATGCGTCCATTATAATCCAGTCAAATCACGAGATTATCTAGCTGGTTCTTATAAATTATTCAAGCAGGACAATATGCAAACGGGTGTGGTTTTGTCGTGGGCAGGAGTTGTTGATACATACGTGTATGAATGGGGTGATTTTTCAGTACTTGACTACTGGATTGAAGAGGCAGGTCTGATTAAACAGCAAGATATGTCTCGTCTGTCTCCAGACATATCTACAAGATTCATTTTCGCCTTTTTTATGGCGCTGATGTATCGGCAACCTGATCACCCTGAAATGGATCAATGTTTATCAAGGTTAAAAGAAATATTTCAAAACACTGTGGATTTGCATGTCAAGGTTATGATTGGTCACCATCTGGTGTTGTATTATACATGGTGGAAAGGCGATATGGGCGAAACGGCAATGGTGCTTGAATGGTTAAGGCCTGTTGTAGAAAAAATCAATCTATCCCCCATGCTGAATATCGTCTGGCTTTGTATGAGAGCCAATTATCAGTCTGTTAGAGGCGAGGCTGAAGAATGTATTCGTTCAGTTGACGCAGGTTTGCGAATTGCAAATGAAAGCGGTGTTCATCTGTGGGATTTTATGCTTTATTCACAATACGTTTGGGGTGAGTTGGTTCAAGGCAATGAAGAGAAGGCTTTTCAATATATTCAGAGCATGTCAAATGTTACAGATCAGACGAGGTTAATGAATGTTTGTCTTTTTCATGATACTGCCAGTATTGTTGCTATACGACGAGGAGAAATTGCACAGGCTAAATCACATAATGCAACAGCGACTGACTACGCTAATAGTACCGGTATGCCGTTTGCCCAAGCCATGTGCTATCTGACCAGTGCCAGAATAGCATCGCTGAATGGCGGTTATGAAAAATCTGACGACTATATTGATCAGGCAAAACAAATTGGGGAGAGGATGGGATCCCAGTTTATTCATTTTTTGTGTTTGTTGTTGTCGTGCGTGAATGATGATGAACAGGGAAATGAGAGTTTTATAAAAAACCTACAACAGACTATGGCCTTTGGGAAAAAATATGGGTTTTATGCACATATGTGGCTATCTAAGAACGTCTTATCCAGACTATGTACGATTTCTTTAGGGAATAACATTGAAAATGAATACGTAAGTGAGTTAATCAAAAAGAACAACCTACAAGCTAAAGTACAACAGACTTATGAAGGTGATAAAGTATGGCCTGTAAAAATCACAACGCTGGGTGAATTTTCCGTCTTAATTCAAAGCTCTAAAGAATATATCGACAAAACAAAATATCACAAACCTCTTCAGTTACTGCAGGCAATTATTTGTCTAGGAGGAGAGGATGTTCCTCGTAGCAAATTGATTGAATTATTTTGGCCAGACACAAAAAGTAAATCAGCTGGCCATGCTCTGACGACAAATCTCTACCGATTGAGAAAAATATTGAAATCGGAATCTGCAGTTATTCTCTCCGAAGGGAATATTAGTTTGAATAAAGATTACTGCTGGCTAGATTATTTTGCCGTGCAATCAATAATCTCAGAAATTGAGAATGAATTGTTGATTTATAAAACTAATATCGATGAAGAAAAACTACTCTATTCAGCTCGAATGCTACAGAGTTTGTATAAAGGAAAGTTATTTACTAATTGGGAAGGTGATTGGGTCCATCAACAACAAAGTCGCTTACACCATAAATATTTACGGATAGTAAAAAAAATGGGTACATATTTGATAGATACAAAAAACTGGGAAGAAGCTATAGAGTGTTATTCTCATGCAGAATACTATGAGCCATTAATTGAAGAATTTTACCAACAACAAATGTTATGTCATCTTGAAATGGAGAATATGTCAGAGGTATTAGTGGTTTACAGACGCTGCATGATCAATTTGAGCAAAGGGTTGGCTGTTGCACCGTCACGGAAAACTGAATTATTAAGGCAGAAAGCCAGTAATCGCAACTTAGTAGATTAACCGTCATTATAGTAATGAAAAATCAGCCGATATAATTTTATTTCAATTTGCCTTCTGAATAAATCACACGAATCTCACATATCACCATGAAGTCCGTAACAGATTGAATTTACCGGACTAATTATCGTACATAATTTTTCATGAAATCAACGTTCAGACGATAAGTCTCTTGAGAACTTACTGAATGGAGTGATGAAAATGAAAAACCTGTTTAATGGAATGCGGGGTTCGTTTGTAAACCCCGTTATTTTATCGGTAGCAGTTGTAATGAGTTCGGCGGGATGCAGTGATGATCCAAAACCAGCTACATCACGAACTGTTGGTGTGAAAGCCCAGGTAGCTGATTCTGCTAATTATACAGTTGCTGCAAGACAAACCTTTCTTCAACAGATGCTTGCATTTGTCACTGGCAAAAATACGTATGCTATTAGTGGCAGTACGATTGATCAAGTGGTTGCACTACCTCATGATCGTGGCGATATTTACCCTAATATGTTAGCTGAGGCTGTTGTTGCAAATTTGAATGCGGACGGCTCATTTAATCTTACACTGAGAGCTGGGTATGACTGGCTGATTTTATTGAAAAACTCAAAGGCGGCTACTAAGGAAGAGAGTATTGTAGCCTATGTCACAGCCACTGCGGCCTCAGATTCAACCACCATGGTAGATATGCCCATAACCAAAGCTACAGGAAATATTGATCTGGGTGAGCTGATTCAAAATCCTGCTAATAAAGAGGAAGTAAAGTCAGCAGATGGAAAAATTACCGATGTCTCTGCAAAATTTAATATGACTGCAGAACAATTGGCAGAGATGGGTAAGCAGGATGATGCATTTAAAAATCTAATGAATGCTTACCTGAATTATGAGAGTGGTAAATTTTATATGCCATCGACTCAATTCAATTGGGATGGTACAGGTTTTTCCGGTCTTAAGAATGCGTATGGCTTACCAGCAAATTATACCTTTAATGGATATTTTATTTATATGAGAACAGTATCATCAGAGGTTAATTTGGATGCTATCTGTGGTAACTCTGTTGAAATGAGTATGGAACCGCCAGTAGGTACCTCAGTGACTGACGGGACTACAACCTGGACTTCTTCATCACCATTTTACACAGATACCATGGCGATGCTATCTGATGGGTCCTGTATGGATACCGATAAGGATTTTTCCGTGGCCCCAGGAACAAATGGAGAAACGCGACTTGGTTTTCCAACCGTATCAGTGGCTAAAGGCAATCCTGCCGCAGGATGGTGGTATCTGAAGAAAGATGGAGCAACTATCGCTCGGTTTGATTTTGAAGTAGCAAGACCTGCAGATGATAGTGGCAAGCCTCTGGTATACATACCTGTACCGAGAATTAGTACAGATGGGAATGGGAAAGTCAGTTCAGTCGATATTAAATGGTTCCGATATGATACAGCGACTACAAATCATGTTGAAATAACAGACTATAAAGTTATCGATACACTTATGACTCACTCGTTTGTTGAAGTAACTGATATGATTGGCACAACAAACAGTAATACATCTGAAGAAAGAGAGCTATCAAACAAGACTACAGGAGCCATGAAAACAGTTAGTTTCACAAAAAGCTGGTATGCCTCTGATGCACCTTCTGTTACAAATGCGGGTTCAAATCCCATCCTTGAACAGATGAAAATCGGTTATAGGGTAGGTGGTTTGGACTATGCGTATAACTGGAAGCATGGGCTGTAGCTATCCTTAACTGATGGGTAAGCAAAAACGCCACCTTCGGGTGGCGTTTTATTACCCATCTGCAATATTAGTATTATCTAATTTAGGTCTGATATGGAGTTCCATAATCTGACCTTTCAGCTAACATTTTCTGGTCACGGCCACAGGTTGGTTGGTGATCATTTGAGATACCATGAGTGATTGAATAATTAGTAATATTACTTCAATCCTGGTTTGTTCTGCTACATATCGCATTCTTAAAAACCTCCCAAATGCATAAAATTCCCTAAGTATTTTCATTATTTTGCCGATTTATTGTTAACAGATTTTTACAAATATCTGTCCGATCAAGCCTGACTGAGCGCTGACTCCTAAGGGCTGACTGGCCAACAATAAAGGAGTGAGTCTTATGAATAGTTATCTACGTGGTGCTGCTGTAAGCAGTGTGCTGGCAGCCATTTTAATGACGGGGTGTAGCAGTGATGATTCTGCAAAACCTGCATCCTCTTCTTCTACCCCACTGGCTGAAGCAGTCAGTACTGCCAAAACCAAGGTAGAGGCGATCACCAAGGTTAGTTCGGCTAATGCCATGTTATATGGTGCCATCGGTGTCGCCCCGAATTTTGGTGATGGTTGGAGCACGACGAATGAGTTTATTGATATGACTGGTGATGGTTCGACTAAAATCACCCTGCAAAAACATTTAGTGAATACACTTAATCCAGCTGCCCTTAATCCCAGTAAAGCGGCAATTAATATATTTGGCAGAATGCGTTCTGCGATTAATATACCCTGTGCATTGGGAACTGGTTTACCTGCATCATCATTCTCTGGTAGATATCTGACCAATGGTAGCCATACTCTAACACTGACAGCTGCCATCATTACCAGTGTAAAGTCAACTTGTGGCCTTGATATGACAGGGATGGACGGCAAGGCTATTACGATTACAGTAACGGATGCAAGCACTACAACTCATTATGATAAGAAATATGCAATTGATATAACAGCAATAGACGCTAATCAATCAATTATTAATTTCTTTATTAAAGATGATGCTTCAAATGTGAATCTTGGTTTTAGTGATAAAAGTGCCCAGGGGCAGTATCGCACCATGGTACATCATAACAAGACAACGGATATTACCCGTGCGTCTTATATTTCTGATGGCCTGACTACAAAAACGTGTGCTACAGACAAGTATTATGTGTACAGCTATCGTCTTTATTACGATGGTAGCAAAGACCAGGGTACTGTCCTGTCATCGCATAGTCAGTGTAACTCGGTTAATGCTGCACAGAGTGAGCGCTTTATACTGGCAGGGAAACCAAATACGACCAGTGCTTCGTTTTCTCTGAGTATGATTCATGGTTCTATTGATACTTCCAAACGTGAAGCCTGTATCAAGAATGATGGGACATCAATCAGTGATGGTGCCCGTTGTACGGCAAGTTCGACAGCTGTCGCGGGTGCTGATGTTAGTGCTGGAGCTAGTACGCTTCTGGATACACTGTTGACAACAACCAGTGGTACTAATCCAGCAGACTGGTATGGCAGCTTTAATGAGTTGGATGCGCCAGCCTTTACGACTGAAGCTGAAATGCTGACAAATAATTTTGCTCCATAACAATCGATATCTTTCATGTCGATAAAATACCGGTCCTCAGGGCCGGTATTTTTTTATCTGTCAATTAAATATTAGGGGTTTCTTATTTACTCCCCTAGCGATAAATCCTGATTTTCGTTACAATCCCCCCGGTCTGAACACATTTCCGACCATGAATTTTCGAGCGGGAGGCTTCCTTACAGGTTGCCTCCCGTTTTTGCACGCCTAGATTCTGGAGGGTACATTGAGAAAACCGGCTCTGTTAGCACTCGAAGATGGCACTGTATTCCACGGTGAATCCATTGGTATTGATGGCCAAACAACAGGCGAGGTGGTGTTCAATACTGCCCTGACTGGCTATCAGGAAATTCTCACTGACCCCTCCTATGCCCAGCAAATCGTCACCCTGACTTACCCTCACATTGGCAATGTCGGTACCAATCCGGAAGATGAAGAAGCCACCGGCCTGTTTGCCAGTGGCCTGGTGGTGCGTGATGTGCCGCTGTTGGCCAGTAACTGGCGTAGCACCGAATCCCTGACCGATTACCTGGCCCGCCGCAAGGTGGTGGCCATTGCCGATATTGATACCCGCAAGCTGACCCGAATCCTGCGTGAGAAGGGTGCCCAGAACGGCTGTATCGTGGCCGGTGACAATATCGACGAAGCAGCCGCCATTGCCGCAGCCAAAGGTTTCCCCGGCCTGAAGGGCATGGACCTGGCAAAGGAAGTGACTACCCACCAGCCTTACGAGTGGGCCCAGGGTAGCTGGACACTGGAAGGCGGCCTGCCTGAAGCGCCTCATCCCATTGAAGAAAAACTACCCCATCACGTGGTGGCCTATGACTTTGGGGTGAAAAAGAATATCCTGCGCATGCTGGTGGACCGTGGCTGTCGCCTGACCGTGGTGCCTGCCCAGACCCCGGCCGACGAGGTTATGAAGCTCAAACCTGATGGTGTATTCCTGTCTAACGGCCCCGGTGACCCCGAGCCCTGTGACTATGCCATTAATGCGGTACAGGAGATTGCCGGTAAGGTGCCCATGTTCGGTATCTGTCTTGGTCACCAGATTCTGTCACTGGCCAGTGGTGCCAAGACCATCAAAATGAAATTCGGCCATCATGGTGCCAACCATCCTGTACAGGATGAAGAGAGTAAGCAGGTGATGATCACCAGTCAGAACCACGGCTTTGCCGTAGATGAAGCCACACTGCCCGATAATTTGAAGACAACCCATCGCTCTCTGTTTGATGGTTCCCTGCAGGGTGTGGAACGAACCGATGTGGCGGCCTTTAGTTTCCAGGGACACCCGGAAGCCAGCCCAGGCCCACATGATGTAGCCCCGTTGTTTGATCATTTTATTGAACTCATCGAAAACCAGAAAAGTTAAACGAAGTACCGAAGCAAAACTATGCCAAAAAGAACAGACATCAATTCCATTCTCATCATCGGTGCAGGTCCTATCGTTATTGGTCAGGCCTGTGAGTTTGACTATTCCGGTGCCCAGGCCTGTAAGGCGCTTAAAGAAGAGGGTTACCGTGTCATTCTGGTGAATTCCAACCCGGCGACCATCATGACCGACCCGGAGATGGCCGATGCGACCTATATCGAGCCCATTACCTGGCAGGCAGTGGAAAAGATTATCGAGAAGGAAAAGCCCGATGTGCTGTTACCCACCATGGGTGGCCAGACGGCATTGAACTGTGCGCTGGATCTGGATCGCATGGGTGTGCTGGCAAAACACAAAGTGGAAATGATCGGTGCCACTAAAGATGCTATCGACAAGGCTGAAGACCGTGACCGTTTCCGTATTGCCATGGAAAAGATTGGTCTCGACATGCCCAAGGCGGCTGTGGCCCATACCATGGAAGAGGCACTTGAGATTCAAAAGACGGTGGGTTTTCCAACTGTAGTACGTCCTTCCTTCACCATGGGCGGCAGTGGTGGCGGTATCGCCTATAACAAGGAAGAGTTTCTGGATATCTGTGAGCGCGGCCTGGATTTGTCCCCAACCAATGAATTATTGGTCGAAGAATCCATCCTCGGTTGGAAAGAATACGAGATGGAAGTTGTTAGAGACCGCAAAGACAACTGTATCATCATCTGTTCCATAGAAAACTTTGATCCCATGGGTGTGCATACTGGCGACTCTATTACTGTTGCCCCGGCTCAGACCCTGACCGATAAAGAATACCAGATCATGCGTGATGCCTCTCTTGCTGTGTTACGTGAGATTGGTGTGGATACCGGTGGTTCGAACGTACAGTTTTCAATCAATCCTGATAATGGTCGTATGATCATTATCGAGATGAACCCACGCGTATCCCGTTCATCGGCGCTGGCCTCCAAGGCAACGGGTTTCCCCATCGCCAAGGTCGCGGCCAAGCTGGCTATCGGTTATACCCTGGATGAATTGCAAAATGAGATCACCGGTGGTGCGACCCCGGCTTCCTTTGAGCCAAGTATCGATTATGTGGTTACCAAGATCCCTCGTTTTACCTTTGAGAAATTCCCCAAGGCCGACGCCCGACTGACCACACAGATGAAGTCGGTGGGTGAGGTGATGGCCATGGGCCGTACCCAGCAGGAATCCATGCAAAAGGCCCTGCGTGGTCTGGAAACCGGGGTGGATGGTTTTGATGAAATCATCGACATCAATGCCGAAGGTGCACTGGATACCATCAAGAATGAACTGCGTATCCCTGGTGCTAACCGTATCTGGTATATCGGTGATGCCTTCCGTGCCGGCCTGAGTTTGGACGATGTTTTTGAATTAACAAAAATTGATCGCTGGTTCCTGATCCAGATCGAAGAGCTGATCACTCTGGAGGCTGAAGTCAAAGCCGGTGGTATGAAAGCCCTGGATGAACGACGTGTGCGTTACCTGAAACGTAAAGGTTTCTCGGATCGGCGTCTGGCCAAACTGCTTGGCATCGGTGAAAAAGAATTTCGTGCCCATCGTCATAGCGTGGGTGTGCGCCCTGTCTATAAACGTGTGGATACCTGTGCGGCGGAGTTTGCCACCAGCACAGCCTATATGTATTCCACATATGAAGAAGAGTGTGAGGCCGAGCCGACAGATAAAGAAAAGATCATGGTGCTGGGTGGCGGCCCCAATCGTATCGGACAGGGCATTGAGTTTGATTACTGCTGTGTACACGCAGCACTGGCCATGCGTGAAGATGGTTATGAAACCATCATGGTCAACTGTAACCCGGAAACGGTTTCCACCGATTACGATACCTCTGATCGTCTCTACTTTGAACCACTGACACTGGAAGATGTACTTGAGCTGGTGGACCTGGAAAAACCCAAAGGCATTATCGTTCAATACGGTGGTCAAACCCCATTAAAGCTGGCTCGTGATCTGGAAGAGGCCGGTGCACCGATTATTGGTACCACACCTGATTCCATTGACCTTGCGGAAGACCGTGAACGCTTCCAGAAACTGTTAAACGAGCTTGGTTTGAAACAGCCACCAAACCGTACTGCACGTAATGAAGCAGAGGCCGTCAAGCTGGCTGAAGAAATTGGTTACCCATTAGTAGTACGCCCCTCTTATGTATTGGGCGGTCGTGCCATGGAGATCGTCTATAACGAAGAACAACTCAATCGTTATATGACCGATGCCGTAAAAGTTTCCAATGAATCACCTGTGCTGCTGGACCGTTTTCTGGATGATGCCATTGAGGTCGATATTGACGCTATCTGTGACGGTGAAGATGTCGTGATCGGCGGTATCATGCAACACATTGAGCAGGCGGGGGTTCACTCAGGTGATTCGGCCTGTTCCTTACCGCCCTATAACCTGTCGAAGGCTGTGCAGGATGATATGCGTGAGCAAATTGTCAAAATGGCCAAAGGACTGAATGTGGTCGGTCTGATGAATACCCAGTTCGCAGTCCAGGGTGATACGGTTTATGTGCTGGAAGTGAATCCACGTGCATCACGTACCGTACCATTCGTATCAAAGGCCACCAGTAAACCACTGGCCAAGATCGCAGCACGTTGCATGGTCGGTAAAACACTTAAGGATCAGAAATTCACTAAAGAGATTATTCCAGAATACTATTCCGTTAAGGAAGCCGTGTTCCCCTTCATCAAGTTCCCCGGTGTGGATACCATCCTTGGACCGGAAATGAAATCCACCGGTGAAGTGATGGGTGTGGGTCGTACCTTCGGTGAAGCCTTTGGTAAATCCCAGATTGCGGCAGGTTCCACATTACCTGAAAACGGCACGGCATTTCTGAGTGTGCGAGAGGCAGACAAGTCTGGCATCTCCTCGATTGCAAAAGATCTTCATGATACGGGTTTTGAGATTGTTGCAACACGAGGCACCGCTGAAGTGATTGAGAAAGCCGGTGTTCCTGTCAAAGTTGTGAACAAGGTAACGGAAGGGCGTCCCCACATCGTGGATATGATCAAGAATGATGAAATCAGTTTGATTGTGAATACCACAGAAGGGCCTCAGGCCATTGCGGATTCCTACACCATTCGACGCAACGCACTACAACATAAAGTGGCCTATACTACGACTTTGGCAGGTGGAGAGGCGATCTGTATCGCCCTTAAAGAAGACAACATGAGCGAAGTGAATCGTTTACAGGATTTACACCAGGAGATATCGGTATGAGTGGCAGACCCCCGATGACAGCAACGGGCGCGGAACGTTTAAAGGAAGAGCTCAAGGAACTGAAACAGGTTCAACGTCCAAAAATTACCCAGGCGATTGCCGAAGCGCGTGAGCATGGCGATCTTAAAGAGAATGCCGAGTATCATGCTGCTCGTGAACAACAGAGTTTCTGCGAAGGTCGTATTCAGGAACTGGAAGGTGCAATTTCCAATGCTGAAGTGATTGATGTCAAAACCGTTGGTGCCAATGCCGGTAGTCGAATTGTCTTCGGTGCCACGGTTGAACTTTACGATATTGATGAAGAAAAAGATGTCACCTACCAGATTGTTGGTGACCTGGAAGCCGACATCAAACAGAATCGTATTGCGGTATCTTCTCCTATTGCCCGTGCCCTGATTGGCAAGAATGAAGGAGATGAAGTAACTGTCGTGGCACCGGGTGGTGATCGCGAGTATGAAATTGTTTCCGTAAAATATATCTAGAAATATTTCCTTATGCAGATGACCTTAATCAGATGACCTTAATCAGCGATCGTCTTCTGCTTACCCTCTGGGTTGGTGGTATGTGGATCATTGGCTATGTTGTGGCACCGGTATTATTCAAGATGCTGGAACGTCAGCTTGCCGGTAGTGTGGCAGGTCAGTTGTTCACCATTATGAGTTATATCGGCCTGGTCTGTGGAATCCTGTTACTTACCAGCATGATTTACCGAACCGGTTTTGAAAATTTACTGCAGTGGCGAGTGGTTGTGTTGATTAGCATGATTGTCATCGTGATCATTGGTCAGTTTGTGCTGCAACCGATGATGGCAGAACTCAAGGCCGCTGGATTAAGCGGTGATATACGGGCCCAGTTTGGTCGCTTACATGGTATATCTTCTGTTTTGTTTATGATTAACAGCCTGGCCGGGCTGGCCTTAGTTGTATTTGGTTTATCTACGAAAGACTAAGCCTTGGGTAAAACGAGCTTTGGCTTTTCTGCCTGTCGATAAAATGAAGCGGTATGACCAATGGTCTGTACCAGTTCACTCTTTGTCTGCTCTGTTATTTGTTCGATCATGGC
>JAOULO010000111.1 GCA_029881995.1 Gammaproteobacteria bacterium
TGTGGGTGCAGGGCGTGATGTCGGTGTCCAGTTGTTTGATGCCTTTCAGATGGGGGCATGGGAGCATAGTTATTCAGTTATGTACGGTAATGGTAATGGTTTGAACTATACCGATAATGATGAAAATAAGGATTTGTATTTATATATCTCATCCGAAAAAGTGTTTGATGGCTCTGGGCCTCGTCGCAACGGAATGAAGTTTTTTATCTGGAGTATCGATGGCAAGCGTACGGTTGATGATGATGGTACAACGGGGGTGATTAGTAATAAGGAATTTGATCGCAAACGTGCTGGGGCGGGCTTTAAACTTGTGAGTCAATCCCTGCATATGACAGTCGAATATATTACCGCTGAAGGGATGATCTGGCTTGGCCCACACAAGGATAACTTTGATATGAATGCCCTTGGCGGTGCCGGTGATGGCCGTGTTGGTAAGGCCGATGCACGCTATATCGAGGCGGGGTACCGTCTACCCGGTATGAAATGGGAGCTTGATCTGCGCTATGACGAATATCATCGCTTAACCAATGGTCCTGCCAACCTTCAGGTCAATTACACCACTACTACCCTGGGGGCGCAGTATCATTTCAACAAGAAGAGTCGATTTACTTTCAATTACGAGGATCGTGCGGCAGAGACAGCATCTGCGAATGCCTCGCTATATGGCCACTTGAGTACGCTTGGGCCACGCATAAGTGCACAGATAACGCATATTTTTTAATCTTTTCATATTTCATCTCTCTCGAGTGGAAATTTTGCCCCGGCACCTTGCTGGGGTATTTTTTGTCTGCCTGATGCCCGTCAATGCAAGTCTTGCGACAGCGAATTATATTCAAACAAGCGAACAGCCAACGGGCGATGCCGAGGAGGCGTGATATGTTTCTGAAAGACAAAAATAGCGGTGATATGGTCGAGGTTCTGGATATGGGCGCATTGGTTGACCCGTTTCAGGGCGATGTCAAAGGCCGGTTTCATGTCGGTGAGGAAATGCAGGATGCCCGGCAGTTTAATAAGCCGGAGCTGTCATTCCCTTCTGGTGAGGCATTGCCGCGATGCTGGACGGATAAAGAGTATCGCAGCAGTCCTTAACGCCGAAACAACCAGAACAACAGGCTTAGTACAAGGCTGATAATAATGGTGCTGGTGATCGGAAGATAGAAGCGAAACTGATCGCGTTCGATAACGATGTCACCCGGTAGCCTGAATAGCCCAGCCTTTTGCAGCCAGGGCCAGAGCAGGCCCAGTATGACAAATGCGATACCGATACCAATCAGAATACGGGACATTAGTTGGGTACCGATAACGCGCCAGTAAGTTATTCGAGGGTTCTTACCCCATCCTGGCAACCGAGCAAGAGAATATTGGCCGGTTTGATCGCGAACAGGCCATTGGTCACGACGCCGGTTATTCCATTCAGAATTTCTTCTGTCTTGACGGGCTCCATGATGTCCAGATTATGAATATCAAGGATGATATTGCCATTATCTGTGGTAAAGCCTTCACGCAATACCGGTTCGCCACCGATTTTTTTGATAATTTCTCGGGCCACCAGACTGCGGGCCATGGGGATTACTTCCACGGGCAGGGGGAACTTGCCAAGGCGGTCTACCAGTTTGGATTCATCCGCTATGCAAACGAATTTATCACTTGCAGCCGCGACAATCTTTTCCCGGGTCAGGGCGCCACCGCCCCCTTTAACCAGGTGCAGGTGTTTGTTGGTTTCATCGGCACCATCAATATAGACTGAGATACCATCGACGGCATTGAGATCAAATACGGGAATACCGTGTCCCTTGAGCCGTTCGGCACTGGCCACCGAACTGGCCACCGTACCCTCGATTTTGCCCTTGATCTTGGCCAGTTCATCAATAAAGCAATTGGCTGTTGAACCGGTGCCGACACCGATAATGGTGCCTGGTACGACATATTCGATGGCTGCTCTGGCAACCGCCTGTTTCATTTCATCTTGATTCATCGTCTTACTCCACATCCCGGCAGAAAATCGGGTGCATTTTGTCTGAAAGCATTGTTGGACTGCGTGGCACCTATTATATTAGGCAAAGCACTGCTTTATCCAGCGGCAGAACCCAAAACCAGCCAAACCGACAGGTAGACATGTTCGAAAAATACGTTGAAATGATTCATCAGGCCCCTGTTTACGATGTAGCTCGGGAAACGCCCCTCGAACAGGCAAAAGGCCTGAGCCGTCGTCTGCAAAACCAGATTTTGCTTAAGCGGGAGGATATGCAGCAGGTTTTTTCGTTTAAGTTGCGTGGCGCGTACAACAAGATGGT
>JAOULO010000033.1 GCA_029881995.1 Gammaproteobacteria bacterium
CAGAGAGCAAGCTCTCCGCGCTGCCGTTCGACTTGCATGTGTTAGGCATGCCGCCAGCGTTCAATCTGAGCCAGGATCAAACTCTTCAGTTTAATCACTTGCGATTGCTTTTTATCAATAAAGATAAAAGCGCAATCAAACTTTTCGCAATGAAAAGCGCCCAATCAAAAAACTACTGTATATATAATAGGTTTTGACATAGGTTGCTTACATCGACTATTTCTTGGTTCGCCAAGTACCGACGCAAGCACCCACACAAATTATCTGATCAAATTGTTAAAGAGCGATTCCGACATGGATTCCATGTCGAAGGGCGCAGAATTATAGGTCTGCCCCTCATATCCGTCAAGCTAATTTTCAATTAAATTTCGCATAACGGCGGGCTTTTCAGCCCTTCCCTCCGGGCTATGCCTCGAAGGAAGCGCGCATTATACGGGCGAAAATGGGGAGGTCAAGCAGCTTTTGTAAATAAATTAAGTCTATTTTGAATTCTGCGCAAATAGGAGTGAATAAAACCTAAATAAACAATCACTTATATTCTAAAATTAAATGAAAATAATCTATAAATCTGCTTATGCCTTCTTCTGAATAGCGTTCCAGTCATGATCCAGTTCTGACTCCAGGACTTCTATCAGGGTATTAATTTGCAAAGGTTTTGTCAGGTAGTGTTTAAACCCGGCCTTTTGACCTCTTTCAATGTCACCAGCCATGGCAGCAGCAGATACGGCCACAACAGGTATTCGGCTGGTTTCAGGATAATTTCTCAGGCGCGACAGCGCCTCATAGCCGTCCATGCCAGGTAGATTGATGTCCAACAGGATTAAAGCTGGCCTTTTGGCTCTTGCAAGCTCAATACCCATCTCGGCATTGGTTGCAGAATAGAGATCCAAATTAGGAAAACGCTCCAGCATTTTTTGTACCAGTCGCAGATTTGCCGGATTGTCTTCGATATAAAGTACCTTCTTTGTTGTTCGGTGTAATGTCGCTAAACTGCTCAGCTTATCCTCAACTTCCGGTTTGCTGTTAAGCTGTCGACGGCTTTGATCCAGCGGGCATTCAACCCAGAATGTTGATCCTTCTCCGACCTTGCTGTGTACTCCAAGATTCCCCCCCATCATTTCCACGAGCTGTTTGGTAATCGTTAAACCAATGCCGGTACCTTCAATATCAGAATATTCTGCACCCATGCGATTGAATGGTTCAAAAATAGATTCCAGTTTATCTTCTGGAACCCCACCGCCTGTATCAGTGACACTCACCCGGATTTTTTCATCATCAATTAACTCACTCTCTATCGTCACTGTTCCATTTTCATGATTGTATTTTATGGCATTGCTAAACAGGTTCACTAAAACTTCCTTGAAGCGGGTATGATCAACACTTATTGCAATTTCATTGGTGAAATCCAGTCTTTTTTCTATATTGATATTTTTTGCTTTGGCAATACCACTGACCAGCGATAAACTATCATCGACCAGCTTGTTCAGGTTTTCTGGAGTTATAATAATTTCAATACTTCCAGCTTCAATCTTTGAAAGATCTAACACTTCATTAATTAATTCCAGTAAGTGCTCTCCGGCACGGATAATCTCATTGACATAATCCTTGCTATTTTCATTCAGCTTTTCCATATCAAGTAACTGACTGAAACCCAGGATAGCATTCATGGGGGTTCTTAACTCATGACTCATTCTGCCAAGGAACTCTGACTTTAAGTGATTAGCTTTTTCTGCATCTTCCTTGGCCTGCAATAAAGAATATTCAACCCGTTTACGCTCTTCGTTTTCAAGATTAACGAGCTGCAGTGTTTTCTGAAGTGCTGAAGTTCTATCAGAAACCAGTTTTTCAAGGTTTTTCTTATGCCGTGTTAATTCATCAAGTAATTGCTTACGTTCAGTTACATCGACAAAAGAACCCATCATACAGATAGGCTTGCCCTGTTGATCTTTTACCAGGTTTGCTGATATCTGGGTGGTGAACAGGCTACCATCCTTGCGTTTGGAGGTAATCTCCCCCTGCCAGGAACCATGCTCCATTAATGCTCCCATTGCCTCTTGAACTTCCTCCTCAGAGGCACTCATATCTACCGGGGAACGCCCAAGAACTTCCTCAGCACTATCATATCCCCATAAATCCACATAGGCCTGATTAACATAAGAAATACGCCCCTCCATATCAGTCATGGAAATTGGGTTGATGGAGGTCGACATTGCCATGTCTTTAACCCTGAGTTCATTTTCAACTTTTTTACGCTCTGAAATATCACTCATCATGAGGAGTAAATGATCTCTATCACCACTCTTAAATGAACTCAGATAGGACTCAACCAGAATATCTTTACCAAAGGTGGTTGTAATCTCATATTCTGCCCGATGTGTTCTCTCTTCAGCCAGCACCTTTAAAGCAGCCATATACAAACCAGACTGCTTCCAGGACTCAATACTTCGGAAGTTCTGTTGCAACACCTGTTCTTTTGTTGCACCTATTATGTCTGCCATTGCCCTGTTTGCCGCAATACATTGGCCAGCATCATCATAAATCGACATACCGACCGGGGACTGACTAATGATAGTTCGATTTAGTTCGATACTGGCCTGCAAGGCCATTTCTGCCTGCCTTTTATCAGTAATATCGTGCACAACACCAAGCATACGGACTGCTCGTTCATTCTCATCGCGGTAAACTTCTCCCTGTTCTCTGACATAGCGAATTTCACCATCAGCTCTAAGCAAACGATGTTCAACATCGTATGGTACATCGACATTGTCTACACAGGCAGTCACAGCGTGCGAAACTATCTCACGATCATCCGGGTGAATGGTTTCGACAAAGGCTTCATAGGTGGCGGGAAAGGCCTGAGGTTGCAGGCCAAATATTCGATAGATTTCATCTGACCATTGCAATTCACCTGTAAGAATATTCCAGTCCCAACTGCCAAAATGAGCTATGCCCTGGGCACTGTTCATGGCTTCCTCACCACGCAATAAGGCTTCCTGTGCTTCGATCTGTTGTGTTACATCAACCAATACAAGCAATAAGGCTACGATAACACCTTCATCTCTTACGGGCTGTAAACTCCAGTCCCAGTGTGTAACGCCTTTATCCGGTGAATGTCCATATTCAAAAGGTTTGGCATTGGCATAATAAGTTTCCCCACTTTCGACTACCTTTTCAAAGATCTTTTCATTCTCTTCATTTGGATAAAAATGAAAATGGTTTTTACCTACGATTTCTTCCAGCGTTTTATTATCCGCATCAAGATATGCCTGATTGGCATGCATAAAGTTAAACGATGTATCCAGGTAAGCAATCATGGTGTGAGTATTATCAAAAATCCTTTCGAGTAGATCATTATTGTCTCTAAGTGCCTGTTCTGCCTTATCCTGTCGAGTGATATCTTTACCGACACATACGACATTCAGTGTTTGACCATTTTCATCCTTTAATACACTAGCTGACCAATGGATTCGTTTACGCTCACCATCTTTAACAAGCCATTCTTCAATATGTTCACAGGGCTTAGACTGCTGCTTAAATCCTTCAAACCATTTGATTGATGCCTGACGTGCTTCCTGCTCAACGAAAACCTCCCATACTGGATTATCTTTGACCTTTTCAATCTCGTAGCCACTAAGCTCTGAACAGGCCATATTAAACTGTTCAATTCTTCCTTTCGCATCGAGTACCAGAATCAGTGCACCCGCTGAATGCATTATGGTATTGGAAAAATCGCGTTCACGCTGGAGCCTGTTTCTTTCAGCCAGTTTTTCTGTATTATCAGAAAAACTGATCACAGCACCCGTAACAAAACCTTCCTGTATAACGGGTTGAGATGAATACTCAGCATCAAAAGAAGTTCCATCCGCTCGCCAGAAAGTATCTTCTATTGAGCTTAAACTAAGCTTACTATCTTGTATTTTATATAAATCACAATCCTTCTCTGGCTTATCACTACAATAGGCATATTTATGATGTATAAGCTCATGCATGTTTCTGCCCAACAATTCATCTGGATGGGAGACTCCCAGCAATCGAGCACATGATTTATTTGCGAAAGTACAGCAGCCCTCCTGATCAATGCCGTATATTGCTTCCGATGCAGATTCTACTAATAACTGACTGGCATTCTGGCCCTGGGCAATTTGCTGCACCTGGTGGCGAATTAATTCGCGAAGTTTTCTGAGTGAAAAGATATATAAGCTAACACCTAAAAAAAAGAGTACAGCAAAATCAGACAGCAAGCCTGTCAGAACTTCTTTGTGATCAACTTTTGCAACCAATCCCAATTGTAATGAAGGAACCCACGTATAAGCAGCGATAACTTTTGCCGGGCGGTAGTCCATCGCCACCACTGTCCCGGTTTTCATTTGCAAGGCAAGACGCATTGGCTCGGCATACCCTGCCTGTTCTTCCAGGTCAATTCTTATCTGCCTGGAAAACTCTCTCAGTCCCGTGTGATATAGATTGAGCTGTTCATTTGTCAATTGTCCGACAACCAACTCACCTGTTTTACCAAAACCTTTGTATTTGTCTAATGCAGGAAAAAGTTGGCTCAGTGTTGCCGCAGCCGCACCCTGTGGATGATCTGCTTCACTAAATTGGGCATCAAACTTCGCTACTGATTCGATTAAGCTTGCATTCAAACGTATCATTTCCAGAAGTTGACTTGAGGTATTATCAACTTCTGACTGATAACGCAAATATGATGGGATAGCCATCAAGACAATAACCAGTATGGCCAGCAGCAAGCCATTTTTATACATTTGGTTACGAAGCAACATATAACGCGTTATACTTTTCATATTAAACCTGCAGAATTACCTGAACATAAATATCGTCATGTCCTCCTTTTTCTGCATACCTATTTTGTCATCTATTTATTTCCCTTACTAAAGCTAGCATAAATTAAAAACTTAGGACTGCTGATCTGTAAATTTGTGTTATCGACTATGTAAAAATGTGTCAATAAAGATACTTTCTGTATCACACGCAAATAACAGCTTAAGACTTAGTTGCGCATTACCGACAGGGGCAACTCGAAATAAAACACTGTTCCATCATTACCTGTTTTAAAATCGATAGTTCCATGGTGTGCCTCAATTATTTGTTTTGAAATATTCAAGCCAAGGCCAGTCCCTCCTGTCTTGCGCGTAGTCGATGCATCCGATTGGGTGAATCTTTTAAAAACATGGGGAATAAAGTCTTGTTCTATACCCTCACCATGATCCTTGACTGCCACACGAACCAGTTGCTGATGCCTTGACAATATGACTTCGATATCTGTATCTGGCCTATTAAATTTCATGGCATTGGATAGAAAATTATTCATCACCTGTATAATACGTTCCTTATCCGCATTGACTTCGAGATCAGGTGATATTTGATTATCCAGCTTAATGTGAGTGAGATATTTATTGGCATAACCTTCGTTCAGCTGAACAGATTCTTCAACCAACTCCAGTAAGTTAACCGGTTCTGGGTGAAGCTGAAACTCGCCCGCCTCAATCTTGGCGACATCCAGAATATCATTAATCAAATGTAACAAACGTTGCGCATTTTCATTGGCAATCTTGATAAGTTTATTGATTTCAGCTGGTAACTTGCCAAGGGTGCCACTATCGATAATCGACAATGAACCCATAATGGAAGTCAGCGGTGTGCGCAGTTCATGACTGACAGAGGAGATAAACTCATTCTTATGAATCTCTGCCTGTTTACGTTCGGTAATATCCTGCATGGTACCAACCATTCGAATCGGTTGCCTTTGCTCATTAAAGATGCGATTGCCACGTAAATTGATGTACTTCAGTTGCCCTTGAGGAGTTATGATGCGCCATTCCTCATCAAATTTAATTTCACCCTGATAGGCCCGTTGTTCAGATTCACTCATAAGCTGCATATCATCAGGGTGTAATACCTTGATGAAGTTTTCCTGATTAGCCTCATCCTTGCCTTTCATATAACCCAGAATACGAAACACCTCATCTGACCAGATTATTTTTCCTGTCATCAGATCCCAATCCCAGTTACCCAGGTGAGCAATATGTTGCGCCTCCTCAAGCTGGACCTGTTTTTCATGTAGTTCATTTTCGGAATTAATACGTTCTGTAATGTCTTCTGTATGAACCATCACAATATCATCTGGGACAAATGCATATTTCACATCAAGATGACGAGTCTGTTGAAATGATTGGTAATAATATGGCATTTGTTTTTGAATAGGTTTTTTTTGTTTATAGCACTGCCAGATATCGCTCTCAATTTCAGGCATGCTTTTGTACATAACCGAAAGCTTGTTTCCAACTGCTTTAACCACATCACCACGGGTATAATTTTCAGCCGCATCATTAAAATTAACCAGCTCAAAGTCATCCCCCTTAAGCTGCCATGTATAAGTTGGCACAGGGATTCCCTTATATTGCGCTCTGGCCTGTTCTTCGCTTAAATGAAGCGCATCTTCTACCTTTTTACGTTCTGATGTATCTCTAGCAAGGACTGAAAATAGTTTTTCTCCACCTTCATACAAAACACCGATTCGCGCTTCAATCGGAAAGCTTTCCCCATCTTTACGACAATGAATACCTGTCACAGTAATTGTTTTATTCTGTTTCAACTCACCCCAATATGATTGGACATCTGCTTTAATTGTAGTTAACTCAATATCAGAAAAATTTAGATGCAATAACTCCTCTTTGCTGTAGCCGAGGCTCTCACAGGCTTTTTGATTGACATCAATTAGTTTGCCTTTTATATCATGCAAAAAGAAGGCATCGGCCTCGGTATCAAGTATAGAACGAAGACGCTGCTCACTCTTTTTTCGTGCCTCAGACTGCTTACGGCTCGCCAAGCGAAGTTCGATATTCTGTTTCGTATATCGATAGATGTGTAAACTACTTACAACAAGACCAATAAAATATAGAATACTCGCCAGAGCAAGACCAACTCCCCAGGTTTCTCCTTGAGAGGCAAAGCGCCAGCCTAAAACAAGTAATATTGGAACAATAAAAAGCAGGGTTGATTCCCTGCGGAAAGATAGAGTCGTTACCCCTCCAGAGCACATACCGACCAGCGCAATAATAATAAAGGCCTGATGCTTAACATTTTCTTCAGGAAACAGCGCAATGAGTACCGCACACCATGCCAGGCTTGCAAGAAAAACGCCCGCATTGAAAATAAGATACCAGTTTTGAGCAGATAATTGAGCGTGTTTAGTACTTTTAAAAAGATAGTATGTCGCAATACGAGTCATCGTTAAGGCCGTAATAACAACAAACCAGATTAACAATGGTGTATGTTCAACAACAGGCCAAAGAACGATTGCTATTGCAATAGCAACTAATAGGGTAATACCCAGTGCGACTTTCAGACCACTATATAACAAGGCGACTTGTTCAATAAAAATCGCTTGTCGATCGTTAGCCGTATTGATTTCAGTAACAGGTTCCATGTATCCGGTATAGTTTTTTAATTGCCATACTAGATAAATGTATTGTACTTTTTAGTTTATTACTACCTTGGCAAAGCGTCTTTTACCCACCTGGAAAACATGGCTACTGCCCGCGTTAATTTTCAAACCTTTGTCAGTAACCTTTTCACCATCGATGCGCACTCCGCCCTGTTGAATGCTCCGCATGGCCTCTGAAGTACTTTTCACAAGCCCGGCATCTTTCAACAGATTGGCGATAGGAAGCGCTCCATCATTAGCGCTTAACTCTACCTCGGGCATTTCTTCCGGCATGGCCCCTTTCTGAAAACGGGCAATGAAATTTTCCCTGGCCTGAGTGGCTTCGGACGAGGTGTGGAAACGAGCTACAATCTCTTCACCCAGAAGGAACTTGATGTCCCGAGGATTTTTGCCCTCGGCCATCTCTTTTTTAAACTGCTCAATCTCGCTCATGGGCCTGAAACTGAGTAATTCAAAATAGCGCCACATCAGCTCATCGGATATCGACATAATCTTGCCGAACATCTCATCCGCTGGATCGGCGATACCTATATAGTTATTGAGGGACTTGGACATCTTCTGCACCCCGTCCAGACCTTCCAGAATCGGCATGGTCAGTACCACCTGTGGTTCCTGGCCAAAGTGTTTCTGCAGCTCCCGACCGACTAACAGGTTAAATTTCTGATCCGTACCACCCAGTTCCACATCCGCCTTCATAGCCACGGAGTCATAGCCCTGTATTAAAGGATAGAGGAACTCATGAATCGCGATGGGTTGACCACCGGAATAACGTTTATTGAAATCATCCCTTTCCAGCATACGGGCCACGGTGTGCTTTGCGGCAAGTTGAATAAGATCGGCCGCATTCATTTCTCCCATCCAACTGGAGTTGAACATGACCAAGGTCTTTTCCGGGTCGAGGATTTTGAATATCTGCTGTTCGTAGGTTTTGGCGTTTTCAATGACATCATCCCGGGTCAGGGGCGGACGGGTAGCGCTTTTACCGGTGGGGTCACCGATCATGCCTGTGAAATCACCTATCAGAAACATCACTTCATGGCCAAGATCCTGAAACTGGCGTAACTTATTAATAAGGACGGTATGGCCCAGGTGTAGATCAGGGGCAGTTGGATCAAAACCGGCTTTAACTCGAAGCGGTTTGCCTCGCTCAAGCTTGGTTTTAAGCTCACTTTCAATCAGGATTTCATCTGCCCCTCGGCGGATTAAATCCAGTGCCTCATCTATCCCGGACATGTTTTGACCAACCTCATTATTAGAAAGCGCGCTAGATTACCATATCTTCCGTGATGTCTCCCAAAAAAGACGTCCAATAGTTCTCAACAAGTCTAATATTTGACCGATATGCTAAGAAGGGCTATCTTAGTTGGACAAAAAAAATTTATAGGGATTTCCGTGGATTACAATTCTTTTTTAAGTAGGGATTACAAATCACTACCAGACAAACGGGCCAAGGGTAAAGTCAAATACACCCGCCTGCATGTCACAGTTCTGGCTTCCATTATTATGGTCATTGTCACCATGTTGATCTTCCTGACCCACGATGCCGAGGCCATGCGTAGCCCACTACTCGGTCCCCCCGATGCGGCAAAAGATATTGCTCTTGAGGTTACAGCCCCTGCAGACAACATCTCAGAACCTGTTGAAATTAAAGAAGAATTATCCGAAAAAATTCAGTCGGATGAACCGACCTGGGAAGAAGTCAAAGTTAAATCCGGTGATTCACTGGCCCTGATATTCCATCGCCTTGACCTGGATAGCAACGAGCTACATCAAATCATGCAACTGGGTGAAGTTACCAAAGCCCTGCGTCAACTGCGTCCTGGCCAGGTATTCAAATTTGATATCAATGAAGAAAATGTCCTGCAGAAGATGGTCTTTGAACGTACCAAACGTGAATCCCTTCACATTGTTAAGGACAAAGAAGGTTTTCGTGCCATACCTGTTGAGCTATTTCTGGAAAAAGAAGTCCGTTTTATTTCAGCCCCGATTAGATCATCTCTGTTCGAAACCGGAATGGAAATCGGCCTGAGCGATAACATGATCATGGAAATGGTGGGTATCTTTGGCTGGGACATCGATTTCGCACAGGATATTCGCAAGGGCGATAGTTTCAACCTGTTATATGAAGAACATTACCTGGATGGTGAAAAGATTGGCGAAGGTCCGATCATTGCCGCAGAATTTACCAATCAGGGCCGTACCTATCAGGCGATCCGTTATACCGATGGACGTGGTCGAAGCCAGTATTACACCCCCCAGGGTCTGAGCATGCGCAAGGCATTCCTGCGGACCCCGGTAGACTTTCGTCGTATTTCATCCCGTTTTGGACGTCGTCACCACCCAATTCTGAATCGTATGCGTCTGCACAAGGGTGTCGACTACGCGGCACAGCGAGGCACCCCGATCAAGGCAGCTGGAGATGGCAAAGTGATCTTCCGCGGCCAAAAAGGCGGTTATGGCAGGACGGTCATTATTCAGCACGGTGGTCGTTATAGCACGCTGTATGCCCATATGTCCCGTTATCGCCGGGGTGTTTATACAGGTAAGCGTGTTCGTCAGGGGCAGATAATCGGCTATGTGGGTCGTTCAGGTAGTGCTACAGGCAGCCACCTGCATTACGAATTCCGTGTAAATGGCCAGCATCGTAACCCCCTCACTGTGCGCTTGCCCAATGCAGCGCCGATAAATAAAAAGTACAAGGAAGACTTCCTCTACCATTCACAAAAGATCCTGGCCCAGTTAATGACCCAGAAGCAGACCAGCGTGGCTAGACTGGCCAATTGATCCATCCTTATCTTAAGGCGTAACACACACCAAATGATGGACAAATATATAGGCCTGATGTCCGGTACCAGCATGGATGCGGTTGATACCGTATTGGTAAGTTTCGAGTCCTCCACACCCCGTATCCTGGCCCAACACAGTCTCCCCCTGACAGACGATTTGCGCCAACAACTCATCAGTTTGCACCAGCCTGGAAAAGATGAACTAAATCGACTGGCGAAGCTGGATATTACGCTGGCCCAGTTATTGGCCGATACGGTAAATGGCCTGCTCATAGAGGCGGGCTGTAAGGCCGAAGAAATTATTGCCATTGGCAGTCACGGCCAGACAGTAAGACATATCCCGGATGGTGATTATCGAACCACTTACCAGATCGGTGATCCCAACCTGATTGCAGAACTTACCGGTATCACCACCGTGGCCGATTTTCGGCGTCGGGATATGGCTGCTGGAGGACAGGGCGCTCCCCTGGCACCGGCCTTCCATAACCAGGTTTTTCGAAAAGCTGGCCTAAATCGCGTCATCGTCAATATCGGTGGCATCGCCAATATCACCATATTACCTGCCGATGAAGAGGAAGCCGTAATTGGTTTTGATACCGGGCCAGGCAATGGCCTGATGGACGCCTGGATATTCAAGCATCAAGCCAAGCCATACGACAGCAACGGCGAATGGGCGGCGTCCGGAGAACTTATCCCGGATTTGCTGAATGAGTACCTGTCGGATCCTTACTTCAAGCTATCCATACCCAAGAGTACTGGCAAAGAATATTTCCATCTGGATTGGCTGAAAAAACCGATTGGTAAAAAGACCAGGGCCGAAGATGTCCAGACCACACTCTGTGAACTCACAGCGGTCTCTATCGCCAATGCAATCAAACAAACCGCCCCGGCAAGTGATGAGATTTATGTCTGTGGCGGGGGGGTTGAAAATCCTGTTTTAATGGGGCGACTTGCTGAACTTGTCAGTCCTGCAAAGCTTGCTACTACCAGTGAACTGGGTATTTCGCCACAGTGGGTTGAAGCTAGTTGTTTTGCCTGGCTGGCCAAACAGACCCTGCAACAGCAACCGGGTAACCTGCCTTCTGTTACTGGGGCCAGCCACCCCGTCATCCTTGGGGGCATTTTCTGGGGACGTGCTGACTAACGTTTGTCGATAGGAACGTAGCTCCGTTGAGGTTCGCCCGCATAGACCTGAGTAGGTCGGAAAATTCGATTGTCAGCCAACTGTTCACGCCAGTGGGCCAACCAACCAGCCGAACGAGCAATAGCAAAAATAGTGGTAAACTGATCTGCCGGAATGCCCATTTCCGTGTACAGAATCCCGGAATAAAAATCCACATTGGCATAGACCCCCTTCTTTGACAGGCGGTCTTCACACACCCTTTCCACTTCCTTGGCAACTTCAAACAATGGGTTAATATTGCCACCCCGTTCGGCCATGAATTTATCCATCAGGCCCTGCAGAATCTTAGCTCGTGGGTCCTTGGTCTTGTATTCACGATGTCCCATCCCCCAGATCACTTCCTTATTGGCCAGCCGTTTATCGACATATTCTTCGGCCTTATTCGGAGTACCAATCTTTTCGAGCATTTCCAGCACCTTCTGATTAGCACCGCCATGTAGAGGACCAGACAGGGCACAGATGGCCGCCGCGATCACACTCATGGGGCTTGCCAGGGTCGAACCATTCACCAGTACTGAGAAGGTCGAGGCATTGATGGTATGTTCAGCATGCAGGATCAGACACACATCCATGATACGAGCCAGCAAGGGGTCAGGCTCCTCACCGTTCAACATATAGAGAAAGTTTTCTGCATAAGGCAGATCATCCCGCGGAGGGATTGGATCATAACCATTTCGAATATGCTCCCACATGGCAACAAAGGTCCCCATACGAGCAATGATCTTGACGGTCATGTTATGGATATAATCCAGATCCTGACAGCTATCCGCCCCTGTCAGGCATTCATTACCAGGATAGAACATCCCCAGACTAGCTACGGCGGTCTGCAACATCTCCATGGGGTGTCCTGTTTCAGGCAAGGTCTTCATAAGGTTACGAATATGGTATTTGACCCGACGGTTATCGCGCAGTTGCTGATCAAAATCTTCTAGCACTGCGGCGGTTGGAAGACGTCCGTCCAGGAGCAACAGGGTCGTTTCTTCAAAGGTGCTATGTTTGGCCAGCTCCTCAATGGGGTAGCCACGATATGAGAGAATACCCTTCTCACCATCGATATCGGATATGTTGGACTGAGTAGCAGGTACGCCCGCCAGTCCTGGTAAGTATTCACTCATCGCCGTCTCCTAGCGTGTTTGTAGTTCTTTTAAAAGCGTCTATGTTTGACCTAGTTACCCAGAGTTAGACTCGCGGGCACATGAGCAAGAATAGTAAAAAAAGCGGTCTGTGGTATTCACCAAGACCGCTTTATTAAAATGCTTAAATGCTTAAATCGAGAAGGATGATCCACAACCGCAGGTTGTGGTGGCATTGGGGTTATTGATTACAAACATGGAGCCTTCCAGGCCTTCTTTATAATCCACCTCAGCCCCTGTCAGGTATTGGAAACTCATGGGATCAACCAGCAATTTAACGCCCTGATTTTCCACTTCTGTATCTCCTTCCTGGACCTTTTCGTCAAAGGTAAAACCATACTGAAAACCAGAACACCCACCACCCGTGACAAACACACGTAGCATCAGGTCCTGGTTGCCTTCTTCTTCGATAAGCTGTTTGACCTTATTGGCCGCATTATCGGTAAATGTCAGTAAATCGCTCATAACTGCTGCCGTACTACTCATTCGTTACTCCAACTAATTCATACAATTGTAGTGGATTACACACAGGATTTGAATATTATGGGAATCCTGAGTAGTTTTATCAAGTATTATGCACCCTTATTTTCTTCACGTGTTTTGAGCTCAACCACGGATTTGTCCGATTTATGCACCAGGGTTCCATTAACCTCGGCCCCCATGGCCATTTCGATCAGGCTGTAATAGATATTGCCATGCACGCGTGCCTTGGTAGCCACTTCGATATGGGTCATGGCGTGTACATCACCAATGATGGTGCCATTGACCACCACGTTAGGTACTTTCACTTCCCCCTCGATCATGCCGCGGTCACTGAGGGTCAGGATGGATTCACCACCACCTTCTTCGGCAATCACATTCCCTTTCACCTTACCATCAATATGTAAGCCGCCCTTGAAGACAACATCACCACGAATTTCAGAGTTCTGACCAATAAGTGAGTCAATCTGGGCGGTGGGTTTGGGTTTCTTGCTGGACATCATTTTTTAGCCTCCTAGTTTGGCCAACTCAATGGTTTTCTCAATTGTTTTATGAGCCTTGCCACTGGTTGGTATCACTTTAATCATTGCACGTAAGGGCTGGAAACCTTCTGGTAGTACCAGATCCTCTTCCAGGTTCTGAAAATATTTGAAACGATATTGTATTTCCTTGATTCGTTTCTCGGTTATGTCCTTCAGGTTTAGTGTCATTAACTGGCCATTCAGCAGACCCTCCATGGACAACCTGACATAGCCTCGAGCCAGCCTGTGGTTCTTCAGTACCTGGGTCAACACTACCTTGGAGCGATAATTTCTTGGCTGTCCGGTAGATTCAATCTTGAACCTTTGTAATCGTAATCCCGCCGATGCATTGGCTGGTGAAACAATCCCACGATAAAATGCCAGTTCTTCCTTAAGTTCCTGTGACTCAAGCTGAAGTGCCTTCAGATTAATATCCAGTTCAGTGTAGGCCTTTTTTTCAATTTGTGCCTCTCGTTCTAATACGGCTTTCTGCTCTCGTAAACTCTCAATTTGATCTTCCAGTTCATCCTGAATACCCATCATTTCGGCTCGTTCTTTATAGGCTGAGACACTGTCAAAGCCCGAAGAGAATCGCCCATACTCATAGAGTATCCAGCCTGCCATGACATTAATGGTGATGCCAAATACAATCATGATTCGCATGCGCCAGGGATTATGAGGTTTAACAACCAGGGACATCAGGGAATCACCGCTATATCATTCAATCCGTCTAACTCATCAAAACCAAACATTACATTCATATTCTGTACGGCCTGACCGGCCGCCCCTTTAACGAGGTTATCGATCACCGCCAATATCACTACTACATCACCATCCTGTGGTTGATGTACCGCCAGCCGTACCATATTCGAACCCCGCACACTGCGCGTTTCAGGATGAGCTCCCGCAGGCATGACATCGACAAAATGCTCACCCGAATATTTATTAGTATAAATCATTTGTAAATCTCTGCCGGATTCGGTCAAACGACCATACAGGGTGGCATGTATCCCTCTAATCATAGGGGTTAAATGAGGAACAAAGGTCAGGCCAATTTGCTCACCGGTAGCATACTGCAGACCCTGCATGATTTCTGGCAAATGGCGATGCCCTGGCACCCCATAGGCCTTAAAACTCTCACTGGCCTCGCATAGCAGCGTCCCAACCGATGCCTTACGACCGGCCCCACTTACCCCGGATTTGGCATCAGCAATCAGGCTGGTAGGGTCTATTAACCCTTCTTCTATCAGAGGTAAAAAACCCAATTGTACGGCCGTGGGGTAGCAACCCGGATTGGCCACCAGGCGTGCCTCCTGAATCTGCCCTCGGTTGATCTCTACCAGCCCATAAACGGCCTCTTCGAGCAGATTTGGGCAGGCGTGTTCCATGCCGTACCATTTCTGCCAGAGGGAGGCATCTTTAAGCCGAAAATCAGCCGCCAGATCAATCACCCTAACACCGGCTTTGATTAGCTCAGGCACCATGGTCATGGCAATACCATTGGGGGTCGCGAAAAACACCACGTCACACTCACTCAGTCGACCCAGGTCTGGTTCAGAAAAGACCAGATCCACACGGCCCCTCAGATTGGGAAACATGTCGGCAACGGCCTGACCTGCCTCTGAACGAGAAGTTATGGCCTGTAATTCAACTTCTGGATGTCTGGCGAGAATCCGTAGGAGCTCCACCCCGGTATAACCTGTCCCACCCACTATGCCTGCTTTAATCATAATCAATCACTTCGTTCTAACATTGCTAAAAGTTGTCGTATTCATAAAGCATATTCGTAGAATTCGCAAATTTATCTCCCAAAGTTCCCCTCAAATACTAATTATTGTTATCGGCATTTGTGGCTGTTAATTTAATCAGGCCTGTTAAACTACATCACATGTTAAGACATCCACATCTTCACCGTGCCCGTCGTCAGTTACTGTCCCGTAACAAGTGGAAACTGCGCATCATATTCTGGAGTTTTACTATTGGGATTGGAGCAATTGCGGCACTTTTCTCTCTGGGAGGCGCCTATGCCGACAAGTTTTACTTTCAGCTATATCAGTCATCGCCCCTGCTTGCATACAGTCTGACACCGCTGGGACTGGCATTTCTGGCCTGGCTCACTCGCAAGCACTTTAGCGGAACCGAAGGCAGCGGTATTCCGCAGATGATTGCCGCCATGACCAGCCGGGAAGGAAAAATCAGCAGTATGGTGCTGTCCCTTCGTATCGCCTTTAGCAAAATTATTCTGACCTGTGGTGGCCTGTTGTGTGGTGCCTCGATTGGTACGATTGGCCCGACCATCCAGGTCGGTGCCTCGATCATGTACAGCATTCGACAATACTTCCCGCTGCGTGATGTGGATATGCGACAGTTGCTCATTACAGCTGGGGGCGCAGCGGGTATTTCTGCCGCATTTAATAATCCATTGGCTGGTATTTTGTTTGCCATTGAAGAATTGCGCCGGAATTTTCGTGGTCAAACCTCAAGTACGCTCATTATTGCCATTGTCCTGGCCGGTCTGACAACGCTCGCTATTCTAGGCCGATATTCCTTCTTTGGAATCAGTTCCGCTTCTATGCCGGCCAGTCTCTCCGTCTGGCCAGCGATTGTACTGTGTGCCATTGCCGGAGGCCTGCTGGGAGGCCTATTCAGTCAGAGTCTGATTTTTGGTGCCCGCAAAATTGGCCCGATTGCCCAGCAACACCCGATCTATGTTGCCCTGATCTGTGGTTTATTATTAAGCCTGATTGGTTATCTGTCTGGTGGGCATGTTTATGGGACAGGCTATGCCGAATCACAACGGCTGATGGATGGAGGTGAACTCAGCACGGCCTACCCCCTGTTAAAGTTACTTGCGACGGTGGTGTCCTATTTGAGTGGAATTCCAGGTGGTATATTTACCCCTTCACTATCCATTGGTGCCGGACTGGGTGCAGAGCTGGGCCAGATATTTACAAACATCCCTCAACAGACTCTGCTCCTGCTTGGCATGGTGAGTTATTTTACCGGCGTGGTACAAACCCCACTAACCGCCTTCGTCATTGTCATGGAAATGACTAACAGTTCCAGCATGGTCCTGCCCTTAATGGCGGCCGCCCTGATCGCCAAGGGGGCTTCACACCTGGTCTGTCCACGCCCTATTTACCAGATCCTGGCCGAGGCCTATCTTGCCAGGTTGGCCCCAGCCAAAAGTTAAATGAAAAAGATTTTATTATTTATTGTTCTAATAACAGGTTTTGCTGGCCTCTACGCCTGTAAATCAGAAACCAAACACCCGGACATCAGCCAGGTCAGTTTTCAACTGATTACAGGTGAACATCTTAAGCTCTCACAGCTTAAAGGTCGGCCTGTGATTGTAACCTTCTGGGCCACTACCTGCGTCGCCTGTATCCGTGAAATACCCGATCTGCTAGAACTCTATCACCAGTATTCTGCACAGGGATTGGAAATCATTGCGGTAGCCATGCCCTATGACAGGCCTGATCATGTGCTGGAGTTTAGCCAGGCAAGAAAACTTCCTTACCCGGTTGCCCTGGACATTGATGCTAAAGTGGTACGTAGTTTTGGTAATGTCAAACTGACACCGAATAACTTTCTAATCAACCCTGATAATCAAATACAACATCACCAAATCGGTATACTCGATAAAGACAAAACCATAAAATGGCTACAGGCCACATTAAGCTCAAGGAAGTAACACCATGTTATATATCAAAGCGCTGCATATCGTATTTATGGTGACCTGGTTTGCCGGTCTTTTCTATTTACCAAGATTGTTTGTGTACCATGCCATGGCTGAAGATGAAGTCAGTAAGGAACGTTTCAAGATCATGGAACGTAAACTCTACTTTGGCATCATGGCACCGGGTGCAATTTTAACGATCATTTTTGGTGTCTGGCTATTAATCGACTACGCCTGGGTGGTGTATAGCAGCAGTGCGTGGCTGATTAGCAAATTTGTTTTACTGGCTATCCTGATTCTCTATCACCTGCACTGTGGCAAGCTGCTGATGGACTTCAAACATGATAGAAACCGGCATAATCACGTGTTCTACCGTTGGTACAACGAATTTCCGGTTATTTTACTTATTACAATTGTTATCCTCGCCGTCGCTAAACCTTTCTGAGATCTGACCGACAACCATTATCAACGACAATGGTTCAATGCATGTTAACTCAGGAAGATTTATATGGAATTAAAGCGGCAATCTGTCATTTCCTGCCCAAACTGTGGGTTCGAAAAACTGGAGACCATGCCAGTAGATGCGTGTACCTGGGCCTGGGAATGCCCTCAATGTCAAAACACCCTTAACCCCAAGCAGGGCGACTGCTGTGTCTTCTGTAGCTATGGCTCGGTACCCTGCCCTTCCATGCAACACGTGGGACCTAACAGAGCCTGTAATTAGAAATTTTCCCGAAACATTCGCTTTGAACGTGTCAGGTGCAAAACAAGATAACTCATCAAGCCACCAACAATGCCATACAAATGCGCATTAACGATAACCGGCGCACCAATTAGCTCATCACTTTGCCAAAATCCAATTTGAAGTTGTTCAAGAATTATTTTTACGAGAAGCCCCGCCAGAATAATCAGGCGTAAGAAACCGGCCAGTTGTCTGGCCTTAAGAATCAGCAGTACCATAATACCGTGCAATACACCAGACAGGCCTCGATACCACTGGACCTGTGGATCAAACAGAAGCAATCCTGCACTCACCGCAACAAAAGAAATGAAAAGACCAAACCACCAGTCTCGAGCCGTCATGTGATATCGAGACAAAACGCCGATCAAAACCAGTCCTGCCAGATTTACAAAGCTATGATAGAGATTGGTATGTACCAGATGCCCGGTCAACAAACGGTAGAACTCACCATCAGTGATAGCCAAACGTTGATACTGAAGAACAGAGGCTCCCTCCTCGCCGGTAAATAACATGATAAGAACAAGCAAAGAGAGCAGTAACCAGGGATGACTTTGGAAAATAAATTCTTTCACCCCTGATTCCATCAAGCATACTCTGCAAAGTAGATGGCCACTCCAAGTGCAATAAGGGCGATTTCAAATATGGTGATCCAAATCAACATATAGGAAATGCGACGGCTCATTGGCTTCATGGGTTGCCAGACTCGACGCATATACCAGCGCCAGGGAGATATCCATGACCATTTCTTCCAGGTCATCATATAGCGCAGCAGATACTCTCCCCAAATGGTGAGACTTCTATCCACTTCATTTTCACGCGCCTTTATCTCCTCTTCACCCACATCAACATACTCATCAATGATCGACATTTTGGAAACATTCTCGAGGGGCTCTAACTTGAACAGAGTGCTCTTCTTCAAACTATCCTGGTAACTCACCAGTACCCCGTCATCCACCTCTTTGACCGTTAATACATCTTCAAACTCAAAATGATTGTCAGTACCATGACTAATGTTCTTGCCAATAACATGGTATTGGTTCTCACCGGTTTTTTCCCATTTCTTGAATTCCAGATAGGGATTAATTCGAAACAGACGTTCCACATCTTCATCACAAAAGCGTTTGAGCTCCTGCATGGTAAAGGGAGTACGAAATTCGGCCCAGGCCGAATTGCTTGCCGAGGTCGGCGCTGCTACTACATCTTGCTCACTCATTGGGGAAAGGCACCATCAGTAAAGGAATTGACAAAGATTTGGTCAGTTTTTTGGTTTGCATCTTGGAACGCAGACCTGACACTCCCTTGGGTCTAGGCGATCCCATAATTATCATGTCGTAGTCACCATCACGACTGGCCTCGATGAGACATTCATCCGGTTCGCCGACTCGAATTTCTTTTGAGTATTCAAGCTCATGGGCATTGGCCTCAACATTCACTTTATCGCAATGGGCATCAATTTCCTGACCCAGCTCATTTTCCAGATAGCGGCGAAACTTGTCTCTAATCCCACCGTTATTTAACCAGTCATCACCTGTCATACCCTGCCATAGGGTATCAACAACTATGAGGTGATGTAATTTTGCTCCTTTTTCACACATTTCAAAGGCCATTTTCTCTGCAGCTTGCGCACCTTCGGTGCCATGGCTGGCCAGTAATACATTTTTCAATTTCATTTCTCCACCTGAAAAAAAGAACGGTGCCCGCGCGAGGCAGACACCGTTCCGGTTCTTACTTTTAAGACTTGCTTAGTACGCGAAGTAAACGGCGAAGGCGATAACCAACGCAATTGCCAGAGCCATGAAGTCTTCTTTACGGTCGCTGCCAAAGATAGATAAGGCAGAACCACGATCAAAGTTATTCTCACTCATAATTTAATCTCCTCTTAAATCGTATCTTTAACAACGAGCATGACCACAATCAAGGACAGAACGGCCTTGGTAAAGCCGACGATACCGCCGATTACCGCAGGTTGTCCACCCGCCTGCTTCATAGAAGCTACGGTGATTTGCATACCCAAGCCTACCAGACCGAAGGCAAATAACCAGGTAATCCAGTTACGGAAAGCCTTGATCTTCGCCGAAGCATGTCGGACAGCCTTATGCGCCTTCTTCAGGATCTTGTTGTTGTCTTTGGACATGATCTTGGCATTAACGAGACCACGAATCTGGTCATCGTCTTCAATACTCATGATCTTACCATTAGCAATCAGACGCTCAACAGCCGCCTTACGGTCAGCACGTTGAATCTTGCCCATTTCAGCCTGTAGAGCAGCCTTCTTGCTATCAGACAGCAGGTTTTTGGACTTGAAGTCAGTCGTGTTATTGAAGTATTTGCCCTTGTAGTGGTTGGCTGGAGCAAACATACCTGTTGTAGATAATGCGAATAACAGCAGGAAACCAATAACGAACATTGGGAACTTCTCAACAATAACCTGACCAACAGACACCTTGGTACCAGTCTGTTCACGTTTCACGTACCAGACAGCCAGCCACATTACGATGATAGGCAGAACCAGTACACGTGTGATGTTGAAGATTTCCGCAACTTTCAGGGTTTCGATACCGTCAGGCTGATAAGCCAGCGCAGCACCCGCTACCTGAGCAGAGTTCAGGATACCGGTACCCGCCCAGGCACCAAACTTCAGGTAACTCATGTCGAGCATCTGGCCGACCATTGGGAAGACGAACATACAACCAACACCCCAGAGCAGGATCGTACCGATGGTGTATGCGATTTCCACTGATTTGGCCTGTACAACAGGGGCAGAAGCAACTGTGGCAGATACACCACAAACACCCATACCGGCTGACAGTACGCCACCCATTGAGTTAGGAATACCTCTACGTGCGCCCAACCAAAGAGTCATACCTACTGAACCCAGTACGAAGAAGCCAATCATAAAGATGGACAGACCACCCAGATTTTTCAGCTCAGCCGCAGAGTAAAGAGTACCCAGCAGAATAACACCGGTTTTCAGACCCAGACGTGAAACACGTACACCGTTCTTCGCCCACTCAGGAACCTTGAAGAAGTTAACGATAATAATACCCGTCAGAATACCCATGACTACGTAGTTCAGACCGAGGATCTTGTGGAGGTATTTACCGGTATCACCGACTTTACCCATCATCTTACTGACAACTGCAACCTCAGGTGCGATGAACCAGCGAACCAGCATCGCAATCAACAGAATGAACATTGCACCAGCTAGTGTTGATGTGTAGTAATCGAAATTACCTTCTTTGTGGGAACCAAACCATTGCCACAAGCCCATCACGGCTGCAACAACACCGAAATACAATGGAATACTGAGTAACTCCTTGGTGTATTTGTATTTCTTACCCCCTAAATGCTCAATGTAACCACTAAGCATTCCTGCGTCAGCCATAAACCATATGGCTAACATTATGACGCCGATAATAAAGAGCGCCGGATTTTTCTTGGTATAGACCATCTTTGACTACCTCCTCTTCCACATATTATTGTGGTTGTAAATGTGAGTTGACCTAATACGTATTAAGGCAAATTTTTTATACTTAATGAGAGTATTTGCACCCTGCTAATTCAGGCATAAAACCCTCGGTTTTACAACAAGCTATTAACAATATAATTATTTATTAAATTTCTTAATATTCAAGTTAAATTAGCATTGATTTTTTATCCATGATAGTCTTTGCGATCCTACATCAATACCCCACCATCCCCTGTATATATACACAAACATCTGTTCCAGGCTAAATCTACATAAAACAAGTCAGGTAAATAACTTTTACCTTTTAAACAGCAGCCGACAAACTATAAATCACATGTATTTCAACAAGATAGACAACACTCCTCGACATAGCGATAAACCCCTAACCAAGTTATTGTTTAATGAAATCTCGTTTAGTAGAGACAACCCCACCAAATCAACTTAATTAAAAAAATAAAAATATTTTTTTTAAATTTAAATATTTTTTTTCACAACTACAGTTAAGGAAAGTTATCTCAATGAAAAGCCAGTCACATGAAAATTGCTATCGTAATCTATTCATCGGATCCTGAAACTGTCTGGAATGGTATCCGTTTAGGTTGCGCGTCGCTAGCCTATGATGATGAGGTCGATATATTTCTACTTGGTAAGGGCGTAGAAGCGATGAGCACAAAGTCAATTAAATATAATGTGAAGGAACAGGTCAGTATTTTTCTTGAGCACGGTGGCCAAATACTGGGATGTGAGCTGTGCTGTGATACCCGGGAGGATGAAATGCCTTTTTTGAAACAGGATATTGGTTGTGACTTGGGTTCCATGCAAGATCTGTATGCGCTGATCAAGGATGCAGATAAGGTAATAACTTTTTAATTAATCAAAATTATCACCTCACCGGTAACAGCAGGCAGGCCTCTGTCCCAATCTCAGGTTTGCTCCTCAATGTCAGCTCTCCCCCCATTAATTCTGAAACTCGGCTACACAAAGTAAGTCCCAACCCCGCACCACCATGACGGCGAGTGTGGCCAACATGGACCTGTTCGAACTCATCAAAGATCCGGGTTAATTGTTCATCTGACATTCCTTCACCTGTATCTTTAATGAGGAACTTTATCCAGTCTTTATCATTAACGACTGCATAATCTATGTTAATGGCTATTTCTCCATTTCGAGTAAATTTACAGGCATTATCCAGTAAATGGTCAAGGACCTGATGCAATCGTTTGGGGTCAGTGAGCAGAGGACTTATTTCATCAGGGCAAATTATCTGCAGGGTATTATTCTGTTCATCACATCTGTCTTCAAATTCTCGTGATAGCTGTTTGAGCAAGCCCGGAATATCAACTGGATATTCATCGAGAACCAGTTTATTTGCTGTAATCCGAGTGATATCGAGAATCTCATCGACCATTCTCAGCAGTGTCTTACCTGATCGATGGATATTTTTCACATACTGAGACTCTTCTCCATCATCCTGTGGCTTAAACAAATCCTCAAGCAATTCTGTAAAACCAATGATGGAATTCAACGGTGTACGAAGTTCATGGCTGACTTTGGCAAGAAAATTGTCCTTGGTTTTGTTGGCATTCTCAATTTCAATCTGTGCCTGCTTTATCGGACTAATATCGACAAAGGCCTCGACCAGGACCGTCTCCTGAGCATTATCAATCTTGACCACACTGCGCAATAGATACTGTTCGCAATGACAAAGCTTCGTATCACAGTCGGTTTCAACCCTGTCAACGGTTTTGTTTTCATCAAGTACAGGACAGGCATTATTGAAGGCATAGCAGTTAAATATGGCCTCACAGGATTTTCCAATGATTCCTACTCTTTGCACACCGAGCAGATTTTCTGCCGCCTTATTGATCTGGATAACCCGATGCTTGTTGTCAAACATGAGAATACCGAATGGGGTATTTTCAAGTAGCACCCTTACCAAGGATTCACTTTGACGATTCTCTTCGCTTAACTGGCGAATACGTTTTTTGAGATCACTAAGCTTCTCTTCCAGTAAGGCATTATGCTGGAGGAGTTCATCATAGCTGGGAGCTGTCTTTTCTGAATTCTGCATGAACCAAGGATCTCGATACGATATAGAGATCGTCGGTTACACCGATAAAAACTTGAAAATTAGGTGATATAAAGCCGAATAAGCCTGTTAAACATTTAATGTACTAAGGAATTACACTCCGGTATCAAGCGATGCTGGTGTTTGTTTAAATTTCTTCCATTTCAAAATCAGACTTACCAACCCCACATTCCGGACATAACCAGTCGGCCGGTACATCATCCCAGGCAGTTCCGGGAGCGATGCCTTCTTCAGGCAGGCCTGCCGCTTCATCATAAATAAACCCACAAATAATACATCTGAACTTTTTCGTTGCCATGTGTTTTATTACCCTGTTATTAATAAATGACGCCCTGTTTATCGGCCGCCGACTCTTGCAGTTAAAATTTATGTGGTCAATTAATGGTATAATCAAGCCCCATTTACAGTAAGCATCCCCGAAAATGTCTCATCAAATTAAAAGTCCCCCAGCAGTACTGGCCTTTTCCGGTCTGGATCCCACCGGAGGGGCAGGCATTCAGGCCGACATTGAGGCCATCGCTAGTATGGGCTGTCATTGCCTGCCGGTGATAACGGCCCTAACGGTTCAGAACAGTCAGAATGTAATCCGTTATGAAACGGTGGATAGCAACTTGTTTGAGGAACAGGCTAGAACCGTTCTGCAGGATATACCTGTCAAAGCCATCAAGATCGGTATGTTAGGGAGTGTTGATTTGATTCAGGCCCTGCATGGGATTTTAAAGGACCACCCGAACATACCCGTGGTACTTGACCCCATCATTTCAGCAGGGGGTGGGAAGACATTATCAGCATCTGAAACCCTCAAGGCGATGCAGGAACTGCTTATCCCCATGACGACCATCATTACTCCCAATAGTGAAGAGGCCCGACTACTCGCCCGTGAAGCCGATACACTGGATGCCTGTGCAGAACAATTACAGGACATGGGCTGCGAATATGTGCTGATCACCGGTACCCATGAAGATACGCCTGCAGTCACTAACTCCTTATATGGAAACCATCGATTGCTGGAATCCTTTAACTGGGATCGCCTAGCACAGACTTACCATGGCTCAGGCTGTACCCTGGCAGCCTGTATCAGCGCCATGCTGGCCCATGGGCTGGATCCCTTCAATGCAGTCCATGAGGCCCAGGAATACACCTGGCAATCCCTTAGTGAAGGCTATCAGCTTGGTAAGGGACAATATTTTCCCAACCGCTTTTACTGGTCTCGTGGAGATGAACATTGAATAGCGCCAATCTGACGGGCCTGTACTGTATTACCGACCCGGATCTGGCCAGGCAAAGTCCCATCTCGATCGAGCAAATGGTGGAACAGGCCCTGCTTGGAGGCGCCCGTATCATCCAGTACCGTGATAAACAGGCATCCCCAGCCGAACAGCACAGTACGGCTCATCACTTATGCCAGTTATGTAAACAATATGGGGCACTTTTTCTGATCAATGATGACCCGGAGCTGGCCAGCCAGGTTGATGCCCATGGTGTCCACCTTGGTCAGACTGATGAAAATCTGGCCAATGCCCGAAAAATTCTTGGCAAGGATAAAATCATCGGCATTACCTGCCATGACAATCTCGATCTGGCCCTGACCGCACAGCAACAGGGAGCGGATTATGTGGCCTTTGGCCGTTTCTTTCCCTCCAACACCAAACCCAAGGCCAGCCCGGCACCCGCTGCGCTATTACCCACGGCCCGCAAAACCCTGCACATCCCCATTGTGGCCATCGGTGGTATTACCGCCAGTAACAGTGCAGAACTATTAAGTGCGGGTGCGGATATGCTGGCGGTCATTCACGCCGTATTCGGGCAGGAAGATATCCGGCAGGCAGCAGGTGAATTCAAAAATCTTTTCAAGGAATAATTTGCCCTTAACCTGGCGACATTAGCCGGTATAATCCACCCCATTCATTACACAGCTATTACGACCACAAGGAATCAATATGAGCCGTTCTCACGATCTCTTTAGCAAAGCCCAGATTCACATCCCGGGGGGTGTCAATTCCCCTGTACGTGCCTTCAAAGGTGTGGGTGGTGAACCGGTCTTTTTCAAAAAGGCCAAAGGTCCCTATGTCTATGATGAGGATGGAAAACAATATATCGATTATGTGGCCTCCTGGGGCCCTATGATCGTCGGTCATAGCCATCCGGAAGTCCTAAAAGCAGTCCAGGATGTGATGCAGAACGGCTTGAGCTTTGGTGCCCCGACCGAGCTGGAAATCGAAATGGCCAACCGGGTCTGTCAGGCTGTGCCTTCCATGGACATGGTGCGCATGGTCAGCTCCGGTACCGAGGCCACCATGAGCGCGATACGCCTGGCCCGTGGTTTTACCGGTCGGGACAAAATCGTCAAATTCGAGGGCTGTTATCATGGCCATGCCGACTCACTACTGGTCAAGGCCGGCTCTGGTGCCCTGACCCTGGGTGTCCCCACCTCGCCGGGTGTACCGGCCGCCCTTGCCGAATACACCCTGACCCTGAATTTTAATGATATCGAGCAGGTCAAAGAGGTGTTTGCTCAAATCGGTGGTGAGATCGCCTGTGTCATCGTGGAACCGGTAGCGGGAAACATGAACTGTATCCCCCCTGTTCCAGGCTTCCTGGAAACTCTGCGTGAGGTCTGTGACCAGTCCGGTACGGTTTTGATCTTCGATGAAGTCATGACCGGCTTTCGTGTTTCATTAGGTGGTGCCCAACAACACTTTGGTGTTAAACCCGATATGACCACCCTTGGCAAGGTCATCGGTGGCGGTATGCCTGTAGGTGCCTTTGGGGGTAAAAGGGAAATCATGGAATACATTGCACCACTGGGACCGGTCTATCAGGCCGGTACCCTGTCGGGTAATCCGGTGGCCATGGCCGCCGGTCTTAAGAATCTGGATATCATCAGCCAGCCCGGATTTTATGAAGATCTCACGGAAAAAACGGGCATGTTACTCAAAGGTCTTCAGGAAAAGGCGAATGAAGCGGGCATTCCCCTCACCACCAATCAGGCCGGGGCCATGTTTGGCTTTTTCTTTACAGAGGAAAAACAGGTCAGTAATTTTGCCCAGGTCAGCGCCTGTGATGTGGAACGCTTCAAGCGCTTCTTCCATGGCATGCTGGATGAAGGTGTCTATCTGGCCCCTTCTGCCTTTGAAGCAGGCTTTGTGTCCAGCACCCATACCGATGCCGATCTGGATGCCACAATCGAGGCCGCCGCTAAGGTCTTCAGGGCATTGTGAGGTCTTGCCGGGATTCATCCGGATCCCGGCTTAGTTCCATTAGCTGGTAACAGGTGTGATGAATGAACTTATCGTCCAGCAGGCCACTGATTAATTTGACGAGACGTTCACACCGATAGGCCAGCTTATGATCAAAGCTGAGACCCTCGGCCCTGAAATAGGCCACGATATTTTCAATCATGTCGCGGGTACGACGTTCAGAACCTGACACCACAGGACGGCGACCGCTGCCCCACTCTTTATCGAGGATAAGTTGCTCGATGTGTTCAGCCTCCAGTTCGGCCTCGAATACCTTCTGCTTCATTGCTTCCGGGGCCAGGTGTTCCTCTTTGAGGATATGGCGAACGCTGCGAAGGGGCTTTATCACCTTCTCACGCAAGCGCGTCAGCCGTAGTGTCATGGCCCGCCAGGCACTCACGGTGACCGTACCGCGTCCGGTCTGGGCCAGCCAGCAGGCAAACAACAACATGTTGATATCGGCGCTATAGTTGTCCTGTAAATCAAGACAAAGTTTACTGACTTCGGGTCGTTCATAGACCTCGAGAGAAAAATCCCAGAACTCACTGTGGGGTAACGTCTGCATCGTTTAAGCTCCTTACAAAAAAGTTCTGTATCTCTAATCCACTGACAGGATATATGATACTAGTATGAGTTTGTCGTTTTTACAGGCCTTCCTGGACTGGATTAATCAAAATACGATCTGGTCCGGCATTATCATTTTTTTAATCGCCTGCTCCGAGTCCCTCGCCCTGGTGGGGCTTATAGTACCGGGCGCGGTGTTGATGTTTGCCATCGGCACTTTGATCACCACAGGTCACCTGGAGTTCTGGACCGTGTTTGGCTGGGCCGTTGCGGGTGCCATCGCAGGCGACGGGATCAGTTACTGGTTGGGATATTATTACCAGGATCGACTGGCAAGACTCTGGCCCCTGTCACACCATCCCGATCTACTGGATAAAGGCCAGCGCTTTTTTGATAAACACGGTGGCAAAAGCGTCCTGTTCGGGCGATTCTTCGGTCCCCTGCGCCCCATAGTCCCTGCCATAGCAGGTATGACCGCCATGCCGCTGAGGCGCTTTATCCTGATCAATGTGTTTTCCGGGTTTGCCTGGGCCCCACTTTATCTCTTGCCCGGTATGGCCTTTGGCTTATCACTCGCCCTGGCGGGTGAAGTCGCGGGTCGACTGGTCGCCGCAATCTTATTGCTTCTGGTGTCTATCTTCATCGCACTGTGGCTGGGCAAGCTGGTTTATAAGGCCATGCTACCCCGCATCGACAACATCTTGTTCTCCATAACCAACTGGAGTCGGCACCATCCTGTGGCCGGGCATATCCCGGATGCCCTGATTAAACCTGAACACCCTGAGGTACGAATCCTGAGCCTGCTGGCACTGATGTTATTTCTAGCCAGCAGCCTGTTTATCGCCACCATACAGTTCACGGGTGAGGCCAGCCTGATGCAACAGCTCAATAAGTTAATACAAACCAGCCTGGCCGCCCTGCACAACCCCTGGTTTGACCGGCTAATGCTTGGTATCAATGCATGGGCCACAACGCCTGGTATTATCCTGATTTCACTTTTCAGTATGGCCTGGCTATTCGTCCAACATAACAGACTGGCCATCTGGCACCTGCTTGCCGCGCTACTCCTCACCGGCTTACTGGCTTATGGCCTGCCTGAAATTTTCACCGCCCCAGAGATCCGATTGCCCTCTGGTCCTATCATGATGTTTACAGCCGTAACCGGTTTCATCGTTATCACGTTGGCCAGGGAAATACCCCAGGGTTATCACCTGCTTGTCTATCTAGCAGGTGCTGGTCTTGTCTTTCTTACCAGCTTTGCCCGCATCTATTTGCAACTCGATGCCTTCACAGAAGTGCTTGGGGGAGTGATGCTGGGAAGTATCTGGCTGGCCATTGTGGGCATCGCCTACCGTCGGCATGTCCATCAGCCCTATGTCAAAACCTGGCCTTTACTATTTTTTGTTATTGTACAAGTTTTCATTCTTGGTGTAGTCACGCCAAGTTTTCCAGTCCCAGCACAAAAACAAGCAATGACTACTCCGATAGAAATGTCACTGTCAGACTGGCAAGAGAAGTCCTGGAACCAGCTAGCATTAATCAGAAACGATATCCGTTTTCAACGTAACCACCCCCTAAACCTGCAGTGGGCAGGCAACTTAAAAACCATCCAGACACAATTACGCAGCATGGGTTGGGAAGCCCCTGTCTCAGCCCAGAGTCTGAGCCTGCTGCAATGGTTCAACCCTTCCCCGGATGACAGGGCGCTACCACTTTTGCCACAGGTACATGATGGTCACTACGATGAAATAAGGATGGTTCGCTTTGGTAAGCAGGTGCCAGAATATCTGAGGCTATGGAAAACGACGATCATGATTAAAAATACAGGGGACGGTATTCCACTCTGGCTAGGCAGTGTCGGCAAACTATATCGTCAACGGGTAATGGGCCTGACCCTGTTTCGAACCTCAACGGATTATGCGCAGACACCGCAGAATTTTATTCAACTGTTTAAAACTCACTACCCAAAGATAAAGTCACAATCTAGAACTACTCATATGAATGGCGTGAGTTCACCCGTGTTTCTCATCCTCAGCCAATAAGCGAGTACTTACTTCTGATTATATTTCTTTTGATTCAGGTTGGCGCTAATTTCGAGCATGCGTTCAATTGGATTTTCTGTCTGCAACAAATGTTGCTTGAGGCTCAACTCAAGGGGGAGAAGCTCAACTAAACGAGCACTAACCCAGTTGGCATTTTCGAACTGGGTTGGCATAGTGGAATACGGGGGGTCAAGTTGACCAATAATATCCTGTAATAGATTCACCAGGTGTTGGTATTCTGCTTCTACCGGGTTCTCAGCTTCATCGGGCAGGATTTCCACTTCTGCCATAATCAACTGATTGGGCTCGACGGTCTGGGAAAGAATTCTGAAGCGCTTCTCTCCTCTTAAGGTCACACCCAGTAAGCCATCCTTACGTTTATTCCAGTAACAGATGGAGGTCATGGTGCCCACTTCATATGGTCTGGCGGCATTACCTACCTCGGAGCCCTCCTTAATCAGGATCACGCCGATAGCCGTCTCGGTGCGTAAGCAATTACTCACCATATCGAGATAACGGGGCTCAAAAATGCGCAGGGGCAAAACGCCGCCCGGGAACAACACGGTGTTGAGTGGAAATAGTGGTATGGTTGCATTCATTTATTTAATTAGGGCCATCCTGTTCATCCCCCATCAATAATATTTAGCGTTCCAGGCGGGGGATTGCAAATCATTAATTAGGAGAATCCCCCCAACGTGGTACCAGGCTATGTTCAATCTGCAGCTGATCCAGGATTCGGGCGACGATAAAATCCACCAGTTCGTCGATAGTTTCCGGTTTGTGATAGAAACCGGGATTGGCGGGAAGCATGGTCACCCCAAGGCGGGCCAGCTTGAGCATGTTTTCTAGATGAATGGCCGACAGGGGCGTTTCCCTTGGCACCATGATCAACTGTCGATTCTCCTTGATCATCACATCGGCGGCCCGTTCGATAAGATTGTCGCTGTTACCCTGAGCGATGGCGGCCAGGCTGCCCGTGGTGCAGGGACAGACCACCATGGCCCTGGCCTGGTGTGAACCACTGGCCACCGGACTCATCCAGTCTTCCCTTGAGAAAACGCTCAGACGTTCAGAGGACACATTAAACTGTTCACAAAACCAGTTTGCCATTTCAACGGGTCTTGATGGGATATCAAGGTCCGTCTCTGTTGCCAGAACCAGTTGCGCAGCCTTTGATAACAGCAAATACACCTTAGTATCCGCTTTGAGGAGACACTCCAATAGGCGTAAGCCATAGATGGAGCCTGAGGCACCGGTCATGGCCAGAATGATTGTGTCCTGTTTTGATTTAATCATAGAAAATCAATGCTTGTTGGCCAGTGCCTCGAGCAGGCGCGCATGAATATTTTCAAATCCACCATTACTCATTATCAGCACATGATCACCACTCTGGCTCCGACTGACAAGCTGTTTGATCAGGTCTTCGGTGGTTTCATAGACCTTGCCCGTATCGGGACGATGCGCCACGGCCTGTTCCACCGACCAGTCTACACCTTTAGGTTTATACAGCAGGACCTCATCGGCTTCATCCAGTGATGATCCCAGGCTATCCCCATGCACACCCATACGCATGGTATTGGAACGGGGTTCCAGAACGGCAAGAATACGTGCCTTGCCAACTTGTTTTCTTAGACCACCCAAGGTGAGCTTGATGGCCGTGGGGTGATGGGCAAAATCGTCGTAGACTGTAATGCCGTTGACCTGACCCCGCTGTTCCATGCGACGCTTAATACTCTCAAACCGACTCAGGCTGTCGATGGCATTGGCCGGGCTGATACCCACATGACGGGCCGCGGCAATGGCCGCCAGAGCATTGAGTTTGTTGTGCTGTCCGATGAGTGACCACTTAACCACACCCTGCTCTTCACCATTGAGCAACACCGAGAATTCACTGGCATCAGGCTGTATATCGTGGGTGGACCAACCCTCCTGGCCTGTACCCAGGTATTCCAGTTCACTCCAGCAACCACGCTCAATCACATCCATGATTGCGGCATCGTCCCGTGGGGCAATAATCCGGCCACTGGCGGGAATCGTGCGCACCAGGTGATGGAACTGGGTTTTGATGGCCTCCAGATCTGGAAAAATATCGGCATGATCGTATTCCAGGTTATTAAGGATCACCGTGCGAGGACGGTAATGGACAAACTTGGAGCGTTTGTCGAAAAAGGCGGTGTCATATTCATCGGCTTCAACAACAAAAAAAGGCGTCTCACCGAGTCTGGCTGACAGGCCAAAATTCTTTGGAATACCGCCGATCAAAAAACCTGGTTTAAGATCGTTATCTTCCAGTAACCAGGCAAGGATGCTGGAGGTCGTGGTCTTACCATGGGTTCCCGCTACGGCCAGCACCCAACGGTCCTGTAATACATGTTCGGACAGCCATTGTGGGCCGGAGGTATAGGGCAGCCCCTTATCCAGTACATATTCCACCGTAGGATTACCCCGCGACATGGCATTACCAATCACCACACAGTCCGCTGCCGGTTCAAGCTGAGCGGGATCATAGCCTTCCGTCAGTGTTATCCCCTGTTCTTCCAGCTGGGTACTCATGGGAGGATAAACATTCGTGTCGGAACCACTGACGGTATGTCCCATAGCTCGCGCTAACAGGGCTATACCGCCCATGAACGTACCGCAAATACCGAGGATGTGAATATGCATTTAAGCTGCCTGAGGAATAAAGTAATTTGCCAACTGATAACTCACCATAAAATAGCCGAAGGACAGCATCCCGGCCACAAAGAATTCCGTCGACAGGGCGTGTCGCAGGATATGGGCAATGACGACCAGGCTCCAGATGAGTAAAAATATTTCTGCCATACCAAACATGCTTCCGTGATCTGGCAGTGTTTTAAAAACAAACATCAGTGGAATTCGGAAAAAACTGAAAATAATGCCTGTACCGATCAGGCAGGACAAGGTCTGTACGATACGGTGGGAATACTTAAACATGGCCAGTAAAGCACTGACGGTACCAAATAATACTAGAGTGTTTGTCAGAACCAGTAACAGAGCGGAAGAGAAGGCCACAAAATTGGCCGCCATGAAAATATCAATGGCGAAACCCACCAGGAATAATACACAGAACAGCACCCAGGCCCCCGGGACATCCTGTGGCCCCTTACGTAACAGACAGATTTCCCAGAAAAGCTTTAATATTTGTTGCACACAATCTCCACAGACCTGCTTGAGTTTATATTCATTGAATTCCGCCTCTTAATAGTGGATCATCATACCGACATTCAGACCGAAACTAAAACGCACGACTTACCCGGTAATACTCCCCGATATCTCCATGCAAAACACAACAGATTATAGCCACGACCTCTATATCGATAATGAACAGACTCTGCAGGCGTTCTGTCAAAAGATACAGGATGCTGATGTTCTTGCCGTTGATACGGAATTCGTCAGGGAAAAATCCTATTTCTCAAATCTATGCCTGATCCAGATTGCCACCGACTCCCTTGTGGCCTGTATTGATCCCATCTCCATCAAAAATATCGACCCCTTACTCGATATTCTTTACGACACCAGCAAACTGAAGCTGATGCATGCGGCACGACAGGATCTGGAAATTTTTTATGTCTTACGAGGCAGCCTGCCCAGTCCGATATTTGATAGCCAAATTGCCGCAACTGTCCTCGGACATGGCGATCAAATCGGTTACAGCACCCTGATAGAAAACTTCAGCGGCATCAAACTGGACAAGGCCCATGCCCGTACTGACTGGCAACAACGGCCACTACAGACCGCTCAGCTCCGTTATGCCGCCGATGATGTACGCTTTCTGATACAGATCTACCCCAAAATTCATGAGCAACTGCTTAAGCTGGGACGGCTTGACTGGCTGACGGAAGATTTTGATAACCTTTGTCAGCCCAAATTATATGAAGTGGATGAAGCCAAACTCTGGCAACGGGTTAGTGGTCACCAACGCATGAAAGGTAAACAGCTGGCCATTCTGCAGCAACTTGCCATCTGGCGAGAACAACAGGCCATACAATTCAACAGACCACGGAAGTGGATCCTAAGTGATGATCTACTGATTGCCATGGCCAAACAGGCCCCCTCTTCCCCAGCTGAATTGAACAATATTCGGGGCATTCCTCCCAAGGTCATCGAACACCATTCCGAGACACTACTCGGACTCATCCAAAAGGGTGCAAACACTCCCCGTGAAGACTGGCCGACAATCAAAATTGTTCGCACCACGGCCGATCAGGATGCACAGTCTGATGCCCTGATGGGACTGTTACGCCTCAAGGCCAGTGAAAATAAGATCAGTCCAATGGCCCTTGGCACACGCAAGGAAATTGAGAAGATTATCCTTGGAGAACGTGACACCCCTCTACTGCATGGCTGGCGTAAGGAACTGGCAGGCCAGACCATGCTGGATATGTTAGATGGCCGCTTATGTCTGCAAATAGAACAGGGTGAGCTAAAAACCCGAAAAGTATAAGCCAGCTCAATGCACCCGATGTCCAAATAGGGCTATGGTTATCACATGGTCATGCCAGGATTTCGTCAATATCGATACCCTCTACACGAGTCAAACCAGTTTGATTTGCTCGTTGATGGTCAACAGTATTTTCCAGCCATGCTTGCAGCTATCGAAGCGGCAAAATCATTTATCCTGCTGGAACAATATCTGGTTAGCTCTGGTGAAATAACCCATCAGTTTATTCAAAAGCTAATAGAAGCCGCCCAACGTGGTATATCAATCTATGTCATGTTGGATGATTTTGGTTCAAGCGGGTTTAATGAAACCGACCGGCAACGACTTCATGACAACAATATTCAGCTACATCTTTTTAACCCCTTTCGATTCAAACAAATTTTTAACAGCCTGTTTCGAAATCACCGCAAGATACTGGTGGTTGATGGCCAGGTGGCTTTTGTTGGGGGTGCCGGCCTCGCTGATGAATTCAGTGAACAGCAATATGGCCAGCAGGCCTGGCATGACGTGATGTTAAAAATCCGTGGTGACGTTGTAAAAGACTGGTGCAACCTGTTTTGTACAACCTGGGAGAAGCATGCAAAACCACAGATTGAAATTACTATCCCAGAATCCAGTCTAAATGTAGGGAACCAGTCTGGCAGGGTCCTGACGGCCACCCCTCTGAGACGACAGGAAATCAATCGAGCCCTGATAAAACATATCAGACGCAGCGAAACCTGTGCCTGGATTACCTCACCCTATTTTGTCACGACCCGCAAGATTCGCCGAGTACTTCGGCAGGCAGCATGGCGGGGGGTTGATGTGAGATTGTTATTACCCGGTCAGTATAGCGACCACCCCTGGATCAGTTTTGCGACACGACGTCACTACTCCCGACTACTGAAAAGCGGTGTGCGTATCTTCGAATACCAGCCACGCTTTATTCATGCCAAGATTGAACTTTGTGATGACTGGGTCTCTTTGGGCTCCAGTAACCTGGATCGCTGGAACCAACGCTGGAACCTGGATGCCAACCAGGCCGTCTATGATGCCGAATTGGCAGAACAGTCGCGCAAGCTTTTTGAGCAGGATTTTAGTGATTGCATTGAGATCACCCTGGCTATGTGGCGGCAACGACCCTGGTTAAGTCGCTTTAGAGAATTGATTTCAGGTCAGATTGTCGTCTGGCTGGAAACAATCATTCGTTCCCGTAATAAATAATCGCTAGAGCTCAACATCCGGCTCGGGATAGATGGATCTGATAGAGAGTAAATCGGGCAAGTTCTCCATAAACAGGTCAACCAACTTAGGGTCAAAATGGCTGCCTCGATTCGCTGCAATAAATTCCACTGCCTCTTCAACCGGCCAGGCCTTTTTATACGGTCGGGTTGTGGTTAACGCATCGAATACATCGGCCACTGCCACAATACGCCCAACCAGTGGAATTTCATCGCCACTTTTGCCATGGGGATAACCTGAACCATCCCATTTTTCATGGTGGGCCAGGGCAATTTCCCGTGCCACCGTCATGAGCTCAGACTCATGCCCGGAGAGAATTTCTGCTCCAATGGTGGCATGGGTCTTCATGATTTCCCACTCTTCTGGGGTCAGTTTGCCAGGTTTAAGTAATATTTGATCCGGAATACCAATCTTACCAATGTCATGCATCGGGCTGGCATTAAGCAGCATATCCGCTTCGGATTCTGTCATCCCGTTTGCGAGCCCTAGAATCTGTGAATACTGACTCATTCGAATGATATGCAGGCCAGTTTCATTGTCTCGATATTCTGCAGCCCGTCCCAGACGACGGATTATTTCAAGCCGGGTCTCGTCTAACTCCCTTGTCCTCTCATAGACCTTTTGCTCGAGAATCTGATTTTGCTGTTTCATGGCCTTATTGAGCAGGCGTACTTCTAACATGTTTCGGATACGGGATAAGAGTTCAACGCGGTCGAAGGGTTTGCTGACAAAATCTCGGGCACCATTCTCAAGGGCTCGTACTCTGGAATCCCTGTCTTTCAAGGCCGTAAGAACTAATACGGTGGGAAAATCATCCGTAATACTGACGAGCTGCTCCAAAACCCCAAAACCATCAATATGGGGCATGTTCAAGTCTAATAATACAATGTCGCAGTCATTGGCTTGATAAAGAGAAACAGCTTCACGGGAGTCGGTGGTGGAAAATATATTGGGATAACCTTCGGCCTGCAGCACCTTTTCCAGCAATTTTACATTGACTGGCTGATCATCGACGATAAGAATTTTTGCGTCTTTTATTCCACGCTCAGTTTGTGGTTTTTCCATGGTCTGCATATAGTCAGCTTAGTCGTTTTGGTTTTATCTTTCCTGCATGGTAAAACCTAAAACTGGAGCTGAATACCTGTTTTGATCAAATGTTTCAAAAAGTTACATTTGGAAATAAAAAAACGGGTCAAATGACCCGTTTTTGTTAGTTTAGC
>JAOULO010000112.1 GCA_029881995.1 Gammaproteobacteria bacterium
TCAGGGTGAACGAACCCCCTATTTATATTTTCGTATGTGTTCGTTCCGTTTGCTCAAAACGCAAACGGTCGATTCCCTTCACCCGCTCCATTTTCCCTGCGCCCATCACCAACACCTTAACGCAAATGGTCGATTCTCTTCACCCGCTCCAATCCAATCAATCCCCCAAGCTATCCAAACCAGCACGGGTTGCGGGTGCTAACCTGTTCTTATGAAATCCGGTTTTTTACACCTTCTCGTTTTGTGGGTGCTAGCACTGCACTGTTTTGCAGCGGAAGTTACCCATGCCCATGTCGACTATGATGATGGTCATTATCTAGTGCGAGTGGTAATGAAGATCGAGGCAGAAGTCGACACGGTGTATGCCATCCTGACGGATTTCGATAACCTCACCTCCCTCAATAAGGCCATTAAGCTCAGCCGCCTGTTAAAAAGCGATGGCAAGCATCATCTGGTCACAATTGAAGCCGAAGGCTGTGTGTGGTTTTTTTGCCAGGAGATTATCCAGACCCAGTGGGTCACGGAAAGGGGTAATGGTTATATCAGTGCGGTGACACTACCGGAAAGAAGCAATCTGGAATATGGCCGGGTTTTGTGGCACATTCGCCAGGAAGATGAGTACACTGTCATCAGCTATCGCAGCGATGTGGTACCCAAATTTTTTGTCCCCCCGCTCATCGGCACCTACATCATGAAAAATAAGATGCTCGAAAAAGCCCAACAAACGATTCAGAATATTGAACGCATAGCCCAGGAAAATGAAAACTATTAACCATTTCAGTACAGCTTTACTAAACTGGTTTGACCAATACGGTCGCCATGACCTGCCCTGGCAACTTGATCGCAACGCCTATCGTGTCTGGGTTTCAGAAATCATGTTGCAACAGACTCAGGTTGCGACGGTGATACCTTATTTTGAACGCTTCATGGATCGTTTTACCTGCATTACACAACTCGCGGAGGCGTCAATCGATGAAGTACTGCATCTCTGGACGGGGCTGGGTTATTACGCCCGTGCCCGCAACCTGCATAAGTCAGCGCAAATTATCGCAAACGAACATGGCGGACTGTTTCCTGAGAATTTTGAGGCCTTACTGGCCCTACCGGGCATCGGCCGCTCCACGGCAGGCGCCATCCTGGCCCAGACACTGGGGCAACGCCACGCCATTCTGGACGGCAATGTGAAGCGGGTCTTGACTCGTCTGCATGCCATCGATGGCTGGCCGGGGAAAAAAGACATCGAAGCGCAACTCTGGCAACTGGCGGAACACTACACACCCCAGACATGCCTGGCCGACTACACCCAGGCCATCATGGATCTGGGTGCAACCGTCTGTACGCGCGGCAAACCGGGCTGTTCCAACTGCCCGGTGCGCGGACAGTGCCTTGCCTTCAAACAGGACAAGGTGCCGCTGTTTCCCGCCAGTAAACCGAAGAAGACCTTGCCGGTGCGAGAAACCCGTATGCTGTTGCTCCAGGATGGGCAGGGGCAGATCCTTTTGCAACAACGTCCCCCCTCAGGTATCTGGGGGGGCTTGTGGAGTTTTCCCGAGTGTTCGGTGGATGACAATATAAATGAATGGTGCAAAAAGGCCCTGGGTTTTTCCGTCAGGGGGATCCGACCGGAAACGACACTTCGCCACACCTTCAGCCACTTTCACCTGGACATCCACCCGGTCCATGCTAGGCTGAAAGCCCCCACAGATCAGGTCATGGAAGGTGCGCCCTTAGTCTGGTATAACACCCGCCAACCCGACACCCTGGGCCTGCCCGGTCCGGTTAAGCAAATGCTGGATAAACTGGCCTGAGCCGGCACCCGCCAATCTGAATTCAGGAGGACAACATGACACGTATGCTTATGTGCGTAAAACTGGGCAAAGAGGCCGAAGGCCTGGAACGCCTCACTTATCCCGGCGAGCTGGGGCAGCGTATTTTTGAGTCCGTCTCCAAAGAGGCCTGGCAGCTATGGCTGCGCCAGCAGACCATGCTCATCAATGAGAATCGCCTGACACCGGTCAACCCCGAACACCGGGCTTTTTTAGAGCGGGAAATGGAAAACTTCTTCTTCGGCAGCGGTTCCAGCGCACCCGAAGGCTATACCCCACCGAAAGATTAACCCTATCCCTTTCAGGAACTTGACTCCCCGGCCCGGAGCCTGTTTAATACGCGGCTCCCCAAGGGGAGGGACGAGTAACGAGGAACCAGGGTTAATCACCAACCCCCCCCACGTGTGATTTCCCGGAGTTGGTTTCCTTGGTACTCGGACCTAATCAAGCCAATA
>JAOULO010000040.1 GCA_029881995.1 Gammaproteobacteria bacterium
GGCAACGTAGGCATGCCTCTCTCAACTACATGACTCCGGCCGAGTATGAAGAGAAATATGCCTGAATTAAATCGTCCGTTTTATTGGGGGAAGCTCAGACCACTTGATTACTTTTGATCTTCTAACCAGCTATATACGAGTATTATTTCGTCGATATTCTTTACAACTTAAAGTATGTGATAACAACAGTAATTTATAACTAATTGAAATTATATGCTTAAAATTATTGGTATGACAATTGCTTCAACAATAACTTAATCCTAAAACAATAATTAAAGGTTGGAAATAACCATGTTCTCTGGTGTATATAAAAGCGTTCTAATCTCTTTCGTTCTTTTGTTTTCCTCCACGGTTTTCGCTACACCTCTCACTGTGCAGAGCTATGATATGCAAAATGGTGATACGGGATCGTATAACTACTGGGATGATTCTTATGCAGGCTCCGGTGATAACACAGTTGATCGCAGCTATTTGAGTGGTGGGACGGGTGATCTTACGGATGGCATTATCGCCACAGAAAACTGGAACCTCGTTGAATCACCTGTTGGTCCTCATGGACCCTACGTTGGCTGGTATACGTTCAGAGGGATACCCAGTATTGATTTTCATTTTGGACAAAATGTCGTCATAAACTCCATTACTTTATATGTCGATGATTCAAATGGTTATGGGGGTGTATTTGTACCTTCCGGCGTGAATATTGGTTCGACATCATATTCGTTTACTGACCCTGTTGGCAGTGAACCCACCGCACTTACCATCTCGGGTCTGGATCTTATGGTCAGTGATTTAAGCATGGACATATTTGGTGGAACTGCTAATCGTAATAACACCTGGGTATTTATTAGTGAAATTACTTTTGATGGCAGGATTTTGTCTGTTGCAGAACCTTCAACAATACTGTTGCTGAGCCTCGGTTTGCTTGGTGTTTTCCGGGTACGTAAACAGTTGAATGGTTAAAATATCACTTGTTCGTTCACAAGCCCCTCTATTGAGGGGCTTTTTTATTGGTGAGACTCATTTTTCCGTCTAATTCTCAACGAAGTAGCCAAGACATATCCTCATATTCAGTCAAAATTCCTTTGCTAACAAATTTCTGAAAAAAGCCCTGAACTGACCACCATTTTCCAATAGGAAATTGGGGCAGAAAATGATTATTTCTACTATTATTGTGTATTACGCTATCCTCCTCCTTTATTGAAGAAAAAAAAACGTAATTTATCCATTTTAACTTGAGTTAAAAGTACAAATAGAAGACCATCAACATAAATGAAATTCCAACCAACATAGGAAAATATCGAAATGAGTACAGGTACAGTGAAGTGGTTCGATGCAGGCAAAGGTTTTGGCTTTATCACTCCAGACGACGGGGGTAAGGACCTGTTCGTACACCATTCTGAAATCCAGAGCGGTGGGGGCTATGCAAGTCTCAATGATGGTCAGAAAGTTGAATATGAAGTGGGCCAGGGCCAGAAAGGGCCATGTGCGACCAAGGTGGTACCACTCTGATTGTCATCATGCTCAAACAATTGAGTTTGGCATGAAGGAATGTAATCAATGTGGAAAGTGCTGTACCAGGTATAGTGATGGTGGCCTGTCGGCAACGGCCAGTGAGATTTCATCATGGGAAACCTTCAGGCCTGATGTACATCGTTATGTTAATGATGGAAAAATCTGGATGGATCCTGATACGGGCCAGCAATTAGCATTATGTCCGTGGCTGAGGAAGCTGCCTGATCATGAGAAGTACACTTGTGATATTTATCATGACCGACCAGACGACTGTAAATACTATCCGGTCACAATTGAGGAAATGGTAAGGGATGGGTGTGAAATGCTTGAGGCTCGAGATTTGATAAAGCCCAGGCTGGCACAAAAAACCTTAAATACTCTCATGGCCGATAGCCGACCAGCTTATGAGCCTGGTAGATTGGAGTAAACCAGGTTCAGAAAACAGCTTTCTCTAACATTCACCTCATAACATATGCCATATAAAGAAAAAGCCGGGATGATGAATCCCGGCTTTTTCATTACTTCAAGTTATATCAGGCTAGATTTTACCGCATACCTCTCCTACTCCAGCAGGAATTGTTATGCATGCCTTAACACCACTTGCTGAGGCCTTCACCTGACCACCGCCTAAGGTTTGGCAATTACTATTGTGGCAGTATTCACCGCTTACGGTACCACCTAAACCACTGCTACCTATCTTCAAATCGACAACGGCCTTAACGTCACCCAGTGAAATGTCAATGTTTGTTGTCTTATTGCATCCCTTTGCGATATTACAGCTTTTAGGGACACTACAGGTGTTAGCTACTTTGCAAGAATTAGCTATCTTACAGGTTTTAGCTCCGCCAATTAAATTAATACCACATTCAAAAATACTGGTAATAGTTTTATAACCACAGATCGCACCATCGGTAATGGTTTTGGTGCCACAGATGGCCGCATCTTTGACAGTGTCTACGCCGCATTTGGCTGCACTTGTAACCTTGTCATAACCACAATATGCACCGTCTACAACCCACTCAAGCACTTGCTCAACACCACTGACTGGGATGGTAAGTTCGGTACGGCCTCTTAGATCCACACCGCTTGCATCAATGTCACCAGACATACTGACACGAGAGATTGGAGTGACAAAGCTACCATTGGCGCTTAAGCCACTGGTGTCAATTGTTACACCGCTATCTTCAAGACCAACACCTGCAATACTCATGTTTCCGTGCAAACCTATCATCCAATCACTTGGATCACCGGTAAAGCGTGCTGTGAGGTCTGCACTTCCACCCAAATCGATTGCCGGATGAATATTCGCGCTTGTTTTCGCTGTCAGCTTAAAACCAGTGCTATCAATGTTTAATGTGCCTTCACTGGCAGCCAGATCATTAAGTGTAATCCCAACCAGGTCACTCAGGTTCGAGGCATTCAAGTTATACTCACCTTCACCTTTCAAGTAAGATTTTTTGATATCACTACTGATCAGACCCGCCATTTTCACATTGCTTGAAGGCTGGATAGGCACCAACTCCTGAGGAATAAAGCTGGTGTCAGGGTCTAATTCACCACTGATGTATGCATTCTGAACATCATTTTGTACCTGTATACCAAGACTTGCATTGCCTAGTGGAAAACCAAAGCTGAAGAACTTCAGGAAATCGACTGATACATTCAAGGTACCGTTGCCACCAAATTGCATATCAGGATTCTGGTCGTTAAAGATCGTCGCACCATCTTTATCTGGGTCAAGGTTTGCTGCCAACACGCCATCAATCGACAGAGGCAGACGGGCCAATGGAATTTCACCCTGCAGATAAAGGTGTGCATCGAATGTACCAATATCGCCATCAATACCCCAGGTGGTCTCTGGTGCAAATGGAATATTACCCTGTAAAGACATGCCGATACCTAAATCACTTACCCCGGCAACTTCATCCAGACCTGGCAGACTGCCTGTCAGGAAAAAGAAGGGGTCCAGGGGATCAAGCACGAAGGTAATGGACTTGCCACCGGGTGCTTCGAATGAGATGGGGCCTGCACTTGCTTCAAAGCCAGCATTGAATTTGAAGAACAGGTATTGACGATTTGGTTTAAGAGGCGCTTCCAGCTCATCAAGGTTAACACCATAGTCCAAACCTACATCAGCCATGGCAGGTGTACCAATCTCGACACCTTCAAGCATTCCTACAGCAGGGAAAGGCACTTGTGCTGTACCACGTATACGCTCGATATCCGTCAAGTTGGCGCCATATTCAAATATCAGATTGGCTCCGAAGATGACGATATCGCCCATTGGTGATGCCAGCAACAGGTTACCTGTTACCTGAAGACCTGTGACATTTTGTCCATCGTCAAAGTTGCTAACATTTTCATGGCGAGCTTTGAATTCCAGGTCTCCGACTTTGATGATAAGGAAGTTTGAAGTGTCTTCTGCTTCACCATTTGCACAACCATTTGAACCCACTTTCTGTCCCGGTGAAGTTGAAGGACAAAGATCGACTGAGTTTTCAATACCGTCTCCGTCATCATCTGCAACTACATTGATATCGACAAACCATTCACTGCTTAGCGACTCTCCCGGAATAGAAACAGTCAAACCTGTTCTGTAAGTTCCTCCCTGTTCAGCTTTGATGGTTTGGCTTACTGTGTAGGTATGCAAACCCGCTTCGACTTCAAGTGTTCCATTGTTATCTGAAGCCATGACCAGGCCGCTTTCTGCCGGTGTTTCTGTAAGGTCAACACTGAGTGAGGTTGACGCCCCGTTTAAGATGCTGAAGGTATAAACCACATCGCGACTCTCACCGACTGTCATGCGTAATTTAGTGGCATCAGACTTCAGTTGCAGATTGGTGGTTTGCTCATACTCAAATTGCCATTTCAAATCTTCGACATGAAATGGCTCATCGATTTTCTGTTGCAGAATGAAAGTATCGCTACTCTTGGTTGAGGAATTGGACTTTACATCATCAAAGACCAGGTCTTCATCAGTAGAGAGGATATTTGCAGGTGGATTACTCAGTCTGGCGACGACCTGCTTCTGATCCATGGAAAAATTAACCAGCCTGGCGCTGTAGGTATATTCCACCGTAGTGCTGTCGATTTTCTTGCTGCTGACGATGACATAATCAGTGATGGTGTGGGTTGACGCCAGGCTGCTCAAGGTTTCTGGTGCGCCGCTTGACTGTTCATTGTTGGTAGTGTCATCCGACTCACCGGAGCCTGAGCCGCCCCCTCCGCCGCCACCACTACCGCAGGCACTTAGAGTTAGAGCACCGGCTAAAACCCATGCCGCACGTCGTGTAAAACGCTTGTTGAAATGTTTCATGATAGTACTCCCTTCAATTATCGTTGATGTGTCATGTTTTAAATTGGCTACATCTGGTTAAGCGATAATCGATTGGGAATTCCCTCATGCTCCCTTAAATAATTTCAACATTTATTACCTTATTATAATTATGTTTTTATATAATAAACAGCTCAGGGAATATCCAATCCTGTTGATATTCCCTGAGCCTTATTTACTTCTATTGTTGTTTTTCCTGCTCCTGCCATTTTCCATAACATTCGATGCCACAGAAATGAAACACATAATCTCTGGCTTCATCACTATTGGCCTCTGACACAGGAACCTCTTTCAAGCAGATCTGGCACTCCACAGTTTCTTCCATCGGTATCTTATGAGCTTCTATCATTATCCACCTCCTGGACTGTGCCTGGACACCACCAGTGTCCGAGACAGCTATGCTGGTATTGGATTATCTTGGATCAATAAAAGAGTCCATTTCAATGTCAGCGGTCAATTAAAGTGTAAACAGGCTGTTGATTCACCTGATATGATAAATAAAAAACCACCGACAGAAGTCGGTGGTTTGATAACTACAACAACTCGGTAAATTTTTCTATCTAGCTTTTAAAATGCAGAGGGAAAAACTTTGCTGTTGATTTCATGTATTTCTTATATTTGGCACCCAATTCTTTCATCAGGTGTTCTTCTTCATGAGAAACACCAATGGCGATGTAGAGAGTCAGGCCGACAGCCATCAGCAGGTGACCCGCTGTCATGACAGGTGTGAACCAGACACCAATAAATATGCCTGTCATAATGGGATGACGAATGTATTTATAGAGTGAGTTCTGTTTGAATGGTACAGGCTTGTAGGCCTTGCCCTGGTAATTCATCCACACCTGACGCAGACCGAACAGATCGAAGTGGTCAATCAGGAATGATGAGTAAAGCACGATACCCCAACCTGCCAAACTGGCGATAACCAGCAGCTTAGACAGTAAAACATTCTCTGCCTGCCAGATAATCCCGGTCATGGGTTGCCATGCGAAACACATAACAAATGTAATGATGCCTATCGCCAGCATATAGGTGCTTCGTTCAGCAACTTTGGGGATAAAGCTCAACATTTTCTTCTTGAAGGCAGGGTTTGTCATAATACCGTGCTGAATACCAAACAGGGCAATCAGGCCACTGTTGATCAGGGCTGCTAAAGGTACGTTACCTTGTACACCTGAATCGATTCCTTTCGGAACAAATGAATTAAGCAAGAATGCGATGAAATAAACCAGTGCCAGTAAGACAACGGCATAACTGGCTACACCATATGAAAGTGTCATGAGTTTAGACATGCTTCCACTGGAGCCTTTTTTCGCCTTCTTTTTCGGAGACTTTTTCGGTGCAACTTTCGCCCTCTTGGCAGGCGCTTTTTTTGCACTTTTCTTCGAAGTCTTTTTTGACGTTTTTTTCGACGTCTTCTTCGAAGCCTTTTTCTTGGTCTTTCTCACAACTTTTGCCATTTTTCTTCACCAAATATATTACAGTTATTGGGACTATCGGCAGGTTAAGTATGGACTTTAAAGAAATCTAGGGCCAAAACTCGCTAAATTGACTCCTGTAGAGAAGGAATTTAGGGCATTATATTTGAGGTTAATGAGATATCTGGTGTGAGGCTAGAAAAAATCAGTCTGAATAAGGAATCGATATTTCGACTGCTATAGATTCAGTTGTTATGTTAAGTCTCGAATTAAATATAATTTGCTTAATGAAGCTTGTACGAGTCATTCACTAACACTCGATACGTATTAAACAAATTGATCTCTCTTTTTGTTTTTATATTCTCGAACCCTTGCCTTCCCGGTAGAGAAGGAATGATACAAAACCTCTGCAAACCGTTAATCACATATATTTTGTAAACTTTAGTGGCCTTTAATCATGCAAGAATTATAGGCACTATAATCATATAGATATTAAACATGAGGAATAAAGTCATGAAACAAGTAAAAAAAGTGTTAAATTATGTTTACCTGAGCCTCTGGTTTATCACCCTGACTTTCTATACCTCAGGTCAGGCATAGTCAGTACTCGACACCCTCAGATCCAGGCCAGCTCAATGCAGCATTAAGCCTTAGTTATCACCTCATTCAGATAAGTACCTAGTCGGCTTACCCCTTCCTGCAATTTGCTAAGCTCGGTGGTATAGGCAAAACGCAGGTGTTTTTCCGGTTGATTGAAACCAAAATCCTTGCCGGGAGTGACGGCCACGCCCGCCTTCTCCAATAAATCCAGGGCAAAGGCATAGCTGTCATTGGTGAACTGACTGCAATCAGCATATAAATAGAATGCACCCTTGGGTTCAACGGCGATTTTGAAACCAAGCTCACGTAGGGCTGGTAACAAATAGTCACGACGTTTCTGAAATTCATCTTTGCGCTGTTCGAGGATATCCATAGTCTCGGCACTAAAAGCCGCCATAGCGGCATGCTGGGCCGGTGTGGGTGCGGCAAGGAACAGATTCTGGGCCAGTTTGTCGACATCATTAATATAGTGTTCCGGAACCACCATCCAGCCGAGACGCCAGCCGGTCATACCGAAGTATTTGGAGAAACTGTTGATGACAAATACGTCAGGACTCAAGGAGAGCGCGGTTCTAGCCCGTTGGCCGTAAACAAGACCGTGGTAGATCTCATCGACAATGACATGCCCACCCTTGCCCTGTGCCAGCTGGATGATTTTCTGCAGGTCAGTCTCTGGAATCAGGGTACCGGTTGGATTGGAAGGAGATGCCAGTAACACGGCTCGAGTATGTGCACGCCAGTGATAACTGACCTGGCCAGGAGTGAGCTGATAGCCCTCATCGGCACTGACTGGCACACTCTGAGTCTGCCCTTCCAGGAAGGTGACGAAATTGCGATTACAAGGGTAACCGGGGTCAGCCATCATCACTGCTTCGTCTCGTTCCAGTAATACACCCAATGCCAGTAGCAGCGCGCCAGAGGCCCCAGGAGTAATAATGACGCGACGTGGATCCAGTTCCAGACCATAGTGGCCCTGGTAGAAGCCAGAAATAGCCTCGCGCAATTCAGGCAGACCAGTAGCCGGAGTGTAATGCACATCGCCCTCCCGGATGGCCTCCATTCCTGCCTCAACAATGGGCTGGGGGGTAGGAAAATCGGGCTCGCCGATTTCCATGTGGACGATGTCCCGTCCCTCTGCCTCCAGTTGCCGGGCCCTGGCCAGCAGGGCCATGACATGGAACGGTTCAATCCGCTCGATGCGTGAGGCCTTACCCTGTGGCTTTGAGGGCATGCTGACTGGCATGGAGTTGGCGTACGAGATCGATATTCACAAACTCACCCTCTACCTTGCCGCTGATGACAGTGAAGGGCTGGCCAGGCTCACCCAGCTGATCCAGAACCAGAGCAGCACCTGTGAAATCATGATCACGGGTATAGTCATTAATTGTGATAAGGGTAATCAGATCTGCCCCCATGGATGACTTAATGCCGTTTTCGGAATCTTCAAAGGCAATGCACTGCTCAGGCTTGAGATTCATTTCAGCCATGGCATAGGTGTAGATATCCGGGGCCGGTTTTTTGGCCGGCACGATATCACCGGCAGCAATCACTTCGAACCAGCCCATGCTGTCCGGGCCCAGAGTATGGGTCAGCAAGGCCTCTACATTTGCAGGGGTGGTCGTAGTGGCTACAGCCAGACGTAGACCTGCTTCTCTGGCTTCGTTAAGCAGACGCTCAACACCAGGACGAAGCGGAATGGAGCCTTCGCTCAACAATTGGGTATAGTGATTTGTTTTTGACTGGTGCAGACCGGAAATAAACTCGTCCAGTTTTTCGGGCCGCTCAAACTTGGTGTTGAAGTTATCCAGGTAATAACGAATGCGTTCTTTACCACCAGTAACAGTAAGGAGTTTTTCATACAACTCGACCGACCATTCCCAGTCGAGTCCAGCTTCGCTAAAGGCCTGGTTAAAGGCAACACGATGACCATCACGTTCAGTATCGGCGAGAGTGCCATCGACATCAAATAACAGTGCTTCTAACATCACATTTCTACCCATAGTTTTCCAAAAGGCGCTAGGATACCTGACTTGCTGGTAATGTCACACTCCCCTGCTATAGTAATTTGGTTGATATTTCGCCAATTTGTTTGGGGTAAACTTTTTTACAGAACCATCTTTTATACTTGTAGTCTAACAAAAGATCATGAATTGAGTTGTAGTTGTTGCGCTGCTTTGTTGAATCTGATATTAAAGCGCGTTTGATTTAATTTGGATGAATCCACAGGCAGGAGAATCGGAACCATGGCCGCTAAAAAGAAAACCGCGAAGAAAAAAACTACCGCCAAGAAAAAAACCACGGCGAAGAAGACGGCAAAGAAAAAAACTGCTGCAAAAAAAGCTGTGGTAAAGAAGAAAGTAGCGAAAAAAGCTGCTGCCAATAAAACGACCCCGGCAAAAAAAGCAGCAGTGAAAAAGAAAACCTCTGCTAAAAAATCGAGCTCAAAATCAGAAGCCGGTCAATTTACTCCCTATACAACAAAGAAAGGCGAAGACTATATGAATGAAGCCCAGACCGCTCATTTCCGTGAAATTTTGCAGAACTGGAAACGTGAGCTGATGGAAGAAGTGGATCGCACTGTGCACCACATGCAGGATGAAGCAGCAAATTTCCCTGATCCCAATGATCGGGCTACTCAGGAATCTGAATTTACCATGGAACTGCGTACCCGCGATCGCGAACGCAAACTCATCAAGAAAATAGACGAATCACTGGATAATCTGGAAAACGGAGATTACGGTTACTGTGAACAATGTGGTGTGGAGATTGGCGTGCAACGTCTGGAGGCCCGCCCAACAGCAAACCTCTGTATTGACTGTAAGAGTCTGGATGAAATCCGCGAAAAACAACGTCTGTAAAAACAGAATTTAGCCCAATGCTCGATCGCCGTGCCGGCGATCGACGACTACCTTCAGTTTATTTGAACTGGCAAAGCCCATGACAAATTTATAGGCCTCGGGGTCTTTTTGTTCCATGTTGCGTGCCACCACCAGGCACTTTTCCCCCTCGATAATACAGGCCTGAATGTTTTTTCTAAGCATCAGGCCACGGTCTTCACCAAAGGCTGTCAGACTCGAGCAGACACGATCGATCCAGTCCCCAGGCCGGAGCTTTTTACCATCTTCTGTAATACCTTGAATAATGAAAGATTCCTGGTCCAAGAGCGTCTCCGGTGTGAAGAGTTAAGAGGTGGTGTCTTCACATCGGCTGGCTAAAGGGTTACTTTAGTGAATAAATATTAACTAAACACAATAAAATAGGGGTTTTGTGGACACCTTAACAGTTATGAAAAACCGCTGGTCCTGCCGGGCCTATCTGGATAAGCCTGTAGACCAGGAACAGATCGAAAAAATACTGGAATCGGCCCGTTGGTCGCCTTCCGGCGTTAATGCCCAGCCCTGGTCGGTGGCTGTCGTGACAGGGAAGACCCAGCAGCAGATTACTGACGCCCTGATTCAGGCCCGTGAAGAACAGGTACCCGACAATCCTGACTACGATTTTTACCCTGCCAAATGGCAAGAACCCTATAAATCACGCCGCCTGGATACTGGCTTGTCGCTCTATAAGGCCCTGGGAATTACAAAAGATGACCCAGACGGTCGAATGAAGGCCTGGTATAACAATTACCGCTTTTTTGGGGCTCCGGTTGGTCTGTTTGTGTTTGTCGATAAGACCATGGGTAAGGGGTCCTGGTTGGACATAGGGATGTTTGTTCAGAACATCATGCTGGCTGCAACTGACCAGGGGCTGGCTACCTGTCCTCAGGCCTCGCTGGTCGAGTACCCCGACAGGGTAAGGGAGATCCTGAGTATCTCGGATGACAAGCAACTGGTGGTGGGTATTGCCCTGGGCTATCCCGATGTGGAACAGCCCGTGAATAACTATCGCCTTGATCGAGAATCAGTAGAGAACTTTACCAATTGGTATGATTGATCTAACAAGCTGCTTACCTTATCGCGGCCGTTTCGCCCCCTCTCCCACCGGTCCCCTGCATTTTGGATCCCTCATCGCCGCCACCGGCAGTTATCTACAGGCCAAAAGCCATGCAGGCGAATGGCAAATTCGAATTGATGACATCGATCCTCCCAGAGAATTACCTGGTGCCAGTGATTGCATTTTAAAAACCCTGGAACAGTTTGGCTTTGAATGGGATGGCCCCGTCAGCTATCAAAGCCAGCATACCGAGCAATACCAGAACGCTCTCGATACCTTGCAGGAGAAAGGCCTGGTCTATCCCTGTGTCTGCACACGAAAATCCATCGCCGCCACCCAAACCAGTTCAGCTGGAAAAAACATCTATCCCGGCACATGTCGAAATGGCCTAGCTGAGGGAAACAAAGCCAGGATGTTACGCATTAATACCCAGCAAGCCATTATTCAGTTTGAGGATAAACTTCAGGGCCATTGCCAATACGATCTGGAAAATGAAGTAGGTGATTTTGTGGTATTCCGAGCCGACGGGCTATTTGCCTATCAACTGGCTACCGGAATAGATGATGCCAATCAAAAGATTACTGAAGTGGTTCGAGGATTTGACCTGCTCGATTCCACTCCCTGCCAAATTCATGTTCAACAGTCCCTGGGACTGAGTTCCCCAGACTATTGCCATCTACCCATCGTCATCAATTCCGCAGGACAGAAGCTCAGCAAACAGAATCTCGCCCCTGCTCTGGATCCCCAAAATGTCCAGCAGTTGCTCTGGCAAGCCCTGAATTTTCTTGGGCAGAAACCAGATACCTCCCTGGCCAATGAACCGTTAATTAATTTATGGCAATGGGCCATCGATCACTGGCAACTATCTAAAATCCCGCCTGAAAATCAAATTTCACAGTGAGATTTGGCTCTTTATTACATAGCAACTATAGTTTTGGCATAAAACTCCGATACTAATAAATAGTGTCTACAATTAAAAAACTTATTGGGTGTCACTATTAATACTTCTGCCATGAATGATGAAATTTTTAAAATTAAACCGACCAAATCGGCCGTTATTGAAGATGACTCCAAGTTCCTAGTCTTCACAGAGTCTGAGATTATTCAGAAGCTTCGTATACTGGAAAAAAGCAAATGTATTGTCACGGCCTATTTTGATGGGGGTAAACAGACCCTGTTAACCGCCATAGTGGATGTGTTACCCACCAAGAAACTGGTTCTCCTCGACTATGGTCCGGACGACTCAGTTAACCACGCCATCCTTAATGAAAAACATATAATTTTTAAAACATCAGTAAACGGTGTCACAGTTAAGTTCGATGTGAATAAGGCACAAAAAGCCACCTTTAAGGGTGAGTCTGTCTTTGCCTGTCAGCTCCCCAAAGATTTACTCTGGGTGCAAAGGCGAGACACTTATCGTGTAAGAGTCCCGATGGGCATGAATGCATTTTGTATCCTTTATGATGGTAAAACATCAAAACAATATCGTATTCATGATATCAGTGTGGGTGGTGTTGCACTTGAAGATCCAGAAACCAATACCTCTTTCGCACTGGGTAATAAATTTGAAAAATGTGAGATCACCTTGCCTGAATTTGGCACCGGTCAAGTCGATCTGGAAGTCCGCAGTATTTTTCCTCCTCCTCCTGATCAACCAAAATCAGCACGTAAAATAGGTTGTCTCTATCACAACCTGCGTAGCGATGTTGATGCCATGATCCAGCGTTTTATCCATTCCATAGATAATCAGCGTCGAAAAATTGACGACGATTAACCCTTCTTATTTTCAGATATTACTGATCCAGGTCATCTTAAGCTCTAGCTAAGTACAATGTATTCCGGTATAAAATACTTCGATTTATGATCTACACTTAATATCAATAATTTTAAATACTTAAACAGCTCCAGTATTGGTGACAAAAGAATATTTTTTTCATTATCCGTGTGTTTTTGAGGAGGCTGAAAGTGAATAAACAAATAGTCGTAATCAGGACTGAATGTATCCACTGCATTCTTATCAGTAGTCTCAGCAAGTTCTAAACTGGTTGTGGGTGTGAGTACCGAATTCCTACAAATACACGCACCCTTTAATAAAATGCAAGCTGAGCATCAATCCTTTCTTGCTGAACGACTCACTGAGTCGAGTTTTCCTCGTGATTCTGTTGTCACTGGACCTGAACATGGTATTGCAGACAGGCTTTACATCATCAAACAAGGTCGTATCCGGGGTTATAACCATCAGAACGCAACTAATGATGAAAGTGTCTGGGAACTGGTAGATGGTGAAATTTTTCCGGTAGGTGCTCTGCTCTCTCATCGCAAAGTACAAACCTGGCACCGGGCCATGGAAGACACTCAGTGCTTTGAACTTAGTCGGGAAGACTTTGAAACCTTATTAAATAAAAGTTCCGTCTTTCACGACTTCTGTACTCGACGTCTGGCCAACCTGCTGGATCAGGCCATGCAGAATATGCAGGCCAATACAGCAACCTCGGTTTCTGAAGACAGTTCACTTAACACACCCTTACGAAATCTTTTATCAAGTAATCCGATTTCATGCACCATTGATACTTCAATCAAAGATGCCCTGCTCATGATTGAAAGTGCCCAACGTCGCAGTATTGCAGTGGTTGATGAACAACAGTATCCCATAGGCATCATCACCTTGCGTGATGTCATTGTGAAAGTAACAATCCCCAAGGTTGATATTGAAACCCCGGTCAGCCAAGTCATGAACCCCATTAATGATTTTCTCGAACCAGATGACTTTGCCTACGAGGCAGCATTGATCATGGCACAACGAGGCTTTGGTCATGTATGCGTCGTGGATAAAGAAAAGTTTGCTGGCCTAGTATCAGAAAGAGATCTGTTTTCCCTGCAACGGGTTGGTCTTGGTAATTTAAGTCGTGCCATTCAACGCAGTGAGAAAATTGATACCCTGCAACACTTAAGTCGCGACCTGGTTTTATTTACTGATCAAATGCTGGCCCAGGGTGCATCCGTTAGCCAGTTAATGCGTCTGATTACCACCCTTAATGATCTGATCACTCAACAGGTAATCAAACTTTGTGAGCAGCAATATGGAAAACCTGACATAGAATACACCTGGCTGGCTTTTGGTAGTGAAGGCCGGATGGAGCAAACATTAAAAACCGATCAGGATAATGGTATTTTATTTGAGGCTGAAAAAAATGCTGTCGAGAATATTCGCATACAGCTTCTACCTCTTGCAGAAAAAATCAATCACGCCCTAGCACAAGTAGGCTTTCCCCTCTGCCCTGGCAATATTATGGCCAGTAACCCGGAATGCTGCCTGAGTCTGGATGAATGGCGAAACCAGTTTGATAAATGGATTAATGTAGGCACCCCGGAACACTTATTGAATGCCTCCATCTTTTTTGATTTTCGAGTTTTATCTGGTAATAAAAAAGTTGCATCAGATTTACGAAAATATTTGAATGATAAAATTATCAAGAACAGCCAGTTCAGGCAGAAGATGGCGGCGAATGCCCTGAGGAACCGTCCACCACTTGGTTTTTTGCGTGACTTTACAAGCAGTGGTAATAAAGAACACCCTGATTCAATCGATCTAAAGACCCACGGTATCACCCCTTTTATTGATGCAGCAAGAATCTTTGCCCTGGCTGGTGGTATCGATGAAACTAACACCATTGCCAGAATAAAGCAGGCAATCATTAGCAAAATTATTCACAAAGAATCAGCCGAATCCTGGATCGAGGCCTATCAGTACATTCAATTACTACGCATGCGCCTGCATCGCCAGCAAACCAGGGCTGGGATCGACATGAATAATTTTCTTGACCCTGACGAACTTAATGAACTTGAACGTCGGATATTGAAAGAATCATTCAGACAGGCACGTAAGATACAGACAAAACTGGCACTGGATTACCAACTGTAATCACGTGAGACTCAGAATTTGTTTTACCCTGTTAACAGGGTAAAACATTGTAAAGAGCAATACGATGGAGCTTGCTAATCAGTCAGTATGGATTAGTGTTAACACTACAACCACAACAAAAAGAGGAAACATATCATGTCAGCATCAGGCAGTGCAGCAGAGTACTGGAAGGCGAACTTACGTCTTCTAGGAATTTGTCTGGCCATCTGGTTTGCGGTTTCGTATGTCTTCGGCATTATTCTGGTAGACGTACTGAACAAGATCCACCTTGGCGGTTATCCGCTGGGTTTCTGGTTCGCGCAGCAGGGGTCAATCTATACTTTCGTCATTCTGATCTTCGTCTATGCCAAACAGATGGACAAACTGGATCAGCAATTTGACGTACACGAAGATTAAGGGGGCTAATCATGGAATTACAAACCTTAACTTACTTAGTCGTCGGCGCCACCTTTGCCTTATACATTGGTATCGCCATCTGGGCCCGGGCCAGTACCACCGGTGAGTTCTATGTCGCAGGCAAGGGTATTCATCCTGTTGCTAACGGCATGGCCACCGCTGCGGACTGGATGTCAGCCGCATCATTCATTTCCATGGCGGGTCTGATTGCCTTTAAGGGTTATGATGCCTCTGTATATCTGATGGGCTGGACCGGTGGATATGTCTTGCTGGCCATGTTACTGGCACCTTACCTGCGTAAGTTTGGTAAGTTTACTGTGCCGGAATTCATCGGTGAGCGTTACTACTCCCAGACAGCACGCATTGTGGCCGTTATCTGCCTCATCGTCGCCTCGATTACTTATGTAATCGGTCAGATGAAGGGGGTTGGTGTGGCCTTTGGGCGCTTCCTGGAAGTAGACTTTGAGGTCGGCGTTATCGTCGGTATGGCCATTGTCTTTATCTATGCTGTACTCGGTGGCATGAAGGGCATTACCTATACCCAGATTGCCCAGTACTGTGTACTGATCTTTGCCTATACCGTACCAGCCATCTTTATCTCCTTCCAGTTAACCGGTGTTCCATTACCACAGCTGGGATTAGGCAGTACCATCAATGATGGCAGTGGCCTGTCGATGCTGGCCAAACTGGATGCGGTGCTGGTGGATATCGGCTTTGCGGAATACACGGCCCAGAAGGGGACGACGTTAAATATGGTACTACTGACGCTGTCCCTGATGATCGGTACCGCGGGTCTGCCACACGTTATCGTGCGTTTCTTTACCGTACCTAAGGTAAAAGATGCACGTGCCTCTGCCGGTTGGGCGCTGGTGTTTATTGCCATTCTCTATACCACTGCCCCTGCTGTGGGCGCCATGGCAATCTACAACCTGATCAAAACTGTTCAGCCTGGACAGGTGGGTGCACCTACGGCCAACCTGCAATACGAAGCCCGACCAGAGTGGTTCAAGAACTGGGAAAAAACGGGTCTGCTCAAGTATCAGGATAAAAATGGTGATGGTCGTATCCAGTACTACAACGACAAGAACAAGGACTTTGCTGCCAAGGCCAGTGAGTATGGCTGGAAGGGCAATGAAATGGTCAAGGTGGATCGCGACATCATGGTACTGGCCAATCCCGAAATCGCCAAACTGCCCAACTGGGTCATTGCCCTGGTGGCTGCCGGTGGTCTAGCTGCAGCACTATCCACTGCGGCGGGTCTGCTACTGGCCATCTCTTCGGCCATTTCCCATGACCTGCTGAAAGGCGTGTTCCGGCCGGATATTAGCGAAAAACAGGAGCTGGCCGCCGGACGTATTGCCATGGGAGGGGCCATCCTGGTTGCTGGCTATTTAGGGATGAACCCGCCGGGCTTTGCCGCGCAGGTGGTGGCACTGGCCTTTGGGCTGGCGGCCTCTTCCCTGTTCCCGGCCTTGATGATGGGTATCTTTAACAAACGCATCAACAACAAGGCTGCCGTTGCCGGCATGTTGTCTGGTCTGGGTGTCACCCTGGTATACATCTTTGTCTACAAGGGCTGGATGTTTATCCCGGGGACCAATAATCTGCCCAATAATGCGGATAACTGGTTGTTCGGTATTCAGCCAGAATCATTTGGTGCAGTAGGGGCCATGATCAACTTCGCTGTAGCGATCGTGGTCTCTCGGATGACGGCTCCTCCTCCAGAGCATATTCAGCATCTGGTGGAAGACATCCGTGTGCCTCGTGGTGCCGGTGGTGCAAGCCACTAAACTCAAGCAGTAATCACAACCCCGCCTCGGCGGGGTTGTTTCATTATATAGTCTGATACATGAGCGTTTTGCTAAACAAACTGCATAACCGTTTTGCCTTTTTACGCCGCCGTATCGAAAGAAAACTGGCGCATGATCAAAAGGCACTGGATGTATTTCGTGCCTGTCACCTGTGTAACCCTGACCAGATAAAACAACAGCCCATTGATGATACCCGGTTTATTATCCTGGATACTGAAACAACGGGGTTTCATGCCTATAGTGGTGATGAGGTCATTGATATTGCCATGATAGAAATGCAGGGGCTTGAGGAAACGGGTCGGTCATATCAAAGCTATGTCAATCCACAACGGTCCATTCCAGTTGAGAGTACGGACATTCACCATCTTACGGATAAAGATGTCAGAGATGCGCCTGTTCTGCTCGACATCCTGCCTGATATCCTTGGTTTTATTGACAATGCTGTGCTGGTTGGTCACCATATCAACTTCGATATTCGCTTTATAAACAAAACATTACAAAAATACTGTCACGGTCAAATACAGAACCCATGGATAGATACCATGCTGTTATTTCTGGAGCATCGTGGCCAGATCGGGCATTATAGTCTCGAAGAAGTCGCCCGATACTGCCAGGTCGAGATCACTCACCGGCATAGTGCCGAAGGAGATGCCAGGGCCACAGCGGCCATTTTTGCGCACCTGGTGGGTAAACTCGTTTCGAAGCAGGATAGTGTGGGTCGCCTGGTGCGATCCCAATATGAAACCCGCTCGAAACTATGAATTCACATTAAAACAACACATTCAAACCTAATCGAAATAAAAGGGGAAAATCTCATGTCAGACAAACTTTACGACATCCCTGACAATATCAAAAAGTCCACCCATATCACTGAGCAGCAGTATCAGGAGATGTATCAACGATCGATTGACGATCCTGATGGCTTCTGGGCTGAGCAGGCCGAGAAATTTATTGACTGGTATAAGCCATGGGACAAGGTATCGGACTGGAGTTATGACAAGGACAATCTTTATATAAAATGGTTTGAAGGCGGCAAACTGAATGTGGCCTATAACTGTATCGATCGCCATCTTGCAACACGCGGTGATCAGGTGGCCATTATCTGGGAAGGCGATGATCCCAATTATGACAAGAAGATCACCTTTAATGAACTCCACGAACAAGTTTCCAAGCTGGCCAATGTATTAAAGGCACGTGGTGTAAAAAAAGGTGATCGGGTCTGTATCTACATGCCCATGATCCCTGAAGCCGGTTATGCCATGCTGGCCTGTGCCCGTATCGGTGCAGTGCATTCAGTTGTGTTTGGTGGTTTCTCACCCTCCTCTTTAAAAGATCGTATTCTTGATTCTGATTGCCGTGTGGTAATTACTGCCGATGAAGGTATTCGTGGTGGTAAGCCAGTACCTTTAAAATCCAACACCGATGAAGCTGTTAAAGACTGTCCCAATGTACACACGGTACTGACCGTTAAACGTACCGGAGGCAATATTAACTGGAACGATAAACATGATGTCTGGTATCACGATGCCATGGCAGATGCTTCCAATGATTGTCCACCAGAAGAGATAGATGCGGAAGATCCCATGTTCATTCTCTATACCTCTGGCTCCACCGGTAAGCCCAAAGGTATTTTGCATACCACTGGCGGTTATCTGCTCTATACCAGTATGACTACCAAGTATGTATTTGATCTGACCGAAAAAGATATTTACTGGTGTACTGCTGATGTGGGCTGGATCACCGGCCATAGTTATCTTTTGTATGGGCCGCTGTGTAACGGCTTTACCACGGTATTCTTTGAAGGTGTACCCAACTATCCCGATGCCTCTCGCTTCTGGCAGGTGGTGGATAAACATAACATCAGCGTTTTTTACACAGCTCCAACCGCCATTCGTGCCCTGATGCGTGAAGGCGAAGGCCCGGTGAAAAAGACCTCACGCAAATCCCTGCGTATTTTGGGAACCGTGGGTGAACCCATCAACCCTGAGGCCTGGGAGTGGTATCATAAGGTGGTGGGTAATGAGCGTTGCCCCATAGTAGATACCTGGTGGCAGACTGAAACCGGTGGTCACCTGCTGACACCCCTGCCCGGTGCAACCAAGCTCAAACCCGGTTCGGCTACCCGCCCCTTCTTTGGTATTAAACCCGGCATTATCGATACCACCACCAATGAGATCATCCCTGGTGATGGTGAAGCCTCCGGTGCGCTGGTGATGACCTGCTCCTGGCCGAGTCAGATGCGCAGTATCTACGGTGATCATGAGCGCTTCGTCAAAACCTACTTTTCAGATTACCCTGGTTATTATTTCAGTGGTGACGGTGCACGCCGTGATGCCGATGGTTATTACTGGATCACTGGTCGAATGGATGATGTATTGAATGTCTCTGGCCATCGCATGGGTACTGCCGAGGTGGAATCGGCTCTGGTACTACACGAAAAAGTCGCCGAAGCCGCGGTCGTCGGCTATCCACACGACATCAAGGGCCAGGGCATCTACGCCTACGTCACCCCTATCTTAGGCGTTGAACCGGACGATGCCTTAAAGGCCGAACTGCTCGAACTGTGTAAAAAAGAGATCGGCCCCATTGCCAAGCCCGATATCATCCAGTGGGCACCCGGCCTGCCCAAGACCCGTTCTGGTAAAATCATGCGCCGCATTTTGCGTAAGATCGCCGAAAACGATCTGGGTACACTGGGTGACACTTCTACCCTGGCCGACCCAGCTGTGGTAGACGATCTAGTCAAAAACCGTGCTAATCAATAATAAATCATCATGACTGCCCGTGATGGGCAGTCCCTTTTTACTAAGTGATAATCAAAAGTAAATTCAAACCCGCCTGGTGGTTACGAAACCGTCATGCGCAAACGATCTGGCCCAGCCTGTTTCGTATCCGACCCAGGATTAAGCTTAATCGCGAAAGAATGGAACTACCTGATGGTGACTTCATTGATCTTGACTGGACTGATCATAATGAAGGTCCTGTTGTAATACTTCTGCATGGTCTGGAAGGTAATAGCCATTCCCATTATGCAAAGGGCCTGTTAAAGCAATTGCATGATAATGGGTATCAGGCTGTATTAATGTACTTTCGTGGCTGTAATGGAGAAATCAATCGCTTACCCCGGGCCTACCATTCTGGAGAGACGGGTGATATTGGTTTTGTTGCCCAGCAAATCAAACAGCGTTTTCCAGAACGCAACATATATGGTATCGGTATTTCACTTGGAGGTAACGTACTTCTAAAATGGCTGGGTGAATCCGGGGAAAATAATATTCTGGACAAAGCCGTTGCTGTTTCTGTCCCCTTTGATCTACTCAATGCAGCAACCCAACTGAATCAACCTGAATCGCGTATTTATCAACGTCATCTAGTTAACAAACTACAGAGCTCTTTACACCAACGTCTGATAAAAATGTCATTGCCCATAGATAAAGAAAAAGCGACAAAGTGTAAAACCATCTGGGAGTATGATGATCATGTCACCGCTCCTCTACATGGTTTTATTAATGCGACTGACTATTACCAGAAAAGCAGCAGCAGACAATATCTAAAACACATCAAGATCCCTACTCTTATCATTCATTCAAGCGATGATCCCTTCATGACCACGACAGCTTTACCGGAAGAAAATGAATTATCTTCTGATATTTTTTTCGAGCTAAGTGTACACGGTGGACATGTTGGCTTTATCTCTGGAAATCTGCCTTTCAAACCTGAATACTGGCTGGAACACCGTTGCTGCCAGTTTCTCAATAATTTCTGCAAGCAATCTTCTTAAATAACTAATGTAGTTTCCTATATAACTAAATAATTAAAATCATACAAGCTTATTTAGAACCACTCTAACTATAAATTAAATTTAACTTATCGATAATTTATATATATTTATTTAACTAAAACACTAGGAATTTCATTGACCTTTTCTAATCGACCATATATAAACGTTTTGTGTTTATCATTATGAGGAGATAAATAATTATTATAATTAAAACTAAGAGAGGTAAGTGGTCTTTATTGAAATTTAATCCAGTATCACGAAGTTACTAGTAGTTTATGTATTGATACGGTTTACGGGTGTATTTAACAACGACAACATAAGCATTACGTAACCAGGCATACAAGGAATAATTAAAATGCACGGACTAAGGAATACAGACTATAACATTTGGACATATCTATAAGGAGAACATCAGGACTCAATATATAACTACCTGCTACTTAAATACTGTTTTTTATTCAATAATGGTTTCATACCTCATTATTTAATAATAACAATCTGTAGGAGGTACATATGAATAAGTTAGCTTATTTATTAATGGCTATACTATTCTCGGCCGCTTCGCTGGTACATGCAGCAGCATGCCCGACGGCCAACCAGGCCACTGAACCACAGTTGCTTCAGTGGACACATCATCCAGCAGCGAATGGTACTGAAGAGTACTGGAGTGGCGTGCTTGAAATGGGTGAAGCCAGCTTTATCGTTAATGGCGAAACTCTGACAACGCGGGCCTATCGGCAGGAAGGTGGACAATACAGTATCCCGGGACCAACCGTTGTAATGGTACCAGGAAAAAAATATGTCCTTACCTTCAGAAACCTGCTGCCCTATGAAGCCCCGGCTGCAGTCCACAATGACTTCAAAGATCCAAACATCTCTAATCTGCATACACACGGTGTACATATTTCTCCTGAGAACCCATCCGATGAAGTAACACGTGTGATCGAGGGTGGCTTTGCCGGCGACTATGTGTATGACATTGGAGCAGACCACATGGGAGGCACTTTCTGGTATCACGCTCATCACCATGGCTCAACCTATCTCCAGGCTGCTGGCGGTGCATTTGGCCTGATGATTATCAGTGATGAACTGGATCAGATCCCGGCCACTGTTCGAAATATGACAGAACAGCATGTAGTGCTGGGTTATCTTGATCCAAATGCCCGAGGAATTGGTGGTGACACTCTGATAAGCGGTACTCTCGGTCCAACATGGACTGTCAATGGTACTGTCAACGGTGATCTGTGTATCCCACCCAATACCTGGCAACACTGGCGTGTCCTAGTGGCTAACCGTGATGGTAAGCTACGTGACCTGACTGTAGGAGACCAATGTGAGGTCGCGCTGATGGCACGTGATGGTGTCTGGCGTACAGTTGTTCCAAAGGCACTGACTGGCAATACTATTGGGCTAACAGGTGCATCACGTGCTGATCTTGCTATTCGTTGTAGTGCAAATTCAACTGTTAGTATCGGTAATGTCACTGTCGCCAATATTAATGTTGATACAACGGCAGCGACTGATACATCGGTTCATCCTTATGATGGCGTTGAAGGTAAAACATGGGCTTCTGTTCGTCCTCCTTACCTGCGCGATCTAAGAACCAAACCCGTGGCTCGCCTGGAAACAATCAACATGGGTGCCAGAACTATCAATGGTAACAAGTTTGATATCAATGTACCTTTGTTTGAGCTTGCCACGAATGGTGTTCAGGAATGGGGAATTCAGGGAGCTCAAAATCATCCCTTCCATCTGCATGTCTACCACTTCCAGGTACAGCGTGACTGTGGCGACTTTGAAGCGGGTGAATACTACGATACACTGGCAGCAAACTGTGATGTAAGGTTTGACCTGACAGCCGAGACAGCCTTCCGTGGCAAGACCATTATGCACTGTCATATCCTTGATCACGAAGATCAGGGTGCCATGACCTATGCCAATGTACTTGGCGGTGCTGAGCCACCTACCTTCCCGGCAGATCCAAACAGGAGCTTTGCTATTCGTTATCCCATTGCAAGTGCACCAGCTACCCCTCCAATAGCACCAACACAGCTGAATGCACAGGCTTCTGGAACCAGCATTGCCCTAACCTGGCTGGATAACTCTAACGATGAGACTGGCTTCAATATTGAACGGTCTCTGGATGGCACTAACTTTGCCGTACTTACAACAGTGAATGCCAATACCATGGCTTATACAGACACAGGACTGTCAGCCAACACCACATATTCGTATCGTGTTAATGCATCTAACGATGCCGGTAACTCTGCCTACACCAATGTGGCAGGTGCTACCACACAAGATGCACCTACAGTCACATCCATGCAGGTTGGTTCAGTGACTTTAACAACAACGAATGCTGGTGGTGGTAATAAAGTGGGTACCGCAACTGTTGTAATACTGGATAACCTGGGTAACCCGGTAGCCAATGCCATTGTGACAGGTGACTTCACCGGTGATATTACTGAAGCGGGAGCATCAGGACCTGCAACAGATACCGCAGGTAGTACGGTTATCAATACAACTGGAACAGCACGAGGTGGGGTAACACTTCAGTTCTGTGTAACCAGTGTGACTCACCCAACACTGCCAACGTTTACCGCTGAACCTGGTTTACACTGTGGTAACATCTAATCAAGATGTAGAGAATAATAATAGATAGTTATATGTTGGCCCCATCAAATGATGGGGCCATTTTTTTATTGTCTAAGTTCAACCATGCGGCGGATAATTTTTTTCTGCCAGCCTGTTCCTGCTGTAATATCATAGAAGAATTTTAACATGGTACGTTCATCCGGCTTTCGCATACGCTGAACCTCAAACTCACCATGAGTAAGGAGGTGACGTTTACGGACAATTATTTTCAGTGAACCCAGAAAGTTCAGGCTACCGGGCGCCACATTGATAATGTTCTGATAGGAAGATTGAACACTATTGACCAACTTGTAGATTTTTCTATTTGAAGAAAATGCCGCAATATAATATTTACCCGGCTTAAGATTCTCCGACATAAAGTATCCATTCTTATAAACCAGCACCCTGGGTGGTCGCTTAAAAGGGGCGACATACACAACACCAAACTCATGCAGTTCTACACTATCAATAGGATAATCTGAACCTTCCACATAACCGTAAACCAAGGCGTTTTCGGGTGAGAGAATGTCATTAGGCGGTGCTGCCGTTGCACAGGACAGCAATAAACCCACACTTGCTAAAAGCACATACTGCTTCAAAACTGCCAAAATTCTGTCTCCGGAATCCAATTTCAGGAAATAATGCAATGGATGTGCCACCAGCCCCACTCTTGAACAGGACATTCAGGCATTAAAAAAGGCTGCGAGAGCAGCCTTTCAGGTAAGTGTAGATGAAAATATGGCTAAGTTAGGCCGTTTCAGCAGCTACCGCCTTCATGCTCAGGCGAATACGACCCTGTTTATCAATTTCCAGAACCTTCACCTTAACGATTTCACCTTCGGTCAGCTTGTCACTGACGTTCTCAACACGTTCATCACAGATTTGAGAAACATGAACCAGACCGTCTTTACCAGGTAGGATAGTCACAAAGGCACCGAAGTCCATCAGTTTGGCAACCTTGCCTTCGTAGATCTTACCAACTTCAACATCTGCAGTGATTTGCTCAACCTGACGGCGAGCCTCTTCGGCAGCAGCTCCATCGCTTGAGGCGATTTTTACCAGGCCATCATCTGAAATGTCGATAGACACACCGGTCTCTTCAGTAATCGAACGAATGGTTGCACCACCCTTACCGATGACATCACGAATCTTCTCAGGATTGATCTTGAAGGTAACAAAGCGAGGTGCATGCTCAGACATCTGAGTGCGAGGCTCACTGATCACGGCATTCATTTTCTCAAGGATGTGCAGGCGACCTTCTTTGGCCTGCTCCAGAGCGACTTCCATGATCTCCTTGGTGATACCATCAATCTTGATATCCATCTGCAGTGCATTGACACCATTTGAGGTTCCAGCGACCTTAAAGTCCATATCACCCAGGTGATCTTCGTCACCCAGAATGTCACTTAAAACAGCAAATTTGTCGCCTTCCTTGATCAGGCCCATGGCAATACCGGCAGTTGGGGCCTTGATAGGTACACCGGCGTCCATCAGGGACAAGCTGGTGCCACACACAGAGGCCATGGAGCTTGAACCATTAGATTCAGTAATTTCAGAAACAACGCGCATGCTGTAGGGGAAGTCATCAGCAGAAGGCATCACACCCAGTACACCACGCTTGGCGAGACGACCATGGCCGATTTCACGACGTTTGGGGCTACCGACACGACCAGTCTCACCAACAGAGTATGGAGGGAAGTTGTACTGCAACATGAAATTGTCGCGGTAAGAACCCTCCAGGGCATCGATGATCTGAGAGTCACGCTCAGTACCCAGGGTTGTTACCACCAGTGCCTGTGTTTCGCCACGGGTAAACAGGGCAGAACCGTGAGTACGAGGTAGAACACCAACTTTGACGGTAATTGGACGGACAGTGCGAGTATCGCGGCCGTCGATACGAGGCTCACCATTGATGATGGTGCCACGTACGATAGTCTTTTCCAGTTTGCCAAAGGCCTCAGAAACTTCGCCTTCACTCCAACCGTCTTCAGAAGCCAGTTTATCAACTGTCGCTTTGCGGATTTCAGACAGGCGCGCATAACGATCCTGCTTAATTTTGATTTTGTAGGCCTCAGTCACATCAGACTCAGCGGCTGCAGCGACTTCACTGTGCAGTTTTTCGTCTTTAACAGGTGGAGTCCAGTCCCATTTCTCAACACCAACTTCATTGGCAAATTCTTTAATGGCGTTGATTACAACCTGTTGCTGTTCATGGCCATATACAACGGCACCCAGCATGATTTCTTCTGACAGTTCTTTGGCCTCAGATTCAACCATCAATACCGCCTGTTCTGTACCGGCAACGACCAGATCCAGATCAGATTCTTTCAGCTGAGTCATGCTTGGGTTAAGCAGGTATTGACCATCTTTGTAACCCACACGGGCGGCACCAATTGGGCCATTAAAAGGGGTCCCGGTCAGCATCATTGCAGCTGAAGAACCAATCAAGGATGGAATATCTGGATCAATCTCTGGATCCATTGACACAACCGTGGCAATCAACTGAACCTCGTTGGTAAAACCTTTGGGGAACAGTGGACGAATTGGACGGTCGATCAAACGACAGGTCAGCGTTTCCTTCTCAGAAGGACGACCTTCACGCTTCAGGAAGCCACCAGGGATACGACCTACAGCGTAAGTACGTTCCTGGTAGTCGATAGTCATGGGGAAAAAGTCACGGCCTTCATCCGCTTCTTTCATGGCTACCGCTGTCACCAGGACAACGGTATCACCCATGCTGACCATAACAGCTCCGGTTGACTGACGAGCAATCTCACCGGTTTCGAGGCGTACGACGTGATCGCCGTATTTAAATTCTTTAGTTACGGGGGTCATAGCTTCCTTTTGCCTAAAGGCTTATTTGTTTGATTTACTTACGCAGACCTAACTTCGCAATCAGATCACGATAGCGCTGAACGTCTTTTTTCTTCAGATAATCGAGCAACTTACGACGCTGACTAACCATACGCAGTAGTCCCTGACGCGAGTGATGGTCATGGATGTGGGATTTAAAGTGGTCAGACAGATCATTAATGCGGGCTGATAACAACGCAACCTGTACTTCGGGTGAGCCAGTATCACTGGCTACACGCTGATGTTCACTGACGATGTTTGCCTTCGTTTCGGCATTGATAGACATCGCAAACTCCTGTTTTAAATAAAATTTACCGATAAATGGGAGCGCGTATTGTACCCGCGGCCCCCACACTACACAAGGGAAAAACGGTCTGAAAAACCATTTCTTACCCTGATTTCAACAACCTTTTTGGCGCAACCCGGCCATCGTCAAGGATCTCACCGATGCCCAGAAAACGCTGATTGGCCGACAGACGGACCAGCCCCCCGGTAGGGGCCTGGGGAACCTGGATGGCCTGGCCCCGACACAGGTAAAAGGCCGAATTCTCTGTCAGCTGGACTTCAGGCCAGTCAGCCAGCGCCTCTTCAATGGGCAATATTTGCCTGTCCAGCTCTTCAAAACCCTGCTCAGCCAGTTGCTCCAGCGCTTCCAGCTCAATAGCCGAATCCAGCATAAAAGGCCCTACTTTTGTCCTTCTAAGCCTATTTAAATGGGCTCCACAGCCTAACTCCCGTCCAATATCTTCCGCCAGCGTTCGGACGTAGGTGCCCTTGGAACAACGGATATCAATTTCCAGCTCATCCCCTTCAAGGCGAATGGCCCGTAATTCGTGGATATGGATGGTACGGGCCTGGCGCTCAACCTCAATCCCCTGGTGTGCCAATTTGTAGAGCGGTTGGCCACCCTGCTTTATTGCAGAATGCATGGGGGGTATCTGTTCTATTGTCCCGGTAAACTTTGCCAGAACATCAGTAATCTGTTGCGGTGAATATTCTGCAACAGGCTTTTGTTCCAGAATTTCCCCTTCCGCATCTGCCGTTGTGGTAGTCACTCCCAGCTTACAGGTACCTGAATAAGCCTTATCTGAATCCAGTAAATAACTGGAAATCTTGGTGGCCTCACCCAGACATATGGGTAACAGACCACTCGCAAGTGGATCCAGGCTACCTGTATGACCCGCCTTATTGGCATTGAACAGGCGTTTAACCCTTTGCAGAGCCGCATTCGATGTCATACCCAATGGTTTATCGAGTAAAACAATACCACTAATATCTCGACCACGAGGGCGTCTTCTTGCCACGATCTACCTCGAGCTAATCGTCTTTTTTGTCACTAGCAATCGCTTTATCGATCAGAGACGACAGGCGATTACCACGTTCAATGGATTCGTCATGCACAAAATGTAGATCTGGAATGATACGTAGTTTAATACGCCGTCCCAGTTCCCGTTTCAGAAAGCCTTTGGCATGCTCAAGGATCTGAAGTGTTTGCTGCATACCTTCATCATTATTAAGACTGGTAACAAACACCTTGGCATGAGAAAAGTCTTTACTGACCTCAACAGCTATCACCGTTAAAAGACCAATCCGAGGATCTTTTAGCTCTTGCTGGATAAGCTGTGCCAGTTCGCGTTGCATTTGCTCACCGACACGACGTGTGCGACTAAATTCTTTGGGCATGAGAACAACCGGGAAATTCCGCTTAAAGGGAAATATGATTACCTGCTAATAAACTACTTATAGTTTACGAGCAACCTGAACTCTTTCGTAAACTTCGATCTGATCACCAACTTTGACATCATTGTAATTTTTAACACCGATACCACATTCAGTACCCTGTTTAACATCATTGACATCATCTTTAAAGCGGCGCAGTGATTCCAGTTCACCCTCATAGATCACAACATTATCACGCAGGACACGAATCGGGTTATTACGTTTAACATTGCCATCGATTACCATACAACCAGCAATGGCACCAATCTTGGGAGAGCGGAAAACATCTCGCACTTCTGCAAGGCCGATGATCTCTTCCTTGAATTCCGGTGCCAGCATGCCACTCATGGCATTCTTCACTTCATCAATCAAATCATAAATTACACTGTAGTAATGCAGGTCGACACTTTCTTCATCGATCATGCGTTTGGCAGAACCATCGGCACGCACATTAAAACCAATCATCACGGCATTGGATGCCATAGCGAGGTTCACGTCAGACTCAGTAATACCCCCCACACCGCTGGCCACAATCTTGACCTTAACTTCATCAGTGGACAGATTCTGTAAAGCATCAGAGATTGCTTCAACTGACCCCTGCACATCCGCCTTTAAAACGATATTCAGTGAATTGACTTCACCATCTTCCATCTGTGAGAACATATTCTCAAGTTTGGCAGCCTGTTGACGTGCTAGCTTAACATCACGATATTTGCCCTGACGGAATAAGGCAATTTCACGAGCCTTACGCTCGTCTGGAACCACATTCGCTTCATCACCTGCACTGGGTACACCCGACAAGCCAAGAATTTCGACAGGAATCGAAGGACCGGCTTCATCAAGTGTTTTACCGTGCTCATCAACCATGGCGCGAACACGTCCATATTCAAGACCCGCCAACAGGATGTCACCTTTTTTCAATTTGCCTTGTTGTATCAGCATGGTTGCGACAGGCCCACGCCCCTTATCAAGACGAGATTCAATAATGACACCTTTGGCATTACCTTCATCAGCTGCCTTAAGTTCCAGGACTTCGGTTTGTAACAGAATGGCTTCAAGCAAGGTATCAATACCTTCACCAGTATGAGCAGATACATGCACAAACATGGTGTCACCACCCCAGTCTTCGGGTATAACATCTAGCTGGGCCAGTTCATTCTTGACCCTGTCAGGATCAGAGTCTTCTTTATCAATCTTATTGACTGCGATGATTAAAGGTACTTCAGCAGCACGAGCATGTTGTACCGCTTCTTTAGTCTGTGGCATCACTCCATCATCAGCCGCAACAACGAGCACGACAATATCAGTTACCTTAGCACCACGGGCACGCATGGCGGTAAAAGCGGCATGGCCAGGAGTATCCAGGAAGGTGACCTGCCCACTATCGGTTTCCACATGATAGGCACCAATATGCTGGGTAATACCGCCAGACTCACCAGCAGCAACACGACTGCGACGGATATAATCCAGTAATGATGTTTTACCGTGGTCAACATGGCCCATGATGGTAACAACAGGGGCCCGTGTTTTTAATTCGCCAGTCAGCTCTTCAGTCAAACTTTCCTCAATGGCATCTTCTTTGAGAATTTTTGGTGTATGACCCATTTCTTCAACGACAATAGAAGCCGTATCTTGATCCAGTACCTGATTAATCGTGACCATGCTTCCCATATGCATCATCACTTTGATGACTTCAGCCGCCTTGACTGACATTTTCTGTGATAACTCACCTACCGTGATGGTTTCAGGTAAGCTGACTTCACGAATAATAGGGGTAGTTGGTTTCTGAAAACCGTGCTCTCCAGAAGTACCACCACCACCGAAAGAACGGGATCTGGTTGGTTTTTTACGGCGGCCCGATTTATCGGCATTGACATGCAGCTCTTTACGACCGTACCGGGTCTCTCGGTCTTCATGCTTGTCGGCCTTTTTACCTTTCTTACCTTTACTGCCTCGATCATCCTTGGCAGCTTCAGCCTGCTTACGGGCAATTTCTTCTGCCTGTTTTTTTGCTTCTTCTTCAGCCGTTTTCTTTGCGACTGCTGCATTGCGTTTTGCTTCTTCAGCTTCTTTTTGGGCCTGGGCTTCAGCCAGTTTCTTTGCTGCAAGTTCTTCCTGCTCTTTACGAGCGCGTTCTGCTTCAGCTTCAACCGCCTGTTGCTTGGCCTTTTCTTCTTCTACACGCTTGGTTTCTTCTTCCATGACCACACTGCGTTTGACATAAGTGCGTTTTTTACGCACTTCCACAGTGACAGATTTTGATTTACCGTGAGACCCAGTCTGTCTTAACTCACTGGTTTTTTTCCGGCTAAGAGTAATCTTTTTAGGTTCACTGCGTTCTCCTGCACCATGCTTACGACGAAGAAAACCCAGTAACTCTACTTTTTCTGATTCGCTAATCGTTGCATCAGCGTCACTGATTTCCACACCAGCTTCTTTCAGTTGATCCAGCAGGCGATCAATGGAAATACCAACTACTTCTGCAAATTGTCGAACCGTTACTTCAGCCATCTATACTCTTCTCCAGATCTCTTATTACTCAGCACCCTGTGATTCTTCAGCAAACCAGGGGGCTCTGGCTGTCATAATCAATTTGGCAGCCTCATCTTCATCCATACCGTCCACTTGCATCAAATCATCTACAGACTGTTCTGCCAGGTCTTCCATAGTGACAATACCCATACCTGTCAATTTATAAGCCAGTTCAAGATTCATACCTTCCATTTCCAGCAGGTCCTGAGCCGGTTCAGTCTCGGTGATTTCTTCTTCACTACTAATGGCACGTGTCAGCAATACATCTTTGGCACGATTACGCAGCTCTTCAACAATCTCTTCGTCGAATTCTTCGATCTCCAGCATTTCATCTACTGGAACATACGCCACTTCATCAACAGTCGTGAAGCCTTCCTGTATTAATATCGCAGCCACTTCTTCATCAACATCAAGCTGTACCATAAAGGCTTTGACGATTTTCTCTGATTCAGCTTCACTTTTCTGCTCTGCTTCAGACTCTGACATTACATTCAAGGTCCATTTGCTCAGTTCACTGGCCAACTTGACGTTCTGACCACTACGACCAATGGCCTGAGACAGCTGTTCCTCTGCTACGGCAATATCCATACTATTGGCATCTTCGTCGACTACAATGGACTCCACATCTGCAGGTGACATGGCGTTAATGACAAACTGAGCAGGATTTTCGTCCCACAACACAATATCAACACGCTCACCGGCCAGCTCATTAGAAACTGCCTGAACACGTGAGCCACGCATCCCGACACAGGCACCCACAGGGTCGATACGGGCTTCATTACTGCGTACAGCAATCTTGGCGCGTGATCCAGGATCACGGGCTGCACCCAGAATATCAATCATGCCTTCACCGATTTCAGGTACTTCAATTTTAAATAATTCAATCAAGAACTGGGGATCGGTACGACTGACCAGAAGCTGTGGACCACGGGCTTCGGGGTTCACTTCTTTCAAATAACCACGCAAACGATCACCGGCACGAACAGACTCTCGTGGAATCATTTCTTCGCGAGTAATTATTGCATCGATATTTTTACCCAGATCCAGGTAGATATTGCCACGCTCGACACGTTTGACCACACCCATGACTAACTCACCAATACGATCTTTGTATTCTTCATAAACCTGGGCACGTTCAGCTTCACGAACCTTTTGCACAATGACCTGTTTAGCTGTCTGGGCTGAAATTCGACCAAAACCAATGGACTCGATTTCTTCCTCTGTGAAATCACCAACATTAATATCCGGGTTATCCAGCTGAGCAGCACTAATGGTGGTTTCACGTTCGGGGTGTTCCATCCCATCATCTTCCACCACTTCCCAACGACGGAAGGTGTCATAATCACCAGACTCTCGATCGATGCTCACTCGAACATCAATGTCTGTGGTGTAGCGCTTTTTGGTTGCCATGGCCAGAGCCGCTTCTATCGCTTCAAAAATAATGTCTTTTTCGACGCCTTTTTCATTAGAAACTGCATCAACAACCAGCAAAATCTCTTTGTTCATTGCCTTACCCTTGTTCCACTCAGCTTTTGGGAAAATTCCCTGTTATGGCCTTTCGACCTGAGTTTTAAATCTCAGCTTCCAGATTGGCCTTTTCAATATCACCATAATCCAGTCGGGTTTCCTGTCCCGTATCTGCCTGCCGTAGCAAAATTCCTGATTCATCCGCACTGACCAGTTCACCACGAAACTTTCGCTGCCCCTCATGAGGCCTCCGTAAACGGAGTTTTATTACCTGGCCAATATGACGCATGTAGTGTGAGGCCTTAAACAAAGGACGATCCAGACCCGGTGAAGATACCTCGAGAAGATATTGCCCCTTGAGGGGGTCTTCCACATCCATCACACCACTCACCTGTCGACTGACTCGTTCGCAGTCTTCCAGTACGATGCCCTTCTCACTATCTATATATAGTCTCAATATCGAATGTCGCCCCTGAGGGATATATTCGATACCAAGAAGCTCATAGCCAAGCCCTTCAACGACCGGCTCAATCATGCTTGTCAGGTTTTCAGCTACTGCTGCCATACGTCATTTGCACCTGAGAAAAAAAAATGGGCCTTCGGCCCACTTTTTTCTTATTACTCTGTAAAAAACTGGGCTAATTATAACATCATATTTATAATTCACCAACACTTAGGCAATTTTTTGAGTCAAATCAGTCGGATATCACTCTATTAGGACCAAAACACATGCCCTTATCACTGGATAGTCGTTAATCACTCGACCATAAAAAAACCGATTGTCAGCTTCAAACCAACAACCGGTTAGATTTGGTAGCGGGGGCCTGCTACGGCCATTGTCGGTCATGCTGCCCCTTAAGTAAATGGCTGTTATTCCTTTATATTTTTTTCTGGTCTTGACCCTTTTACCGATGGCATCGGCTAGTGCTGATGACTGGACAACGGCCGACACATGGCGAGAAACGGGCTGGCAGGTCCTTAATATTATTGACTGGGGACAGACATTGTACATTCAGGACAATGATGTCTATTGGGAAGGGAACCCCTTTCTAGGCAAAAACCCAACAGAAAAAGAAATCCACGCATATTTTATTCTTGGCGGAATAGGGCATTATGGGATATCAAAATGGCTATCACCAAAAAACCGGGGGGTATGGCAATATATCACCATCGGTTTTGGTGTTGGCACTGTCTGGCATAATTACCAGATTGGTATAAGAGTTGATATTTAATCAGAATATTCTCGTGTATATGTAAGCCTT
>JAOULO010000034.1 GCA_029881995.1 Gammaproteobacteria bacterium
AACTGCAGACAGGAATCGTCGCCGAAGATGCTAACCAGTGCTGGCATGTGCCATACGTGGATACCACCAGAAGCTACTGGGATAACGCCAGGCATTGAACCCCAGTCCTGATCGAAGAAGATACCACGTGAACGATCTTCTGGAATGAAGCTATCACGCATTGTGTCGATCCAGCCCAGAGTTGCGTCACGGTCGCCTTCCAGCTTACCAACAACAGTACCTGAGTGAAGGTGGTCACCACCAGACAGACGCAGACATTTAGTCAGTACGCGGAAGTGGATACCGTGGTGTGGGTTACGATCAAGTACAGCATGCATAGCACGGTGAATGTGCAGCAGCATACCTTTCTCTTGACACCACTGAGCCAGCTGAGTGTTTGCAGAGAAACCGCCAGTCAGGAAGTCATGCATGATGATTGGAGCGCCGATTTCGTGTGCGTATTCAGCACGCTTCATCATTTCATCAGCAGTAGGAGCTGTAACGTTCAGGTAGTGACCTTTACGCTCGCCAGTTTCGGCTTCAGCTTTGTGGATGGCTTCCATAACGAAGTCAAAACGGTGCTTCCAGCGCATGAATGGCTGTGAGTTAACGTTTTCATCATCTTTAGTGAAGTCAAGACCGCCGCGCAGACCTTCGTAGCAAGCACGACCGTAGTTTTTAGCAGACAGACCCAGTTTAGGCTTAATAGTGCAACCCAGCAGAGGACGGCCATATTTGTTCAGCAGGTCACGTTCAACCTGGATACCCTGAGGTGGTCCATTACATGACATAACGTAAGCGATTGGGAAGCGGATATCTTCCAGACGCAGAGCACGCAGGGCTTTAAAGCCGAATACGTTACCAACCAGTGAAGTCAGAACGTTTACAACAGAACCTTCTTCGAACAGATCCAGTGGGTAAGCAATGAAAGCGTAGAAACAGGTGTCATCACCAGGTACGTCTTCGATTGCATAGGCACGACCTTTGTAGTGATCCAGGTCAGTCAGCAGGTCAGTCCATACTGTAGTCCAGGTACCAGTTGAAGATTCAGCGGCAACAGCAGCTGCAACTTCTTCACGAGGTACACCAGGCTGTGGTGTTACTTTAAAGCATGCCAGGATATCTGTATCCAGCGGAGTATATTCCGGCATCCAGTACGTTTCGCGGTATTCTTTTACACCCGCATCGTATTTCTTAGCCATTGATTGGCCTCCTTCGGTTTAGTCCAAACGGTTAATAATTCTTTACCTGGTAGCCAGGTAGGCCCTGTTTAATCTTTCTCGGGCCACCCGGTACACTACCCGGGAGCTGAGAAGTATAGGGCCGCGAACCATAAAGTAAATTCAATAATTATGATAAAAAGCATAAATAATTACTTATGGGCCTGAAAGGCCCGTATGACGCGGCCTGGCGCGATATAACACATTAAAAGTAGGTTAAAAGGCCCATTATTTCATGGGAATACCTGATAAAATCGATGAAATTTCTTCAGCAAACTTGGTATATTTTTGCCTGTGAAGCGGTTTATATAAATAGGAGTCTTTTTGTAAAGTCGATGTCAGAAAAGAGTTTGAACATTGTTGAGGCCAGTATTGAGCAGCTTGTCGAAATCGCTGAGCTGGTAAGACAGTCAATCACCATCCTGTGTGAGCCGGATCATGGGGGGCAGCCACATAATATCGAAAACTGGCTGACAGACCGAACGGAAGATAAATTGCGGGAAATCATGGCCAGTCCTGACGCGGTTACCGATGTCGCCATGCTTGATGGAGAAGTTGCTGGGGTTAGTCATATCACTCATCAGGGGATGCTGGTGCTGTGTTATATCCATCCAGACCATATTGGGCAGGGCCTGGGCAGACAACTCCTACGTACGGCTGAAGGCAGAGCGCGCTCAAATGGAGTCGAAGAAATCAGGCTAATCAGTACTACTACTGCGCTGGAGTTTTACCGAACCCATGGCTATCGGCAATATGCAGATCATATATTGCAATTTGGTATGCCCGGATACCCCATGTCTAAGAAGATCTGTTCTGAATAGTCATGGACAGCTTGTTGACAATCTATGACAGCGAACAGGCCAGGGGGCTAAATAGTGATCTGGCTGACTTTCTGTTGAGTTTGCCTGAAGAGCAGTTCAGCAAACGCAGCCACTATTTTCACGGACGATATGAAAATCTCTATATTGATCAGTCAGTTCACCCAGGCCTTCAAGCCATCATTGAGCTGGGGCTGACAAAAGCGGCAGAAATTTTAAATCAACCGAAGAAAAGTTTGCGGGTCGGGTTCTGGTTAAACATCATGAATAAAGGTGATGTGACCACCCTGCATAGTCATGATGATGACGATGAATTGTTATCTGCCGTGTATTACGTATTGGTTCCTGAAAGCTCAGGTTTATTTCGATTGCATGAGCAGAACAAAGTGCAGGAAATAGCACCGGTAGAGGGTCGATTTATGTTTTTTGATCCGGTTTTACCTCACGAAGTGACCGAACATCGGTCCAGAGAACCCAGGGTATCGATAGGCATGAATATTGGCCCTGCTGACCCTGAAGGGATTGAAAACTAGCAGGAATAAAAAATAATGTAACTGAAGTTGTTAAGTGCGGTGTGATTACAAACTTGCTAGTTGTTATGAAGTGAGTTCTTTAGTTGTAGTTTTGATAATACTTCAAAATTAATTTCTGAATAAGTAAATAATTTCCCTCCATATTTTTTCATAAAGTCTTTTGCGCTACTCTCTTCCTTGAAACTGGCAAGTGTGGGGCCCATTGCACCCGTTAATTGGGTGCTTGTTACATAAAACGCTTTTTTTGCATTGATGTAATGTTTTTCATCTGGATTTTTCCATTCGCTGTGTGCACCCATGTTATGTACATAGGCAACACGTAAAATAGCTGGTGTATCAGGTTGCAATAGCCAACTAAATGCATCTACCGTTGAGCAAAACCTTAAGGGTTGTTCTTGATGATGAATAAAGGCCTGTGCTTTTGGGCCGGGAAATCCAGTAACGTCCATGCCACACACATGACATATCTCGCCACCAGATAGGGCGATGGGCTTGATGTCTATTGTATTTGCCTGCTTGTTACATGAGATTAAGCAGAAAAGCACAACGATATATAGTAGTGAGGTTACTTTTTTCATCTCAGACTCGTCGTGTATTAAATCGCCACACAGCAATGGAGAGTGGGGTAATGATCCAGATTAGCAGGATGAAACTGAGAATATAGGGGTTAAACAGGGCACCGGAGTCACTCAGATGGGCAAGGCCAGTATATTGTCGTGCAGCTTCAAAACCGGCCAGGTTTATCAGGCGAAAGACATCGGTTGGATTAAGCAGCAACAGGTAAGGTAACCAGTCACCGCCACTTGCCCCTTTGGTGAGCACTAACTGACCTAACATAAGCAGGTCAAAGATTAGGACAAACCAGAACCAGAGTAGTAGAGATACACCTGCTGCACGGGATTTTTCCACGACTATGACACTGGTGACATAGGCCATGGCGATGAATACCCATCCCAGTAAGGTTGCGGTGAGTATGAACAGACCAAAGGCACGCCACAGGTTAAAGTCGAACAATTCGCCTGTCATGATAGCGATTAACAGTGCAGCAATACCAAAACCTATGCAGGTAGAGGCAGCCATAATTCCGGCATGTCCCATGAACTTACCAATTAGTAATTCATGACGTTGTAAGGGATATGTGAGCAGTAGTAGTAAAGTTCCCTGTTCATCTTCTCCAACGATAGAATCATAAGCAAGCAGCAGGGCAATGAGAGGAATTAAAAAGATAGCCAAACTAGCGAGGCTGATAATCGTGGTGGAGAGAGAGGTAAAACCCACTATGCCAGAGGCAGAAGCACCAAAATAGGCCAGGCCCAGGGCAAGCAGGGCAAAGCAGATACTGATGGCCATGACCCAGCGATTGCGCATGCCATCGCGAAATTCTTTTTCAGCGACAATCAAAATGGTATTCATGATGGGATCCGGTTGTAATAGTTGTAAATGCTTTCGAGGGTTGGACTAATCACGTCGATATCGCTGACACTGGGATCAGCCGTGAGGATACGCATGATGTCCATCTTACGCTCCAGAGGGGCAAAGAGTTCCAGACGTTTACCATTAAGGTGCTGGAAATCGACATCGAGGCCGGTAAGTTGTTGTTGCCAGTCAGTATCTGGCCATTCGCCACGGACATGTAAAGTTAAAGGTAGTTTGGTCGCCTTGCGTAGTTCATCCAGTGAGCCACAGGCGAGTAGTTGACCTTTACCAAGAATGGCCGCTCGATCGATATGTTTTTCAATGCCGGGTAGAACATGAGATGAAATCAGAATGGTCGTACCCTGCATGCGCAATTCAGCAAGGTTGGTATAAAAATCCGAAGTGGCAACAGGATCAAGACCGGCAGTGGGCTCATCAAGTAATAGTAATCGAGGTTTTCCCAACAGTGCCTGGGCCAGTCCCAGTCGTTGGCGCATTCCCTTTGAATATGTCTTAACTCTACGGTCAGCGGCATAGGCCAGCCCCAGTTGCTCCAGTAGTCGGTCGGTTTCCTTAAGGGAGGCCTTTTTTAGTTTGCAGAAATATTCCAGTACTTCACGGCCGGTAAGCTGACTGTAAAAGCTAACATTTTCAGGCAGATATCCTAACTGTTTTCTTAAATTGTTTGCCTGTGGTCCAAGTGGTGATTCATTAAATAGTTTGATATCACCCTGGCTGGCTTCGATAATGCCAAGAATTAATTTCATACTGGTGGTCTTGCCAGCACCGTTATGACCCAGCAGACCAAGTATTTCACCTTCGTAGAGATCAATGCTGATATCATCCAGGGCCTTAAAATCATCATACAGTTTACTGACCTGTTGTATTTCTATGACTTTATTCATGAATCCGTCCTCAGCATCTGTGGTGAGAGCATCAGGGGGGCACTGTCACGAACACCCTGTGGTTTTAAAACAGGAAACTGTGTTTGTACCCAGCGCAGGGTTTGTACTGCAGGGCTATTCATCAACATACGGGCGATAGGAAATTTCCATAATAGTTTGTCTACGGCATCATTGGGTTCGTAATCCTTATCGCCAATTCCATCGGCGTTAAGATCCCAGCCAAGGTAATCACTCCAGAAATTACCCTGACCTTCTTTTGACCAGTCCTGAGGGCGATTGGAGACATACTTAACCTGCACGCGGTTACGAGCAAAGGCATTGCCATAAATTTTATTGTCTTCAGAACCTGCTGTCAGGTGGATACCAATATCACAGTTGGCAAACAGGTTGCTCTTAATCTCATTGTATTGTGAGTTGTAAATAAATATGGCTTTGCCTTCTGCTCCAAGGATGCGGGCTCCTCCAGTGACAAAAGCTCCACCTTCTCTGACATTGTTAATACGATTATTACTAATATCACTATAGGTTATAAAATTGAGCAATATGCCATAATTTCGATCCTGCTCTGAGCTGTTGTTCTGTACAGTAAGTCGAGTGGATTGCATGAGTGCATATCCTGTTCTCGTGTTCCGAGTTTTGTTATTAATAACCTTGTTAGAGTGGGAATACATGTAATGTACACCATACCTTAAATCATACATGGTATTGGCATCGATAATATTATTATTACTGCTTTCGATATATACACCATCCCGCGTCTGCCAGATTTCATTGCCCTTGATGGTAGCTTTTTTGACCAACGACAAGTGGATGCCATTACCTCGATCCTGAGAACGTCGATCAGGTGTACCATGAACCTTATTGTTCAAGATTTTAGAGCCGGAGGTGCGCCATAGATAAATCCCGAAGGTATTGCCATCAAACTGATTATTTTCAATAAGTATATTGATGGCCGATTTCTCAACGAAGATCCCGGCATTCATTTTTGTCAGGTTATGGCCGGAGTTTTTGATGGTCAGTCCTCGAATAATGACATTAGGGGCAGTGACTCGGATAACATCATTCTTGAATTGACCATCAAGTATTGCACCCTGCTCGCCTTGAAGAATAAGTGATTTGTTTATCTGTAATTGACCAGCGTATAGGCCGGGTGAAAAAATAATTTTGTCACCGTTCTTGGCGGCATTGATAATTTGTTGTGGCTTACTTTTGCTTGCAGTGAGGCGATACTCCACTGCTGTTAATGAAGTAGAATAGCAGCCAAGTAAGCTAATAAAGAATAGTTTTCTGGAATATTTCATTGTTTATAAGTAAACAGGGGTGACAAGCACCCCTGCTTTATTACGAGATTATCGTGTTACCAGCATACGTCCGCGCATTTCCATATGCAATGCATGGCAGAACCAGTTACAGTAATACCAGTGAACCCCTGGCTTGTTGGCCTTAAAGGTAATTGAGGCTGTTTGCTGTGGCCCAATCTCCATACTGACACCATGATCCACCATACAGAAGCCATGTGTGACGTCCTCGATCCTGTCCAGGTTGGTTACGATAACGGTTACTGTATCACCCTTTTTGACAGTAAATTCATTCATGCCAAAGTTGGGTGCAACAGAAGTCATATAGACATAAACCCTTTTTCCCTTACGGATCACCTTGTTGTCTTTCTCAAGGTTAACACCATGTTGTTTTGCCATTCTTGAGGTTTTGCTAAAGAAGGGGTCATTACGTTTCCATATTTTTAATGGTTTCATCTTGCTGCGGTGAACAATCATGCAGTCATGGGGTTCTGCATAGGTTGGACCATCATGCACCAACTTCATTTTATCACCAGAGATATCGATTAGCTGATCATTTTGGCGTGCAGCGGGCCGACATTAAGGAAACGGTCTTTGGAGAATTTACATAGTGCTACCAGCCACTTACCATCAGCATCACGGGTTTCACCCATGGAGGTATGGTTATGCCCAGGTTGGTAATGTACATCGAGTTTTTGTTTGATGTAGTTAGTCTTTTTACCTTTATAAGCCTTTATAGCATCTTCAACATTCCATTTTACAATCTGACTATCAATAAATAGTGTTGTATAGGCATTACCACGACCATCAAAAGCAGTATGCAGTGGACCCAGTCCCAGTTCGGGTTCACCAACAACAGTATCGCGAGGCTCCTTCAGTTTGCCTGCAAACCAGTCATCAAGTTTCTTGGTTGAGATAATGGTGACGGTGGGAGAGAGCTTACCGTTAGCGACGAAGTACTTTCCATCAGGTGAAGTATTCAGACCATGAGGGCTTTTTGGTACGGGGATATACAAGGTTAGTTTAGAGTTCTTGCGACCGTCTAACACTGGAACTTTGGATTTGCCAATTGTCTTGTATTGCTTGTTCTTGATAGCCTTTTCGATTTCAGGAATGTTGAAAACAACGGCCCAGTCACGCTCGCCACCCAGACTTTCAGAAATATTCAGTGCATTTTCACCGTTATAGCAGGTAGCACAGGCATATTTACCTTGATAGTCTGCATCCACGTTATCAAGATTTCCATCGACAATGATTTGCCAGGCAACCGTCATTTTGTCCGCATCGACGGCATTGAACATAGTCTGGTATGCCGCGTTGTTAGTCATATTTTGACCATTATTCGGCGCAGGAATACGATGTTCACCATTACAGAATACATATTTTGTGCGGGGAACCTTTTGTACACGCAGACCATGAATGGCTGACACATTAGGAATGCTGATCATTTTGTCAACTTTCATGATATCACAGCGAATACGAGCGACGCGGGTATTGGCCTTATCGTTGATAAAGACATATTTACCATCATATCGACCGTCTTTCATACTCATGTGGGGATGATGGGCATCACCATTCATGTAAGGGCCACCGCCCCCTTTCATGATCTGTTTACTTTCGTCAGTGAGGCCCCAGCCGGTTGCACTATCGACATTAAAGACTGGGATACGCATTAATTCACGCATAGATGGCAGACCAAGGATGCGTACTTCACCGGAGTGACCACCACTCCAGAATCCGTAGTATTCGTCCAGTTCACCAAGTCCAACTGTGCCATCCGCTGCTTTGGCCTGTGGTACCAGTCCCAGCATACCTGAACCGATTCCTGCTCCAGTGGCCCCAGCTACGGCTGTGGCACCCAGGAATTCTCGTCGGGTGAGACCGTTCTTTTCCTCTTCTTTTTTGTTACTCATGGTAACCTCCATTGTGTTTGTGGTATTAAACGAAGCGTTATTTAAGACTTACTCTTTAAGTCATTCCTCCCAACACCGACTACTCTGTTGTTTTAGAATTCTTGCCTGTGGCTCGGTCGTGTTTTTTTCGACGATCAACAAGCGGTGGGCATTTGTATTCATCCCAATAAGTCACCTGACAATCCATACAATAATGACATTCATTAATCTGTATCTCGCCGCGATCATTGATGGCCTGAATTTCACATTCTTTTGCGCATGTTTGGCATGGGTTACCACACTCTTTGCGGCGACGTAACCAGTTAACTAGACTTAGTTTAGCTGGTACTGCAAGTGCAGCACCTAATGGGCAAATATATTTGCAATAAAATTTACAATTAAAAATTGAAATGAAAATTAAAAGCAAGGCGTATAGAACAAATACAAGCTCTCTATCAAAGCGTAAAGTAATTGCAGTTTTAAAAGGTTCAATCTCAGCATACCGTTCTGCTGATGATAATGATTCAAGAGAAATACCAAACAGCACCATGAGAATTAAATATTTAATACCCCAGAGGCGATCATGCAAAAATTGTGGGACGTTTAACTGGACTACTTTATAGTGCATAGCAACCTGGTTAACGAGCTTCTGAATTGCCCCAAATGGGCAAAGCCAGCCACAGTAAACGCCACGTCCCCATAACAGTAATGTGCCGGCGACAAACACCCATAAAATAAACATTGCTGGATCGATTAAAAAAGTATTCCAGCTAAACTCTTGCATGACGGAGCCGGTAAAGGTGAAGACATTGACAATGGAAAGTTGTCCGAGCATATACCAGCCAATAAAAAATACGGTATAGATTAAGAAGCCAGTTCTTAGTCGGGATAATAGTTTTGGTCTTTTTGCCAGAATATCTTCCATGGCCATAATTATGGTAACGGTAATAAGGCCGAGACTTAATATAATTATCTGGAATATTCGGTCACGCCAGACAGCTCGCCAGATAGGTTCATCGAGGTCATCCTCAACAAGCATTTGAGTAGACTGTTCTACATAAGCTTCAGGTATGGCATATCTTCCGGTAAAGCTTGAGAAGACACTGTCTAGTGGGCCGGTCTGTCTTTTCACTAGTAATTCAATTTCCCAATCTAAGCCCGGGTCAAATTGATGATTTGGTCTAATTACAAAGATGGCCATCTCAGAAAGCTTTGGCATATTCTTGGCATAGGTATCACTTAAACGAGTGTAATCGAGGTCACGGAATGAGATTTCCCGATTCGCCTGTCGAATATGGATTCGATCAAAAATACCGCCACGGACATAACCGGAGCCTTTGAATGAATATATGCCATTAGCCATCATGGCGATGGCATGTTCACCAGGCTTAAGATCTACCATCAAACTGCTGTACTGATCATCTCCTAATAGATTGCGTCCAATAGTTGGGGCATTTAGATAGGCATAATAGAGGTCAATGAATGTCTTCATTCCCTGGCCAGGCTCTGCCTGGTCGACTTTTTCGGCCTCTGTTCTAACAAAGGCATTATCTACCTGCTTTCTGGTCAGATGGAGTCGACGAACAGCACCACTATCAGTTAATTCTTTCCAGTCGGATTTACTAAAAAGTTCAGTGCGTACTCTTGCTGGGGCACGTCTCGCCTTGCGTGTATTGGGTATGATTTTCTTACTAATAGCCACTTCTCTGGCAGAACGGAGGATGGCTTGATTCATTACCATGACAGTTACGGTGGCACCGGTAATGGCATCGACATTGACAAAACCTTCTTGACCCCCAGCGCCAACTTTTATCCTGGCATCTACACGGTTACCGATATACTGATTTACAAATTCATCAAGTGTAGATTCAGGAATGCCAACCAGTAATATTGGCTCATGATGTTCAATAATCCGTATACCTTTGATAATGCCTTTCGTATCAATACCAACCAACATATTGATAGGCCGACCAGAATAGGCTGGGATAGGTGCGATTTGATTTGTCAGAAATAGATAACCAATTATTTTTCGACCTTCGTATACCTTTGAGCTTTCTGGTTTGCCTTCAAAGGATGAAATCTTGCTTGCTTCTGGAAAAATGGACTTCCATGGAAGTTCCTGTGGAGAGTTATTTTCGGCTTGTGCGGGAGTAATTATATTTACTAAGGTGATGAATAAAGAGATATAGGCTGCTTTATTGAATCTCCGTACAATATTAATACATACCATTTGTGTTTTTTCCAGGACACTTTTTTCTATGAAATTTAAGTATATATAAAATATTTAAAATGACCTGTTTGTAGAGATATTATAAATAATATTTTTTGTTAGTCTTATTAAAGTTAAGTCAAAATGTCTGAGTGTGATTAGCCCTAATTTTGATAAGATAGATTCAGTTAGTAAGCAAGTATTTACTAGATGTGGGTGAAGGCTAGCCTCTATAGCTTTGTGAGTTTCGATAGACAGAATTTTTTATGAAGGCAGGAAGGTGTATCTATTTAGTTATATCGAAGGAGCTCATGAGCCTGGCTAAATACCAAATTCTCCATGCCAGTCCCCCAATTTATAATCCAGCTTAAGCCAGGCAGGTCGAAATTTCTGTGCAGCATTTGTTTTGTATTCATGTGAGACAGGGTGTTGTTTAGCAAACTCAACTGGATCACAGGATTCTGCCTCGACTGGTCTGAGCAATATTTCCAGTTTGTCGGTGACCTTATGTTTGGTATGATTTGTTTGTTCATGAAATAAAACCCGCTTTTGAACGACACAGGAAAAATAAATCTGCATTTCAACAATAATGGCCTGAGTCCTTTTCTTAAATTCACTGTCCGCCCTGCCAGTCCAGCTAATGAGTAGTGGTTTATCGGCATAATTGATTGTTTTGGTATGTTTATAAGGGTGCAGCCACTGTTCAATAATGTGTAGTGGGTTTCTAATCGCAAAATAGCTGTTATGTATGTTCATCACGGTTCCCAGGCGATACAATTAAAAGTATAGTCAATTTTGTAGTACTGGTATAAGGGATTGAAATTAATGGATAAAAGTCTTCCAAAACTCCTCCTGCTGATTTATGTGCTGGTTTTTTCTGTCTGTGCAATATCACCCTATGACAGGGCGGTCTGGTGGGCGGAAAATATTCCTGTGCTGATTATTGTAGGACTGCTGGTTTATACCCGGCGACATTACCAGTTTACCAATACCAGTTATATCCTGATGTCGTTTTTTCTGATACTGCATACCATTGGTGGACATTATACCTTTGAGCGGGTTCCGTTTGATTGGGTATCAAACCTGTTTGGTTTTGAGCGTAATCACTATGATCGTATGGCGCACTTTAGCGTTGGATTTTATGCCTATCCAATCGCAGAACTATTACTTCTGAAAAATCTTGTTCGCTCTAGAGTTGTGTTGTATCTGTTCCCATTATTTTCCATAGTTACCGTAGCGGGTATTTATGAAGTGATTGAATGGTGGTATGCCATTTCTGCAGATGAGGCGGCAGGTATTGCCGTACTGGGTTCACAGGGGGATATCTGGGACGCACAAAAGGATATTCTTGCTGATACGCTTGGTGCCTTGACGGTGATGGCAATCTTCATGAGAGTTTATAAACTACAGCTTCAGGCCATTAGTACCCGCTAGTAAGTCTGTGTAAATGATTACCGAATAATGAAGCTTGTCCCGGCCACTAATCTAAGCTGCCCTCTCGATGGCCTGCCATTAAAACAGTCTGATAGGCAATATCAGTGTAGTACTGGTCATAGTTTTGATGTTGCCAGACAGGGCTATCTTAATCTTCTACCTGTGCAGCACAAGGCGTCAAAAAATCCAGGTGATAGTAAAGAAATGGTGGCGTCTAGAACCGAGTTTCTTAATCTTGGTTTTTATACTCCGGTCGCAGAAAAATTAAATGAACTGGTGGCTATGATACTTGATGCTGAAGATAGTGCGAGCATCTGTATTCTCGATGCAGGATGTGGTGATGGATATTATCTTGACCATCTTCAAAAACGGTTGCTTGAGAATAATGGTGAAAGGGAACTCTCCTGTATCGGTCTTGATATATCCAAATATGCTATTCAGGCGGCAACCCGCCGAAACAGAAACACAAGTTGGTTGGTCGCCTCCAATAAAGAGATTCCTGTTTTACCAGAGAGCGTGGATATTATTATATGTATGTTTGGATTTCCTGTGTATCACAGTTTTCAACGTGTTCTTAAACAGAATGGAAAGATTATCCAGTTTGATACCGGACCAGAGCATTTGCTTGAATTGAGAAAACAACTTTATCCGGAAGTGAGGGAAGCAAAGCCCTTTACGTTATCAGATACTGATAAGAACAGTTTTGTTATCGAGCAAGAAGGCAGTATGAAGTTCGACATAGAACTTGAGTCAAATGAGCAAATTATGCATTTGCTGGGGATGACACCTCATTTCTACCGGGCGCCTCGCAATGGTATCGAGCGTGTTATGAAACTAAATACTATCGTTGACAAAGTTGATGTGGAGTATCGCCTTATTAAGGCTTTATAAAACTATGCAGGGAGATCAAACCCTGCATAGCATATCGTTCAGTGGGCTGGAGCTGCAGATGCCTCCAGGACAGTGCTTGCCAGATCATGGGAACGATGGGCCAGATCATCAACAGATACAATGCCAGCCAGTTTGTCATCTTTATCTAAAACAGCAATCCGGTGGATTTGATGACTGGCCATTAGATAAGCCACTTCGGTTAATTCCTGATCGTTAAAGCAGGTCGCGACATTCTTTGTCATTACATCGGCCACAGTGGTCATAACGGTATTTCGGCCTGTCGCAGTGACTTTACAGCAGATATCTCGATCAGTAATCATCCCAATAACTTTGTTGTCTTCCATATCCAGTACCGGTAAAACACCGACATGTTCATCATGCATTAGTCTGGCTGCTTCCCTGACAGAGGTATTCGGACGGACAAAAAAAACGTTCCGCTTCATAATGTCACAAATATTCATGTTCTATCTCCTCAAGGTTATATTTTTAATGAATGGCTTCTGCTGCTTCCAGTACAATACCAGCCAGCTTGTGTGAACCCCGAGCCAGATCATCAATGGAAAACAGGCCCGTTATTCTGTTGTCATGGTCAACAACGGCAAGTCGACGGATATGGTGCTGTTGCATCACTTTTGCTGCATCGGCAATATCATCATCTTCATAACAGGTCGCTACGTCTCTTTTCATGATGTTGCTGATAGGTATTGATGATGGATCACTACCGTTTGCAACGACAAAGCAGACAAGGTCTCTATCAGTGACAATACCAACCAGTTTTTCATCATTTAGCACAGGTAGAGAACCAATATTCATATCACGCATTTTTTTTGACGCCTGTCGGGTGTTGTGCTGCGGGGTGATAGATTCGACCTGTTTGCTCATTAATTCAAATACTCTCATGGTCTATCTCCTAATAAACAGTTAAATAGCCGCTCTTCACCTGTAATAAAAACGGGGACTTGCCAGCCATGCCGGAATACCAGATGATAATGAATCCTAGGAAATCAGGGTCAGATGGGCTGACCCTGTTAATTGCAGATGACAATCTATCAGACTTGTTTGTAAGCTGCCTTGATCCGAATCAAGCGCCAGTAAGTAGCTGACAGGACCAGACTAGTTTTTATCAAGTGGTAACATGGCCTTATGAAAGCCAACGGTTCCACCCAGCATGCCAGTACCGTGTACATCCTCAAAGCCAATCTCACGCAATAGTTTGCTGAGTTCTTCCACAGAGTAGAATGCCTTCAGTGCATCGATAAAATAAGTCTTACAACTTAGCGAGGCATTGTTACTGCCAAACAACCAGGCAGTAAAGCCAACACTGGCACGCAGGTAGAGGTAGTAGGCCTGCTCTATGAGTTTATTGGCAGGACGTAACATGTCGCAGTGATAGAAATGGCCGCCAGGTTTGAGAACCCGCTTGATTTCTTCGAAGACTTCGACCACCCGCAAATGACGAGAGGCATACTGCAAGGTGACCACATCGAAGTGGTTATCTGGAAAAGGAAGCTCATGAACATCATGGATTGTACTGTTGATATTAAATCCAAGTTTACGAGCACGTTCACCGCCGACCCGTTGCATGGCACTGCTGCGATCTACGGCATACATCTCCAGATCAGGCTGTTTGGAGAGTAGGTCGATACCAATGACATTGGTACCGGCACAGACATCCAGTGCCTTTTGACCACTTTGTAGTTCAATACAGTCAATAAATTTTTTACGAAGACCATTGATTGTCCAGAGAGCGGCAACATTATTGGCCCGATCATAGTACTGTGCCACATCGGCAAACACATCCTTCAGGTCATGGCTCCAGATTCGATTGAACTGGTTCTCACGCAAGTTCTCCTGAATGACGAACTCGGTAGCATAGCGATCAGTGTTCATATTTGATTCCCCTGTATTAATTAAAAGTACATGTTTGAAACTGATTAGGGAAAATTCCAAAGGCCTGAATTAATCCTGTCGATTTATCCAACTGTTGGCATTGATCTATATCAGAAGTTAGTAATATAGTTGCAATTGCCTGAGTACGAGACCAGCTCGTACCAATACCCCATTTGAATATTGCATAAATAGTACGGAAGTAATGTCTACTGGCCTGACATTTGCACTGATCTTTCCTATCCAAAACGGTGTAAAATGGGAAGTGTCAAAAATGACGGGAGAGCATCCGATGGCAGGAAATATGGTATTTGCTGTCAGTGAAGACAGTGTAAATTTTGATAATGGTTGGCAAACATCTGCCCCCATCGTAAGCAATGCCTTGCCGATAGCCCTGCTCTGGCTACAGCAAACCCTGCGCCAGGGAAACTGGCAAAATGATGCAATACTCCAGTCCAGTAAATCCCTGTTACGTCTACGCCGTTCCATCCTGCAACAATCCCTGCGTGCCAAGCGTCCCACAGCACCTTCTTTTGACATCAATGATTCGGTTGAACTATTTAATCAGTTCAGGTTATCCATTGTGCGTGGAGGTAGTGGGGATTTGTTTGATTTTAGTGCACCGGGTGAAGAAATGCTTGCCTTACCGGGACATTACCTTTTATATATAAAATCAGCAAATACCAAACAGGATATGGCCTTTGGTTTTAAATTCACTCGAGATAAAGGCAATTACTTTTTTGATCCAAATGCGGGTTTGTTTCGCTATACCAGAGTAGAGGATCTGTTGTTAAGTCTGACTTATCTCAATACCACCATGTATTATGATTTTCTCGGTGGCCAGTACTGGTTCAGGCAGGTGATTCCTGGTTAGGCTTTCTGAGTATCGCGCTTGATTGGTACAGCATACATCATATCTTCACTTGTACCACGGTTGAGACCATTTACCAGACCTTTTAAAATTATCTTGGATGTGGCCAATACAGGAATGGCCACCAGCATTCCGATAAACCCAAAGAAATAACCAAACACCACAACACCGAGTAACACCAGCATGGGATGTAGATCTACGGTGCTGGCAATCAGGCTGGGTATCACAAATATGTTATCAATTAACTGTGCCGTTAATACCACCGCAGCAATACTAACCAGTAACCAGATATCCGGTGTACTTGAGCCTAACGCGACCAACATCGGCGGCAGCATGGACAGGAGGGGACCTACATAGGGAATCAGGTTCAGGAAACCAGCCAGCACACCAAACAGCACTGCAGTATCCAGACCTATTAAATAAAAGCCAGTGACTGTGACCATGGCAATAATGGCTGACTGCATAAATACACTGCGAATGTAGTTCTGGAGTTTTTTCGCTACACGGAAATAGATCAACCAGCCCAGTTCATAGGCCTTGTTAGGCAACCAGCTCATGGCGGTGTTGCGCATCTTGCGATAATCACGCAATAAAAAGAAAGTGATGAGAGGAATAAAGACCAGAGCAAAAACCGATTGCACCATAATACCCGCAGATGAGACCACAGCATCGGTACTCTGTGATTTAAGGTCGGTCAGCCAGCGTTCGCCAAGCCGGGTGTCAACCTGCATCCCCATGGCATTGATCAGAGAAGCACCGAGTCCATCAAGAATTTTTGCTACCTGTGTAGCGATAGTCGGCAGGCGAGTTTGCAACCATTCCCATTGATCCAGCATCAGGGGAATACCGATCACCAGACACACAACCCCGATGGCAACAACGGCCATTAATACAATGATGATGGATGAGATGGCATTCAGGCCACTGCGCATCAGACGGTTTTTCAGAGGGTCAAGAATACTAAAGAGGATGAATGCAATAATCAGGGGAATTAGCACCGGTTTTAAAAGCAGAACCAGTACAGTCAGCATCAGGATAATTCCAACATAAATGATCAGAGCCCGTCCTATCGGATGGTTGAAGATCGTTCTCAGGATCATATATGGCTCTCATGGCCAGCTTGTACCAGGGCCTTGTTGGCCTGAAGCAGGCGTTGTGCCAGGACATAGGCCAGGTTAGCGCCCAGTTTGCCGGCAAAATAGGGCGAGCGGGCCAGCCACTCATCCAGTTCCGGGCGTAGAAAAAAGATCAGTTCGGTTTCTTCAACGGCTATGGCATCAGCGGTACGGGGTACATCCAGCACCAGGGCGATCTCACCAAAGAAATCGCCATCACTCAATTCGGCCAGCAATACACCAGCAGAGCGTATCTCCACTTTGCCATTGATAATGACGGCCGCACCGGCACCCGCGTCACCATTATTAAATATAAATTCACCAGCCTTGAAGTGGCGAGGGGGCATATCTCGAACAAGTTGCAGGATTTCACGCTTGGGGATATCACGGAACAGGGGGGTGGCAGACCAGAGTTCTGTGACATGCTCTGTTAAAGGGTTACCTTTGCGGAACAGATTACTCCAGAGGGAGGATGCGCGCTTACTCATTTAGAATTTTACCCCTGCAATGCCATTATCAATGATATGTCTTTGATTTGCTTGAATCTGTAATCATCATCGTCTGGGCCTGGGCAATTCTTTAATAGAGTCTGATCATTTGGCTCTCATTTTGGGAATTAAATTAAGGGAGCCAGTACATCAGGAAAACTGAATTAATTCTTGGAAACCATAGGTAATTACTTATAATAAAACCATGAATGTAACCTTCCGACAGCTCAAAGTTTTTGAATCAGTTGCCAGGCACCTGAGTTTTACCCAGGCCGCCCAGGAACTGCACCTCAGCCAGCCAGCAGTATCCATGCAAATCAAGCAGTTGGAAGAGAGTGCGGGTCTACCCCTGTTTGAGCAGTTGGGAAAAAAGGTCTATCTCACCGAGGCCGGGAAAGAGATGTATCACTATTGCCGGACTATCGCCGCCCAACTGGAAGAGGCCGAGGATGTGCTCGAGCAGCTAAAGGGGGTTCAGCGCGGCCATCTGGATATTGGAGTTGCCAGTACCGCCAATTATTTTGCCACCCGCCTGCTGGCGGCCTTTGCCAAGCAGCACGAGGGAGTGAGCTTTAGCCTGGATGTGACCAATCGAGAGTCACTGCTCCGGCAACTGGATCAGAATGAAAAGGATCTGGTCATCATGGGCAGGCCACCGGTGACCTTACCCCTGGAGCTGGAGGCCTTTATGGAGAATCCTCTGGTGGTGATTGCACCGCCCGATCATCCCATGGTGGGCAAAAAGGTCAGTCTGAAACAGTTACAGGAAGAGAGCTTTGTGGTGCGCGAAGCGGCCTCGGGTACCAGGATCGCTATGGAACGCTTCTTCAGCCAGCATGGCGTCAGCCTACAGACCGGTATGGAAATGACCAGTAATGAAGCCATCAAACAGGCCGTGGAAGCGGGTCTTGGTCTGGGTATCGTGTCCATCCATACACTGACCCTGGAACTGGAAGTGGGCCGCCTGGCCATCCTGGAGGTGGAAAATTTTCCGATCCTACGGCACTGGTATGTGGTGAATCGTAAGGGTAAGCGCCTTTCACCTATTGCCGAATCATTCCGTAATTTTGTCTTTAGTGAGGCGGAAACCATATTGGCCCAGTCAGGTGCATAGCGGTGTTGCCTAAAACCCATATACTAATATATGTATATGATAAAAAAGTGATGAACTTAGTATAAAGTTTAAGGTCATAAGACCCGATTAAGAATTGTCATTAATGACATTTGAGTCCAGAATGGACAAAACTGTAACTCTGTTAGAAACAAAAGACTGCATGATGAGAAAAGTCTCTCAAAACAATTTGCTGACATGGGTACTGGCCTTCGCGGTCATGTTTGCCCCTGTGCAGATTGCAGTCTCAGCAATTGATATGCTGGATCATAATGAGACACAGAGCCAGCATTGTCAGATGGAAAAAAATCACCAGGCCCAGCAGGATGCCTCTGACCAGGCAGATTGCTGCCAGAATGGTTTTGATTGTGCCAAATGTTTTACGGTGCATGCCATGATGCATGAACCGCAGGGCATGGCTCATTCTCCACATCATACTTTTAATCAAGTCTATCGATTTTCTGACCACGGTATTGCTGGTCAGGATCAGTTTCGACCTCCTCGATCTTTCTCCTGACACGTTTTAATACGTGTATTATCTGACATTCGTGTAAAGCGAATGCCTGTTGTATATTTGATTTAACCATCAAGACAATTATCTGCTGTGCGGAGCAGGAGAAGGAAAATGAAGATCAGGAATCCCCTATTTTATTTATTGATCGTTGTTGTCATCACACTAAGTGCATGTAGTGATGACAAGAACGCGGCTAAACAGTCAACGGCGAATACCGAATCCGCCCTGGAACACGCCGAGAAGCATACGGATCCCAAGTACGTATGCCCGATGCATCCTCAGATCGTACGAGACAAACCGGGCAGCTGTCCGATATGCGGTATGACTCTGGTGCAAAAAGAAGCGGAACAGAGTAGTGATGCTTCTGGTGAAGCAAAGATTCTCTATTACCGACATCCTCATAAACCCGAGATTACCTCTGATAAACCCATGAAAGATGAAATGGGCATGGACTATGTGCCTATCTATGATGATGGTGGTGGTTCTGCGGTAAAGATCTCTCCTGCGGTGGAAAACAACATGGGTGTCCGCACCGCCTATGTAGAACGCAGCAAACTATGGCGCAAGATCGATACCGTGGGTTATGTGGATTTTGATGAAAACAAAATCTCACACATTCACATTCGTTCCAACGGTTGGATAGAGAAACTGGTAGTACAGTCCGAAGGAGAGCGTGTTAAAAAAGGACAGTTGCTGTTTGAATTGTATTCACCTGAACTGGTAAATGCTCAGGATGATTATATCCAGGCACTTCGTAGTGGTAGCCCGTTTTTATTGAATGCCTCACGTGAACGCCTTGAGGCACTTGGTATCTCTAAAAAACAGATAGCAACAATCAAAAAGCGCCGCAAGACCAGTCAGTATGTACAGGTCTATGCACCACAGGATGGGATTGTTGCCAAGCTTAAGGTACGTGAAGGCATGTATATCACGCCCAATATGGAAGTGATGAGTCTGGCTGACCTGTCTTCCATCTGGATCCTGGCCGAGGTATTTGAAAGTCAGGCCAACTGGGTCAAGGCGGGACAGACTGCTGATGTCAAACTGTCGTATGTGCCAGGTCGGGAATGGGAAGGTAAGGTGGAATATATCTATCCAAGCCTGAACCAGCAGACCCGTACCCTTAAAGTCAGACTGGTGTTTGATAATCCTGATGAAGTCCTTAAACCGAATATGTTTGCCAATGTTTCAATCTATGGTGGGGCTAAAAAAGAAGTACTGATTATTCCACGTGAAGCTCTGATACGGGCCGGCCGGGAAGAGCGTGTCATTCTCTCTGTGGGTAAAGGTCGGTTTAAGCCACGGCAAGTAGTGGTGGGTATTGAGTCCGGTGACTGGATTGAAATTCGAAATGGACTGATGGAAGGTGACAAAGTGGTTACCTCAGGTCAGTTCCTGATCGATTCGGAAGCCAGTCTCAAGGCCAGCCTGAAACGGATGCAGTCGCCTACTGCAACAGAACCCAAGCCAAAAGCAAAAGCGGTGGATCATAGTCAACACCAGATGGGTGGTGATGAAGCCATGCAGGCCAAGGTTCCTGCTCAAGAACAAATGAAAGATGAAAAAGCCATGCAGTCGAAGGATCATAGCCAGCAACAGATGATAGAGAACAAAGGTATGCAGGGTATGGATCATAGTCAACAGCAGATGGAAAGTCGTAAGCAAATGAAAGCGGTGGATACCAATCAGGATAAAATGGAACCTGCTCCAACCCCCATCGACATCGATCAACATGAACAACAGGCAATGGAAAAAAGACTGAGTGGTTCAGGTACGATTCGAGAAATCTTAGCCAGTGAAGGCAAGGTCAAGCTATCACACGGCCCCATCCCTGAACTGAAATGGCCGGAGATGACCATGTTCTTCCGTGTCAATCCTGCGGTGAGCCTGGACAGCTTTAAGCCCGAAGATAAGGTTGAGTTTGATCTACAAAGAAGTGACACGGGCTATGTTATCAGGGCCATGCGTAAGCTAACAAAATAAGGAGACGATCATGATCGCAGGTATTATCGACTGGTCGCTCAAAAACCGTTTCCTGGTTTTGTTGCTGACCGCTATCTTAATCGGCTGGGGTTTGTATGCGGTTAAAAACACTCCGTTGGATGCCATTCCTGATCTGTCTGATGTACAGGTCATAATTAAAACCACTTATCCTGGACAGGCACCACGGGTTGTCGAGGATCAGGTCACTTATCCTTTAACAACCGCCATGTTATCCGTACCTGGTGCGGTGACGGTGAGGGGCTATTCCTTCTTTAATGATTCCTATGTCTATATCATTTTTAAAGACGGTACCGATCCCTACTGGGCACGTTCACGAGTGCTTGAGTATTTAAGCCAGGTCGCGACTCGATTACCACCCGAGGCGAGACCTGCACTGGGTCCCGATGCCACCGGTGTGGGTTGGGTGTATGAATATGCCCTGGTGGATCGCAGTAACAAACTGGATCTTTCACAACTGCGTAGCCTGCAGGACTGGTTCCTGAAGTATGAGCTGCAAACAGTGACCGGTGTTTCAGAAGTTGCGACTGTTGGCGGCATGGTCAAACAATATCAGGTGGTACTCAACCCGGATCGTATGCGTGCCTATGGTCTGCCATTGCATACGGTTCGTATGGCCATCCGTAATGCCAATCAGGAAGTCGGTGGTTCGGTGATCGAAATGGCCGAAGCCGAATACATGGTACGAGCGACTGGTTATATCGATGAGTTGGAAGATCTGCGTCGAATACCATTGGGTGTAAACAAACAGGGTACACCGATCCTGTTAAAAGATGTTGCCGAGGTGCGTCTTGGTCCACAGATGCGTCGCGGGATTGCCGAGCTGGATGGTGAAGGTGAAGTGGTCGGTGGCATTATTGTGATGCGTTTTGGTGAGAATGCGCTTAAAACCATCAAGGGGGTAAAGGAGAAACTGGCCGAACTCAAGAACGGTCTGCCAGAAGGGGTGGATATCGTTACCACTTATGACCGCTCTGATTTGATCAATCGTGCAGTTAATAACCTCAATATGAAACTCATCGAAGAGTTTATCGTGGTGGCCCTGGTCTGCGCGGTGTTCCTGTTCCATCTGCGCTCGGCCCTTGTGGTAATCATCAGTCTGCCCATTGGTATTCTTACTGCGTTTATTATTATGTACAGCCAGGGTATTAATGCCAACATTATGTCATTGGGGGGGATTGCCATTGCCATCGGCGCCATGGTGGATGCGGCCATTGTGATGATCGAGAATGTACATAAACATATTGAACAAGAACCCCTTACCGATGAGAATCGCTGGCGAATTATACGTGAGGCCACCATGGAAGTGGGGCCACCACTGTTTTTCTCACTGTTAATTATTACGCTGTCATTCCTGCCGGTATTTACCCTGGAGGCCCAGGAGGGGCGCCTGTTTGCTCCGCTGGCTTATACCAAGACCTATGCCATGGCGGCCGCGGCGGGATTGTCGATTACACTGGTGCCAGTCTTGATGGGGTATTTCATCCGTGGGCATATCACTCCGGAACATAAGAACCCAATCAATCGCATGTTGATCAAAGGCTATACCCCGTTTATCCATTACGTACTGGAAAAACCCAAAAAGGTGTTATTGATTGCACTTGGACTTGTCGTAATGGGTATCTGGCCCATGAGCCAGATTGGTTCCGAATTTATGCCGGACCTTGATGAAGGGGACCTGATGTATATGCCAACCACCTTCCCCGGTGTGTCGGTGGGTAAGGCACAGGAGCTTTTACAACAGACCGATAAGCTGATTAAAACCATTCCCGAAGTCAAACGGGTATTCGGTAAGGTTGGTCGTGCCGATACTGCAACAGATCCGGCACCGCTGACCATGATTGAAACTACCATTCAGTTCAAACCTAAATCTGAATGGCGTGAGGGCATGACCATTGAGAAGATCAAGCAGGAGCTTAACCAGTTGATCAAGTTCCCCGGTCTGACCAATGCCTGGGTTATGCCTATTAAGACCCGTATCGATATGCTGGCCACGGGTATTAAAACCCCGGTTGGTATCAAGGTGGCCGGTGCGGATCTGAATATCATTCAGGATATTGGCAAGCGTATTGAAGATGTGGTGCGTAAGGTGCCGGGTACCGTGTCGGCCTATTCAGAGCGTGTCGCAGGTGGCAGGTATATCACGATAGATGTTAACCGAGTTGCAGCATCACGCTTTGGTTTGAATATTAGTGATGTACATGATGTGGTTCGTACCGCGGTAGGTGGTATGCAGGTAGCACAAAGTGTTGAAGGCCTGGAACGTTATCCCATTAATGTGCGTTACCCTCGTGAAGTTCGTGACTCATTGGAACGACTCAAGCACCTGCCCATAGTGACAAGTAAGGGAGCACGTATACCATTATCCGAAGTTGCCGATGTGCGAGCCGAAATGGGACCGGCCATGATCAAAAGTGAAAACGCACGTCCTAATGGATGGACCTTTGTGGATATCGAAGGACGAGACCTGGGTTCCTATGTGGAAGAAGCACAACGTGTGGTCAGTGAACAGGTGGAACTACCACCCGGTTATTCCATCTCATGGTCCGGGCAGTATGAATATATGGTACGCGCAAAGGAACGCCTGAGTGTGGTAGTGCCATTAACGTTGGTGATTATTGTACTGCTTTTATATCTCAACTTCCGAAACATTATCGAAGTCCTGATTATCATGGGAACACTTCCTCTTGCACTGGTGGGTAGCTACTGGCTGCTTTATCTGCTGGGTTACAACATGTCGGTAGCCGTTGGTGTTGGCTTTATAGCACTTGCCGGTGTGGCGGTAGAGATAGGTGTGGTAATGCTGGTTTATCTCAACCAGGCATACCAGAAGCATATAGTTGAACATGGCAAGGTACACACACCAACCATTGAAGAACTTCGCACAGCGGTGATCGAAGGCGCATTAATGCGAGTTCGTCCTATCATGATGACCGTGGCGGCAATTATCGCCGGCCTGTTACCGATTATGCTCGGCGGGGGTACGGGTTCAGAAGTCATGCGTCGTATCGCTGCGCCCATGGTAGGTGGCATGGTTAGCGCAACCCTCCTAACCCTGGTAGTGATCCCAGCAGTGTTCTTTATCTGGAAACAACGCCACCTGGAAAAAGGTGAAGTCTATAAGGATGATGCAAGATGAAAAAAATGCAGTCATTCTATTTAGCTATAGTCTTTGCTGGACTAAGTTTGCCGGTTGTGGCCAAAGAGGCTGTACCGCGTGATTTTGATTTTCTACAAATGAAGCGTGGTGGTGCGCTGTTTCAGAAGCACTGCGCCGTCTGCCATGGTAAAAATGCCGAAGGTGCTCCTAACTGGCAAAAGCGGGACAAGGACGGTAAGTTTCCAGCACCTGCCCTGAATGGTAGCGCCCATGCATGGCATCATCCTACAAAGGTGCTAATTGATGTTATCCAGAACGGTACCCAACGAATTGGTGGCAACATGCCACCATGGAAAGACAAACTCACCGAGTCACAGATAAGAGATATTATCGCCTGGTTTCAAAGCAAATGGTCTGACGAGATCTATGCAGCCTGGCATCGCATGGAAAAGGAGGCAAAGAGTAATTCGCATTAAGTTATGGAAATATGTTGTACCTTTATTTTACGTGTTCTGAAATTTCTTAATTATTAGAGATACCACTGGCAATATACCAAACATGATAACCACCGTAGCACCTGTAGGTAGGTCCGATGTATAGGATAGCCATAGGCCACCCAGAGTAGCGAAGAAACCAAGTATCCAGCCGATGATGAGCCTGCTTGCTAATGTATTACTGAGGAGTGTGGCACTAAATGCCGGGATAATGAGGCAAGCAAAAACAAGTAATATACCGGCAATATTCACTGCCAGGGTGATTACAATGGCAAAGGACACAAAAAATAAAACCTCCCAAAGAAAACCGGGTGTTGATTGTTTGCTATTAAATGACAGGGCAATAAATTGCTTACGATAGATCCAGTGTAAAATAGTCAGCAGCAGGTAAATAATGGCCACAAACCCAATTTCATCCCAGCTGGCAAACAGAATCTTACCGTTAAATAGAGATTTAAGCTCCTCCATGCCCTGTGCTGTCTGGCTTAGAATCATAATAGACAGCGCGGTGGTAACAATATAGCTGCAACCTATGATCACCTCTCGAGTGGTTTTACCCTTTATACGTCTCAGGCTAGCGAAGGCAAAAGCAGCGATGAGGGTGGCGGCAAAGGCATAAAGCTGGGCTGTCAGGCCATGAGCTTCTTCACCAAGCAAAAAGGCAATACTCATTCCCAGCGCGGCGATCTGTGCCAGGGCCAGATCGATAAAAATAATACCCCGCGCCAGTACATGCAGGCCTAGATAAGTGTGACTGATCAGCATTAGGGTGCTCATGGCCAGAGCGGGTAAGAGAATAGTCCATGCATCCATTATTGGCTGTCCTTATTATTGAGTTCCTTGACGATGGCATCAAATAGGTCGAAATAATATTTTATATGTTCTTTTGCACCAACTGACTGGGGTAACACGGCGATGCGGATACCTGTTTTATCCTTCAGGTATTTTACAGAACGCTGTTCATAATAGGGTTCCATGATCAAAAGTATTATCTTTTTCTGTTTGATGTTTCTAATGAGTTTGCCTAGCGATGATGCGCTGGGTGAAATACCTGGCTTGGGTTCCACTTCGTCGACAATTTTAAATCCAAAGGCATGGGCCAGATAGATAAATGATGTGTGGTAGGCGATGACAGGCTGGTTCTTTAAATAGCTAAGTTCACTTAGCCATTGCTGATACTTCTTTTCCAATCCAGCTTTGAACGTTTTCAGATTGGATTGATAGTCATTGATATTGGCAGGGTCGAGCTGTGCAAGCCTTTGGCTGATGGCCGTGGCGATCTTGATCCCATTGCGTGGATCTAACCAGTAATGAGGGTTCCCACTAGCATGGACGTCTCCCATGGCGCGGCTGACAGGCACATTATGTTTACCCAGTAAGTCTATTGTTTGTGATAGATCCAGAAAACCAGATTGCCCAGCCTGGATTTTAGAGTTGCGTGCAGATTGTAACAAAGAAGGTAGCCAGCCAGCTTCCAGTTCGGCACCAATGACTAAAAGCAAATCAGCGCGATTGACTCTTCTTATCATACTGGGTTTGGCCACGGCAAAGTGCGGGTCACGTGTTCCCGGAGTAAGGCTGTTCACATCAATGTGTTTACCACCAATGGCCTTTGCAATGGCTGCCAGATCCTGTGTCGTAGTTTCGACCTTTAGCTGGGCATGGCTTGTGCTATTGAATGCCATGCCCAGCAATAGACTAACGAGAATAATATGAATTATTTTCATGCCTGAGCCCTAAAAGGTGTGTGCCATATGGCTACCGAGACTGAATTCAACCTGTAACCAAAGTGATTGGGCGGTATCTTCTTTGAAGTGCTCAGCCTTATCACGGTTATACTGAAGTCGAATTTTGCTGTATTCACTAGGATACCAGGTAATATTGGGTGAGATACGACTACGGTTATCACGCAGGGGATCGGTGCTAGTGTCACCACTTGCTGAGGCTGTTTCATAACGCAGGCCAAGCACCCAACCGGGTGTAAAGCCCCAGGTGATTTGACTGAACATACCTTTATCACGTAGGGTTTCATGGTTGGCTTGCCAGGGGTCTGCTGCCTCATATTCACGTTGTAAATATTCTGTGTGCCAGGCGACAAAAGGAAAGCCCCTGGCCCCCGTTCCCTGCCATTTTAAATAGAGATCGGCACCGTAAATTTGAGTCTCAGTGGTATACCCCGATGCGTTTGGCCCCCTTAAACCTGAAAGGCCCAGGTTCATACTGAGATTGTCCGATAGATCAAAGCCATTTAACCAGCGTGCCGAATACAATAAATCTCCAGACCCCCTGGCCTCACGTGCTATCAGGGTGTGGCCACCCACTTCTTCACCTTCGGCTGACAAAAAGCTGCTGACAGTTTCTCCTTTGGCATTTTGCATTCCGAGGTAAAATTCAGAATACCAATTTGTTGGCATGAGCCAGGCGAGGCGTACGCCCTGACTGCGCAGGCCATCTCCACCAAACAGTCGTGACAGGATTACAGGCTGATCAGCAAAGCTCCATGTGTGTGGGTGCTGTACATTGCGACGGCCAAATTCAGTGTAATACTGTCCACCTTTAAGCTGTAGCCCACCGGGCATCGCACGGGTCAGAAAAAAGGCTTCTTCCAGTTCTACCACGGTTTCCCCTTCAGCATCGATCAGCATAATGATATTGGCTTGTGCATCAAACATGGGGTCTACCGTACCACTCAGTGAGAGTTCTACGTTCTGTACAGTAAAACCGTTTTTGTTTGGGTCGTGGCCACCACCTTGCAGCTTGGCCAGTTCCTTATTATCGGCATTTGAGGCCCCAGCAGAGAACAGGCCTGATAAACCAATTTGCAGTGAACTGCTATTGGTGTTGGTTGTTGTTTGTTGACGTTTTTCCAGTTGTGAAATACGACGTTCATAGTCGCGCAGTTTCTGCTCGATAGGTGTCTGCTTGTCAGCAGCATGGAGTGAGCTTGATATCATCAGCAAAATACCGTTTAACAAAACAGCAGCTAATAGCGGTTGTTGACGTTGAGACATTGTCATTCCTCATAAGATTACAATTGCAATTAAGCTTCTAACCCAAGCCGGGTCAAAAGATGTCAGGTGTTATGGCTTGAAATCAATATAAGGGGGGCGCGCGTGCACGTTGCGTTTGATGCTTGTAAGGAGAAATGAATCGGATAGCTGTGGATATTGAGAGTGCTATCAGAATGAAAAGCGGTAAAAGAGAAACACTGGAATCAACATCAGTGGCCGGTGTATGAGTCAGGCGACAAACCTGGCATTCTTCATGGGCCTCATTATCACCAGCAAAGGCGATTTCATGTTGTGTCACATGCCAGGTGGTAAACAGCAGGCCTACTACAAGCAAGATACTTGTTAGTCTGTATTGTAGTGACTGTGTTTTAAAAATGGACAACATGGTTCCTGGCGGTATTCGTTCAATATCTATATATAACACCTGATTTCTGGTGCTGACAAGGGCGATTCAGGAATAAAAAAGGGCCGGGTATGGTTGCCCGGCCCAGAATAGAGATATAAATAACTTATATTACTGGCTTCGTATGTCACCACTAATGATATTAGCGGTTTCCTGGTGTGTAATCTGAACCGTACTGCCTTTACTGATGGCATCATCCAATGAAAGTGCAAATTTGGAATACTTGGAATTACGGTTAAGACGACGATAATCCAGTTTGCCACTGTATTGGACACTGCCATCGGGACGTACGATTTTGACATTCAGGTAGCCTGGTATCGGTCCAGTAGCCGTGTACTTGCGGCGTAACTGGCCTCGGATTGTTGTACCCGCTGTTGAGCTTGTTACATTTACCAGATTGATAGTGGCCGCATCCGATGCTACGTTTTTGATCGTGACATCTTTATTGGTGACGGCGTCCTTACTGGTAATTGATGCACACCCAGTCACTAGTAACCAGACGAATGCAAATAATGTTGAGCTAATAAGCCTCATGGTTTTTCCTCCTGTCTTGCTGTATCAGATTGAAAAGAGTTTGAATGCTGGTATACCAATCGATACAACACCGGTAATACCAGCAGGGTTAAAATCGTGGATGAGATAATGCCGCCTATAACGACGGTGGCCAGTGGACGTTGCACCTCTGCACCGGTACCGACATTGAGGGCCATAGGGATAAAGCCAAGGCTGGCCACCAGTGCTGTCATCAACACGGGTCTCAGGCGGGTGAGGGCACCCTCGAATATGGCTTGTTCCAGCTCCATGCCTCGTCTGCGAAGTTCCCGAATAAAGGTCAACATTACCACACCATTTAAAACCGCAACACCAGAAAGGGCAATAAATCCGACTGCGGCCGAGATGGACAGGGGCAGATCACGTAAGGCCAGGGCGGCGACACCACCGGTCAGGGCCAGGGGGACGCCGGTAAAGACCAGAGCGGCATCGCGGCCTGAATTAAAGGCCATGAACAGCAGGCCAAGGATGATCAACAAGGTCAGAGGCACGACCAGTGATAGACGTTGACTGGCCGAAATAAGTTGTTCAAAGGTGCCTCCGTAATCCAGCCAGTAGCCTGCCGGAATCTCGACCTCTGCGGCAATAGTCTTTTGCACTTCTTCGACAAACCCTCCCAGGTCACGACCACGGACATTAGCAGTGACAAATACCCGCCGTTTACCGTTTTCACGACTGATCTGGTTTGGACCATTGATGTATTCAAGTTCGGCCACCTCGGATAGAGGTATGGCCTCGGCAGGTTCACGATCCACACCCAGGGAATCGGCATCTCCTCTTACTTCATGGGTATCATTGGCTGGCAAGCGGATCGGTAAACGTTTTAAGGTATCGATATCCGTGCGTACCTTTTCAGGCAGGCGAACTACCAGATCAAATCGCTGATCGCCTTCAAAGATCTGTCCAACCTCTTCTCCACCGACGGCAATCCGCAGGTTTTCCTGAAGTGTTGCCACATCAATACCATAATGGGCCAGTTTGTGGCGTTTGGGTTTGATAGTGAGCATAGATAGACCGGTGGCCTGTTCAGTACGGACATCAACTGCACCAGGTATTTTTAAAAGCTTGTGTTCAATCTCTTCAGCGAGTTCGACCAGTTTATCCAGATCATCACCATAGACTTTGACGGCAAGATCAGAACGAACACCCGCAATCAGTTCATTAAAGCGCATCTGAATGGGTTGAGTGAATTCATATTTGTTGCCGGGAATCTGGTTGGCAACGGCCTCCATTTCAGCAATCAACTGTGCTCTGGGTTTACGTGGGTCTGGCCATTCATCACGGTGTTTTAAGATGACAAAGGTATCCGCCACATTGGGTGGCATGGGATCGGTGGCCACTTCTGCGGTCCCCAACTTGGCAAACACATGCGAGACTTCTGGGAACTCACTCATGCGTGCTTCGAGGATAGTTTGCATTTCCACAGCCTGACTCAGGCTGGTACCGGGGATCCGCAGGGCATGCAGGGCGATATCACCTTCATCCAGATTTGGTACAAACTCAGTACCCAGGCGGGTAGCCTGTACGCTGGCAAGAAGTACCAGGGCGACTGCAGTTGAGATAACAGGCCATGGGTGTTGCATCACGAATTGCAGTGATCTTGTATAGGCCTGCCGTAAGCTACCCATTAAACGGTTTTCTTTTTCATCTACATGACCGCGCACAAATAAGGCGATACTGGCGGGCACTACTGTGAGTGATAACACCAGGGCAGCCAGCAGTGCAGTGATGACGGTAAAGGCCATGGGATGAAACATCTTGCCTTCCACACCACTCAGGGCAAAAATGGGAATATAGACAATCAGGATAATTGTCACACCAAATACGCTGGGGCGAACCACTTCGATGGTCGCCTCTTTGACAAGGCGAAGGCGTTGTTGCAAATCGGGTAGACCCTTATGCATGCGTTGGTACTGGCCAAGATGTCGTAGACAGTTTTCGACAATAATCACCGCCCCATCAACAATCAATCCAAAGTCCAGGGCACCCAGGCTCATCAGGTTACCGGAAGTTCGAGAACTCACCATACCGGTAATGGTCATCAACATGGCCAGAGGGATCACTGCCGCAGTAATCAGGGCAGCACGCCAGTTACCCAAAAGTGCGAACAACACAGCAATGACTAATAAGGCCCCTTCAAGAAGGTTGGTACGAACAGTGGCGATGGTTTTATCAACAAGTGTGGTGCGATTATAGAGCGGGGTGATTTCCACTCCCTCGGGTAAAGAAGCTTTAATGCTCTCAAGTTTTTTGGCAGTGGCCTGAGAGACCTGGCGACTGTTTTCACCGATTAACATAAACACGGTGCCAAGCACGACTTCTCGACCATTCTGTGTCGCTGCGCCACTTCTTAGTTCGGTGCCCAGTTGTACACTGGCCACATCCTTGATACGTACAGGTACTCCCTGGCGTTTACCAATGGTGATGTTACGAATGTCGTCTAGCGTAGCCAACTGGCCCGGTGACCGAATCAGATACTGGGCACCAAAGCGTTCAATATAACCTGCACCGGTATTGAGATTGTTTCGTGCCAGGGCCGACATAATATCCTGCAGGCTTAGGTCAAAGGCCAGCAACTTATCCGGTGATGGTAGTACATGAAACTGTTTGGTATATCCACCGATGGTATTGACTTCGACTACCCCCGGTGTCTGGCGTAACTGGGGCCGAATGATCCAGTCCTGTACAGTACGCAGGTGCATGGGGTCATGCTTAACCGCATCGGTACTATTAACACTGTACATAAAAATTTCACCCAGCCCGGTAGCAATAGGTCCCATGGCTGGTTCAATACCGGAGGGTAATTGCTGTTTCACTTCGCTGAGTCGCTCATTGACCAACTGGCGTGCAAGATAAATATCAGTCCCATCCTTGAAAACTACCGTAACCTGAGACAGGCCATAACGTGAAACAGAACGGGTATAGTCAAGATAGGGTAAGCCGGACATGGCTGTTTCTATCGGGTAAGTAATACGCTGTTCTGATTCCAGTGGTGAATAACCATTGGCCTCGGTGTTGATCTGCACCTGCACATTGGTGATATCAGGGACGGCATCAATGGGTAAGCGGTTAAAGTTATAAATACCGAGCAAGGCCAGGCCAGTGGCAATAATGAGTACCAGCCAGCGGTGCGCCAGAGAAAAACTGATGATTCGATTGAGCATACTGGTTCCCTAGTGATCGTGGCTGGCGCCGGATTTTTCGATATCGGCCTTGAGCAGATAACTGTTTTCGGTGACATACTCTGTACCGGGTTCAATACCGGACAACACTTCTACCCAATCACTGTTACTGCGTCCCAGCTCCAGCATGCGGACTTCATAGGTATCATTCACTTTTGCATATACCACCTGAAAATCCCGAAAGCTTTGAATGGCAGACTGGCGAACAGCCAGTGGTATGGTTTCTTCGATTACCGTGACACGACCACGCACATATTGTCCGGGACGTAGTTTTCCAGATTTATTATTCAGGGTTGCACGAACCCGTACTGACTGACTGGCATGAGAGGTCAAAGGTGAGACCCAGTCGATTTTGCCGGATTGCAGCGCTTTGCCTTCCAGGGTTTCCACTACAACAGACTGGCCGGTTTTGATTTCATCGAGATAACTGGCGAATACATCCAGTTCTACCCAGACATCGGACAGGTCGGCAATAACAAACAGAGGTTCATTACCGGAGGCTTCACCAATCTGGATATCCCGCTTGATAATGACACCACTGATTGGTGCCTTGAGTTTGTAACCATGCAGACTGGTGTTACTTTCGATGGTGGCGAGGATATCGCCTTTTTTAACCTGTTCACCCAGTTCTCGGTGGACGTTTTTTACCACACCGGTAAAACGTGGGCTGACGCGGGATAGCCTGTTTGGGTTGGCCTGGATTCGACCGGTCAGGGTACGAGTCTGTGTTAGTTGAATGGGGCCAACAGGAGCCGTCTTCAATCGCATCTCAGTCGCGATCTGTAGTGGTATCTCGGTGCGACCTTCGTAGTTATCGTACTTCCACTGGTACGGCCGGCCTTTGTAGTTTGCATTCACTACTACCTGGAAGGAGTGTGGTTCATAGATAGTTGTATCACCGCGCAGGAAATCATTCTGTGGAGAAAACTGGATGTGATCGGTTTTATCACCGAGTCGTTTGAGTTGAATGTTCAGCTTAAGAGAGCCTGGTGAAATCAGTTTATTATTATCATAGGCATAGATCCGAAACTCTGGTGGTAGGCCAGTCTCATAGATCGTAATTTCCAGACTAAAATCTTCCTGACTTAATAAACGACCTCCAAGGGGACCTTTTACCACGGTTTCATATTCATTATTTTCATGGTTAGTGGTCTGCTTATTGGGCGATGAGGCCAGTATCCAGCCAAGTAACAATGCAGTTATTACAGCAATGGTGGCGATCGTCTTTTGGTCGGTATTTTTTAATTGAGCTAACATGGATTTCTCCCACAAATCGATGGAATAATTCATCGATTAAAAACAAAATAAATATTTTAAGTGTGTTTTGTTTGAACTACCGTCAAAACGAAACGTGTTCGTATTAGAACTGGTTGATCAAATAGTGTGGTGAGATAGGGGTGGGGCGCGAAGCTGGCGGCTCAGGTAAAAATAATGTTGCCAGTTGCCATGGATGGTCTTACTGGCTCGGAAAAATAAACGGTATTGAATAACAGGTAAAATAAGCAGAATGCTAAATAACAGCCCAAGCTCGATATTTACCTGGCTGAATTTTTTGCTCATGCCCTGTGGGCTAGCCTCAAATATCTGGGTGTTTTCATCGTGATGGGATGAGTCAGGGCTGGTATGCAGATCAATATCATGCTGGTGCACACCTGTGTTGAGATCTGCATGGTGATGGATGTGATAATGGATAGTCTGGAACCCGCTTAACAGCACAGCAACAATCAGCAGGAGACTGATGGTGCTATTCGATTTTATTTTGTGCCGTAATTTGTCCATGCGTCCTGAGACCCGGTATAGATGGGACAGTTCCCCCCAAATGATTAAATATTACTCAATTCCGTAGAAAAATAACAGAAATTAGGATTAGGCTCAATATGCCAGAACCTGGTTTGGATGTCATACATATAAGTATGTGAAGTATAAAAAAATGCATAGCCTGAGGTATTTACTGACCAATCCGCCTATAATTAACCCCTTCTGAGATTTAGATGATGACGATTCTGGAGGTTTTCCATGTACGGTTTTACAACCACTTTCAAAGGCAGCTATGACGATGCCGTTACCCGTGTTACTGAAGAATTATCCAAAGAAGGTTTTGGTGTGCTAACAGAGATCGATGTTAAAGCGGTCATGAAAAAGAAACTGGACCTGGACAAGCGCCCTTATAAAATTCTTGGTGCCTGTAACCCGGTACTGGCCAATCAGGCCCTGACAGCTGAACCTGATATCGGCTTGTTACTGCCCTGTAATGTGGTAGTGCGTGAAGAAGAAGATGGAACGATAACAGTTGCCTTTATGGATCCTGCTGCTGTGCTGGATCTGGTTCAACAACCTGGTATCCATGACCTGGCCGGTGAAGTGAAGGCCAAGCTAGAGAGAGTGCGAGATGGTTTAAATGCATAATCTCTAAGTCAGAGAATATAGCTTTTTCAATATAAAACCCGGTTATTCAGCCGGGTTTTATGTTTACACCTTGAAATAACTTAACTGCTTACTCAGCTCCTGAGCCAACTGTGTAAGCTCCTGGCTGGAAGAAGTGGTTTCTTTGATGGTGTTGGTGACTTCTTCGGCGGCGCGATTGATGTTCTCCACGTTACGATTGATTTCCGTTGCTACAGCTGTTTGTTCTTCAGTGGCAGTGGATATCTGGGTGTTCATGTCATTAATGGTAGAGATAAGAGTGGTTATTGCGCGTAAGGTGTTCTCGGCAGCCTCTGCCTGGGCGACACTTTCTTTTGATAATTCCTGGCTGGTATTCATGGCTTCGACGGATCGTTCAGTTCCCGCCTGAAGACGTTCAATCATAACCCGTATTTCATCGGTGCTGGATTGTGTTCGGGTGGCCAGTGTACGTACTTCATCTGCTACAACTGCAAAGCCCCTGCCCTGTTCACCAGCACGAGCCGCCTCAATTGCCGCATTAAGCGCCAGCAGGTTGGTCTGTTCGGCAATATCATTAATGACATCAATGACAGTTCCAATATTGACGGCTTCGGTCTGTAATTCAGCAATGATGGTGGCCGTCTGATCCACTTCAGATGAAAGACGGTCGATCATACCACGAGTATTGCTGACCACTTGCATCCCAGAGTTGACATCATTATTGGCCTGTTGGGCAGACTCGGCGGCCTGCAGGGCATTCCTGGCCACTTCTTCGATGGTAGCACTCATTTGCGTAACAGATGTTGCAACCTGCTCAGTGTTATGTTGTTGATTAAATACCGTCTGGTTGGCATCACTGGCCATGGTATTCATCTTACTTGCAGATTGATTCACAGCATCAGTGGTGGAATGGACCTTTCCAATTGTGTTTCGTATTTTTTCGATAAAAGTATTAAAGTGGTGAGACAGATCAGCAATTTCATCATGCCCTTTGACGGGCAAGGAAACAGTGAGATCACCTTCTTCCTGCGCAATACGGCGAAGCTGCTCTGCCGCATTGGCAATAGGTTTGCTTACCATGAAGAGGCTTCCAAAACCGATCAGAATGGCAACAATCAAGGCCAGCACCGTAACGGTAGTTAAAGTCCCATAAACAAGATTTATTGTGGCCTGAATGTTTTTAGTCTCACCTTCTACGGTTCCATCACCAAGCTCTTCAACTTTGTCTAGCACATCTTCCAACTCAAGAATAATCTTTTCAAAGGATTCATATTTTTCATTGAATTCTTCCTGGCTGATATTGCCTGCCTTTAATTCTCTTTTTGCCGCAAGAATATTTGTTTCATTCTGATGATAGGATTTAAGTAATTGTTCGAGCTTAGTTAGATATTCCTCCGGAATCAGTCCGGAGTTGTGCATTGATTTTAATGCCTCTTCGGTAAATTCCTTTGCCTCAGCCAGTTCTTTTCTGAACTCGTCTGATTCAATCTTGTTATTGGATAGAACGATCTCCATTACTTCCAATGCCTGCCGTTGAATACCAATAGTTGCTTCCATCGAACCATCAGCCGCTTGCCAGGCCTCATTGGTCACAAACTGAAGTGCATTATTCAAACGCCATGCACCTACAAATCCGGCCCCACTCGCGATGAGGATAAGTATGGTCAGAACAGAAATGCCAATGGTTAATTTTCTGTTGATGCTTAACTTCATGATTTTACTATATACTTACTAAACTAGCGGCAATAAAAGATTTCCAGGTATAATAATTAGCGAATGATGACTGAATATCTTTATTTAAGAAGGTAACAGTAATTTAACGGCGTATTGTTATTGTTGTTAAGAACTGCTTGTGAGCTATTGGTGATGATGGATTTGGGTATTTGATAGGAAAAGTCTGTTTTCAATTTGTAACATTTTATTGTGTTAGCATTATTTCTTGTAGATCGTAGATAAAATATCCCGATACTCGCGGATTTGTTTGACGTAGGTAATTGCTTCACCACCCCGGGCATACCCATGTTTCAGTTTTCTGTGATAACGCCATTGAGATAATAACGGAATTACTTCTTCCAGTTCGACCCACAGATAAGGGTTCTTATCCATTTCA
>JAOULO010000113.1 GCA_029881995.1 Gammaproteobacteria bacterium
GTGTTGCCATCGCCCGACAGGCTGACTGAAAAACCAAAATTATCACCTGCGCCGGTGTTGCTGGGTTTGATGTAGGCTTGCTCACTCCAGTTGCTGGCGCTGCGGGTAAAGACGTAAGCGGCGCCTGAACTATCTGCAGTGCCATCATCGTTGGGGATGGTATTGATGCCGGTGGTGTTGCTGTCTTCATAGGCTGCCCCTACAGCCAGGGTGTTGCCGTCATTGGACAGGCCAACCGAAATGCCGAACCTGTCGAATGCACCAGAGTTGCTAGCCTTTATGTAGGCCTGCTCACTCCAGTTGCTGGCGTTGCGGGTAAAGATATAAGCGGCACCCGAACCATTCGCAGTGCCATCATCGTTGGGGGTGGTATTGATGCCGGTGGTGTTGCTGTCTTCATAGGGTGCCCCCACTGCCAGGGTGTTGCCATCGCCCGACAGGCTGACTGAAAAACCAAAAGAATCACTTGCGCCGGTATTACTGGCTTTGAAATAACCGATGGCATCGACCAGGGTTGTACTGACAGCCAGTTGACTGCTGTCAGTACAACCCGCGTTATTACAACTTTGCAAAATGTAGCTGGCATTAATACGCGCATACAGGGGTACCACGTGATCGTAAGTCTCTACTCCGGTAGCGATGTCAGGCCCAACCTGGGTAAAACCTGAACTGCCATTAGGGTTTTCCAGGACACGGTAAAAAGTTGCGCCGTTCACATCGGTCCAGCTGAAGCGAAAGGTTTTCAGATCCAGCGTCATGCTGAGGTTGGCTGTCGTGCTTGATACTGAACCGTTACCGTCACTGCCGCAGGCTGTAAGCAAGCAGAGGCATAAAGATAAGACGGTGGTTTTAGTTAACAAGGACATTTGGTGTACGCTCCATGTAGTTAATAAGTCGAAATATTGATGAAATATTGATCAAGAATTGTGCCAGGCATTATAACTTAATGATTCTTTTGAGATATGGGTCATTTCTTGAAGGCTGATGAAGTTTAAATTGTAAACATATACGACACTCTATATGTCTGGTTGGTGGCAATTCGTGCTGTCAGGAATTAAAAAGGGTCAGAGACAAACAAGAACTATCAGCAAATGTCACCGACCCCTTTTTTTACGTGGTCCAGTTTTGTCGTTGCTTGTGCAGCGAAGCAATCTACTCGCTCAAAAGGGGGTTAAACAGCCGCTTTTTACGTTATCATGTCAGGTCTTAATCCGGCCCAGACAGTCCCGGCAAGTCACAAGCGAAGAGAGACATTATAATGAATGCCATCCCCGAAGATTTCCTGAAACGTACCGCCAAGCTCTCCGCGGAAATCACCAGACCGATGGATGGCTCGAAGAAGATCTACGTCACGGGTTCACGGCCAGATATAAGAGTTCCCATGCGTGAAATCCAGCTCGGTGATACCCCGGTCAATATGGGTGCCGAGAAGAATCCGCCGATCCCGGTGTATGACACCTCCGGCCCCTATACCGATCCGGCCGTCAGCATCGACCTGCTCAAGGGCATGCCCGATGTACGCAGTGCCTGGATCGAGGAGCGCGACAATACCGAGCTACTCGATGGCCCCAGCTCTGAATATGGCCAGCAGCGCAAGAGCGACCCGGCCCTGGCCAGCCTGCGCTTCGAGCACATCCGTGCCCCGCGCCGTGCCAGGAAGGGTAACAACGTCACCCAGATGCACTATGCCAGAAAGGGCCTGATCACCCCGGAGATGGAATACATCGCCATCCGCGAGAGCATGAAACTGCAGCAGCTGCGCCAGGACCCTGAATACGCCAAAGTGTTAACACAGCACCCCGGCCAGTCTTTCGGTGCCAACCTGCCGAATGAGATCACCCCCGAATTCGTCCGCGATGAAGTCGCCTGTGGCCGCGCCATCATCCCGGCCAACATCAACCACCCGGAACTGGAGCCGATGATCATCGGCCGTAACTTCCTGGTCAAGATCAACGGCAATCTCGGTAATTCAGCCATCACCTCCAGCATCACCGAAGAGGTTGAAAAAATGGTCTGGGGCATCCGCTGGGGCAGCGACACCATCATGGACCTGTCCACCGGCAAGAACATCCACGAGACCCGCGAATGGATCCTTAGAAACTCCCCGGTACCGATCGGCACCGTCCCCATCTACCAGGCGCTGGAAAAAGTCGGCGGCGTCGCCGAAGACCTGACCTGGGAGATCTTCAAGGACACATTAATAGAGCAGGCCGAGCAGGGCGTGGACTACTTCACCATCCATGCCGGTGTGCGT
>JAOULO010000035.1 GCA_029881995.1 Gammaproteobacteria bacterium
GTACTTTTAACGTTGAGGTCTCTATCTTGCGTAAGGTTGCTAGCCAGGTGCGTGTATTGGCATCACCTAAAAAGGGAATACGACCTTCAAAAATTATATCACCTGAAAACAGTACATTGTCAGGCTCAATGTATAAGGTTAGATCACCCTCGGAATGAGCAGCACCTAATAAATTAATTTGAAATTTCACGCCACCCAGTTCAAAAGAAGTATTTTTATCAATCAATGTATCCGGTGTAACAAGATAGGTAGTGTCATTGACCCAGGGTTCCAGAGAAAATGCCCGCTCTTCAAGTCGTTCTTTGGCCTGGGGGGAACTCAGGTACTCCATCGCTGCAGCCGGTGCAATGATTTCAGCCCCTTGTTCCTTAAAAACCTCCAGCCCATAAATATGATCTGCATGGTAATGACTGACAATGACTTTTAGTATTGGCTTATCAGTAATTTCACGAATTTTTGATAGTAAAAGATTAGCCAGCGACGGTGTGCCCAGGGCATCAAATAGAATGACCCCCTGTTCTGTAATAATAATCCCTGCATTGGAAATAAAGCCTTCGTTGTCTGTTGCCATACCGGCCGCACCCTGCACATAGTAGGTATGCTGGGATACCTTAACCAGCTTCATTTCAACATTTGTCTTTGCATAGACTTTAGTCACTTTATTAGCTGAATTATCACAGGCAACCAATAACATCAGTATGCCAATACATATGTAATATTTTATTTTAAATAACATAATAATCTTCCCCCATTACTTTACACGCCGTGCCCTGAAAAAATCCTGTAATAAACTGGCACTTTCCCCTCCCAGCAAACCACCGGTCACTTCAACTTTATGATTATGCCTCTCATCAGTTAGCACATTGAAAACACTTTCTACTGCACCCGTCCTGGGTTCTGTTGCTCCATAAACAAGCCGCTTGATGCGCGCATGAATAATCGCACCAGCACACATAACACAGGGCTCCAGGGTGACGTACAGGGTAGAGTCTACAAGACGGTAATTAGCTAACTTCTCTGATGCTGCACGCATGGCATTAATTTCTGCATGTCCACTAGGATCATGGCTAGCTATAGGCCGATTCCAGCCTTCACCAATGACTTCATTATTTTTTATTAACACCGCACCGACCGGTACTTCTCCTTCATCTGCAGCCCTTTTAGCCAGCTCAAGGGCATGTTGCATCCAGAATAGATCCAGTGAGTCAGACTCAAGATGGGTATTCCGATCATCCATAAAAACCGATTATTCCCACTCAATCGTCCCAGGAGGTTTGCCCGTCACATCATAAACAACTCGAGAGATACCATCGATCTCATTCACGATACGACGTGAGACATGGTCTAGGAAATCATAGGGTAGATGGGCCCATCGGGCAGTCATAAAATCAATGGTCTCTACTGCTCGCATAGCCACGACATATTGATAGCGGCGACCATCCCCGGTGACACCCACTGACTTGACTGGTAAAAAGACGGTAAAGGCCTGGGAAACCTTGTGATACAAATCAGCTTTATGCAGCTCTTCTATAAAAATATGATCAGCTAGGCGAAGTAAATCGGCATATTCTTTTTTCACTTCAGCCAGGATGCGTACCCCCAACCCTGGACCAGGGAATGGATGGCGATACACCATGTCATAGGGTAGTCCCAGCTCCACACCCAGCTTACGAACCTCATCTTTGAATAATTCACGCAGAGGTTCACAAAGCTTGAGTTTCATATGTTCCGGTAGGCCACCAACATTATGGTGCGACTTGATAAGATGGGCTTTACCACTCTTGGCCCCGGCCGACTCAATAACATCGGGATAAATCGTCCCCTGGGCCAGCCACTTTGCAGCACTCAGCTTACCCGCCTCTTCTTCAAAAATATCAACAAACAGATTACCGATGATTTTACGTTTCTTTTCCGGGTCGATCTCGCCTTTGAGAGCAGTTAAAAAACGCTCCTCGGCATCAACACGGATGACCTTGACCCCCATGTGTTCCGCAAAGGTAGCCATGACCTGATCACCTTCCCTGTATCGCAACAGGCCATTGTCAACAAATACACAGGTCAGCTGCTTACCTATCGCACGATGCAGCAAGGCGGCCACCACAGAAGAGTCCACACCGCCAGACAGTCCCAGTACCACTTCCTCACTACCTACTTCTTCTCGGATTCGGCTGATACTGTCTTCAATAATATTATCTGCTGTCCAGAGGTTGGCGCAGCCACAGATGGTATGGACAAATCGTTCAATAATCCGCTGCCCCTGCTGGGTGTGGGTCACCTCCGGATGGAATTGCAGTCCATAATAATTACGGTCTAAATCCGCGATCCCGGCAATGGGCGCGTTGTCGGTTGAAGCCATCAGGATAAAACCATCTGGCAGCATTTCCACCCGATCACCATGACTCATCCATACGTCCAGTAGACCATAGCCTTCCGGACTGGTGTGGTCTTCGATGTCTTTCAGCAGGGGGGTATGGCCACGTGCACGAACCTGGGCATAGCCGTATTCATGATGATCGGCATTCTGTACCTTGCCACCTAGCTGTGCCGCCATGGTCTGCATGCCATAACAAATACCCAGCAGGGGGATGTCAAGTTCAAATACAACCGCAGGAGCCACTGGGGCTTCCGCAGCCGTCGTACTTTCCGGTCCACCAGAGAGAATAATCCCTTTTGGGTTGAATTCCCGAATTTCAGCCTCATCCATGTCCCAGGCATGGAGTTCACAATAGACCCCGGCTTCACGTACCCGACGGGCAATCAGTTGCGTATATTGGGAACCAAAATCAAGAATCAGGATGCGATCAGCATGAATATCGGCGGACATAAACCCTCTCTAGCGACAAGCAAACAGCGAAAGGCGGAATTATATCACGCCCCAATCTGTAATATATCCAGTCAATGCAACAATACAGCCTGGCGAAGGGAACTCATCAAGACCTAAACAAAATACCCTTTTCTGCATCCCGGTGGTAAATGTATTACTATTAAGCTGCATCTGGCACAGACTGGATAACCTCAAAACCCCATACTATTACTGATAAAATATAAGCTTATTTCATGACCCAAAGCACTTCTGTCTACACCCGTATCATACTGATTAGTGGGATTTTTCTTGGCGTTTTTCTTCTGGGACGACTGACCCTGCTAGTTATCTATAACCCAAGTTTTTCAGAACTGGGAATATGGGAAATCCTGTTCAGTTTTGTGCATGGAATACGGTTTGATGCATCAATCAGCATCACCTTTCTGGGTATCCCCTTTATGCTCATGATGATACCCCATGTCTGGGCCAGCTCAAGATACTGGCAGGGCCTGATAAGCTGGTATGCCTATGTGGTCTTGGTTGGTTTTATTTTTCTTGGCATCGGTGATCTCATCTATTTTGGTTTTGTTCAGCGCCACGCTGGGCCTGAAGTAACCCTGATGACGGGTGACATGGAACTCATGTTCGATATGCTGCTGAATGAACACCGTTATAAACTCATAGGTTTCTTCCTGGCAATTCTGGGAGGAGCTATTTTCTGGGCACGTTTGTTCAAAAGTAAAATTTCATTACCTGAAAAGATCTGGACTCGCTATGTCTCCATCAGTGTGATGTTCCTGCTGATAATAATTATTGGTCGCGGTGGGTTGCAGTACAAACCGGCCCGTATAGCTGATGCCTTTTTATCAGGCTCTACCGCCTCAGGTTATCTCACCCTGAACGGTCCTTTTGCCATATTTCATTCTGCCCGTGGTACACGACCTGTAACCAAACATTTTATGCCCATGACAGAGGCGATCAGCTTAGTTCGAGAAAAAATTACCTCACCGAATGAAAAATATGTTGATGATCACTACCCATTACTCAGGTCATCTGCCCCCTCCTTTAAACAGTCGGGAAACAAACCAAATATTGTCATTTTTATGCTGGAAAGTGTTGATGCCATCCATCTTGATACCTTCCGCAAACAGAAAGGTCTCAGCCCCTACTCTGTAACGCCCAACATCGATGCCATGATTCAGCAAGGCCGCCTCTTTACCCGGTTTTATGCCGCGGGGATGCGCAGTATGGATGGTATCGCGGGGGTATTGGCCTCGGTGCCAACCCTTCCCGGTATGCCTTACATCGGTACCGGTATGGCCCAAAATCGTCTGTCCTACCTGGCAGAATTTGCCAAACAACAGTCTTACCAAACCCTGTTTATACAGAGTTCCAATCGAGGTTCATTCCGACTGGACTCGGTGGCCAAAAAGGCTGGTTTTAATATTTACCTTGGGGCAGAAGACATCCCACCAGCCCATAAAGATGCCCCGGCAAAAAAACAATGGGGGGTCTGGGATTACTCCACATTCATGGAGGCACACCGCCAGTTTGCCAAACAGGAAAACCCTTTTCTGGGCTTTATTTTTTCATCCAGCACCCACAACCCATGGCGGGTTCCCGACTCACGTTGGCAAAAGTTTTCGGAAGATACGGAGCATAACAAATACCTGAATAGTCTTTATTACGCTGACTGGGCATTGGGTGAGTTCATGGCGGCTGCCAAAAAGCATGGTTATTATGAAAATACAATTTTTCTTATCACTGGCGATCACACCAGTGGATTTGAGCAGAAACCTAATCACATACCAGACCGCTATCATATCCCCCTGCTGATTGTTGGCCCCAGCATTAAACCCGGCATTGATTCCCGGCTTGGCAGCCAGCTCGATATCACTCCCACCATTCTTGATATGGCTCACTGGAAAACCACCCATAGCAGTGTCGGTCGTTCCCTGTTTGATAATACCGATCTCAATTCACGCTCCGTGTTCAGCACTAATGGCAACATCATAGACATTATGACCAAGAATAACTGGCTGTCACACAATCTACATCGGCGCCTCGACCTGCAGATTCAGGACAAACTCACCTCCGCGGAAATGCTGGAAAAACAGATTCAGGCTATTCACCAGGTAGTTATGATGGGTATGCTGGAAAACCGGATTTACCAGGACAAGACGCGATTAAGCCAGCTTCGCTGAAACGGTTAGAAATTAGTGCCTGCTATTATTCAGGATACCCATGCCCGACATCCTACCCCTATGAATATTAAGATATTTATTCCTTTATCTATTTATGGTTTTTAATCAACAAAATAGCGCCTATGCCGATAAATAATCTGTTGAGGATACAAGATTATTTCCAATAGATGTCATTTTACAATTACAGGTCAAAACCAGAAAAATCGAACGTAGTCTATTACAGGCCTCCATTCCGCCTGTTACGCTACTTCACCATAATCAGCCTGGCTACCATGCTGACGGCCAATGTCGTGTTTGCAATCTGGTTTAGCTATATTTCTGCAGACAAATTAATTAACAACGAAGAACGAAATAACGTTGCGCTCGCCAATACCCTGTCAAACTGGATCTGGACAAATTACGGTGGTTTTCTGTCCAGTGCAGCCAGACTGGGTAAAGAGGAAATTATTAACCATAAAATGACGGCGAAACTGGATCAGGGACTGGTTGAACGAACTGCTGCTCTCAATATTATTAAAATAAAAATTTACACACTTAATGGCTATACCGTTTTCTCTTCTGATATGTCACAGGTTGCTGCCAGTAAAAAAGGACGGCATGCATTTGAGCAGGCCAAATCGGGACAGGTTATCAGTAAAATGGCATTCAGAGATAAAATTTATGCCAGAAAAGAATTGATCGAAAACCGAAATATTCTTTCCAGCTACATACCAATCATTTATGGTAAGGACAAACAGATTGTTGCTGTTCTGGAAATGTATAAAGATGTTTCTAATCTGACATCTGACATACGACAGACCCGAGAAAAAATTATCATCGCTGTCGCAACAGGACTGGCAATATTATTTACCATACTTTTTTTTGTAGTTAAGCGTGCCGACAGTATTATCCGAATCTACAATAAAGAACAGCAATATAATACAGCAAAAATTGAACACCAGGCCTACCATGATGCCTTGACAGGTTTACCCAACAGAGTTCTTTTCCTGGATCGTCTTGAGCATGCCATGATACATGCTAAAACTGAAAATCTACTAGTGGCCTTATTATTTATTGATCTGGATCGATTCAAGCAGGTTAATGACAGACTGGGGCATGAAAGTGGTGACGCACTACTGGTCGAAATTTCCAAACGAATAAGAGATTGTACGAGACCTGCAGATACAGTTGCCAGATTATCCGGTGATGAATTCACTGTTGTATTGGAAGGCCTACGAACCATTGATCTGGCAATGTCATTTGCGAGTCGCATCATTCAAGCACTAGAAAAACCTGTCACTATTGGATGTAATAAAGTCAGTATTTCCTGCAGCATAGGGATAGCGGTCTATCCATTTGAAGACGATACTTCACAAACTCTGATCCAGAAAGCAGATAGCGCAATGTATTATGCGAAAAAGAAAGGTAAAAACAATTATCACTTCTATTCGCCTGGAACACTTCAGACTTCCTCCCCAGAGACCAATCTTGAACAAGACCTGATAAATGCACTGGATAAAAATCAGCTCGAACTTTATTACCAGCCTAAAATAAACCTCAATGACTGGAAAATGCTTGGGATGGAGGCTCTGTTACGTTGGAATCACCCAACAAAAGGGTATATCTCACCCACAGAGTTCATTCCAATTCTTGAAGAAAATGGCTTAATTAACAAGGTAGGGCAATGGGTTATAGAAGAAGCCTGTAGACAAAACAAAGAATGGATTGATAGTGGTTTACCACCTTTGAGAGTTGCCGTTAACATATCAAGTATCCAGTTAAATCGAATTGACTTTACAGACACCGTTTTTTCAACTCTGGAGAAAACAGGCCTGGATCCAGGCCATCTGGAACTGGAATTGACCGAATCGGGTCTTTTAACAGATATTGATGCCAATATTGAAATGTTCAAACAACTTCGCGAAAGGGGTATTCGCCTTGCGTTAGACGACTTTGGAACCGGCTACTCTTCTTTAAGTTACATCTGCAAATTACCTATTGACGTCATAAAAATCGATCGAGAATTCATTAATCAAATATCCAGCAATCGGGAAACCCGTTCTGTTGTCACTGCCATCCTAAGTTTTGCCCATGGCCTGAGGCTTGATGTTGTTGCCGAAGGTGTTGAAACATCCGAGCAACTTTTGTTCTTAAATGCCATGCGCTGTACCTATGCACAGGGATTTCTGTTAAGTCATCCACTACCGGTGGATGAGTTTGAGAAATTATATCGTGCGGGTGGAAATTTCGAACATCTGGCTGAAAATATCAGAAAAGAGTGGCAAACGGGATAAAGTAAAAGGTAGCAACAATGTTTTTATTTCGTGAAAAATCCAAATCTGAAGATTCCACTAATGGAAATAGCGCCTTTGCTGCTTTGCCATACAAGAAAAGGCTCAAACAACTTGAAACTGCTATTAATAAAAGTCAGTTTACAATTTATTTACAGCCCATAATAAACTTATCAAGCTGGTCAATACAGGGCGTAGAAGTGCTCCTGCGATGGAGGCACCCTGAGTATGGACTCCTGACACCTGACTATTTTCTCTCTGACCTGGAAAAATCCGGGCTTATCAACAAAGTCGACCCATGGGTTTTGAAGAAAGCCGGTCATTTAAACATGTATCTGACAAAATGTGGCCTCAAACCTTTACGCCTGGCAGTCAATATATCCTGTGTCCATCTTGTTGAAAAATCCTTTCTACCGCAACTTGACAGTCTGATAACTAAAAGTGGCATATCACCAGAATTTCTCGAATTGGAAATCACCGATCAATGCCTGTTTGATAATATTGACACCCAGGTAAATGTACTGCAAAAAATCCGCGACAAAGGGATAAAGCTAGCTTTAAAATATTCAATTTCTGGGCTTCCAATCACAATCGACCTCGACAGACTCCCGGTGGATATTATTAATATCGATAAAGAACTTACCCATCAGATAACCGGCAACAAAGAGAACCGGCAAATTATGTCGACAATTCTCACTTTCTCTAAAACTCATCAGCTTGAGGTGGTAGCCGAAGGCATTGAAACTGCAGAGCAATTGATTTTCCTAAATGCCATGCATTGTAACGCTGGCCAGGGATTTTTACTCAGTCACCCATCAACCATAAAAGATTTTACTGAACTTTATCAGTCTGGTAAAAAATTTGATTATATTATTGATAAAGTATCAAATAAGTTATAAGCCTGTAAGATTGCGCCAATCACTCACTATCCTTGCCGTCAACTCCAAATTTTCTAGCTTCAAGTGATCTAGTTCAGAAAGCTCAATCATCTGCACCTCTGCCAATTCCTGTCCTAAAGCTATATTGCCATTAGCAATAATCGCATAGGCAATTATTAATTGATTCTTTTTAGGAAATGGATAATGCCCAATAAACCGGACATTGGATGCAGTCAGGCCTAATTCTTCATTGAGTTCCCTCGAAATGGCAAGCTCAGGGGCCTCACTCCTTTCAAGATACCCGCTAATCATGGAGTACATACCCTCTGGCCATAGTGTATTTCGGGCAAGTAGTAATTTGTTATGATATACCACCAGCGCAGCTACAACAGGCACCGGATTTTGCCACTCTACAAAATCACAATCCTTTGCATCACAACATAATCGCTCTATTCCATCTATATTTTTTGTAGCTAGCGATGATTTACATTCCGGACAATATTTCATGTGCAGCCATTCCCTTTACCTGCTTGAGTCGCCACCAACCCGGGCCACCACTGGGTTCAAAAGTGGCTTCAACAGGTCTTTGTGTTTTTCTCGACAGCCCTTTTAACTTAATAAGGTTACCTTCAATCTGAGTTGTTGAAATATCCAGTTCTGGCTCACCAATATAAAACCGATAAAGATCAGACAGAAATATTTTTCTATTGGGGGTGACTAACTGATGAAAAGTTGGGCAATTAAAAAATCCAATAAATTGTGTGAAATTTGGCCCATGACTAAATCCTTCCATTTTAAAAGACGAGATCAGGGTACATTCTCCTTCTTTATCTTTATATAGTAATTTTACTTTCAATGATTTCTTATCAAGCCGGGCATAACCATCAGCATACAGTGCGGCAATTTTAGGAAGTTCTTTTAAGACCCTTGCCTCAAGCGTTTCTGCATTGACATTAAAAGCCAACAACAATAACGCTAACAACCATGAAACCTTCATAGATAACCCCTATTCCACAAGTTCACGAAATTGTTTTTCATCCAGAATTGTTATCCCCAACTGCTCAGCCTTACTGGCTTTCGAACCTGGGTTTTCCCCCACAATAACATAATCGGTTTTTTTTGAAACACTACCTGTTACTTTGGCACCCTGGGCCAATAGGCGTTGTTTGGCATCATCCCGCCCCATAGATGATAAAGTCCCGGTGATAACAAATGTCTTACCTGATAATTTTTGCTCGTCACTCACAGTCACTTCTATTGCAGGCCAGTGAACACCTACTTTGCGAAGTTTTTTGATCACATCCCGGTTATGTGACTCTTTGAAAAACCGGCTGATACTCTCAGCAACAACGGGGCCGACATCAGGTATTTCAATCAGTTGTTCAGATTTTGCTTTCATGAGGGGATCAAGGTCACCAAAGTGATATGCCAGGGTACGTGCGGTCGTTTCACCGACCTGTCGGATACCCAGAGCAAAAATGAACCTCTCCAGTAAAGTTGATTTACTTTTCTCCAGCGCATCAATCAGATTCTGAGCAGATTTATCGGCCATGCGGTCAAGTCCTGCCAGCTGATCATTTTTCAGTGTATACAGATCTGCCACATCATGTATCAAACCTTCATCAGCCAGTTGTTCGACCAGTTTGTCACCCAGACCATCGATATCCATTGCTTTGCGCGAGGCAAAGTGTTTAATCGCTTCTTTTTTCTGGGCCTCACAGAACAGACCACCAGTGCATCTGGCGACTGCTTCATTTTCAAGTCGTACTATATCGGAACCACAGACCGGGCAATGTGTTGGCATCTTGAACTTGCGAGCTCCTTTTGCACGCCTACTTGCCACGGCACTCACCACTTCAGGTATTACATCACCGGCACGACGGACTATCACGGTATCACCAATCCGCACATCCTTACGGTCAATCTCATCCTGGTTATGCAGTGTTGCATTTGTGACGGTCACACCACCAACAAATACCGGTTCCAGCCGGGCTACCGGGGTAATGGCGCCAGTACGCCCTACTTGTACATCAATACCCAATAGTTTTGTCATTTCTTCCTGAGCAGGAAATTTATGGGCGACGGCCCAACGGGGTGCCCGCGATACAAAGCCCATGGTCTGTTGTTCTGACAAGTTATCGACCTTGTAAACAACCCCATCGATATCATAATCAAGGCCATCACGCTTTTGCATAATGGCTTCATAGTATTTCAAGCAAGCCGCTAAACCTTTGACCTGTTTCACTTCCGAGTTAAGACGAATACCCCATTGCTTTAGTTGTTTGAGAATAGATAGATGGGTATCAGGCAGTTCATCACTCACCTGTCCCGTACCATAACAATAAAACTCCAATGGTCGAGTTGCGGTGATACGTGAATCCAGCTGACGTAAACTACCGGCTGCGGCATTGCGTGGATTGGCAAAGGTCTTCTCACCCTTTTGTCGTTGTGCATCATTTAACTTATTAAAACCCGACTTGGTCATAATGACCTCGCCACGCACTTCCAGCGTTTTCGGAAAGTTTTTACCCATTAACTTAAGAGGAATAGAATCGATGGTACGTACATTCTGTGTCACGTCCTCTCCTGTTGTGCCATCACCTCGAGTGGCCGCTCGCACTAGCAGGCCGTTTTCATAAATAAGACTGATAGCCAATCCATCCAGTTTAGGTTCGGCTGTATAGACAACATTTTCAACAGCCAGCTTTTCACGAATACGGCGATCAAAATCAGTGACTTCCTGTTCATCCATCGCATTATTCAAGGACAACATGGGAACTTTGTGTTTAACCTGAGTGAATGCATCAAGGGGGGCCGCCCCGACTCGTTGAGTTGGCGAGTCTGAGCTTATGAGATGTGGATTTTCCTGCTCCAGCTTTTGTAACTGACGTAAAAGACGATCATATTCCGCATCCGGAATTTCCGGGGCATCCATAACATAATAAAGATAATTATGGTGATTAATTTCATCCCTGAGCTGGTTGATAGCCTGCTCTACTTTGGCCTTGGGGTTCATGGATAGGGAATTCCTTAGTGACGTCTTTGTTGCTTTGCTGCCATTTGCTGTTTAAAACGAAAAGCTTCGACCTTCTCTTTGATATGACCCACGGTTTGTTCACTGAGAATACTTCGCGATTCATCACAGAGGATACCACCCAGTGATGATGCCAGACCATGAGCCTTGTCCAGAGTCAGTTTGAAGGTTTCTCTGGCATCCAGTGGACCGGGCAACTGAGCAAACAGGGATATTCCTGGCGAGGCAAACTCCTCAGACTCCAGGGCTGCAAAATGCCCAGGTTCTATTGCATTGGCAAAACTACACACGGCAGGTGAACTGGAATTCATTTTTTCATTACGATAATCAAAAATATCTTTATCTCCCAGCTTAAAACCCGACTCAATAGCAGCCGTCTGAATATCTGGACCATGAAACTGTTCACCCGGCTTGGCCAGAATATTAAATACAATCAGGACCTCATCTTTGGGATCAACCGGTGTCATGCTGTCCCATCCCACATGTATACCGGTTTCAATATCATCTGATTTCACTTCACTGCCATGGGCCTGAAACGATCCAAAGCTTTCAACATCTTCCATGGAAATATCCGGTTCATCGCGTTCATCCTGGCCAGATTTTCGACTGGGCAGAATATCTCGTAGTGTATCGAGCAAGGATGGTTTATCTTCTGGCGGGGCTGAGCTATCTGATTGCTTTGGTTCTCGATAACGCAGGTAAATACCTGCGATAACCACAAGACCAATGAATAGTATAATTAGACGCAATGGATCCATTTATGATGCATCCTGATTGTTAATTTTAAAACGTCTCAGACGCTTTCAGACAAGGCAAAAATAAAATTTAAAAGCGGAGTTTTGTACATGGATGCACTTATTTCGCGAAGCCCATGGATGGGCGAGAGCGAATGTACCAATGTAAATGCTCCTTTAAAATTTTTTTAACGCCGTATGGAAGCGTCTGAGACGTTTTAAACAGCTGCGAGTTTGACTGCTTCATCCACATCCACAGCGACCAGACGCGAAACACCAGGTTCATGCATGGTCACACCCGTCAGGTATTCAGCCACTTCCATGGTGACCTTGTTGTGAGTGATAAAGATAAACTGCGTGCGATCTGACATCTCCTTGACCATCTCACAGTAACGACCCACATTGGCATCATCCAATGGTGCATCCACCTCATCCAGCATACAGAAAGGCGCCGGATTTAGTTCAAAAATGGCGAATACCATCGCCACCGCCGTCAGGGCTTTCTCACCACCAGACAACAGGTGAATGGTACTGTTACGCTTACCCGGTGGGCGGGCCATGACCGTGACACCGGTTTCAAGTAGATCATCACCCGTCATTTCCAGGTAGGCATGACCACCACCAAACAGGCGTGGGAAAATATTCTGCATACCTGTGTTGACCTTATCATAGGTCTCTTTGAAGCGGGTACGGGTTTCCTTGTCGATCTTGTGGATGGCATTTTCCAGTGTAGTCAAAGCCTCCGTCAGATCGTTATTTTGCTTATCAAGATATTCCTTACGCTCTGACTGTTGTTCAAACTCATCAATGGCCGCCAGATTAATCGGACCAAGACGTTGAATACGTCGTTCGATCTTCTCGACTGACTCAGTCCAGGCCAATTCTGTCGCTTCTTCAGGTAGCTCTTGCAGCAGGGTTTTGAGTTCAAAGCCGGTTTCCACTATCTGCTCTTCGATGGTCTGACGTCTTACCTTCAGTTCCTGGCCACCAATTCGGATATCGGCCAGCTCATCACGTACCTTCTGCACACCCTGCTCGGCCTGAGCACGGGCCTCATCCAGTTCACGCAACTGGTGTTCGATATTTTCCAGATCGGTTCTAGCCTTATTCAGTTCTGCTTCAATACTGACCCGCTTCTCAAGATGGGCTGCCAGTTCTGTTTCCAGTTCGTGAATGGGGGCATCACCTTCAGATAGTGCAGCCTTGAGTTCTTCACGACGGCCACCCAACTGCCTGAGCTGGTTGTCCATACGATCCAGTGCATTACGTGTCGAGGACAATTCGGTTCTAAGTGTTTCTGCACGTAATTTAACCTGATGCGCAACCTCACGTTCAGCCTGGGCTGATTCTTTTGCTTCATCCAGTGATTGACGGAGTTCATCTCGGCGGTTAGACATCGCCACCCGCTGCTCACTCAATTCTGCAACCACTTTCTGTGCTTCAGCAAACGAAGACGCTGAGTTTCCTTTCTGGGCCTGCTCAGTTTCAAGTTGAGTATTTAGTTCGTCCAGTTCACGTTGCAGATCTGACTGACGTTTCTTGACCTGTTCCAGTCGCAATTCAAGCGCACCCAGTTCTGCCTTGTTCTCTGCATGAGTGCGATTGGCCTGGTTAAGTTCAGACTGGGCCGTTTCACTCTTTGCCTCAAGTTCACGCAACTGTTCACGTCCAGACTCAAGAGCGGCATAAAGCTCGTCGACCTTTTTACTTTCCTGTTCAATTTCCTGGGCCAGGGTTTTCAATTCCTGTTCACGTTTAAGAACACCAGCACGCTCATCCTTATCACGGGTGACACGTAACCAGCCAGCACCGACCCAGAGGCCATCTCTAGTCACAACGGATTCGTGGGCCAACAGATTATTTCTTACGGCCATGGCATCCTGCAAAGAATCAACGGCATAAACACCATCGAGCAGGCCTTCAAGATGCCAGGGAGCCTTCACCTTCTCCAGCAGTCGATTTGCTGTAGTACCATTGTTACTAACAGGTTGTACGCTGGTATCAAAGAAGCTGACGCTACCTTCGGTAAAATCGGTGACGGCACTGGCCAGGGGATCAAATCCATCTACACAGACCGCCTCAAGATAACTACCCAACACACATTCTACGGCCTGTTCCCAGCCATTTTCCACGTCCAGTTTTTCCGCCAGACGTGGCGCACTGGATAGATTCTGGTTACTCAACCATTCACTGATGCCTTCCTGGTGTTTACCAAGGGCGGCCTGTTGCAGAGCTTCCAGTGAGGCATTGCGACCTCTAAGGTCCTGCAGGGTATTACGTGCTTCATCCAGTTCGGCTGACTGGGTGTGGCTGGACTCTCTAAGGCTGGCAATCTGACCTTGCAGTTCAGTGGCCTGTTGCTGCTTGTTCTGTAAGGTCTGTTCGCTGAGTAACAGGGCCTGTTGTTTTTCGACTAATTGCGCATCCAGTTCCTCATGAGAATAGGTTGCCAGTTCATCACGGGTTTTATCGCGACGGCTTGTCAGTTGTTCGATGTGTTGCTCAAGATGGGCACTACGTGCCTGCTCCACATCCACCTTGCGATTGGCCTCGGCCAGTTTATGATTGAGTTCTTCCCAACCGGTCTGCCAGGTATGCATAGCCTGTTCGGCGGCTGTCATCTCCGATACGGAACGGGCCTCACCTTCCTGTGCCTGGTTTAAACTAGGTTCGATCTGTTGCAGTTCGTTTTCCAGTTCTTCGATACGTTTGCGGTCAGTTTCCAGGTGAGTCTGAGCATTCTGCCAGTCTTTTTCCAGCTGAGCACTGTCATGCTGTTGCTGCTGACGCTTTTCCCTGGCGTGTTGAATTGATTGTTCAACACGGGCAATATCAGAACCTACACTATAGAAGTGGGCCTGTACTTTATTAAAATTCTCATTGGCTTCAACGTGGGTCTCACGTTGTTTTTCGATATCCGCTTCTACTTTTCGCTGCGTGGCAATGGCGGCTTCAAGATCTGTCTCTTTGGTAGATAAGGCCAGATCGATTTCTGCGGCCTTATCATTCAACGCCTTCCAGCGCAGGCTTTGTAACTGGCCCTTTAACAGGCGTTCTTCTTCACGCAGCACTTTATAACGCTCAGCCGTTTTGGCCTGGCGCTGTAAATGATTTATCTGTTTGCCCAGTTCGTCACGCAGATCGGTGAGACGATCCAGGTTATCGCGGGTATGACGAATGCGGTTTTCGGTCTCGCGACGGCGCTCCTTATATTTGGAAATACCTGCCGCTTCTTCGATAAAGGTACGCAGTTCTTCCGGTTTGGCCTCGATAATACGAGAAATGGTGCCCTGTTCGATAATGGCATAACTGCGAGGCCCAAGGCCGGTACCCAGAAACAGGTCGGTAATGTCCTTGCGACGACAGCGGGTGCCATTCAGATAGTAATGGGACTGACCATCACGGGACACACTACGTTTGACAGAAATTTCATTGTACTTGGCGAATTCTCCCCCAAGACGTCCCTCAGTGTTATCGAACACCAGTTCGATGGAGGCCTGACCAACGGGCTTACGGGTACTGGAGCCGTTAAAAATAACGTCCGCCATGGAGTCACCACGCAGGTGCTTGGCAGAGCTCTCCCCCATCACCCAGCGGACGGCATCGATGATATTCGATTTACCACAACCATTTGGCCCAACAACCCCGACCAGCTCACTGGGAAAGACAACTGTGGTGGGGTCAACGAAGGATTTGAATCCGGCTAGCTTTAATTTTCTTAATCTCATGGCCGGGTAAGATACAGGATCGGCATTCGCGATCACAAGATTGATTTTTGGAAAATATGACAGCTTCGTAAACTATTTTTTTCATCTAGAAATTAGCCTGTGCATAACTTCTGTATAAGCTGTGAATAAATCTTCAGGCACCACAAAATCAATTTAGACTTGTCTAATATATGGTCAATCCTGTATCTTTGCCGCCCATGAGTACAAAACCATCCAAGACCCTCGAAACCTTCGAGAACCCCATGCCGGAGCGCGATTACACCATCCGAATCGAGATTCCGGAGTTTACCTGCCTGTGTCCCAAGACTGGACAACCGGACTTTGCGACCCTCAATATCGAGTATGTGGCCGACAAACTGTGCGTGGAACTGAAATCCCTCAAGCTCTATGTCTGGGCATTCCGGGAGGAAGGCGCCTTTCATGAGGCCGTGACCAACGCCATCCTCGATGATCTGGTCAAAGCCACCGAGCCACGCTTCATGCGCCTCACGGCAGAATTCAATGTGCGTGGTGGCATCTACACTACCGTAGTGGCCGAACACCACAAACCCGGCTGGCAAGCCCCACAACGGGTCGAACTGCCCTAACGGCCCATGCCCGAAGGGACGTCTCAAGAGCAGGATCTCTTCATTGGTATCGACCTTGGCACCTCCGGTTGCCGGGCCATTGTCATCGATCAGCAGGCAAAGCCCATTGCCAACCAGGCCCTGAGCTGGCCTGCCCCGGACGTCCACGGAGCGGAAGTGCAACAGGATGCCCGTATCTGGTGGGACACCCTTCAGAAACTCCTCTCCCAGCTTTGCCGAACTATTGATGTTGAGCACGTCCGTGCCATTTGTCTCGATGGCACCTCGGGTACCGTCCTGTTGTGCGATAAAAGTGGTACCCCACTGGCCCCGGCCCTGATGTACAACGATGCCAGGGCCACCGCAGAAGCAGCTTCCCTGAAACAGACCGCTCCACCCGACAGTGCCGTGCATAGTGCCAGCTCGGGCCTTGCCAAGCTGTTGTGGCTCAAGCAGCAGGACTACGCCGCTCATGCGCACCACTTTCTGCATCAGGCCGACTGGATATATGGCCAGCTCTCGGGTCAATTTGGCACTAGTGACCACAATAATGCCCTCAAGACCGGCTATGACCCGGTCGGAAAATCCTGGCCAGTCTGGATGGACTCGCTGGACATTCCAGCAGGCTGGCTCCCCAAGGTCGTGGCCCCTGGCACCCCTATTGGCAGCCTGAGCCCTGAAATCACCACCCGTTTTGGTTTTCCAGCTGATATCCAGCTTGTGACCGGGACCACCGACAGCACCGCAGCCTTCCTGGCCACGGGGGCCAGCCGGCCCGGTGAGGCGGTCACCTCCCTCGGCTCTACCCTGGTTCTCAAGATTATCTGTGAGCGGCCCATTTTCGATACCGAATCCGGGGTCTACAGCCAGCCCTGTGGCCAATACTGGCTAGTCGGGGGTGGCTCCAACAGCGGAGGTAAGGTGTTACGAGACTTTTTCAGTGATGAAAAGATGGCCGAAATGCAGACTGCTCTGGATTTTGACCATCCAACCGGACTGGATTACTACCCACTGCCCCAGACCGGGGAACGGTTTCCTATCAATGACCCCGATTTATCGCCCAGACTCAGCCCCAGACCCGATGATGATGTGATGTTTTTTCAGGGTCTACTGGAAGGTATCGCGCAGATTGAGCGCCAGGGTTATGAGAAACTCAGACAACTGGGTGCGTCCTGGCCAACATCGATCCGCACTATGGGCGGTGGTGCAAAAAATGATAAATGGACCTGGATGCGACAGGCCTTATTAAATGTTCCCATCTCTGAACCGATACATACCGAAGCTGCCTACGGTGTGGCATTATTGTCAAAAAACAGCATGCAAAAATAACAGGACGACAAAATGATCAGTAACCCGCTTTCCGGCGCCGCTTATTTCATCAAGGGCCTCAGTCTCATACAACGCTCTGGCGTCAAACGCTTTGTGGTTATTCCACTAGCAATCAATATTCTCATTTTTACCCTGCTGTTCTGGTTACTCGGTGGCTATGTCAGTGACTGGCTTGACAGTATGACCAGTAGCCTGCCTGACTGGCTGGCCTGGTTGTCGTATTTAATCTGGTTACTGTTTGCCTTTAGTGCAGGTATTGTTCTGTTCTTTGGCTTTTCCATTGTCGCAAACCTCATTGGTGCCCCATTCAACAGTTTTCTTGCCAGTGCCGTTGAAAAAAGTCTGACCGGCAAAGACCCCGTTGATGAATCAGGCCGTTCGATGACACAGGAAATCAGCTACGCCTTGAGCGGTGAGGTTAGAAAAATACTCTATTTTCTGATGTGGGGAATACCGCTTTTAATTTTATCGTTTATCCCGGCCATTAATCTTGTCGCCCCCTTCCTGTGGGCCTTCTTCAGTGCCTGGATGATGGCCATTGAATATGGTGATTATCCACTTGGCAATCACGGCATGAACTTTGTCGATATCCGCAATAAACTGGGTGAGAAAAAAATGTTATCACTGGGATTTGGCGGCGCCGTCATGCTGTGCACCATGATTCCACTATTGAATTTTCTGGTGATGCCTGCAGCTGTGGCTGGTGCAACTGCCATGCGGATTGAGCAGTTCAAACTTGATTCTGAATAGTAAAATAAAAAAAATTAACAATGCTGTGATACTTTTGTGAACATCAGGCCATATATTCTTTGACTGGTATGGGTATGGATGCCCTTTCAGCAAAGGATATATAGACATGAAATCATTTACGCCGCTTCTTTTTATTACACTATTCACCAGTCAGTCCGTTTTTGCCGCTCCCGCCCCCATCGTAAGCTCAACCCTGGAAACAGCGAGTCGGGAAGACCACTCGTTTGGGATTGGTGGCATTATCTCGGTCGCTGAACGGCCTTTTGTCGGCGTCAATAAACAATCCACCTCCTTGCCCTACCTTTCCTATAAATACAAAGGCTTTTATATAGAAGGGCTGGATGTCGGGCTTAACGTTCTTAACCAAAACCGTTTTACCCTCGGTCTACTGGCAACACCACGCTATTATGAAGTCGAGGCCGGCTTCGCCAAAAATGGCGAGCTGGAAGGTATTGATAAAACCAATCCCACCTATTTTGCCGGCATCTCGACCCAGTACAATATGGACATTGCCACTCTGACATTGCAGGTACTAGCTGACACTGATGAAAGTTCTGGAACTGAAACGGTGCTTTCGATAAGCAAGTCTTTTAAACCCGCCAGCAGTTTTAGCTTTTCTCCTTCTATAGGATTGACTCATCAGGATGCTGCGCTGGTCGATCATTTCTATGGTGTTCAATCTCACGAAGCAAAAGTCGATAGACCTGTTTATCAGGGCAAGGCCAGTCTCAATTATCATGTTTCACTCAATGCCTCGTTTTATATTACTCGCTACCTGGAATTATTGGGACAAATTAAATATGAGAAACTGGGCGAAGGCATTACCGACAGTCCTATCGTGGACAAGGACACGATTGGTTCAGCGACCCTGGGGGCCGTGATACGCTTTTAATTAAATTACGTTCATTCCTTTGTGAGAAAACCTTTTGCCTGGGTATAACTCAGTCCCTGTATGCCACTTTTTTGCATTGAGGTCTTTAAGGAATTTGCCAGTGCCGAAGCATAGACCCGTTGATAGAAGGGTAATGACTCAAGATATACTGGTAAGACATCATCAATACTCCGTGCATCGTGCAAGGCCGTTTCCAGTTGCCGTCGCTGTTCTTCAATTAAACTCAACAGTTCCTGATCGCTTGCCGCATGCGTATCCAGTTCAAGGGTCCAGGTGATATCCTGTTGTAATACGCATTCACCAATATACTGGCCAAATCCAAAACCACCCCATTCATCCGGATCAATCATGGATAAATGAAAGCTATTGTCTCTACGGCGGTATAACCAGTATGACTTTCCGATTATTGGCTTGAAATGAAATCGGCTATGCAAAACAAACAGGGAGGTAAACAGTTCGCTACTGATCTGTTCAATATGTTTGGGAGCAACATCGATGACTGTCCGACTTGCTGCCAGACTATCCAGAACAGGAACTAGACCTTTACCCTGTGGATTGGGATTTTTCAAACTCATATGGATTTACCAAACAAGTGCCTGAACACCATATATTTAGTTCTGAGTACGATGTTTGTTTTTCATTTGTCTGGCAAATTCTGCGCAGAGATCTTTACGTTTAACCTGAGGCGTAAACCATACATAGTCGAAAGGCAGCTCTTCAGCAGCCCAGCGTCGAGTGTAATCAGCAATTTTATGTGAACTGTTTTCGACTTCGGTAAAACCCAAACTCAGCACCCTGGCCTGCGGTTTGTACTTCATCAGATAAAGAGGCACACCTCGGTCCTTCCGTACATGTCCTGCCCCGGCGATGAGTACTTTGACAGGGCTATGAATTTTACTCAGACCATGGGCCATTACCGCATCGCGTATACGCTGTGATAACACCAGTTTGGAAGCAATTTTATTACTTAGCATATTGCAATGGGATGCCATAATTTCTTTTTCTAAGGATTGAGTCTGCAAACTGGACAATGGAACCTGCTCAAGCATCTTTCGATAGGCTTTCGGTAAACCATTTTCACCTTTGGTGGATAATTGCCTGAGCTGTTTTCGACTCAGGTTGGCTGGAATAACAGGAAAGCCCGCTTGAAGCGTAGCAGCAAATAAATTTCTGTAACGCTGTTCATAATACCAGTGCGTTTTAAACTGATTGAGTAGACCGATCATTTCATCAACTGTGCGCACTTTGTGTCTCGCCAGTAACTGACCCTGCTGAACATTTATCATTTCAAATGCTACGCCGGTCTTTTTATTCGCGTTACTTAATTGTTCAATAACCCAGCTCTGGTAACGATGATGTATCAGGTTATCATGTCGTTCACCCAATAATATAAACTCACTTGCTAACATACTGGCTTTAAGAGATGAGCGACTAATAAAGCGTTTGTTTTTTATATCCCATATTTTATCGACTAAGGGGTGATCGTTCAGAATCAATTTAGGTGTATTATTTACGGTGCAAGCCGTAAATAATACAAGGGTTGAAATCAGAGAGAGTAACTTAAGACAGGTGGAAAATTTTCTGTGGGTACGGAGTGTTAAACATAATTGAAAACTCATAATCATTTAAGTCAGCAACCCATCGGTGGCCACAGGCTTCTCGCTTTTCATTTAAATCAAGCCTGTGATATATACGACTCAAGTTCCTCAGCAAAGGATTCCACTTCATTCAGAATTTGCAGTTTAGTTTCTTCTTCCGCCAGTTCGTCACGCAGTTCGGCAAGTTCTGTACGAAAGGCTTCAAAATTAAAATGGCCCGCTTCACCATTCATCAACCTGGCTCGACAATGTTCCAGCCACTCGGCCTGCTCCTGTTCGTTGAGGGTCTCCGGGTAGTTACGTGCTCGAAAACGAAACAGCATTTCAGGCAGACGCTTGTCCTGAAAACTGAATGTCTGAGCAGCCAGTTCCTCTGGATTAGTGTCATGGATACGGGACATAGTTGCCTTGTCTTTATCATGAAAAAAACCACCGGCATAGATCATCAGGTCCGGATCGGTAACCGGCTCATATTCCTGGGGTTCAAAGATTTTGGCAATCTTCTGTTGAATATCCTTGCGGGCTGCCAGCAAGATCTGACGGTGTTTCTGACATGTCATCAGATCTATGTTCAATCTTTTCGCTGCCTCCCCAGTCAGGGTTGAGGTGGGCGCTATTACCGGGCACTTGTTGATAATTAACTGTTTAAGGGCTGGGCGTTCACTTCCTTCCGGCAATTCACTCACAGGAGTATAAAGACGCTCTCGCAATTTCTTCGCCCCAAGCTCGAGTAGAATGCTGGGATCCTGAGAAAGATCGAACACGATAATACTGTTCTTATTCGTTGGGTGATTAGCAATTGGTGCCACCATGCGTGTGTTGCCATGATCACTACCATACATCCCTGAACTATGCAGGATCGGTGTCATCTCTTTAATATCGATATACTTCAACACCTCGTTCTTGCGTCGCATTTTGTAACAGAATTCAAACAGCTTGGGTTGCTTGTCCTTAATCAGTTTCGCCATGGCAATGGTGGCATACACATCGGACAGGGCATCATGGGCCTGTTCATGGCCAATACCATTGGCCACGGTCAATTCTTCCAGCTTAAAACTGCTGCGGTCGACATCTTCGCGCTTGGGCCAGACGATACCTTCCGGTCGAAGATCACGACAGGCCCGTACCATATCGATAATATCCCAGCGTGAATTACCATTCTGCCATTCACGGGCATAGGGATCATAAAGATTTCGATACAGGGTATTGCGCGTTACCTCATCATCAAAACGTAGCGAATTATAGCCCACACCACAGGTACCGGCCTGGGACAGCTCTTCGTGAATTCGGGCAATAAAATCGGCCTCGGGCATTCCCCGTTCCAGGGCCTGTTGCGGTGTGATACCGGTAATCACAGAGGAGATGGGATGTGGCAGGGTATCCGGTGTAGGCCGGGCAAAAATATTCAATGGTTCACCGATGATATTCAGTTCTTCATCGGTCCTGACACCGGCAAACTGCACGGGCCGATCCCGTACAGGATCAATGCCAAATGTCTCGTAGTCGTGCCAGTAAAGGGTATTTTTTGCCATAAAACTGCTCTGTTTGTCCCAAATGCGTGAACCATACCACAGACGGCTAAGGCTTCACATATTGCCTGGCTGGATATATGGTTTAGCACTACCTATACTCCCCAAAATCACTAAACAAACGCTTCACTCTGGCCGATATTGCACTTGATGATTTTCAGTAAACACCATAAGCCAACAAAAGCCTTTATCGGCCTGCTCATCCTGTCCCTGTGCTTGATGCCCCTGCTTGGCTTACATATTCATTTACCCGCCACGCATATTGGTGAGGAACTGCACTCTCATGCAACTGAAACGCATGGCTTCCATATCCATGCCAGCCAGCATGACAATATTGACATTGAACCCGGTCACCCCAGTGACAGTCCACAGGTCGATCTGGAACTGGAAACCCAGTTGCACAAGATCATCAAGATCCTGGCCCTGTTTGGCCTGGCCTTTATCCTACTTCCCGTTGGGATTGGTCGGATTATTATTCGACGTCACAATTATGTCTCTCCCTTTTACAAGCATTTTGAAATCTATTGCGCCATGCGGCGTGGCCCCCCTGCCTGATAAACAAACCCATTAGTAATTTTGAAAACACTGCCACTTGCAGTGCTTTCATCTATCAATTTGTTTATATGAGGTAAGCTTTATGCTGTTACGAAATAAAATAAGTTTATTTATTATCCTGTCCCTGTTGGGCACCAGTCTGGCCTTTGGCCACGGCATGTCCGAAGCAGAGAAACAGGCCATTATTGATGGCGGTAACATGAGTTATCTGTGGCTGGGTGCCACTCACATGTTGACCGGCTATGACCATCTGCTGTTTGTGTTCGGGATCATTTTCTTCCTGACCACTTTCCGAGATATTGTTAAATACATTACGGCCTTCACATTGGGACACAGTGTGACCCTGATCCTGGCCACCTTTAATGGCATTCAGATCAATTATTTTCTGATCGATGCCATCATTGGTTTGAGTGTTTGTTATATCGCCTTTACCAACCTGGATGGATTTAAAAAGTACCTGAATGTTAAGGCACCAAACATGCTGGCCATGATCACCGGTCTGGGTCTTATCCATGGTCTGGGACTATCTACACGACTACAGCAATTACCGCTGAACGATGATCAGTTGCTACTCAACATCATTACCTTCAACGTCGGTATTGAACTGGGTCAGTTGATTGCCCTGGCACTGATGTTACTGGCCTTAACTGGCTGGCGTAAGACGGCTTCCTTTGTCATGTTCAGCAAGTTATCCAATTTTGTTCTGATCTTTGCCGGTGTCTTCCTGTTTAGTATGCAGATACACGGTTACTGGCATGTCACTGCGCCAGATGATTTCGGCTTCAGCTCTGATAGCCATTACCACGATCACCTGCGTATGAATGAAGAGCAGGCCAGACAACAGTCAAACCATCAATCAATCGATTAATCGATTAATCGCGAGGAAATATTATGAAAAAGATAATTCTATCAATCATGTTCTGTGGCCTGATGGGCCTAAACAGCAGTGCCGTACTTGCCGGTGCTGGCCACTCCCATGGCCCGATTTCAAAAGAAAAGGCCATCATCAAGGCAGAAAAACGCCTGGGTCGACTGGTCAAGAAAGGTAAGGTCGATAAAAGTTGGAAAGGCATCAAAGCCAATCGTGCAGAAAAAAAGACATATAACGGTAAAGAGGAATGGTTGGTAACATTCAAAAACCCAGGGCTGTCTGACAAATCAAAACAGACGCTGTATATGTTCTTTAAAATCGATGGTCATTACCTGGCAACAAACTATACAGGTAAATAAGCTGCTAAAGAGTGGCCACTGTTTCATACAGTGGCCATTTTATATTTTACGCCTATTCATTGGTATAAATTTCTATATGGAAGTAGTCTTTATATAACTGTTTTGACAAAACATCACCACTGAATAATTCCTGCCTTAACAACATCATCGTGGGCTGGGTCTGATTAGACAAACAATCTGGTGTTTGCCAATCCATAACCTCAACATTGGCCTTAAAACCATCTGGCCAGCTATAGTCAAAAGTCTTGTTGCTGTGCCATGGAATACAATCGTCAAACAATAGCTGTCCCAATAAAGTGGTCAAACGTAATTCTTCTCGCAAAGTAGCAGCTCTTCCAGGTTTAACAACGTGACGTACAATCTTGGCAAGGTCGGTATCCCCAAAGAGCCCGATCACTTCCCCTGTATCGCCATTAACACGAACAGTAAGATCAGTCGGGATTTCCAACACACTACCCGGCGGTATTTCATAAAGATGTAGGCGATACGCCGGCTGCAGTATATTGCCGGGTTCACCAATGTCATTATCGATTTCATATGCCAGACCGGCAGCCCAACGACCATCACCAGATAATGCGCCAAGAATCAGATCAGAGTCATTGGCGGGTTGCGCATTTTCAGTGAGTACCTGAAAGGGTATAGGTGCACCATGATAAAAGGCATAAAGATGGCCGTCATGTTCATGTCCGGAAGTTACACCATCAAAAAAATATTTCCTGGCCAGCATCAAATTGCCATCATAAGACATTTCCAGGTATTTCAAATCAGGTGAAATATATTTTGATGGCCATGAAAACGGAATATGATAATCAAACCCGAGATAACCTTCCTCAAATAAAACTGGGTATGTATGAGGTTGGGGATCATCATCTCCAGGATATGACACATGGGTTTCACGTATTTCATGACTCTGCCAAATAGGTCCGTTTCCTTTATCCATGTCAAAATACATCATCCCACGTGTAACGAAATCCCATTTCGTCACTGTCGATGAGATACGTTTACCGTTATCAGATACTTTAAACTCTTTATATTTCCATGGGACATTTCTATCCGGGCCATCGGGGCTGGTACCTTCAAAGTGTGATAATTCAATCCCACCAGTTGCCTGGTAACGAACAATCTGCCCACCAGGTCCTGCTGCTGTGATTATCTCGCCATTCTCGCTAATTGCAATATCAAACGTCGGTTTTACCAGCGCGATAACGTCATCATCACACTTGTTACACTTGTGCATCAACCACTTTGTCCATTGCAATTTTCCATTTTCAAATAATATCACTCGACTATGACGATAGGTCCATTCATCAAGCACTTCCATTTGAGTACGCTCTATATCGTCTGGATTCTCCAATGAAGTGATTACCGCGATACGGCTTCCATCACTCGATACAGCTGCCTTGATACCCTGATTTCTTGAGTCGACTGTAATATGGACGACGGGTTTATTTTCATCCCTTTTAAACAGAAGAACATTTTGTTTATAAAGCTGGGTTTCATCGATTCGACGCATAATGGTTAAGAGAAAATTACCGTCAGCGCTAAAGCTCAACGGCCCACCCTGGTGAATACGCTGATCCCCTCTAGCATCTGCCCCCTCTGCCCCATAAAGTTCTTCACGACCATCCCACTCCCACTTTGGTTCAGCCTGATCACACTCGAAGTACATCAACTTGTCACCCAGAAACACGGCAAGACTACGACCATCGCGTGACATAGCCTGATGCATCATGAATGAACTGTCCACCAGACCACTGTCAAAGGGTACCGTTGTGGTGTAATTGAAAACAGGCTCTGTCTTATCAGGTGCAAAAACACTCAACGATCGAAATAAATCAGGATAAGTATTAATATTTAATAACAATGACACTCTGGCCCCATTTTCACTAATGGCCAGAGGGTTGCCCAGGATAGTCGAAGTTGTAATCGTGGAATCCGTTCCTCCTCCTTCGGGCAAAGGCATGTTGGTAAACTGGGAATGAAGGTAGTACGCTGATTGTGCTTGCGGTGCCTTAGGTGTATTACAGGGAATTACCCCTGTTCCCGAGCCAGTCCCCGGACTTCCCCCATTGCCAGAACCCAGGCATGAGGCTAAAGCAAGTATAAAAACAAGTGCCAGTACACGACACCCGTGACAAACTGACTTAAAAACCGTAAATCCACGACAGATGTTTGAAACTTCTGAGAGATGATACATGGTTGTGTCTCCCCTGTTTGGGATACTCAAACCATATATACCACACAGGAAGTTACATACAGCTTACATAACATCGTTAACAACTCAGTTTACGTAATCAAGATAATTGGTAAATACTAGGTCATAAGCCAATAGCTCATCCAGTTCCTCAACCTTTTGATTGCATTATCGTCTTTTTAAGCTATTCCACGCTTTGTTTTATTTGTATTTTAATGTCATTTTTCATTGCGTTCAGTCTATATTAGGATCACCTGCTATCAACCGGTAAAGGCCTCGTCCGAACCCAACCAGTCTGTCTCTTCTTCTGTACTGGTTCGACCAAGTATCATATTGCGATGAGGGAATCGTCCAAAACGACGCACGATGTCTCGATGATGTTTGGCAAACTTAAGATTATGTTTCAGCCCAGCCGCTTCATACAGGGCAACGGAACGATCCTGATCACGCATATCCTCACTATGCATAAAGGGCATATATAAAAAAGCCTTGCCTGAATCTGTTAACTGCAGATCAAAACCCTGCTCAATCGCCCGCTCAGCCACGGTACGGGCCTGTGCCTCGGTACTAAAACTCTCTGGCAAACCGCGATACATATTAAGTGGCATTTGATCCAGCAAAACAACCAATGCCAGAGCTCCTTCCGCGGTTTGTTCCCAGTCAGTCTGCTGCCCCGCTTTTGCCATTATCCAGACTTGTTCAAACTGTTCATGTATCTGTTGATCAAATTCTGGTGTGGAATTAAACCAGCGTTTTTCCTGTTGAGGGGCGAACCAGAAGTTGAGTAATGTTTGCGGTGTCATGAATTGAGGCTACTCCAATGGTTATATTTTTATGTGGATGCATCATGAAGGAATACTTCTACCGATAACTTGGGCGTTTTAGCCAGCTTTTGCATAATAGCAAACGGAATAGTCTGATAATTAAACTTGTCTGTGATTTTCGCCAGCATAGACAACCACAAATTGGCCGTCATCTCAGCATCAGACAATGCCCGGTGAAAATCACCATTGATCTTGATGCGATTCAATCTAACCAGGGTTTCAAGTTTATGATTGGGTGCAGTCTGGTACAAACGTCTGGCCACCAACATCGAACAGGCAAAATCACCGCTATAGTTACATCGAATACGCTTCAACTCGGCATCCAGAAAGCGCTTATCAAATGATGCATTATGAGCCACTAGATCAAAACCTGATATAAACTCGGCAAAATCCCGCATCACCTCTTTGCAAGGTGGTGCCTTAGTCAACATTTTGTTTGTGATACCCGTATAACTTTCAATAAAACCGCTGATGCGTTTACCCGGGTTCATTAAGGACTGAAATCGCTCTATAACAATTCCATTCTTAATCTTGACTGCACCTATCTCAATGGCCCGATCACCATTCCCTGGAGACAAACCAGTTGTTTCAAAATCCAGCACCACAACAGAATCGGCATTACGTTTCATGTATTATTTTTCTTTTGCCAATACCAACCACCCGCCATAATTGACAGCAAGGCCAGCATAACCAGCACCATACCCGTCACAGTCATCACCATATAATCCAGCGCCGTTACTGTTGACAAGCTGACAGTAATAACACCTACAGCTAAACAATGCGCCAATACCTGCTTTTGAGACAGTTTCGCCGTGAGATAACCACCAACGAATAACACAAGAAGCAGGACAGGATACGCCACAAGATATCTGAAATAGATGCTTATCCCATGCAAGAAAGGATAGTCTTTGGCAAGGATGTTATATCCAACGGTCAAAAATACAATGGCCAATTGAATCATCACGATCGTGATAATAATAAACAGGGTTCCTGCCAGTATTGCCTTGATACTTTTCATGAAAAATTAGTCCTGATTGAGTCCAAGTTCTTTTTGCATTTTTTTCGTTAAACCTAATGACACAAGACGGTAAGACTCTGTCAGATAATACTTAAGCTCCTCATCCGCACTCTCCGGCAAATCATACTGTTGTATCCACTTCATACCACGAGAGGCCATATAGGGGGCCGGTCTGAATCCTGGTTGATCCTGCAAAACCTGAAAATTATGATCCGAGGTTTTAAACGTGAAGGCAGGTTTATCGGTATCCCCCCAACCACCAATGGCGAATACCTTTCCTCCCACCTTCCAGACATGGGAACCACCCCATTGCACCACGTAAGATGTAGCCGGTAGCGCGTGACAAAATTCATTGTATTCATCGTACGTCATCTCAAATTCCTTTTGCTTCATAAGCTATTCTAGCTAAGCCGATGTTCAGACCATTGATGGCTATTATTTCATGTACTCTATCTATATGGGAATGAGAAATTAATCGAGTCTCACCCAATTGATCCGATATACTCCGCCCATGCTGAATTTCAAAGAACTTTCCCTGCGTCGCGGTCCCCGCGAGCTATTACACGATGTCAATGGCACCATCCATCAGGGCCAGAAGGTCGGTATCACTGGAGCCAACGGCACAGGCAAGTCCAGCCTGTTTGCCCTGATCCGCAATGAGTTACAGGCCGATACGGGCGAGTTTTCCCTGCCACCCAAAACGGTGATCGCCCATGTTGCACAGGAAACCCCAGCCGTCGAGCACACCGCCATCGACTATGTGATGAATGGTGATACCGAGATGCGAGCACTGGAAAAAGAGATAGCTCAGGCAGAACAACAAAATGAAGGCGAGCGCCTGGCTAATCTGTACATGCAAATGGAAAGTATAGATGGCTATCGTGCCAAAACTCGCGCCTCAGTATTAATGCATGGGCTGGGATTTACAACCGAGCAGGAAACCAATCCAGTAAAAAGTTTTTCTGGTGGCTGGCGCATGCGACTTAACCTTGCCCAGGCCCTGATGTGCCGTTCGGATCTGTTATTACTCGATGAACCCACCAACCACCTGGACCTCGAGGCCGTGATCTGGCTGGAAGACTGGTTACGGAGTTATCAGGGTACCTTGTTACTGATCTCCCATGACCGTGACTTTCTGGACAAGATCACCACCCACATTGCCCACATCGAACAGGCCGAGCTGACCTTCTATACTGGCAACTACACGGCCTTCGAAAAACGTCGCGCTGAAAAGCTGGCCAACCAGCAATCCGCCTATGAAAAACAACAGCGCGAAATCGCCCATATGCAGGATTTTGTACGACGCTTTAAGGCCAAGGCCAGCAAGGCCCGCCAGGCACAAAGCCGTGTTAAGGCACTGGAGCGCATGGAGCTCATCGCCCAGGCCCATGTCGATTCCCCATTTGATTTTGAATTCAAGCAACCAGACAAAATGCCGGACATGCTGATAAAGCTGGACAAGATCGGTGCTGGCTATAATGACACACGCCTGCTGGATAATGTTGAGCTACTCATCCACGCCGGGGATCGCATTGGTCTGTTGGGGCATAACGGTGCAGGCAAATCAACACTGATTAAACTCCTGGCGGGAGAGCTGGGCTTGCAGGCCGGTGAACGCAGTGACGCCAAGGATCTGAAGATCGGTTACTTTGCACAGCATCAACTGGAACAACTCGATAGTCATGCCAGTCCCTTATTGCATCTACAACGACTCGACCCACGCGCCACTGAACAGAGCCTGCGTAACTTCCTCGGTGGATTTGCCTTCAACGGAGATTTTGCCGCCTCCCCTGTTGCGCCTATGTCAGGCGGTGAAAAGGCACGCCTGGTGCTTGCCATCCTGGTCTATCAAAAGCCGAATCTATTACTGCTCGATGAACCCACCAACCATCTTGACCTGGAAATGCGCCATGCTCTCAGTGTGGCACTGCAGGACTATGTCGGTGCCATGGTCATCGTCTCCCATGATCGACACCTGCTTCGCACCGTCACTGATACTTTGCTGCTGGTTGATAGTGGAAAGGTCAGCCCGTTTGAAGGTGATCTTGAAGACTATCGGCAATGGGTCAAAGACTCTCTCAAACAGGAGACCGACACTGATTCCTCGCAAAGCAATGGCGCAGGCAATAAAAAACAACAACGCCAGGATGCTGCCGAAAAGCGTAAACTGTTACAACCCTTGCGCAACAAGTTAAAGACACTCGATAAAAAGATCGAAAAACTCAATAGCGAAAAAACTTCGATAGAAAACCAACTGGCCGACAACAGTATTTATGATGACAGTAACAAGCAACAACTCAAGACCCTGTTAGAACAACAGGTAAATGTTACTCAGTCATTAGAAGAAACCGAGGAAGAATGGTTACTGATTAGTGAAGAAATGGAAGCCTTGCAACAGGATAGTTAAATATCAAACAGGTAAAAAAATAATGAGCGAAGCAATACGACTATCCAAACGACTTATCCAGTTAATCGGTTGCTCCCGCAGCGAGGCCGAAAAATATATAGAAGGTGGTTGGGTGCGGGTGGATGGCGAAGTAGTGGATGCACCACAGTTCATGGTGCAGGATCAAAAGGTTGAATTGCATGCCGATGCCACGCTCGAGCCGATTTTACCCATGACCATATTGCTCAACTCACCTGTCGGTTTTGATACCGACGATCCAGTTGCCACACGACAGCTAATTACACCAGAAACCCGCTGGGCCGATGACAACACCAGCATTCGCACCCTCAAACGTCACTTCGCAGCTTTAATGCCAACCGCACCACTACAGGCAGGGGCAACGGGTCTGCTGGTATTTTCCCAGGATAAGCGCGTCGTACAAAGACTGGTGAAAGATACCAAAAAGAACGAACAGGAATACACCGTAGAAGTCAGTGGTGAAATAGAAGCCGATGGACTTGAAAAACTCAACCGTGAAATAAAACATAAAGGCTGGCCCCTGCCCAAAGCCAAAGTAAGCTGGCAAAGTGAAAACCGCCTGCGCTTCGCACTCAAGAACATACAAGCAGGCCAGATCGAGTTTATGTGTCAGAGTGTCGGCCTGACGGTCGTCTCAATGGTGCGGATACGTATTGGCAGTGTGCCCCTTGCCAAATTACCGCCAGGGCAATGGCGCTATCTGCCGGTGGGGAAGTTATTTTGAGATCAATTATTTTCATTTAAGCTTATCCCATGCCATTTCCTGTCGACGAACTTCTGCCCCAACTCATTGATACCCTGGTACAGCAACATAATGTGGTGTTACAGGCCCCACCGGGTGCCGGTAAAACCACTCGGGTACCGCTGGCCCTGCTTGGGGCGAAGTGGCTAGGTAAAAAGAAGATCATCATGCTCGAACCACGTCGTATTGCCGCACGTGCCGCAGCACGATTTATGGCAAAGAGCCTTGGTGAATCAGTCGGACAGACTGTGGGGTATCGTGTTCGTCTTGATAATAAAACGGGACCCAACACACGCATTGAGGTTGTCACCGAGGGCATCCTGACACGCATGTTGCAGGATGACCCGGCACTGGAAAATGTCGGCATCGTTATCTTTGATGAGTTTCACGAACGTAATCTCAATTCTGATTTGGGTCTGGCCCTCTGCCTTGATGCACAACAGGGACTACGTGATGATCTACGACTGTTAGTCATGTCTGCCACCCTTGATGAGTCTTCTGTGGCAAAACTGTTAGGTGATGCCCCAGTGCTGACCAGTGAAGGTCGCAGTTATCCTGTCGAGATCCATTATCAGCCAGTGCAGGCAAACTTTGCGCGTGATCGACGTGGTTTTTTGCAGGGGCTTACGCGACACATTCTTACCGCACTCAAGCAAGAAGAAGGCAGTGCCCTGGTTTTTTTACCCGGTGTGGGTGAGATTCGCCAGGTATACGATTCACTACAGGCATCACAACTGGATGATGACATTATCCTTGCGCCCCTGTTCGGACAACTGACCGCAGCGGAACAGGATGCGGCCATCCAGCCTGCACCCGCAGGTAAACGTAAGCTGGTATTAGCAACCGCCATTGCCGAGACCAGTCTCACCATCGAAGGGATTCGCATTGTGATTGACAGCGGTCTCATGCGCACACCGCGCTTTGATCCCAGTACCGGTCTTACCCGGCTCGTGACCCTGCCCGTGTCACAGGCCAACGCCGATCAGCGCAGCGGTCGTGCCGGGCGCACGCAAGCAGGCGTGTGTTATCGCCTGTGGTCTGCGTCAACGCATCTACTGTCACACAGCAACCCGGAAATTATCGACGCCGACCTCGCACCCCTCATGCTTGAACTTGCCCAATGGGGTGTGGCCGATGCAAACATGCTGCGTTGGCTTAATGCGCCCCCTGCGCCACACGTGGCACAGGCAAGAGCATTATTACAGCAACTGGGTGCACTGGATACGAAGGGCAAGATAACGAAACATGGTGAATCGATGGCACAGTGGGGTGCCCACCCGCGTCTTGCCCACATGATGTTACGCGCCAAAGACATCAAAGCCGGAACCGTCGCCTGTGAAGTTGCAGCCTTACTTAACGAACGGGATGTCATGCGCGGTCGTATCCGTGAATCAGATTTACGCCTTCGTATTGAGGCCCTGCGTGATCGGCCACGCGGCAATGAATTTGACCAGGCCGCTTTGCGACAGGTGCGTGAAATCGCAAAACAATGGCAAGCACAGTTAAAAGTAAAGACCGATTCCACACAGGACGACCTGGCACTAACCGGTGTCGTCCTCGCCTATGCCTATCCCGATCGCATCGGTCTTAATCGTGATAACACAGGCGGTCGTGATAACTCAGGCACCCGCTATCTGCTCAGTAACGGTCGCGGTGCCATGCTTAACGAAGGTGACATGCTCAGTACGGAAGAATTTATTGTCGCGGCCCATCTCGATGGTAGTCGTGAGGCACGCATCTTTCTCGCGGCGGGGATTCACCGCGAACAATTGTTACGCCATCACAGTGATCTTTTGCAGGAACGCTACTTTGTCAGTTGGGATGATCGCAGTGCCACTGTACAGGCGCGGCGTCAGCAGTGCATGGGTGAAGTCATTATCACTGACAAACCCTGGCTAGATGCCGATCCCGATGCTATCGAGCAGGCCTTACAGGAGGGCATTCGTACGCAGGGACTGACCTGCCTACCGTGGAATGATACAGCCCGTGAGTTACAGGCCCGGACCATCTTTTTGCATGATCAGTTGAGTAATGACTGGCCTGACTTTAGTAATGCGGCCTTACTGCAAACACTGGATAAGTGGTTATCGCCCTACCTCACCGGCATGTCTCGCCTCTCACACCTGCAACAACTTGATATGCATTCTATATTAATGGCCTGCCTGTCCTGGGAACAACAAAGCCAACTCAAGGCACTGGCACCCACACATATCACCGTCCCCAGCGGTTCAAACGTTCGTCTCGACTATAGCCATTCCCCACCTGTCCTTGCTGTGCGTCTACAGGAAATGTTTGGCCTCACCGACACCCCCCACATCGCCAATGGCAAAGTCGCCGTGTTACTACACCTGCTCTCACCCGCACGACGTCCCGTACAAATCACACAGGACCTGGCCGGATTTTGGCAAAGCTCCTATCACGAGGTAAAAAAAGATCTTAAAGGCCGTTACCCAAAACATCATTGGCCGGATGATCCACTGCAGGCACAGGCTACGGCAAGGGTGAAAAGGAAAGGGGGTGATTAAATTTAGGGAGGAATTGGGATGGGTCAGAGAATAGTAAATTTTAATATTAGAAACAATTGTTCTCCTGACCCCGTTTTACCGACTACCACAAGCAATTATCCGACCATCACCAAGGGCATGTTAAAACCATGTTATTGCGGCTTCCTATACGCAAGCACTTCATAAGAAGATAACCTGAAATTGGAGTACCTAACCTGATTGCTCTGATTTCCTCCTAAAATTCTAATCAACTTGTCTGTTTTAGAAATATAAAAACCTACATGGTATCCTGATGATGAGCCCGTTGACTGATCAGAACCAGTTTTTTTCTTTATAACAACAATACTACCATTAACAGGAACCGTGACAGAAACACCCCATTTCTCCCAGCTCTTTGCTGCGGCACTGTTTGTTCCCTTGTAACCAGACTGGTTTATTACCCAATTTACGAATGATGAACACCACGGCGTTTCATCATCTGATGCTTTAAGGGTTGTGGTTTTATGGTACTCAACAATTCTTTTATTATGCTGTCCTGGCAAGGAATCTTCGTGTACGCCTAACTCGGCTACTGCGACTTTCATCCAGGGTGCCCCTGCTGTAACAATTTGTGGTATCGGTGTAGCCGTTGGTTTTAAACCCAGTGCTTTACGAGTTCTAACTTCTACTATTCCATTCGATGCCAGGCGTTGATTTTTTTGGAACTTCATTACAGCCTGTTGCGTTTTACTTTCAAAAATGCCTGTGATTCCAAGTGATGGCGATGGGGTTAATTTTGAATTCAGTAATATCTGAATTTTACTCACCTCTATTCCCTGATCATTCAACTTAATATGTTTCATTACACTATCTCTCCTTGTTCACTCATTCCTCAATAAAGGCTTGTACCAGCAGCCAATCAGCATTTTTTTTAACAAAAACCCATGTACCAATTCGAAACTGGTTACCGTGTTTGTTACAGGCTTTTTTCTGTACCGTTTCTATATTCTGGATGTAACTTTTCATCGTGCCTGGAATAGCACTCATACCTGGATCTGTGGCCAGTAACTTTGGAAGAATATTTTTAAACTTGTCTCTATTAATTTGGCGGGATGGGCTGTCATCCATGGTTCCACGTACTTCGAGTGGAAACTGGACCATATTGGCTATTTTTTTTACATTTGACTGCATGGCGGCGGTACGAAACTCTTTCCAGAATTGTTGTGCATTATCTGGACAATGGCTATTTGTTTTAGCAAAACAGGCTGTTGGTATGGTAATGATTACCAGCAGTGTGCTCAGGCTAAATATTCTATGAAGTGACCCGCAAGTCATGTTCCAACCTCCTTATCTGCGCCTAATGTGATATACGCCCGTAATTACTTACTCTTATATCTTGTATGGCATTGCTTGTAAATTGCGATTTGACCGCAAATTTTCTGATCCTGTCATATTTGGCAGGTTTTAGAGTATGCCGCTATCGAGACAAGTATTGGGCTTCAGGGGAGGGAAATATAGTGGTTGAATTCTGTTCAACAAAAAAAGTCAGGATGATGATTCCCGGCTTTTGAGTTACTTCAAATTATGTCAGGCTGGATTTTTCCTCTCACCGCTCCTACTCCATCAGGTACTGTTATTTTCAATTCAGTAGAATTCAGTAGGGTCAGACTGAACCTCCCCCAGTTTAACGGACACTTTTAATCGGTAGCAAGCGCTACCCAAAAGGAGTGTCCCAATGAGCAGAACAGGTAAACGTAAG
>JAOULO010000036.1 GCA_029881995.1 Gammaproteobacteria bacterium
CCATCCAGGTGCGATCAGGTTCCTTAATATCTTTTGGTAGCCGTTTTCTCAAGCGGATAAAGTATTTTGCTCCGGCAAATATATTTGCTTTGGCATCAAGCCGGCTTTTTACGCCCAGTTCTTTTGCTGTTGCCTGGGTTAGCATCATGATGCCTCGGACACCTGTTGGACTCTTTGCCTTTCGGTTCCAGTGAGATTCCTGATAAGACTGGGCAGCCAGCAGACGCCAGTCAATTTTGTACTTTCTTGCGGCCTGTTTAAACCATGTTCGATATTTCGGAAAACGTTTTTTTATTCGTTGACGAAATATTTTGGTATCAAAATAATCGAACTCATCAATATGACCATAATAGCGGTTGACTACCGCATCAAGTTGACCTTGATCTTTATAGGCACCGAACCAGATATTGAGTTTCAGACGCAGGTTTTCAGACTCTTTGCGCATGACCCAGGCCAGTGGTGCATCTTCTGTCAAATCAAAAGCAACGGTAAGCTCAGGAAAGTGACGTTGATTGACTGCAAAAATATTTGAGTCGGCAATAGTGCAGTCCAGTTTTCGTTTATGTACTTTCTGTAAAAGAAATTCAGTATCCCATTCCGGATTTTTTTGCCACATTACCGTTGGATGGTCTTTCTGTAATTTGTTCAACTGTTCGGCATAGCTTGTTCCAGATGAAACGTGAAGTTGCTGTTTTTTAAAGTCGTCCATAGACTTTGGGATATGTTTTGCCTTTCGGTGACAAATGACCTTCTGATTAACAGACTGATAGCTTGGACCAAATAGATATTTCTCTTCACGTGCATCAGTAACCGTCAAGCCAGATGCGGCAATATCGACTTCGCCTTTGTCAAGGGCCATGAATATATCTTCAACCGTATCCTTGATAACAAATCGGGGTTTAACATTAAGGTACTTGGCAAATGCAAGAGCCATATCATATTCAATGCCCGCATAGCGGCGATAGCGAATTTCATAATACGTAGTTGGTGCATTGCGCGTGGCAATAACTATTTCACCGCGTTCAATGATTTTATCTAATACCGTATGCTGTGATAACAGTAGCTGATAATAAACATAGTAAGCACCACTAACCGCTAGCAAAAAAATCAGCCACAGCCAGAAATGATTGATGAGTTTTTGTAACAGCCCCTTATTGTTTTGCATATTGACCGGAACGGTTCCTGTTAAGTTGTGCAAATAGTGTTTGTATAATTTACCTGTCCGATATCAAACAGTTTAGCGTGATTTCATGCGGTTGACACAGTATATTTCCTGTGTAGTTTAAATCAAGCTTTTGTAATTTATACAAATTTAAGCCTGGCAACGTAATTGCAATAGTCTTTCCAAATATATGATGAATTGGATAGGCTAATGAAGAAAACTCACAAACGATTGATCCTGATCAGTGGAATATCCTTATTAACTTCTGTTACATTCGCAGAACGAAATAACAGGCTGGAAGAAGTTACCGTAACGGCTACCCGCGAAGCACAATCCATCAAGGAATCTTCACATAGTGTGGGTGTTATTTCAGAAGAGACGATTGAGCAGGTCAAACCAGGTCATCCCTCAGAGGTCATGGGTCGAGTACCAGGGGTACATGTGAATGTAACCGGTGGTGAAGGTCACATGACTGCCATCAGACAACCTCTGAGTACATCACCTTTGTATCTATATCTGGAGGATGGGATTCCAACTCGCTCAACCGGGTTTTTTAATCATAATGCTTTGTATGAGATTAATGTACCCCAGGCATCTCGCCTGGAGGTTTCAAAGGGCCCCGGCTCTGCTCTCTATGGGAGCGATGCCATTGGTGCGGTTGTCAATGCACAGACTAACCCCGCACCGCTGCAGCCGGAAGCCATGCTGGATCTGGAAACAGGTGGGCATGGTTTCCGGCGTTTTTTATTCACGGGTGGAAACACGACGGGTGATGATGGGTATCGTGCTGATCTCAATTTGACTCACACCGATGGCTGGCGTAAGTCAACGGAATATGACCGACAAAGTGTTACCGGCCGATGGGACCGTACATTGCAAAGTGGCGCAACATTAAAGACGGTTATTACCCATTCTAATATTGATCAACAGACCGCAGGTTCATCACGTTTGTATCGTGAGGATTTTGAAAATAATCCGACCGAAAACTATACGCCGATCTCTTATAGAAAAGTGGAGGCAAGCCGCTTATCCATGGCCTATGAAAAGGAAACGGCTGACAGTCTGATAAACATTACCCCCTACCTGCGTTCCAATACCATGGAACTACTGCCTAACTGGTCGTTGGGATATGATCCAACCGTTTATGAAACCGGTCATGGCTCACTTGGACTGCAGGCCAAGTACCGTATGGACTTTTCTCCCATGAAGACACGTCTTATATCCGGTATCGATATTGACCACAGTCCGGGTAGTCGTGAAGAGAAAAGTATTCGGACAACTAAAGCAGGTAAAGTTTATACCAGTTATACGGAAGCAGAAACAGTCTATGACTATGATGTGACCTTTACTTCTGTTTCACCCTATGCCCATCTGGAACTATCTCCATCTAGCAACTGGCGTGTAACGGCGGGGCTGCGTTATGACCATATGGAATATGATTACGATAACAAACTTAGCGGTGGTGATATTGAGCTATTTCCTTTCGCCACGCAGCCAACAAGAAAAGTCACTTATCGACAGCTGGCTGATACCACAGTAAGTTATCACAACCTCAGTACCAAGCTTGGCACCAGCCTGCAATTGTCAGCGAATGACGCACTGTATCTGGCATATCGTGAAGCCTTCCGAGCCCCTTCCGAAGGGCAAATTTTCAGGCCAGGTAGCTCTACCAATACGACTAATCTCAAACCCGTAAAAATAGCCAACCGGGAAATTGGACTGCGTGGTCGTCATGCCAGCTGGAATTACGACCTTTCTGTTTATTCCATGGTCAAGCGTGATGACATCATTACTTTTGAGCATGCGAACGGTCCTCGGGAAACGGTTAATGCAGGTAAAACTCTGCATGAGGGAGTTGAACTCGGTATAGGTGTCGATATTTCTGAACAACTGAGTTTTGATATAGCAGCCAGTTATGCGGAGCATCGATATGAAAACTGGGTTCAGAAATCGACTAGCAAGGATTACAGTGGCAAGGAGATGCCTGCAGCACCACGGCAGATCATGAGTGCACGTCTGGGCTATAAACCCGATTTTATGAATGATGGACTGGTTGAACTGGAATGGGATAAACTGGGGCGATACTGGATGGATAACGATAATACCACCCAGTATGAGGGGCATAACCTGTATAACCTACGTCTGAACTACCCAATTAGTAAAAAACTGGAGCTTTATGGGCGGCTTATGAACTTGGGTGATAAACGTTATGCAACTAATGCGGCTGTTTCAAGTGGACAGGCTCAATATGCACCTGGCATACCAAGGACGTATTATATTGGGCTGAGCTACCAGATGTTTTAAATGAAGATATTATTTGGGGCCATCAACACGCAACGTCTACACCTATGGTGTGGGCTGTTTGCCGCTATATGGTTGAGTGTCTTAGGTATTACCGGTTTTATACTTGATCACCGTGATAACTGGCGTTGGATGTGGCAGTCGGGTCTTAATCAGTCATTCTTGCCAAAAGATATTGTTGACAAGAGCCGGAACTCATCAATTAGACTTTACCAGAAATCTCCTCATAGTGAGAAGCATGAGCTAAGTGGTGGTATGACAGGGCTTTGGTGGCGTACAGACATATCACATGAGTGGCAAGCCAGTAAGTTTGTGAACTCAAAAGACAAACCTTTAGTATATCAAATATTGTTTAATGAAATGATTGCAGGACACGTCTGGCTGGCCAGTGATAATGGTGTATGGTATTCAAAAGATAATGGTCAACATTTTAGAAAATTAGCCCTTTCTAACCAGTCTATTACTGCGATAGACCAAAGTAACAAGAATGTATTATACATTGTTGATGATCGCAGTCAGGTATATAAGCTCGATACTATTACAGCAGCAAAAACTGAAATTCAACTCAGACCTCTTGCTAAACATAACTTGCCAGAATCTATCTCTCTTTCCCGATTTGTACGTGACTTGCATTACGGACGTGGTGTCAATACGGTGTCAGGATCACTGCTGTGGAATGACATAGCTGGACTAGCTATGGTGATCCTTCCTATAACAGGGTTCTTGTTTTACTGGTTGCCAAAACGTTGGCGTCATCGAAAATCTATCGGTGATTCTATAAGTCATTCCTATAAGCAGCATACTATGCGATGGCTATTTAGATTGCACGGTCCAAGCATGGGTTTAATCACATTCATTCCTGTAGTGTATATATCCCTTACCGGGATATTTCTTGGTCACAATACTCTCCGTGAGTGGATGAAGCCGATTCAGGTTACACATGGTTTTCAAACTCCAGTTTACGATATAAACGAGTGGCAAGGTCATATCTATGGGATTGTAGTGAGAAATAATGGAGACATTGTCAGCCTGGGGACCCGGCTTGGAGTATTTTCAACAAACGATGAAGGTGAGACATGGGTTCGCGAGGGGCTGTGGCGTGACAAGGCAGTTTTCGCGTGGACTGTGAGAAAAATAAAAGATAATTTAATTGTAGGCGGGATGGGGAGTCCAAATTTTATTTATAAAGGTTCTTCTAATAACTGGAGTAAAATAAATTCCCGTGTACATATGCCTACAGATGTAACCATGTATAAACGGGATATTTTATTGAAAAATAATAATGGCCTGTGGCGCATTAATCAGAATGAGAAAAAATACAGAGAAAATATTGAGTTGCCATTTCTAAATTATATTCCCTGGTATTATGTTGTCGATGGTTTGCATAGTGGGGTTTTGATTCATGCACAGTGGAAATGGATCAATGATCTGATTGCAGTTCTGGCCATTGTGCTGGTATTTACCGGTCTCATGCGATGGTGGAAAACCCGATGGATATGATTGTTCATACCCTATGGCACAACACCCCATCACATCATCTTCGTATGATGTTGTTTTTGCTGTATGCCGTTTTGTTACATGGCCTGGTATTTTATATATTGCATAGCAAAGCTTATGATGCACGTCCTCAGTTACCTGACTGGATGAATATCAAACTGGTAGCGGGTATCGATCTGTCAGACAATAAGACCGCAAACCCTTTATCAACAAAGAAGACAAAACCCGAACCCATAAAATCGAATAAACTTCAACAACAGCAGGAGCCGGAAAGTAACCCTGAGCAATTACCTTCCGAGGCCCAACACTTTATCAAGGCGGATAGCCGACCTTTTGAACATGAAAACCCCAAACCCTTTTATCCGTCATCTGCCAGACGTCGAGGGATGGAGGGAACTGTGTTACTACAGGTCGAGGTCAATGAGCGGGGTAAGGTTTCCCATGTCGAACTTAAGAAAAGTTCTGGCTATCGCTTATTGGACAGTGCTGCGATAGATACTGTCAGTAAGTGGTTTTTTATCCCCGCACAAAAAGGCAAGACACCGGTTAAAAGTCTTGTAGAAATTCCGGTCAAATTTGAACTAAAAAATTTATAAGTATTTATTGAATATGGCTGATTGGTGGTAATAACAGGGCTATCCTATATTCATATAAAACAAGGAGCGATTGATGAGTGATTCAATAGATCAAAAAACCGGCCTGACACGCCGTGAGGTTTTACTGGGTACCGGTGCCGTACTGGCCAGTGCAGGGATACCAAATGCCTTTGCAGCAGATGGTCATCACCATGGACACCAGGGTAAACACAGTAAGCTGATTGAAAGTGCCCTGCATTGTATGCGTGATGGTGAGGCCTGCCTGGATCACTGTATGCAGTTTTTTAAGAAAGGGGATACCTCCATGGCGGCCTGTGCCGAGTCAGTAACAGAGTTAGTGGCTATGTGTACGGCATTACAAAAAATGGCCAGTTATGATTCTAAGCATCTGGGTAAACTGGCCAGTGTCTGTATGAAGGTATGCAAGGACTGTGAAAAGGAATGTAATAAACACGCCAAAAAGCATGAGGTGTGTGCAGCCTGTGCCCGGTCCTGTAAGGACTGCATCAAGGCCTGTAAGAAGATTGCTGCTTAATTAACAATTTTATAAAGTAAAAAACCGTTCAGAAAATCTGAACGGTTTTTTTATTGGATATGGTTACTGAAGACTAAGCGATGGCGTGTTTTTTCATTCGATATAGCAAGGCACTTCGGGTCAGGCCTAGAAGCCGAGCCGCTTTACTCTGATTACCATGGCTTTTATCCAGGGCCTGTTGAATCAGGTCCATCTCCAGTTCTTCCAAAATGATGCCACCTTCTGGCAGAGCAAAACCGCCACTGCCCACGGATGTTTTGATTTGTGGCTGCATTTCAATTGGCAGGTTACCGGGTTTGATCACCTGGCCGCTCAATAACACCAGCATACGCTCGCAAAAGTTACGTAGCTCACGAATATTACCGGGCCAGTCGTAACGTTGTAACTGTTCAATGGCAGGCACACTGTAACGTGGTGCATCCAGACCATGCAGGCGTGCCAGTTGCGCAGTAAAATTTGTTATCAGCTTTTCGATATCACCATGACGTTCCCTAAGGGCAGGTAACTGCAGGGGCACGATATTAAGTCGATAGAACAGGTCTTTACGGAACTGCCCCTGTTTAACATCTTCATTGAGATCACGATTTGTCGCGGCGATGATACGTGTGTTGACTTTTACAGGTTTCGTTTCACCCAGCGCATGACATTCACTGGATTCAAGAAAGCGCAGCAGTTTGGCCTGTACGGCCAGGGGCAGTTCGCCCACCTCATCCAGGAACAGGGTACCTCCTTCAGCGGCCTTGATGCGTCCCAGGGTGTGCTCGCTCGCTCCGGTGAAGGCACCTTTGCGATGACCGAACAGTTCAGATTCGGCCAGTGCCTCTGGCAGGGCGGCACAGTTAATGGCAATGAAGGGTTTATCCTTGCGCAGGCTTTCTCCGTGGATGGAATTGGCCAGCAGCTCTTTGCCGGTACCGCTCTCTCCTAAGAGTAACAGAGTGACATCAGTACGGGCCGCCATACGGGCTGAACGTAACAGGTTGAGGAATGCGGGTGATTCGCCCTGTAACAACGTGTCGAATGTATCCACCTCAGTGACCTCCGTGGGTTTGGTGTGTATGCGTGTCTGAAACACCCTGTTGCAAGGTCACGCCAAGACTTAACAGGGCCATAACAATTATTATAGAACCGATGATCGGTTTGATGTTCGGGATATGACTCATTCTGACCATCCAGCCGGTGAGCATGCCCGCTGTCATCACGGGTAATAGTGTACCTGCCCCAAAGGCCAACATAAAGAGGGCACCGTGGGTGGCATCACCGGCAGAAGTTGACCAGATCAGTGCGGCATAGACCAGACCACAGGGTAGCCAACCCCAGACCAGCCCAAACAGAAAGGCCTGGGAAGGTTTCTGTACAGGCAGCAGACGATGGGCAAAGGGTTCGAGCTTTCTCCAAAGAGGAGTACCGATCTTTTCGATTAGATTGAAGCGCGGGAACCAGCCCGCCAGATGAATACCAATACCGACCATGATCAGGGTGGCGAATACCTGCAATATGATATGGGCGTAACGGGGACTGATAGCCTCCATGACAGTTTGACCAAAGGCACCTGCAATCAGACCAGCCAGGGCGTAACTCAGCAGGCGGCCCAGATTAAAAGTCGATGTGTAGCTGAGCAGGCGCAGGTTATTGTTACGCACCGACTCAGGCAGGCTCATGGTCAGGGTGCCGATAATACCGCCACACATACCCAGACAGTGCAGGGTACTGAACAGGCCGACGATAAAGGCGTTAAAGATGCTCAGACTCAATGGGGGCTTACCTTATAAAATGATTAATTAGTGTAGCGCCCAGTCCGTTGTATTACAAAAAAAGCCACTGGCGGTTTGCTGATAAACCTGTCTGAAATCAGACAGGTATTATTTGGGTTTAACTTCGGGAGCGATGGATTGCTTTATAGATTGTTCAGAGACATTCTTGACTTCACTGAGGGCATGAACCTGCTCGGTTCCTGTGTGCAGAATATTCTTAATCTGTTGCTCAATGTCTTTATCAAGTAGATCCTTTTCTTCAAGTTGAACCTGTATACACAATACCTGATTTAGTAGATTGTTAAGAATGTGCTGGGTTGACTGGACGGTGGCCTTGAAAACCTGGGTCTTTTCCTGTTCTTTTTGAAGAAGTTGTTTTGTCTTGTAATCCGCATAGAATCCCAGTGAACACAACAATGTGATGATCAATGAACGCATCCAGAGTTCATTAGCTTCGGTGGGAAAAAAATTCAATTCTTCTGAATAAATTAACCAATGAATACCGGAGTCTAGTATCCAGTAGACGATGGACATCAAAAGGGTAAGAACAAAATAACGGTGTGTAGTCATAGCGGGACACAGTTTAGTCGTATCCTTCTATAACGGCACACCGGTATTAGGCTTTAGTAGGACCAATATCTTTTAGGCCAGAATATTGACCATTCATATGATGCGGTCTAAACAGCAAAACCAATAATCTTGTCCATGGTGATTTTGATGGGATAGGGAAGCGTGTCCATGTCGATGGTGTCGAGCAGATTTTTCACCTCTAGCCCCAGCTTAGTATCACCACTGATCTGTAAACGACGTTGAAAAAACAGGGTATCCGGATCTTCACGGCGACTCATCAATAACAGGAACTCATGCAGTTCACCAGATATGGTGGCATCGGGCCTGGCATAACGATGCACAGTGATCTGCTGGCCATCAAAACTGAAATACCAACAAAGCTTGAGATCACGAATATCCACCCGTAAATATTTGTTCTCAAGAAAATTAAAATCGCCTTCTGCAATAGCTTCTTTGAATACCTGCTTCAGGACCCGTTCCAGTGCCATGCGTTGAAGTGAAAAAGGGCTGTGTGACAGGGGCTGGAGAATAAACTGTGGCAGTTTTTGGACGAAATGAGAAGGTTTTGGAATAGGGGGCAATACCGGTAAGCGCATAAATGTTCCTGATTGAATACTGTTCAAAAATCGCAACATAATAATATGTTGATATGAAATTGAATTGATCCACATCAATTGGAATCTGATGTCCCATTGATAGACTCCCCGCCAATTCGCCAAACAAATATTCGAAGTGAGTGATTTTTATACAAGCTGAAATAAGGAATAGAGAGACATAATGTTTTTACCAGGGGTCGTGCATTCGTTTGGCCAGGCAATGCTGGAAAAATACGGTGAGAAAGTGCATAAGCTTGCACTCAATGCAGCCTTCACCTGCCCCAATCGCGATGGCAGCAAGGGAAGAGGCGGATGCAGTTTCTGTAATAATCGTTCCTTCAATCCTAATACCAATAAGCCACCGAATATTCAGTTACAGATTGATTCTGGTAAGCAGGTAATACTTAAACGCACGGGTGCCAGAAAATACCTGGCCTATTTCCAGGCCTACACCAACACCTACGCCGATATTGCATCTCTAAAGCAACTTTATGAAAGTGCCTTACAGGTGAAAAATGTGATCGGCCTGTCGGTCGGGACTCGGCCTGATTGTGTGCCTGATAAGGTGCTGGCCCTGTTGGCAGACTACCAGCAGCAGGGACATGAAGTCTGGCTCGAGCTGGGCCTACAGTCTGCATTTGATGAAACCCTGCAAAGGGTCAATCGTGGGCATGGCTTTGCTGAGTATCGAGATGCGGTTAAGCGGGCCAGACAATATCACCTCAAGGTATGTACACATCTGATTATTGGTTTGCCAGGAGAAACAGTCAGCCAAAGTGTTATTTCTCATCAACGAGTCATGGACCTTGGCACAGAGGGTTTGAAGTTGCATCCACTACATGTTGTGAAAGGAACACAGTTGGCGAATGAATGGCGAAAAGGTGAGTACCAGCCCCTGGGTTTTAAAGAGTATGTGCTAACAGCAAGTGAAATAATAAAAAATACCCCACTTGAAGTTGTTTTTCACAGGCTGACTGCAACGGCCCGAGAAAAAATATTACTGGCGCCAGCATGGTGCGGGAAAAAGTGGCAAGTACTGAACGCCATACACGACCAACTCATAACTGACCAAGCCTGGCAGGGGTCAGCATTGAATTAACTGGAGAGAGCGATGGAACTGGTTTGCCCGGCAGGAAATTTTCCTTCCCTTAAGGCCGCTGTGATCAATGGCGCTGATGCGGTATACCTTGGATTTAAAGATGAAACCAATGCAAGGAATTTTTCCGGCCTGAATTTTAATGATACTAAACTTGAAAAATCATTGACCTATGCGCGTGACAGGAACATCAAGATTTATGTCGCGATTAATACCTATCCTCAACCTGCCGCCTGGCATAAATGGCAGGCCGCGATAGACAGGGCCGCAGACATCGGAGTCAATGCAGTTATTGTCGCTGATATTGGTGTCATGGATTATGCAGTAAATAAATATCCTGATCTGAATCTTCATCTGTCTGTCCAGGGTTCGGCCACCAATGTTGATGCGTTAAATTTTTATTATAAGAACTTCAATATCAAACGGGCCGTTATTCCACGGGTACTGGCATTGCCTCAAATCAATCGCCTGGCGGAAAAAAGCCCTGTCGACCTGGAAGTGTTTGCCTTTGGTAGTCTGTGCATTATGGCCGAAGGTCGTTGCCATCTTTCTTCCTATATCACAGGTGAATCGCCAAATATGTGTGGCGTCTGTTCACCTGCCAGTGCAGTGGCCTGGAAAAATACCGGTGATGTACTTGAGACACGGCTTAATAATGTTTTGATAGACCGTTATGAGCCAGATGAAAATGCCGGTTATCCAACGCTGTGTAAGGGAAGATTCAAAGTGGGAGACAATGTTTATCATACACTGGAAGAACCCACCAGCCTCAATACACTGTCCATCTTGCCTGAGTTACATAAAATCGGCGTCAAAGCATTAAAGATTGAGGGACGGCAACGCAGCCCGGCCTATGTTGGCCAGGTGGTGAAAGTCTGGCGCGAAGCCATTGATGCTTATACAAAGTCACCAGAATTATTTTCTGAACGCACGTCATGGCAACTTGCCTTGAATAAGGTATCAGAAGGAAGTCAGACAACACTGGGAGCTTATTCAAGACCATGGCAGTAAGCGAGAATGAAAAAATGATGAAGTTGTCTTTGGGGCCAATTCTTTATTTCTGGGAGCGGTCTACAATTTTTGACTTCTATGAACAAGTGGCACGCAGCCCGGTTGATATTGTCTATCTTGGTGAAACGGTCTGTGCCAAACGCAGGCAGTTGAGTTTACATGACTGGCTGGATCTGGCCTATAAGCTGAAGGAGCGGGGTAAGCAGGTTGTTTTATCAACGCTGACCTTACTTGAGGCTGAATCAGAACTCAGCCAGGTTCGACGTATTTGTGAAAACGATGACTTTACAGTCGAAGCCAACGATATGTCTGCGGTGTACATGCTGAGTGAACAGGGTGTGCCTTTTGTTAGTGGGCCGTTTATCAATATCTATAATGCTCGAAGTCTTAATACCCTGGTAAAGCTTGGTCTGCAAAGATGGGTTATGCCCGTTGAGTTATCCCGCCAGACCCTGGATGAAATTTTAACAAGCAGTAAAAAAGATTTTCCTGATAGTCCGTTTGAAACAGAGGTGTTCAGTTTTGGTTATTTACCACTGGCCTTCTCGGCCCGGTGTTTTACTGCGCGGGCTCATAACTTACCCAAAGACGATTGCCGGTTTATCTGTGGTCAACATGTAGATGGAATGCCGGTACAGAGCCAGGAAGATGAAACCGTGTTTACCCTTAACGGCATACAAACCCAGTCCGGGCAGTGCTATAACCTGCTGCAGCAACTGCCTGCGATGCGCAGTATGGGTGTCGATATTATGCGAATCAGCCCGCAGTCAGCCGGTACAGTAGACATTATTCAGGAATTTCATATGGCCAGGTTAAATGGCGTGGATCATGTGGAGGTGAGTCCGGAGAGTTGTAATGGGTATTGGTTTCATCGGGCGGGGATGGAGAATTGTTATTTTAAATGAATCGACGGTGTCGATGGCTGATCAAAGTCAGGTCTCGTCCTGACAGACGAGTTACTTTTGTTTCGGCAAAAGTAACCAAAACCATTGCCTCCAGAGATGGCGCAGACGTGTGTTTGGGGTTTGGTTTTTTGTTGAGCATTGGCAGAAGGGGCATCCCAGCCCCTCTGCCAATGCGGCGACATCCCTGTCGCTCCTTATCTATATTTAAAAAACCAAAACCCAAACACGCGCCATCAAAGTCGGCGTCAACCCCGAAGCGAATTAGTTGTCATGATTAAATGAAAAGTTGTCCGTAGGTTGGGTTGAGTTTGTGAAACCCAACGTTAGTTTGCTTGAAGTAATGTTGGGGTTCGTTTCACTCACCCCAACCTACGAGCTAGTCATTGTTTATTCAGAATAATATCAAATTCACCTGAATAGCTTTCATTATCCAGGCCGGTAAAACTGTACGATCCAGATATTTTTGTATCACTGTATTCAATCAGGTTTATTGTTGCATTCGATGGTGCGAGAGTATTTGAACCAACGATATTCCAGTACTTCTGTGCATTAGAATGCAGATCAATTTTAACTAAAGATTCCTGGTGCCTTTCCTCATATTCAAATACCCCTGGGGTAACTTTATCATAAGTATCAAGACGTAATGAGATGTAATCATCATCAAATGGAGTCATGATTTCGAATATCTTACTGTGACCTAAACTGTAGGAAACAGCCAGGATACAAATATGGTTGTATTCTTCTAACGAGACTGGTCCATTTACAATTAACGTTCCATTGTCGACCAGTGTTGTATCAGTTATTTTTGTTAGCTTCGAAATTGACTTATAGTGAAAATCAGGTTCCCACTCATTATTATATTCGGTTATCTGTTCAAGAACATTTTCATTATTTAGGCTGAATCCATTGTCCATAATATTCAAATAAAAACGAGTGTCTGTCTTGATTCCATATAGTGGGATTCGTCCATAGTTACGACATCTGGAATATTTTACACCCTTGTCTGTATCTTCAAATATATAATTTTCGGAAATATATGTACTTGAAAGGTATTCATTGGTTGAGGTTTTGTATAATTGTCTTTCTGTCGACATTAACCACGTTCCAGATATTTTAATATCTTTTAGAGATACTGACTCTTCAGATGAGTTATCGTCAGAGTGGTTACATGCAATTAATGTGAATGAAAAAATAATAAAAGTTACATACTTAATACTAACTTTCATAAAACTGTTCCTTCATAGCTTAATTAGATATCAATTTTTCCCTATTTTCCCTTCTGCCCCAGAAAGCAGGTTCTGAATATTACTCCTGTGCCTTATAAACAGGATAACAGTCATGACGGCGGTGATTATAACCAGTTCCTGGTGACCCATAATGAACCAGATATAGATCGGTGCGAGGGCGGTGGCAATGAGGGCGGAGAGGGATGAAATCTTAAAAACCTTGGCAATCACTAGCCAGGTGAGTCCCGTGGCGGCACCTGCCAACCAGTGGTAGCCAAACAGCACTCCCAGCATGGTGGCAACACCCTTGCCGCCCTTGAAACCAAAGAACACTGGGTAAAGGTGGCCAATAAAGGCGGCGATGCCGACCAGGCCGATAATCAGTGGATCGCTGGTCAATGCCCAGGCTATGAGAACTGGCAGCAAACCTTTCAGTGTGTCACCAAACAGGGTAATGGCGGCGGCCTTTTTACCGCCTACGCGCAATACATTGGTTGCACCCGGATTGCCGGAACCTTCGCTACGGGGGTCGGGTAAGCCCATGAGCTTACAGACAATTATGGCGGCAGAAATGGAGCCCAGCAGGTAAGCGATGAGAATCAGGGCATAATCGAGCACGGTGACATTCTCTTAAGTTGGTTGTGATTCTCTGATTATAGGGGCATATGAGGGGGGGCTGTCCAGAGGGGGTGTTCATGATCTGGCCACAATCACGTATTATGGGGCCGAATCCGAATCAGCAACAAATTGGCCAATACTTAACATGGATATTATCTACCTCAGCGACCTCAAGATCGAAACCATTATTGGAATATTTGACTGGGAGCGTGAAGTCAAACAGACCATTAGCCTGGATATTGAAATGGGCACCGATATTAAAAAGGCAGCAGCGTCAGATCATATTGACGATACCCTGGACTACAAGGCCGTCTCCAAACGCCTGATCACTTTTGTTGAAGAAAGTGAATTTCAGCTGGTTGAAACACTGGCGGAAAGGGTATGCGAAATTGTCCAGAATGAATTTTCTGTTCCCTGGGTGAAACTTCGGGTGAACAAAAAAGGTGCCATTCGGGGTGCACAGGATGTTGGTGTCATCATCGAGCGAGGCAACAAAGTCTGATTATGTCACGGGTGTATGTCAGCATAGGTAGTAATATCGAACCGGCCCGGCATGTACGTCTGGCGGTAACCGCCTTGCATGAATATTTTGGCAAGCTCGATATCTCCAGAGTGTTTGAAAGTGAGGCCGTGGGTTTTGACGGCGATAATTTTTATAATCTGGTAGTCGGGCTTGATACTGAGTTAGATGTTAACAATGTAAATAAAATTTTACATGAGATTGAAGACCGCTACGGGCGTGAGCGCAATGGGCCACGTTTTTCAGCAAGGAGCATCGATCTCGACCTGTTACTTTTTGATGATCTTGTTATGACAGAGGATAAGCTGGTATTGCCACGAGAAGAAATTCTTCAGAATGCCTTTGTCCTATGGCCTCTGGCAGAGATTGCCCCTGACCTGGTTCATCCGACTAAAAAAGAATCCATCGCTGTTCTCTGGAATCAGTTTGACAAGAGTAAACAACAACTGGAACCGATTATATTTGACTGGCCTGGTTAAGGCTGGTCGGTTGACCGGAATGCACCACCTAGAAGATAAAAAAGTGACTTATTGAACTCGAGCATTACATTGATTGCTACACCTCTTTTCAGCCACCATCTTTTGGGAAAGTTTTCATAAGGGGTTGCAAGCATTAATATTTCGGTTTTATTGAAAATTTCTTCAAATATAATTTTTGCACGTCGTGTGTGTGTTGGTGATGTCACAACGATCAATCGTTCAGGTGTTTCAGATAGTGTTTTTTTAAGGCTTTCGGCTTCATCTATTGTACTTACAACATTATTACCATACATAATCAGGTTTTCCGGGCTTACACCATTTTGTATAAGTAGCTCTCGATAAACCTGTTCATGTCTTGGGTATGGTATGTCATATGTTAGAAGTATTTTATGATGATCTGACATTACTGGTTTACTGTAATAAATTTTACTGGCATAACCCTGTTTATATAAATCAGCTGCATAGGGTGGACGGGTAAATAAACCTGCCAATACAACAATGGCATCTGACTTTCGAGGGGTATCATTGACAATCAGCCAGTTTGAAGCAAAGAATGCACTGGTAATAATTAATACCAAGCTAGCTACTGTTAGGAAGCCGGTTAGCTTAAATATAAAACTAAAAAGTTTATTGAAGGAAAAATGAATTTTTATAGAGTTATTCATAGAAGAATCATGATTTTAATGACCGCCCACCATCTACGGTCAATACCTGGCCGCTCATATAACCTGCATCTTTAATCAAATATAAAATTGCATTGGCGATATCGTGTGGTTCGCCTTTGCGTTTTAGTACGGTGCGGTTGACGATGCGTTGCTTGGTTACTTCATCAATATTTTCCGGCCAGAGAATAGCGCCGGGGGCAACGGCGTTGACTCGGATGTCCGGGCCAAGTTCAACCGCCATGGCCTTGGTCAGCATGACCAGCCCTGCCTTGGCGGTGCTGTAGACTGGGTAAGTTTTAAGTGGGCGATCTGCATGAACATCAACAATGTTAATAATGCAGCCCTGTTGTTTGGCAAGATAGGGAGCGGCAGCCTGAGACAGGAAAAAAGGGGCCTTGAGGTTACTGCCGATTAAATCTTCCCACTGGTCTTCATTCACTGAGCCAATCTGGGTGGGATAAAAGGTGGAGGCATTGTTGATCAACACATCCAGTTGGCCGAAGGAGTCGATACACTGCTGGATAATGGTAGGCAGGCCATTGGTTGTGAGCAGATCGGCCTGCACCAGGATGACAGAGTCGGCTCGTGCATCATTCAGTTCTTTTTGCAGGGCCTGGGCGGCTTTGCGGGAGTGTCGGTAGTGGAGCACCAGGCGCATACCCTCAGCATGCAGGGTGCGGGCGGTTTCTGCTCCAATTCGGTGAGCTGCACCGGTTATCAGGGCCACCTTGTCCGTCAGCATTGTGTGGTATCCTCGCCATCTAAGTAAAACAGGACGCACACCTTATAATATATGTCTGTGCCAGTACATGATAATCCGTATTCAGCCTGAATTAAAACCCGATGCAAGTACAATCTGCTAAATTACCAAGGCCCTCGGAAGCCGCCATTGCTCACAGCCGTGAGCTGATCGACCTGATTCGACAGGAAATGGCTGCTCAGGGTGACAAAATCACTTTTCAGCACTTTATGCAGTTGGTCCTGTATGCGCCAGGCCTGGGATATTATGTGGCCGGGAGTCGAAAACTGGGTGAGGAAGGTGATTTTGTCACGGCGCCTGAAATCTCACCGCTGTTTTCCCACTGTCTTGCCCATACCATTCGACCGGTACTGGCAACACTGACCGAGCCCAATATTCTTGAGGTCGGGGCGGGCAGTGGTGTCATGGCGGCAGAGATACTTCGCCATTTGGCTCAAAAGGCCGAGCTTCCTGAACACTATTATATTCTTGAGTTAAGTGGTGATCTGCGCGAACGCCAGCGCCAGACCATCGAACAGGCCGTTCCGGAATGTCTGTCCAGAGTGGTCTGGCTGGATGAGCTTCCAGAAACACTATCCGCCGTCGTATTAGGCAATGAAGTGCTGGATGCCATGCCAGTGAATATCCTCTGTAAACACGATGGACAGTGGCAGGAACGCTATGTGGGTTTTGATGGCGACAGATTTGTCTGGCATAACGGGGAAGTGAGTGATCCTCGCTTACTAGAAAGAATACAAATCCTTGAAGATCAAAATGGTGAAAGCTTTGTTGATGGCTACACCACTGAGATCAATCTCATTGCCGAAGACTGGCTACAATCCCTTGCAGGAAGTCTGACCCAGGGACTGGTTTTACTGATTGACTATGGTTTCCCACAGCATGAGTTTTATCATCCGCAACGCAGCACCGGGACACTGATGTGCCACTATCGACATCACTCCCATGATGATCCCTTTGTCTATCCAGGCCTGCAGGACATCACCGCTCATGTTGATTTCAGTGCCATGGCAGAAGCAGCCCATAACAGTGGTATGCAAGTCGAAGGTTATACCAATCAGGCCAGTTTCCTGCTTGGCAGTGGTTTGACCGAGCTATATCAACAGGAAGATGAAACAGCCCTGCAACCACAGATGGTGGTGGCCAACCAGATTAAGAAACTGACCATGCCCCATGAGATGGGTGAGTTGTTCAAGGTCATCGGATTTTCAAAACAACTTGATGTATCATTGGCAGGCTTTATGCTGCGCGACTTGCGTAACAGTCTATAACAATAAAAAAAGGGAAGCACTATGACGCTTATTCAAATCATTATCCTGGCCCTGGTACAGGGAATCACAGAGTTTTTACCCGTATCGAGTTCAGCTCACCTGATTCTGGTACCCGTGATCAGTCAATGGCAGGATCAGGGACTGGCCTTTGATGTGGCAGTCCATGTTGGAACCCTGAGTGCGGTGATGTGGTACTTTCGAATAGACATCGTGCGAATGACAGCCGACTGGTTTGAATCTATATATAAGAGGGAACTGGTTGGAGAAAGTAAACTTGCCTGGGCGGTGATCTGGGGCACGATACCGGTCGGGCTGGCTGGATTACTCTTTCATGATTTCATCGATACCCAGTTACGTTCACCCCTGGTACTGGCATGGGCCACGATTGGTTTTGGTTTATTGTTATGGCTTGCCGATGTCTCAGGCAAAAGAGAGCGTGATGAACACAGCCTCAACTGGAAGGACGTATTAATTATAGGTCTGGCTCAGGCCCTTGCCTTGATTCCTGGTACCTCTCGTTCGGGTATCACCATGACAGCAGCTTTACTACTGGGACTCACTCGAACCGCAGCGGCAAGATTTTCATTTCTGCTTTCCATACCCACCATTCTTCTTGCCGGTGGATACAAAGGTTTAAAACTTCTGGAAGAAACGGCACCGGTAGATTGGATGTCGATCATACTGGGAATTGTGTTGTCGGCCATTACCGCCTACATCTGCATTCATTACTTTTTAAAACTGCTGGATCGTTTGGGTATGCTGCCATTCGTAATTTATCGATTGGTACTGGGTATGATCCTGCTGGTGATATTCTGGTAAGCCTTTGTCGGAGTCAATTTTACGATACAGAAAACTCTGGTTAGGTCTAGGTTGGTTACTCGTTGCAAGTATATGGTACCTGTCATTAACCCCCAAACCACCACAAATTGATCTTGGGATTGATTTTTTTGACAAGATCAGTCACTTCACCGCCTATGCTGCCATGACGGCCTGGTTTATTCAGCTTTACTCAACTACTCGAACTCGATTGTTTTATGCCGCGGGTTTTGTGTGCATGGGTATTGCGATTGAATTTCTGCAGGGACTGGGGTCTGATAGGTTGTTTGAATATGCTGATATGCTAGCCAATAGCCTGGGCGTGCTTTCAATGCTGCTGTTGAAGGATTCAAGTTTATCGAATGTTCTATATCAGTTTGAGCGTCATATATTGAAAAATGATTAGTTATTAATCAGTAATTAAAATTTATTCAATTGCTATAAAAATATTCTTCGACAAATAAATTGCCTTTCTGTTTTGTTTACCCCTAGAATCCGCCAGCTATTATTACAACAATATTTAAAGGGGTGAGTTTATATGAATAAACAGTCAGTTTATGTTGGTCTGGCTTCAATATTATTAGCTGCTTGTGGCGGTGGGGGAGGCGCTGGTGGTGCGAGTTCAGCTTCATTAGCCTGTTCTTCGACCAGTGATGATAGCCCAAGAGGTTTCACTTTTGATCGAATTAATTCAAAAGACCATGGTAATCCTGTTTACCATTCAATTGATTCAGATAGGAATCCAGGGCTCACTATTGATTATATGGTTCACCCATCTGTAGGAACTCCAAAGGCATTACTGGTTCTGATACAAGGCGGGAATGGTGATGCCAATATTGATGGTTTCAATGAAACAGTATTTTCTGCTGGTGGAAACTTTCTGGTGCGTAGTGCCCACCTGTATGCCAGACAGGGTTATAAGGTTGTCAGTCTGGATCGTCCTATTGATGAAGTTGGTGGAAATGATGCTTTCAATCGTTATCGTGCCTCAGTCAAACATGCGGTGGATCTCTCAACTGTCATTAATAAAGAACAGATTGCTGGTCTTCCCGTTATTATCTCTGGAACCAGTCGGGGTGCCATTTCGGCCCTTGCCCAGCATCAACTGGCCGATGCCATTGCGGTTTCATCACCTGTAACTAACGACCCCAATGAATCCGCAGCGGTGTTTGAAGGTTCATCAAATCCCATGTTGCGTCCAAGCTCGGTTTCGGTACCTACCCATGTCATGTGGCATGTTAATGATGCTTGTTCTGTATCTCCTGCTGCAGGGTCTTCCAAACTAGCCACCGATTTCAATCCTGATGCAAAAATGGTTGCCATCAGTGGTGGTTATGATGCAACTGATAAGCAAACTAACTGTAAAGGACATACCGTGCATGGTTTTTATGGTATCGAGACCTGCGCCGTTGAACAGGAGACCAAATGGATGGATGGCCTGGAGCTTGAGGGTAATAAACCCAAGGCAACAAGTCAGACTTACACTTATTCAAATATCAATGGAGCTGATATCGGTAAGCTTGTTGAACCATCAAAGGAAGGTGCAAAGCTGACTATAAGTCTGCCATTTAGTAAAACCAGTGAAGGCGGCGAAGTTTCTATCAAGGATGATATTATAAGCTACACCGTTCCGGACCATCTAAAAGAGTATGAAATTAAACCATATGGCGATAGTTTTGTTTATGTAGTCAAAGAAGAGGGTGGCGGCACCAGTCATAATACAGTTGTGATTCTGGATCCAAAATGAGTAAGTAAACATTTATATTTAATTAGTGCTAAGATTGGGGCAACATTCGTTGCCCCATTTTTTTGTGTTCGATGAATACGAAGTGATCCAAATTGTTTCATTCCTTTGAACAAAACATAATCAAATAAGTGACTAGTAAATAGTCAAACTAGCCTTCTTGCTTAGTAATTTATTAATTCAGAATAAAATTATTATTCATATGTTTACAGCTTGTGTAGAATGTCTTCGATTTTTTATAAAAATAATAGTGGGGAGTTTAATATCCATGAAAAAAATTTCTATTTTAGTTGGTTTTGTGTCTGCTGCTTTGCTTACAGCTTGTGGCGGTGGTGGTGGTGGTAGTGAGGGTACAACCAATAGTGCTGTACTTACTGTCGATACCAACTGTAGTAATACAGCCAACGATAGTCCTTTAGGGCCTACATCAGGTCGTATTCGTTCTGAAGACTTTTATAATACCTATGGAAATATAGGTTCTCGAGAAACTGACGCAAATGGATCTCGTGAATATGTATTCATTGACTATATGGTACACAGCGTGGGTGAGAAACAAAAAGCATTAATGGTGCTCATTCCTGGCGGTAATGGAAATGCCAGGCTGGAAGAGAGTGAGGGTCAAGTAATCTCTGCCAGTGGTAATTTTCTGGTACGAAGTGCCTATATGTTTGCATTACGGGGTTTTAAAGTTATTACGCTTAATAGACCAAATGATTTTCTAAATTATGCACATTACGATGATTACAGAAGGTCAGTTAATCATGCCGTCGATATTGTAAGAGTAATTAATCATGTTAATTCAGATAATTTACCTGTTGTTATCGCCGGCACCAGTCGAGGTGCGATCTCTGCAGTGAGTCAGCACATGTTTGCCGATGCCATTACGATATCTTCACCTGTTACTACTGGAGAATTCGGAACGCCACTCAGTGAAGACTCAACATTTGACAAATTAAAACCCAGTTCGGTAACGGTACCCGCTCATGTGATGCTGCATGTTAAAGATGCATGCAGAGTATCTCCTCCACAGGGAGCATATAATCTGGTAGCTGCTTTTGAGCCAGATGCGTCCGTCAATGTTATTGATGGTGGTTTTGATGCAACGGATAAGGAAGATGACTGTAAGGCCAATACCTACCATGGATTTTTTGGGATTGAAAGCTGTGCAGTTGGTAAGGCTACTGATTGGGTTAAAGGTTTAAGGTTACCTGATAGCCGCCCTGTTCAAGATCTAGTAAAAACTAGTTATGAACTAATAATTGTTAACCCTGGTGATACGACAAAGGTTGAAGTTGGTCAAGATATAGAAGCGGCTAAAGGCGGGGAGTTAACATATAGTCTGCCATATAGCTTGACCAGTTTAGGAGGGAGTGTTTCGATTGAAGGTAATATCGTAACCTATACCGCTCCAGCAGAAATAAATGACAGTCAAGGGCTCTTTGATTCCTTTGTGTACACTGTAACTGAAGAAGGTGGTGGGAAGCGGTCTGAAGTTCGGTATATAGCAGTTTCTGCTGTTAAATGATATTAGATTAAGTGTCTGACAGGGCTGGTATATCCAGCCCTGTTTATTTTACCATAAGAGCATATACCAGCTATCCGATTCTTTATGCTCAACTTTAATAAGCTTGCCAAAATCTCCTCAGGCCCACGTTTGCAGGCCTGGATTGATCTTATTCCTCAACAAATCAACGATACACTGGCTATCAAACGCCACGGCGATCTCGAACGTTGGCAAGCGGTGCTTGGTCAATTACCGGCAATCAAACCCTCTTCCTGTGAACTTGATAGTGACACGGTGCGTATTGGCAAGGCGCGTGATCTGGCCGAGTTTGAACCGTCAGACTTCCGGGAACTGTTATTAAAGTTCCATCCCTGGCGCAAGGGACCGTTTGATTTATTTGGTGTCCATATCGATACCGAGTGGCGTTCAGACTGGAAGTGGAACCGCATTAAGGATCACATTAGCGATCTAAGAGGGCGTACGGTACTGGATGTGGGTTGTGGCAGCGGTTATCACTGCTGGCGTATGCGGGGTGCGGGAGCTGAACTGGTGATCGGTATCGATCCTACTCTGGTATTTAATATGCAGTATCAGCTTATGGCAAAATATCTTCCTGATGAACCGGTGTTTGTGTTGCCATTGGGAATTGATGACGTGCCCAAAGACCTGCGGGCCTTTGATACGGTGTTTTCCATGGGGGTGCTTTATCATCGTCGTTCTCCGGTCGATCACCTGTATGAACTGCGAGACTGTCTGGTAAAAGGGGGAGAGCTGGTACTGGAGACCTTGGTCATCGAAGGTGAGCAGGGTGAAGTCCTGATGCCAGAGGATCGCTATGCCCAGATGCGTAATGTCTGGTTTATCCCGACAGTGAAGACCCTTGAGCTATGGATGCGCCGGGCAGGGTATAAGAACATTCGAATGGTGGACCTGAATACCACTTCTCTGGAAGAGCAAAGGGCAACGGAATGGATGCACTATCAGTCATTAAAGGATTTTCTTGATCCAGATGATATCAGCAAGACTATCGAAGGCTATCCCGCACCGCTTCGAGCAACCATGATTGCGACGGTTGCCTGATTATTCTTCATCGCATTTCAGGCAATTCAGTTCTTTTCCTATGGCCTGCATGCGGTTTTCAGCGGTGCTCACCCAGAGGCGATTTTGCCAGGGGGGATTGTGACGAGTGTGTTGCGTGTGTCCACAGGCCAGCTCGGCTAGCCAGTCATCCTGCTCATCCTTGTGAAATGCAACAATCTTCTGTTTCATGGCCTTTGATTTGGAGTAGTAGTGCTATGATTATAAAATTATTCAATTAATAAAAATACAGTGATCAACTTATGACAGTAAATCGAAGCTGGCGTGAATCATTTGGTGTATATCTGAAGCCAAAAGTTTTGGGAATGTTTTTTCTTGGTTTTGCTGCAGGCTTGCCCTTCCCACTCGTTTTTACAACCTTATCGACATGGTTGCGTGATGTGGGGGTTGAACGGGCCACAATTGGCTTTTTTGCGTGGATCGGTATTACCTATTCTATCAAGATATTTTGGGCACCTGTAGTTGATCGCGCACCATTATTATTTTTAACTCAATTCTTTGGCCAGCGTCGTGGCTGGATGTTATTGGCACAAGCAGGAATTATGCTGGGCTTGATCGGTATGGCATCCGTTGATCCAACACAACACATAGTGAGTATGGCACTGTTTGCATTACTGGTTGCCTTTGCCTCAGCGACCCAGGATGTGGCCATCGACGCCTATCGTATCGAGGCTATTGATGCTGAATTTCAGGGAGCTATGGCTGCTATGTATCAGGCTGGCTGGCGTATTGCGGCGGGTTTGGTAGGTGGCGCGGCGGCACTCTATATTGCTGATTTTGTATCCTGGACGGTTTCATATTGGTCAATGGCGATGGCTATGGGGGTGGGTGTAGTTACAGTTTTTCTAATTCGTGAGCCTGAACATAAGATCAGTCGTGAAACGTTGCTTGGTGAGCAGAAGGTTGTGAACTTTCTGGAACGGACTACCCATGTCCCAAATACCTTACGTATGCCAGTCGCCTGGTTTATCGGTGCAGTGGTATGTCCCTTTACCGAATTTTTTCAGCGTAATGGTAAATGGGCCTTGATGATCCTGGTATTTATAGGCATCTATCGAATCAGTGATATTGCATTGGCCAACATGGCTTATCCGTTTTATATCGATATGGGATATACATTAAGTGAGATCGCTAGTATTGCTAAAATATTTGGTGTGGTGATGTCGATAATTGGTGCCATGGTGGGTGGGGTTTTAGTGGTTCGCTATGGGATTATGCCTATGCTTTTGGTCGGGGCCATACTTGTAATCGTTACAAATCTAATGTATGCGCAATTAGCAATTACCGGTAAAAGTTTGTTTGGGCTGACTGTTGTGTTAAGTGCGGATAATTTTACCGGTGGTATGGCTGGCTCTGCTTTTATTGCTTATTTGTCTCGCCTGACTAATACGGCCTATACCGCAACTCAGTATGCACTATTCAGTTCACTCATGACCCTGTTTCCAAAATTTATTTCCGGTTTTTCAGGGCTGGTGGTAGATGCGTATGGTTATGTTGCATTTTTTGTCTATGTTTCGACACTGGGTATTCCAGCCTGTTTTCTAGTACTTTATTTTATGCGTTCCAAATCTTTTCGACAGGACTGAGATCAACTTTGAAAGTTTGAGTTAATTCATGGATATAACAATTTCCAACCTTGCAGCATTCACTGTCGGATTTTTCGGTGGTGTACATTGTGTCGGAATGTGTGGTGGCATCGTGGGTGCACTGAGTTTTGGTTTGCCGGAAGAGAAACGTCATCGCTTGCGTGGCAACGCCCCCTTTTTATTGCTTTATAACTTTGGAAGAATAGGCAGTTATACCCTGGCTGGTACCATCACGGGTGGGCTTGGCGCCTGGGCCATTGATCTTCTTTCCATTCGTCAATTGCAACTCTGGTTACAGTTATTTGCAGGTGTCTTTATGATACTCATGGGTCTGTACCTCAATGGCTGGTGGCGAGTTCTGGTTCGGGTTGAAGAGGCGGGATCAGTCATCTGGCAGCGACTCGAACCCTTTGGCCGAAAACTTTTACCTGTGCAAAGTCCTAAACAGGCCTTTTTACTGGGAGCCCTTTGGGGCTGGTTACCCTGCGGACTGGTTTACAGTGTTTTGATCTGGACCCTGGTGAGTGGTGGGGCACAGGAAGGTGCGATGCTGATGCTGAGTTTTGGCCTCGGTACTCTACCCAATCTGTTGGCCATGGGGGTGTTTGCCGTTATATTACAAAAAGTGGTGCAGCAGGACTGGGTGAGACAGTTATCAGGTGCGGTGGTGATGGCCTTTGGTATTTATATGATCTGGCGGGCGTTTACTGCCCTGGTCTAGCGTATGGAGACCATTGCAGAGGGTGTAGAACTTTCCATCGGCATGGCCAACTGGTATCCCTGACCAAATTCGATACCCAGCTCGATCAGTAATTCACGAATTTCCTCGTTTTCGACAAACTCGGCAATAGTGAGAATCGCCAGGCCCTCGGCCACATCTGCGATGGCCTTGATAATGATTCTATCGAACTGGTTAAGGTGCAGGTTGCGTACAAAACTTCCATCGATCTTGATCATGTCTACTGGCAGGTTACGCAGGTAATGGAATGAGGAGTAGCCCACACCAAAATCATCCAGGGCAAATCGACAACCCAGCGACCGAAGTGATTCAATAAAACTTCTGGCACGGCCAAAGTTTTCGACTGCTGCAGTTTCTGTGACTTCAAAGATCAGGGCCTGAGGATCAGCCTGGAATTCATCCAGGGCCTCTGTCAGGTGGTGCAGAATATCGGAATGACCAAAGTTTCTACCGGACAGGTTAATGGCGATACTGATGGGGTTACCACTTTGAATACTTTCTGCCTGCATGGCAACGGCAGAACGCAACACCCATTTATCAATATCGCGGATTAATCCAAAATGTTCAGCCGTGTCGAGGAAGGCGTGGGGGTAAATCAGACTGCCATCCTGATCTTCCAGTCGCAACAGGGCTTCATAATGAATAATTTCCATGGTTTTAAGATTGAAAATAGGTTGGTAATGCAGTGTAAAGCGGTCTTCAGACAGTGCTCGGTGAATTTTGTCTTCCCAATGAACCTTGGCATGCATCTGTAGCAGGGTTTCATCATCGTGCATGTAGGTATGATACTGGCTACGACCTTTGCGTTTGGCTGCATACATGGCAGCGTCAGCCTTCGCCAGAAGTTCGCTTGGTGTTGAGCCGTGCTCAGTGAAGATAGTAATGCCGATACTGGCACTGATATGTGTAGTTAACTCTTCCTGAAAAGGGGCTCGGTTTTCCAGTTGATCAAGCAGGTGTTGTGCAACTATAACGGCTTCATCAAGAGTGGTATGAGGTAAAATAACACCAAATTCATCACCACCCAGTCTTCCCATAATATCAATATTGCGAAGCGTTGTACTTAGGCTGCGAGTGACAGATAAAAGACATTCATCACCTGCCTGGTGGCCCATAGTGTCGTTGATGTATTTAAATTGATCCAGATCGATAAACAGCAGCGCACCAGATTGGTTGAAACGTTGTGAATAGGCGATCTGGTGTTCCAGTTCTTCCTGGAAGCGACGACGATTATACAGCCCAGTCAGGGCGTCATGATCTGCAAGATAAATGATTCTTTCTTCGGTTTTCTTCTGGTCATTAATATCGATTAACAGACCACGGGTAATCAACTTGCCATTTTCTACCTCGATGTTATGAATGCTGCGTATCCAGAGATAGTCACCACTGCGATGGAGCATTCGGAAGTCCATGCTGAAATCACCCTGGTCAGTTATCTGCTGCTGAATAACGTGATCCAGCCAGTTACTGTCATCAGGGTGTACATGGTTATACCAGAAGTCTTCATTCAGCCAGTCTCCACTTTCGAAGCCAAGCAGGTTTTCCGCTTCCTGACTGACATAGGTAAAGTGTCGTTTATCTGGTTTGGCCTCAAATATGACAGCATTTATATTATTGAGCAGGGTTTCCATCCTGCGCGATTCTTTTTCAAGGGTCAGGTGCTGTTTGAGTAAGGATTGCTGGGTATCTTCAAGGTGCTGAGCCATCATATTAAATGAATTGGATACGTCAGCGATTTCATCCTGGCTATGGAGATTAATCCGGTATGACAGGTTGCCATCTTTAAGGGCTTTGGCACCTTCTTCCAGTTTACGCAGATTGCGGGTTAAAAACAGACCAAGTCCGAGACTCAGTAGAGTCGAAATCAGGATGGCAATGGTCGCAATGGTTGCGTTTTCAATTCTTGTTTTCGTTCCCAGTTTTTCAATCTGTTTTATAGTGTAGCCAGCATAAATGGTACCGATATGTTGGCCTGATATGAAAACTTTTCTTTCCAGATCATAAATACCGTCTGATTGAGCAGATTGGTAACTATTATCATTGATGTTAGTGGAATTTAATGGGTTATAAAGTGTTTTACTGTCGCCGACATGTCCCATGAGCACATCACTATGATTATAAACTGCGATATAGGTAAGGTAGGGACTGTCTTCCAGTAGTGAAAGAATATCCAGAACCATGGCCCGATCATTTGCTGCCAGGGCAGGTGCCAGGGTAGTGGCCAGGAGTTTACTTTTTTCTTCAGTATGTGTTTTTAACAGTTCGGCATGACTGCTATTGAACTGACGAGCACTGTTCCAGACGAGCGCACCCAGCATTATTGCCTGGACAAGCACAATACTTGTTACCAGTTTGGTAGAGAGTCGTAATTGCATTTAATCCTTGCCTTTACTTAAACTTTCCTTGTACGAGCGTATGTAGGGCCTTGCAAGTTCGAATTCATTGTTACGGCTTCGACGATACCCAGAGTAACCCATTTTGTTTAGCGCCTCTTTGCCTTTTGGTTCATTATCCATACTAACAAGAGTTTGGATAAATGACACTCGAAGTTTGTGAGGTAAGTTACGGGCTATCAGGATTGCCATACCTGGCAGCATGCCGGTATCGGCAATTTTTCTTACAGGTATATTCTTTCTTAAAAATTGGCGAGTCACATTAAACGATGCAATTGACGCATCAGCATCACCGGCCAGCATAGCATGTACACTGTCATTATGACTTCGTGTTACCCGGTATTGAGGCGCTTTTGAACGGTTCAGACCGAGCTGAGAAATATAGTATTTTCCAGCCATACTAATGATGGCACTGTCAGGAGGTGTGGAAATGGTTTTCCCCACTAATTGTTCTATGCCAGTAATTGGACTGTCCTTTTTTACGAGAATATCGGCCATTAGACCTTTAGTATAGGTTATTGGCGCACTATATTTGCCAGAATCAATCGCCAATAGTGCGAAATGTGGTGCGGTCAGCACAAAATCATAGTGCCGATTATCTGTCTTAAGCAGGAACTTGGGATAATCGACTGCCGTTTCCATGATAATTTTTCGGTCTAGCTTTTCTGCAAGGTAGTCGACCAATGGTTGATAGTGCCTAAATAAGGTGACAGGGCTTCGTGAAGGGAGAAAACCAAATATCAGTGGTTTGTCATCAGGGCTGGCATGAACCACATGAACAGGTAACAGACAAAGACAAAAAATAAACAGCAGAATCTTTTCAGGGGCCTTCATCATCGTTGTACCCTCTAATTAGAAAAAGATATTATTAAATCAAATGCTTACGAAATCCACCCTGTAAAATATAGCGGGTGTAAATCTGCGTCGCAAGCACTTTTCTGCTATGCAGCGGTTTTTTCGTTTTCCAGGAAGGACTCTAAAGGTCGGTTAATGGTTTCAATCAGGGTATTAATATCCGCCAGTTGGCTGTTGAGTTTTTCTGCAGAAATTTCCAGTTCATTGATTCTTTGTTGCAGGGATTCCCTTGATTCGCTGATCTTCTTAAGGCTGTCTATACGTTTATCAATTTGATACTTAAGTTCCTTGAGTCGCGAAAATAAGGGAGACATGGCTGTCTTTTGCCAGCGTTTGGCATCCAGACTGGTGACATAAAAGCTGTTTCTGACACTGCTTACCAAAGAGATAAAGAATTTCTTTATAACAAAACTCTGCTCTGTCATAGCGGTGACGGGGCTTTTACGGAATGCCTCTGCTTCCAGATTAATTCGATCGATCTCACGACGGAATTTATTGACCAGGAAAACCTTGGGCAGGGTTCCCCCCAGATTATGATCTTCATCGAATTTTCTAAAAATAGTTTGTAGCAGGATATTGGTTTTATGAGATTGCTTTGCCGCTTTTTCGATAGAGTTGTTAATAATACCAAAGAAATTTTGCATTGAATCACGCAGGCCTTTGGTGGTCCATGTTCCAGCCATTTGTTTACGAGTGTCTGCCATCAGTTTATCTAGCTCACCCAGGCTGAGGATGGTTGAAAGTTGTTTGTATTCATAAAGGAACAGCTTTCTATTAAGCTTCAGGCTTTTCAGGCTCTTCTGGTAAAGCGCCTTGTCATCGCGGGTTTTCTGCAAAAGGTGTTGAATAACATCTTCATTTTTACCACTTAGACCCTGTAGCTCTTTGATCTGCTTGTTCACGCTATTCAGGCGAGACATGACCAGCTTGCGTGATTCGTCGATCATGGCGCCAATTTCTGCAAGGATGTTTTGCCGTAGGATGTACTGTTTCTTGGGTAGTATATCTTCGCCAAGAATATCTTCCAGGGCCTTGATATTACTCCTTGTCTCAAGCGCTTTATCCTTACGCACCCTGGCCAGTAAAGCTTTCTGGGCAGAGACAGGAACCACATTGTTTTCATTCAATGACAGTTGATTTGCAACGGCCTGGCACTGGTCATTAATAATTTTCTTGATGGCGTCGTCGCTTTTGAGATCATCCCAGAGTGTATCGACTTTATTGAGTACCACGATGCGTCCGTGTTCGGAATCACTACCCAGGGCTGAGACATGGTGTTTCCACATATCAAGGTCCGATTTGCTGATTCCGGTATCGGCAGACAGCACAAACACGATGGCCTGTGCATTGGGTAACATGCTGAGGGTTAGTTCAGGTTCAGCACCCAGGGCATTGAGTCCGGGGGTATCGAGGATGGTCAGGCCTTCCTGCAACAGGGGGTGGGCAAAACTGATCAGGGCATGTCGCCATCTGGGGATATCGATATAACCATCTGGATTGACTCGATCGGCATCCTGTTTTGGATCATAAAGCCCAAGCCTAAGGGCGTCTTCCAGGCTGACACGTTTGGTCCGAACAACCTCTTTAAATGCCTCAGCCATGCTTTCAGGGGAATGGGTATCAAGAATGATCGTCCGCCAGCTCGAAGCATGCTTCTTGTGTTCCTGGATGCCTGCATCACTCAGGCGGGTCTCGATGGGTAAGAGTTTCAGGTAATTCTTTTTAGTTTTCTTGTCAAAAAACAGTTCGGTTGGGCACATGGTCGTTCGACCAGGTTCGGAGGGCAATAAGCGCATGCCATAATCCGAAAAGAAGATAGTGTTGATGAGCTCGGTTTTACCACGGGCAAACTCAGCAACAAAGGCAATACTCATCTGATCCGTACGGAGAGCATCGACCATTTCAAAAAGTCGCAATTCTGTTTCGGGCTGTATGAGGTGGTTTTTTTCCAGCCAGGCCTGGTAGGTCTGGATGGAGTCAATCAGGTCGTGTTTCCACTGGCCAAAGGCCTGCATTTGATCTGAAAAATGGTGCTGAGTCATGAGGTTTTATGTTGTCCGAATCCAGGTAAAACGTTATTTAATCCATAAGCGAAGGGAGAATACCATTATATAAAGTCATGTGGTATGCCTTCATGGCCTGAGTTTCAGGCGCGAGTGTTTAAATATATAGATAAATTCAAACTAAATGTGTGTTGATGATCACGGAATAATGAGTAGAGAATTGTTAGGGCTTGAGGAAGGGACGTTGCTTAATGGACTGTTCAGCTTATTCGTGAACATAACTAGCTAATAGACCGGAGTGATACCCTTTCCTCAGGTTTGTTTTCAAGATACTTATTTCATATAGGCAAGCTGTTGTGCAATGTCCGTAATAGGGTGAATAAATAGTAGATTGATCAGGTAAAGGACGATGATGGCCGCCATGGGAGACAGGTCTAGCCCGGAAATGGGGGGAATTAAACGCCGGAATGGGGCTAATACTGGGGCAGTTAACTGGTGCAGGACTCCCACGACTGGATTATAGCTGCCAGGATTTATCCAGCTGATGACCGCCTGAATGATAATGCTGAACAGAAACACATTGAGTAACAGGGAAAGAGATTCGGCCAGGGCCAGTAACAGCAGTCCCTGAGGGGTGGGGATACTCAGCCTCGGTAAAAGGCCGATCAGGACAAACTCCAGTAGCATTAGCAAATAGACAGCAACAACCGAGGCCCAGTCAATGCCTGCAATACCCGGTATGATTTTACGCAGGGGTTTAACGACCGGGTTGGTGACTTTGACCAGAAATTGCGAAAAGGGATTATAAAAATCCGCCCGCACCAGTTGCAGTAAAAAACGTAACATAAAGGTCAGTGCATACAGCCCAACCAGGGTCTGAATCAGGAATACACCTGCATTATTAACGTAATTGCCACCCATTTTTATTATTGTCCCAGTTGCTGGGCCAGTTCCCTGGCTCGATCACGAGCCGCAGTCATGGCCTGTTCAAAAAGTGCTAACAGCTGGCCTTCCTCAAAAACTTTCAGGGCCTGCTCAGTGGTTCCACCTGGAGAAGTGACCCGTTCGCGTAATATCGCTGGGTCTTCCTCAATCTCTAAGGCCAGTTTAGACGCCCCAAAGGCGGTTTGCACGGCTAGCAGTCGAGCAGTCTCGGCAGGTAGTCCCAGTTTGATCCCGGCCTGTTCCATGGCCTCCATGACCAGAAACAGGTAAGCAGGACCACTGCCTGACAGGGCGGTGATGGCGTCGATATCCGCCTCTTTATCGACCCAGACCGTCAGGCCCACGGCCCGCAGGATGGATTCGGCGATTTCGTGCTGGGACTCACCGGTATGTTGATTGGCAAACATACCGGTGGCCCCGCTTTTTACCAGGGCCGGAGTGTTGGGCATACTGCGCACGATGGCACAATCGACGCCCAGCCACCTGGCAATGGCCGCAGTCTCGATACCGGCTGCGATGGTGATGAGCAGTTTGTCTGCCATATTGTCATGGCTCAGTGCGGTGACTACATCTTTCATGACCTGGGGTTTGACGGCCAGGACGATGACATCACAGGTATCGACCACAGACTGGTTAGATTCATGGGTATGTACCCCAAGATCCGTTTTTATACTGGTTAACTGGGTTAAGTCCCGATCAGAGACGTGGATAGAATCGGCGGAACATCCACTGGCAAGCAGTCCACCAATGAGACTGCGGGCCATGTTACCGCCACCAATAAAACCTGTTTTAATATTTTTCATATCTATTACGTTACCGGATTGGGACTGGAAAATACAAGTCTGAAAGATCAAGGGATTGGATGTTACTTCCTGGCCTGTCGTTCACCAAATATGGCGGTACCGATCCTGACCAGGGTGGCGCCTTCCGCAATAGCCGCCTGCATATCCCCCGTCATACCCATGGACAGGGTATCCAGTTCGATGCCATTGGACTTAATTGCTTCGTAACATTCACGAAGTTTGTGAAAAGGGATGCGTTGTTGCTCAAAATTATCGTTATAGACCGGGATGGTCATCAGTCCTCTCAGACGAATTCGCGGCAGCTGGCTGAGGGCCTCTGCAATTTCAGCTGCCTCGCTAGCAGATACACCCGCCTTGGCCGGATCTTCACTGATATTGACCTGCAGGCAGATATTCAGGGGAGGTAGATCGTCGGGTCGTTGTTCACTCAGCCGTTGGGCAATTTTTAGCCTGTCGACGCTATGTACCCATTGAAAATGCTCAGCGATAGGGCGGGTTTTATTCGACTGCATGGGACCGATGTAGTGCCAGATAATGTCTTTATCAGTGAATGCCTGGATCTTGGGCAGGGCATCTTGCAGGTAATTTTCGCCAAAATCCCGTTGTCCGGCGGCGTAGGCCTGTTCAATATCCTCGATGGGGCGGGTTTTGCTTACCGCCAGTAGGGTGACCGAGTTTGCTGCTCTGGCATAGGTGCCTTCAGCCTTTGTGATCTGTGCACGGATTTGATTCAGACGTTCTGTGAGTGTATTCATCTTGCCTGTTAATCTGAACGGGGTTACCTTAAACTGGCTTTAGTAATGGGGCGGAACTACCGATACCCTCTAAGTGTTATGATAACAATAAGCTTCGGGATTTTTTAACACCACCATGGATATTACAGAATTACTCGCCTTCAGTGTCAAAAACCATGCCTCGGATTTGCATCTGTCAGCTGGCTTACCGCCCATGATTCGTGTCGATGGGGATGTTCGGCGGATTAACATTCCTCCTCTGGATCATAAGACGGTACATGGTCTGGTCTATGACATCATGAATGATAAACAACGTAAGGATTTTGAAGAGTTTTACGAAACAGACTTTTCCTTTGAAATCCCGGATCTGGCCCGTTTTCGTGTTAATGCCTTTAACCACCATCGCGGTGCTGGTGCGGTATTCCGTACCATCCCCTCCGTCATTCTCTCCCTGGAAGAGTTGGGTACACCGAGTGTGTTTAAAGAGATCGTAGACGTGCCCCGTGGCCTCGTGCTGGTCACCGGCCCTACCGGTTCGGGTAAGTCCACCACCCTGGCGGCCATGCTGGATTATAAAAATGAAAATGAATATGCCCATGCGCTGACTATTGAAGATCCCATCGAGTTTGTTCACGAAAGTAAAAAATGCCTGATCAACCAGCGTGAGGTACACCGGGATACTCTGGGATTTAACGAAGCTCTGCGCTCGGCCCTGCGTGAAGACCCGGACATTATAATGGTCGGTGAGATGCGCGATCTGGAAACCATTCGCCTGGCCCTGACGGCTGCCGAAACCGGCCACCTGGTACTGGGGACACTACATACCTCATCCGCCTCGAAAACTATCGATCGAATTATTGATGTCTTCCCTGCCAATGAAAAAGAAATGGTGCGCTCCATGTTATCGGAGTCTCTACGGGCCGTTATCTCCCAGACCCTGTTGAAAAAAACCGGTGGGGGCCGGATTGCGGCGCATGAGATTATGATTGGGACCTCGGCTATTCGTAACCTGATTCGTGAAGACAAAATCGCCCAGATGTATTCTTCCATTCAGACGGGGCAGGGACTCGGCATGCAGACCCTTGACCAGTGTCTGGCGGATCTGGTGTCCAAGGGAATTATCAGCAAGAAAATAGCCAGGGCCAAGGCCGTAAACAAAGACAGCTTTATGTAAAGAGATGGAATTATGGATTTCGAGTCGTTACTCAAATTAATGGTTCACAAACAGGCCTCCGACCTGTTTATTACTGCGGGTGTAGCACCCAGCCTCAAAGTGAATGGCAAAATCACCCCGGTGACACAGACTACTCTCACACCTAATCAGGCCCGTGAGATTGTCTACAGTGTGATGAGCCCGGCACAAAAGCAGGAATTTGAGAACAGTCTGGAATGTAATTTTGCCATTTCAGCCTCGGGTATTGGCCGCTTTCGTGTCAGCGCCTTTCAGCAACGGAACAATGCCGGGATGGTACTACGTAAAATTGAAACCACCATCCCGACCCTGGATGAATTGTGTCTTCCGCCCATTCTGAAAGAATTTGCCATGACCAAGCGAGGGTTGGTGATCCTGGTGGGGGCAACAGGTTCCGGCAAATCCACCTCACTGGCAGCCATGATAGGTTATCGAAATAAAAACAGTACCGGCCATATCATCACCATAGAAGACCCCATCGAGTTTATTCATCACCACGAAGGGTGCATTATTACTCAGCGTGAAGTCGGGCTGGATACTGATACCTTTGAAGTTGCCCTCAAGAATACCCTGCGTCAGGCCCCTGATGTGATCCTGATAGGTGAGATACGAACCCGTGAAACCATGAACCATGCGATAGCCTTTGCTGAAACAGGCCACCTTTGCCTGGCCACCCTCCACGCCAATAATGCCAATCAGGCCATGGATCGTATAATCAATTTTTTCCCCGAAGATCGTCGTTCTCAATTATTGATGGATCTGTCACTCAACCTGAGGGCCGTGGTGGCACAGCAATTGATTCCTACACCGGATGGCAAGGGTCGAACCCTGGCGGCAGAAATTATGATAAATACACCGTTGATTTCTGATCTGGTGCGTAAGGGTGAAATCTATTCCCTCAAGGAACTGATGGCCAAGTCACGTAATAATGGGATGCAAACCTTTGATCAGGCCTTATACGATCTTTATAAGGCAGGCAGCATTACTTACGAAGATGCTATCAATCACGCCGATTCCGCCAATGAACTGCGCCTGATGATCAAATTGGGTGAATCAAAGAGTGCGGCGAGGCCGCTGGATTCTTCACTGGACGGTGTTACCCTGCAGGATAATTAATCCGGTTCAATACCTGCTGAAATCAGGATATCTTCAACCGTATCACTATCCAGTTTG
>JAOULO010000037.1 GCA_029881995.1 Gammaproteobacteria bacterium
ATGCGCTTCACCTGTAATTCCACTATCACAAATGGATGAAATCCGAGGAACATTGGCCGTTTGCATAACTGAACAATGAGAGACCTTACTGCCCTGCAAAAGACCCACCTCAGCATACTGGCCGACCTGCACCAGGTGATAACCAAATAGCGTGGGTAAAATACCATCCAGTTGAGATTTTTCTTCCTCGGCCAGTTGTTGTCCCAATGGAGTTTGATACCAACGGGCTAATTGGCAGGTAATTTCATACGCCGTCCCACATTTATGAAAAGGTTTTTGCTTGTTCGATAACATCATTGATATCAATTTTTCTATTTTGTCGAAATTATTAACTGTGTTTGATAGTCAACAGGTGATTTGTTTGACATTTTTTTCACCAAATTCAAGTTTTTTTATTAACTGTCGTTATATCTCATAATGGAAACCAATAACTTGACCACCGGGATGACAAGTTCTAACATCACTCAAAGAATAATCTGTATCTTAATAATTATCCAAGAAAAAATGCGAAGTATTTTAACTGTTTTTCTGCTTTTCCCCCTGCTCGTTTCCTGCGCCACGTTCGGCCCGGATAACATTGTTCAAAACGATAAACCCGTTGAAACCACAGAAACACCCGGTGATATCTGGGATCGTATTCGCAACGGTTTTACCCTGGGAACATTTGAGCACCCTCGAATCCAACGACAACTGGACTGGTATAGTCGCCACCCGGAATACATGGCTAGGGTATCTGAACGCGCTAAACCCTATATGTATTACATCGTTGAGGAATTGAAAAAAAACGATATCCCCATGGAACTGGCCCTGCTACCCATCGTAGAAAGTGCCTTTAAGCCCTTTGCCTATTCTCATGGGCGTGCCTCCGGTATCTGGCAGTTTATTCCTTCCACCGGACGGCGTTACGGTTTACCGCAAAACTGGTGGTACGATGGTCGTCGTGATGTGTATGCCTCAACCCAGGGGGCGATTCGACTGTTACTCAACTTGAAACGAGACTTCAAAGGTGACTGGTTACTGGCCCTGGCAGCCTACAACTCCGGTTCAGGGACAGTACACCGTGCGATTCGTCGAAGTAAACGTCGTAATGGGGCCGTTGATTTCTGGTCGTTGGAACTGCCAAAAGAGACCAGGGCCTATGTCCCTAAATTGATCGCCTTAAAACAGCTTATCCAAAATCCCGCCAAATTTGATATGGAAATACCACCTATTGCGGACAAACCCTACTTTGAGCGTATCGATGTGGGCTCCCAGATAGACCTGGCTGTGGCCGCCGAAATGGCAGATATCGAACTAGATGAATTGTATGAACTGAACCCTGGCTATAACCGCTGGGCGACAGCTCCTAACGGCCCTAATTACCTGCTTTTGCCACTGGATAAAGCAGATGTCTTCAAAGAACGTCTGGCACAGCTTCCTGAACAGGATCGTATTCGTTGGGTTCGACACAAAATTAAATCGGGTGAAACCATCAGTGATATTGCTATGAAATATCACACCAGCATCCGAACCATCAAACGAGTCAACCGTATGCGAGGCAATATGCTGCGTGTCGGTCGTTCTCTGACCATCCCTGTCGCCAGCAAAAACCTGCGAAGCTATAAGCTCAGCGCCAACCAGCGTAAGAAGACACTACAGAATATTCCACGTAGTGGCGTCAAACTCAGCTATATCGTTCAACCAGGTGATACCTTCTGGGATCTGGCACAGCAACACCGTGTCGGTGTCCGACAGCTGGCTCGTTGGAATGGCATGGCACCCCGGGATCCCCTGACTCCGGGGCAGAAACTGGTGATCTGGTCACGCAGCGGTATCACTACCTCTAGTGGTATCGACCACAATGATGTTGGAGTCCCTCCCAGCAGAAAAATTACCACACGAATTGGATATAAAGTTCGCCGAGGTGATTCTCTGGCGCGAATTTCACAAAAATTCAAAGTCAGTATTAATCAGCTGAAACGTTGGAATAAAAGCCGTTTACGAAGTGATAGCCTGTTACGTCCCGGTCAACACCTGACCCTGTTCGTCGATGTCATGCACCAGTCTGGTGGTTAGGGTTGATATAAGATCCTAGGCTGTCTGAAACAGGGAGGCCTGTAGTAGTTTTTGGGTATAGGCCTCTTTGGGTGCATCGAACATTTCATTCGTTTCCCCCTGCTCTACCACCTGACCGCCCTGCATCACCATGATCTGGTGGGCCATAGAACGTATTACGGCCAGGTCATGGGTGATGAACAAATAGCTAATCCCGTGGTTCTTCTGTAACTCTGCCAATAACTCCAACACCTGCTTCTGGACCGATACATCCAGGGCACTGGTAGGCTCATCCAGCATAATCAGCTTGGGTTCCAGCACTACAGCCCTGGCGATGGCTATTCGCTGACGCTGTCCACCAGAGAACTCATGGGGATAACGGGACAGCATCGACCGATCGAGCCCCACCTCTTCCATCACCTGTTCAATACGCTGCCGGTGTTGAGCATCCGACTGTTCAGGGAAATGGATCTTCAGTCCCTCACGGATGATCTGTTCAATGGTCAGTCGAGGTGACAATGACGAGAAGGGATCCTGAAAGACAATCTGAAACTGACTTCTAAGTGGTCTTAGCTCTCGGCTTTTAAGCACATGAAGCTGCTGACCACCAAAATCGATTTCTCCTTCACAATTTTGCAGGCGCAACAGGCACATGCCTAGCGTAGTCTTACCCGAGCCAGACTCACCAACTATACCAATGGTCTCTCCCTTTCGGATGGTGATGTCTATCTGATCCACGGCCTTCACTTCACCGGTCTTGCGGCGGAACACACCGGTCTTGATGGGAAAATAACAACGGATATTGCGTGCCTGCATGACCATTGGCCAGCTGTCTCGCTCCTGGGAAGTTTTTGATTCAATATATTGGCGAGGCTGGCTGTCCAGCAGGTGTCGAGTGTACTCATGCTGGGGTGCATCGAAGATTTCTTGCATGGTGTTCTGCTCCACCAATCGACCTTCCTGCATGACACAAACCCGTTCTGCGAAACGACGCACCATATTGAGATCATGGGTTATCATCAGCACAGCCATAGAAAAATCTTTTTGCAGGTCTTCCAGCAAATCGAGTATTTGTGCCTGGATAGTCACATCAAGCGCGGTGGTCGGCTCATCGGCAATCAGCAGTTTGGGGTGGCAAGCCAGGGCCATGGCAATCATCACACGCTGGCGCTGTCCACCTGACAGCATGTGAGGAAAGGCATCGATACGTTTGTGTGGTTCAATAATCCCGGTCCTATCCATCAACTCGATGGCCCGGGCTCGGGCTTTGACCTTGTCCATGTCCTGATGCAACATCAATGGCTCTATCAGTTGCTCACCGATGCTGTAGACCGGGTTCAGGGAGGTCATAGGTTCCTGAAAAATCATGGCAATATCCCGACCTCGAATACGCCGCAGGTTATCCTTACCCATATGCAAAAGGTCCATGCCATTGAACAGGATTTTCCCTGTGGGATAGTGAGTCTGACCTGGGTCATGTAGCTGCAAAATAGACATAGCAGTTACTGATTTACCAGAGCCTGACTCACCGACAAGGGCAATTTTCTCTCCCTCCAGCACCTCGAAACTGACGCCATGCACAACCTCGGTGCGCCGCTCCGGTTCCCGACCAAAGGCCACTGACAGGTCCTGTACTGACAATAATCGATTGGATTCAGCCATATCTATCCCCGCCTGATATCCAGGGCCTCGCGCAGGGCCTCACCAATAAAAATTAACAGTACCAGCGTCCCGACCAGGCAGCCAAAGGTCGTCATCGACAGCCACCAGGCCTCAATATTCTCCTTACCCTGGGCCAGTAACTCGCCAATGCTCGGGGTAGTCGGTGGTACCCCCAGGCCCAGGTAATCCAGACTGGTCAGGGCCATAATGGCGGCACTGATACGAAATGGCAGGAAGGTAATCACCGGCGTCATACTGTTAGGTAATAAATGCCTGAACATAATGGCCCGGTTACTCACTCCCATGGCCTTGGCCGCCGTGATGTAATCCATATTGCGTCCACGCAGAAACTCCGCCCGCACATAATCGGCCAGTCCCATCCAGCCAAACAGGGAGAGTAAAACGATCAACAGTAATACGCTGGGTTCAAACAGGGAGGCAAAGATGATTAATAAATACAATTCCGGCATGGAGCCCCAGATCTCGATCAGGCGCTGGGCAAACAGGTCAAATCGTCCGCCAAGATAACCCTGCATCGCACCGGCTAAGACCCCGAGCAAAACACCAATGACAGTCAATACAAAGGCAAACAAAATGGACAGGCGGAAACCATAGATTAATCTGGCCAGAACATCTCGCCCCCTGTCATCGGTTCCCAGTAGATTATCCGTTGAAGGAGGTGCCGGGTTGGGGTGATGGGTAAAGTAATTAATGGTGTCGTAACGATAGGGATTCACAGGATAGACAGCCCAATTGTCCCCTGCCTCAATCAGTTGACGAACATGGGGGTCGGTATAATCGGCTTCTGTTGCAAAATCCCCACCAAAGGCGGTCTCCGGATAAGTTTTCACCAATGGGAAATAAAACGAACCCTGATAATAAACAATCAGGGGTTTATCATTACTGATCACTTCCGCAAACAGACTGAACACAAACAGAAACGTAAATATCCACAGACTGTAATAGCCCCGACGATTGGCCTTGAAACGCCGCCACGCACGAGTCGTCAAATCTTCGGATTGCTGAGTTATGTCATTCATGTTCAGTTATTCATCGACTCAAATTGAATTCGGGGATCGACCAGCACATAACAGATATCCGTCAGGAGTTTGGCAACCAGACCCAACAGGGTAAACAGATACAGGGTGCCCAGCACCACAGGATAGTCACGTTTTAAAATGGACTCGTAAGACAGCAGGCCCAGCCCATCCAGAGAAAAAATAGATTCAATCAGAATACTGCCCGCGAAAAAGGCGCCAATGAAGGCACTGGGGAAACCAGTCACCAGGGGGATCATGGCATTGCGAAAGATATGTTTGTACAGCACCGCATTTTCTGTCAGGCCCTTAGCCCTGGCGGTAATGACATATTGTTTACGGATCTCTTCGATAAAACTGTTCTTGGTGAGCATGGTCATGACAGCAAAGCTGCCGACAGTAAGAGAGATCACGGGTAAAGTGATGTGCCACAGGTAATCGGAAATCTTTCCATACCAGCTGAGTTCTTCCCAGTTGTCCGACACCAGGCCACGTAGCGGGAACACATCAAAAAAACTGCCGCCACCAAATAACACCAGCAGGAAAATACCCAATACAAAACCAGGAATGGCATAACCGACCAGGATAACGGTACTACTGACCACATCGAAGCGACTGCCATCTCGCATGGCTTTAGTGATCCCAAGTGGAATACAAAGCGCATAAACCAGAATGAATGTCCAAATACCGAGAGTAATGGAAACCGGTAATTTTGAGATAATCAGCTCCATTACCGATTGCTGGTGAAAATAACTATCCCCCAGATCAAAAGTGGCATAGTCGGCCATCATACTGAAAAACCGTTCATGGGCCGGTTTGTCAAAGCCGTAAATGGCATTTAACTCCTTGAGCTTTTCATCATCCAGCCCTTTATTACCACGATAAAGCTGCACCGTGCTGCCCGCCGCTTCTGAGCCAGCACCATGGCCCTGTAACTGATTGATCATCTGTTCAACAGGACCTCCGGGTACAAATTGAGTCACGATAAACGTCACCAGCATGACACCGAACAGGGTCGGTATCATCAACATCAGTCGTTTTAGAATATAAGCTGCCATATTTTATTTTTTCTTATGCCACCAGCTCATCACAGCCCAGGACTCTGCTTCATAATAAAGGGGCTGTGTTTTCGGTTTATTGAATTTATCCCAGTATGCCACTCGATGTACATTGATAAACCAGTTAGGTACCAGATATTCTCCATGCAATAATACCCTATCCAGTGCCCGCACAGCGGTAATCAATTGTTTACGGTTTTTTGAAAACACGGCCTCATCGATCAGTGCATCCACCACCGGATCATTAATGCCAATCAGGTTGCGTGAACCCTCCTGCTTGGCTGAACGGGAATGCCAGAAATTATAGAGCTCATTACCCGGCGATTGTGACTGGCTATACGAAGACACCATCAAATCAAATTCAAAAGTACGCATACGGCGAATATAGAGTGATACGTCCACGGTACGATAGCGTACAGTGATTCCTAATTTTTTCAGATGATGGGCATAGGGGGCCAGGATGCGTTCAAACCCCTTCTGGGCTAGCATAACTTCAAATTCAAAGACTCTGCCCTGCTTGTTCTTTAAAACACCATCCCGAATTTGCCAGCCTGCCTGCTCTAGTAAATCCTTTGCCTGTTTCAGGTTCTCGCGTAAATCACCCGGCCTATCGGTTTGTGATGGTTTCCAGACCTTATTAAAAATATCGGGATCGAGTTTATGGCGATACTTGTTCAATAAGCGAAGCTCGCTTCCCTCGGGCAGGCCCGTTGCGGCCAGTTCACTATTACTGAAGTAGCTGTCACAACGGGTGTATTGTCCATAAAACAGGTTCTTATTTGACCAGTTAAAATCAAATGCCAGTGCCAGGGCCTTGCGTACCCGCTTATCTTTGAACAGTTCACGTCGGGTATTGAAAAAGAAGCCCTGCATACCGGCGATATTTTTATGCTGCAGGGTTTCATTGATAATCAGTTTGTTATCAAATTGAGGACCGACGTAGCCCTTCGCCCACTGCTTGGAATAATTTTCGAGGCGAAAATCATATTCCCCCGCTTTCAGGGCCTCAAGCTGGACCGTCTCATCTTTGTAATACTTGTAAGTAATACGATCAAAATTAAACATACCACGGCGAGTATTCAGATCTTTTGCCCAGTAGTCTGGATTGCGGGTATAGGTAATATCCTTACCGAGCTGATAATTATCGATGATGTAGGGCCCACTGCCGATAGGTTTGGTGCGGCTGAGTTTATCAAACGCGTTTTTCCCTACCCACTTACGGGCAAATACCGGCATTTGTGCCGTAATCAAATGAATCTCTGGATTGATACGCGCAAAATCAAACCGAATCTTGCGCTGCCCAAGGACGGTGGCCTTTTTGATATCTGCCCAGTAAAAACGGTATTGTGGATTGGCTTTGTCACTTTTTAAGGTATCGAATGAAAACTTTACATCATCGGCCAGAACCGGTGCCCCATCAGAAAACCGCGCCCTGGGATTCAATCGAAAAGTGACTGACAATTTGTCTGCAGCAAGCTGTATATCCTCTGCCAGGTGGGCGTACAGGCTATAGGGCTCATCCTGGCTTTGTACCATGAGAGGCTCAAAGATGAGCAGGGTCAGTCCATCGGCTGCAGAACCTTTAAGCAAATAAGGATTCAGACTATCAAAATTACCAAAGCCGGAAAGTACCAGATCACCTCCTTTGCGAGCATTTGGGTCTACATAATCGAAATGCTTGAAGCTGACTGGGTACTTGGGAGTATAACCCAGCGCGATAGAAGGGGAAGCGACAACAGATTGGTAAAAAAGCAGGCTGCTAAGGGCAATAATAAGTCGACAGGTCATCTGCATCCAATCTGTTATACGTCAATCAATTGTAGTTGTTTTTGGTTATCAGGCTATTAATTTTAACCTAGTTTCTTTCGCTTACGGACGTTATCATAGCGGACTAACAATATAAACAAATCCGAAAATTTACTAATACTTCAATATTACATTAATAAACGACGAGGGTACTTCGATATGGGTTTTTTACAAGGTAAACGCGCACTCATCGTGGGTCTGGCCAGCAACCGCTCAATCGCCTGGGGAATTGCCAAGGCCATGAAGGAACAGGGTGCCGAACTGGCATTTACCTACCAGACCGATAAATTGAAAGGACGTGTTGACAAAATGGCCACTGAGCTTGGCTCAGATATCGTTTTACCCTGTGATGTGGCCTACGACGACCAGATTGAGGCGGTATTTAGCGATCTGGGAAAATCCTGGGATGGCCTGGATAGTATTATTCACTCCGTGGCCTTCGCCCCAAAAGAGGAACTGGAAGGCGCCTACCTGGATTCTGTCACCCGTGACGGTTTTAATATGGCCCATGAGATCAGCTCCTACAGCTTCACCGCTCTGGCCAAGGCAGGCCGAGGCATGATGGCAGGTCGAAATGGCTCTCTGCTGACCCTGAGTTATCTGGGTGCCGTACGAGCCATGCCAAGCTATAACGTCATGGGACTGGCTAAGGCCAGCCTAGAGGCCAATGTACGCTACATGGCCCAGAACCTGGGACCTGAGGGTATCCGTGTCAATGGTATCTCTGCCGGCCCTATCAAGACCCTGGCAGCGGCTGGTATCAACAGTTTCCGCAAAATGCTGGCTGAGGTGGAAAAAACGGCACCACTGCGTCGTAATGTGACGATTGAAGATGTAGGTAATGCCGCGGCCTTCCTCTCATCAGAGCTGGCCAGCGGAATTACCGGTGAAATCACATATGTTGACTGTGGTTATAGCACGATCGGGATGCGGCCACTGGATTCAGAATAAACGCTCCGGCCTGAGGGTGAACAATAAACCTTCAGGCCTGCTTTTCCCCTGTCAGAAGCCCCTCTTCTCCCTCTGAATGGGCAATAATTACCGCCCCACAGGAATCACTGAAAATATTCACCGCCGTACGGCACATATCCAGCACCCTATCCACAGCCAGGATGAGGCCAATCCCCTCAGCCGGTAGACCGATAGTTGCCAGGATAATAGAAATGGCTACCAGGCTCGCTGAGGGTATGGCAGCGACACCAATGGAAGTCAACAGGGCCACCACCACAACCGTAAACTGGGTCGTCAGACTCAGCTCCAGTCCGTAGGCCTGTGCAATAAACAGGGCTGCTACACACTCATAGAGGGCCGTCCCGTCCATGTTCACCGTTGCCCCGAGGGGAAGGACAAAAGAGCTGGTACGGTTGGAAACGCCGGCATTTTTCTCCACACACTCCATGGTCAAAGGCAGAGTCGCGGCGGATGAAGAAGTTGAAAAGGCCGTGAGCAAGGCCGGGGCCATCGCCTTAAAATGTCTTACCGGGTTCAAACCTGTGAGGAGCTTCATCAGCATGGGGAGAATGATCAAAAAATGGATCAACAGCGCAAACAGCACAGTGATGAAAAATACGGCCAGCGGTTTGAATGCCCCAAGTCCCGTATTCATTACAACCTTGGCCACCAGGGCATATACACCAATGGGAGCAAATCGCATGACCCACTCGGTGATCTTCATCATTACCTCAAAAAGGCCCTGCCAGAAATTAAACTGGGACTCTGCATAAGGCTCACTGATGCGAGTCATGAAATAGCCAAAGACGATACTGAAAAATATCAGCCCGAGCATTTGACCATTCGCAGCGGCGGCCACCACATTGGTTGGCACCATACTGAGAAAGACACCTGCAATATCCGAGGTATCTTTACCGCCGACCTTGGACTCCACAGTCGCCACCGCATCTGCGCTCAAACCAAGAACATTTTTCGCAGCCTGGCCATCGATGATACCTGGATTAAACAGATTGACTAAAAACAGGCCGGTGAGAATGGCCAACAGACTGGATGTCATATAAAACAGGAGGGACTTTGCACCGAGTCTACCCAGCCCTTTCCCTCCCCCAATGCCTGCAATACCGGTAATAAGGGAAGCAACGACCAGGGGGACAATGATCATCTTCAGGGCATTTAGAAAGAGTGTGCCGATGAAATCGAAGACCGCATAAAAGCGAATTCCGAATATTGCGCTGTCAGGAGAAAAAATCAGCCCGGTAACTGTTGCCAGTACCAGGGCGATAATGATTTGCCAGTGTAGAGCCAGTTTTCGCATCGTCAATGCCTGTCTGGTTTGCCAGCTTAACTACTCTGGCTTAGTGATTATTCATCCGATGATGGCAGATTGATTTCGATATTGGCTTCGAGACGTTGTTGTTCCAGCAAACGAGAAAACAAGACACTGCCAGTATTTTGTGCAAGTTGTTGTTTATCGGTAACCGCTGGTATTTGCGCATCCGAAACTTTAACCTTGTATAGACCAATAACAGCAGCATCACCATTACTTAAAGTCAATTTACCCCAGCTTGGCGTCTTGTCTGTAGATTGAGCCAGTCCAAAGGCCTTGTTTCGAATATGAAGGCTAAGCTTACTTGCTTTTTTATCTTTAGGATCGGCTGTACGGCTTATATATCCAACACGTTCCCACTTAGCACCATTGATTTTTTTCGCCAGTTTTTTGGGAGAAGTCCCCTTCTGTAATTCCTGATAGGCCTTTTCTAGCTGCTCATTCAGATTTTCCTGAGCAACTTTCTGGCGTAGCTTTTCGATAATCTGTTTTCTGACAGCCTCCAGCGATTTTTGCGAGGCCTGCTGGTGCTCCAGCTTGCGAAGAACCATCAAATGGGTATCGGAAAGCTCAATAAGATCGCTGTTCCTTCCCAGATTGAGGACATCATCACTAAAGGCAGCATCAAGCACTTTGGATTTGGAAACAATACCTTTGGTTACAGAACGGTCAAACAGGCCGGTCTTTTGGATCTTCAATCCCAACTCATCAACAACAGGCTGCAGGGAGCCAGGCTGTTCATAAGTGATATTATTCAGCTTCTCAGATAACTCATAAAAAGTTTGTTCTGCCCGCTGGATCTGTAGATCTTTTCTAATCTGAGCCTTAACTTTATCAAAGGTCTGAACTTTTGCTGCACGAATATCTTCAAGCTTTATCAGGTGATAGCCAAATGCGGAACGCACCGGCTTACTGACTTTACCTTTTTTGAGACTGAAGGCACTGGCCTCAAAGGCTTTATCCATGACACCTTTTCCAAAGAAGCCTAGATCACCGCCCTGTTTGGCAGAACCAGGATCCTGAGAGAACTCTTTTGCAAGCTTGCTGAATGAGTTACCTTTTTTGAGTTTAGTCTGAATACTTTTGATTTTTTTCAGGGCTGATTTTTCATCTATCTTGTCATCCACCTTGATCAAAATATGGCTCACCTTGCGCTGCTCAGCCTGACTAACATAGCTTTCTTGATTGGCGGTATAAAATTGCTTGACCTCCTCATCGCTAACATCATAGCCCGCGGCAAGCTTTTGCAGATCAATCTCAATATATTCAATACTAATTTTTTCCGGATTCATAAACTCACGTTTGTGAGCATTATAGTATTCTTCAATTTGTTTTTTAGATGCCCTGGCTTTTTTCAGATAGGACTTTTTGGCAATGCTCAGATAACCGATATCTCTCTGCTGGTTTTTCAGCTGCAGAAACTGCCTGGCTTCACTTTCTGTAGCAAAATCACTCTGACGAATACCCATCTGGACAAAACGTGATGCCACATCACGGGCCAGTTGTTGTTCAAAAAATGTCTCTGACATTCCCTGACGGTTAATCAGCTCGAAATAGCGTGCTTTAGAAAACTGACCGGATTCATCTTTGAATGCGTCAATGGATTTAATTTCTGCTGCCACCCGAGTTGGACCGACTTTAAAATTTTGGTCTTCAAGGTACTGGGTAATCAGTTCACGTGTGATAAGACCGTTGACCACTTCCTGCTTAATCATCTGAGAATTAAACATGTCATCCCGATAACTATTACCCATCATTTGCTGTAGACGGGAACGGTAATCCTGCATGGCGCGTCGGTATTCGGATTCGTCGATTTCCACGCCATTGATATTGGCCACATAGGTTTTAGACGAACCGGACAGATAAGAACTAAGCCCGAACAGGGCAAAGGTAATAATAATTAAACCAACTATCGTCCAGACGATAACTCCCTGGGCGTGATCTCGAATAGTCTGCAGCATAAATCTGGAATCCTGGAATTATTTTCAGACAGTATAAATAAAAAAAGGGCGTTCTACCGAAATAGACACGCCCTGTTTTATATGGCGGACCGGACGGGACTCGAACCCGCGACCTCCGGCGTGACAGGCCGGCATTCTAACCAGCTGAACTACCGGTCCTAACTTGGTGGGTGGTGCAGGGATCGAACCTGCGACCCTCGCCTTGTAAGGGCGATGCTCTCCCAGCTGAGCTAACCACCCGCTCCCTCAAAGGCGCGCTAGTTTACGGCATCCTTCAGCGCTTTACCAGCCTTAAATCCAGGAACTTTTGATGCCGGGATATCAATTGCTTCACCGGTACGGGGATTTCTGCCAGTTCTGGCGGCCCGGTCTTTTACAGAAAAGGTACCAAACCCGACCAGAGTGACCTGATCGCCTTTTGTCAGTGCAGTGGTGATCTGCTCTACCACTGCATCTACGGCGCGAGTAGCATCTGCCTTGGAAATATCGGCACCATCGGCAACTGCATCTATTAATTCTGCTTTATTCACTAGAGCTCCCCTTTTTATTAGGTGGTCATAAACGAAACGCCGCAAGAGGGCGGCAAGTATTATTTTTAACAGGCAAACTTATACCAATCCGATTCATGGTGGGTCAAGCAAGTAGTCGATAAAAATCAATGAAATTGGACTTGACTTTGATTGCATATTGACCACGTCAAACAATTCAGCCACCAATGCATAAAAAATATGCATTGGTGGCTGAACAATTAATTAGCTTAATGGGTCTGGATAGAACTTCCTTTACTCCCGCCCTTTCCCGACTTATTCTCCTTTCCGAGAGGGGCTTCCGTCTTGGCTCGAGGTTCAGGCAAATGCTGAAGCGCTACTTCAAGGACTTCATCAATCCACTTAACCGGTTTGATATCCAGATCTGCCTGAATATTTTTCGGTATCTCAGTCAGGTCTCGACGATTCTCATCTGGTATCAGGACCGTCTTGATACCACCACGATGGGCAGCCAGTAATTTTTCCTTCAAACCACCAATCGGTAAAACTTCACCACGAAGGGTAATCTCACCGGTCATGGCTACATCAGCTTTAACTGGAATATTTGTTAGTGCGGACACCAGAGCGGTACACATTCCAATACCGGCACTGGGACCATCTTTGGGAATCGCACCTTCTGGGACATGAACATGGATATCCTTTTTCTCGAATATCTCATCATCAATTCCCAGTACCTCAGAACGGCTCCGAACCACGGTCATGGCAGCCTGGATAGACTCTTTCATCACATCGCCCAGTTGCCCAGTGACGCTGTGCTTGCCTTTACCGGGCATCATAGCGGTCTCAATTGTCAGTAGATCGCCACCCACTTCGGTCCAGGCCAGACCGACTACCTGTCCTACCTGATCATTTTCTTCGGCACGACCAAAGCGGAAGCGCTGTACACCCAGATATTTTTCCAGATTCTTTGGTGTAACCGAGATTTTTTTATCACTCGGCTTAAGGAGTACATCCTTAACAACTTTGCGACAGATTTTAGCGATCTCTCGCTCTAGGTTTCGAACCCCTGCCTCTCGTGTGTAGAAACGAACGATATCTCTTAAGGTGCCTTCATTAATGCTCAGTTCGTCTTCTTTAAGGCCGTTGTTCTTCATCTGTTTACTGATTAAATATTGCTTTGCAATATTAACCTTCTCATCTTCGGTATAGCCTGAAAGACGAATGACTTCCATACGGTCTAACAGGGGACCTGGAATATTCATAGAGTTTGATGTCGCGACGAACATCACCTCGGATAGATCATAATCGACCTCAAGGTAATGATCGGCGAATGTATTATTTTGCTCGGGATCCAATACTTCTAATAATGCTGATGCCGGATCACCGCGGAAATCCATGGCCATCTTATCAATTTCATCCAGCAAAAATAGTGGATTGCGCGTGCCTACTTTGGACAGGTTCTGAATAATTTTACCGGGCATTGACCCAATATAGGTTCGACGATGACCACGAATTTCGGCCTCATCTCTGACGCCACCAAGTGACATACGCATAAATTTACGGTGTGTGGCCCGGGCAATGGATTTACCTAGTGAGGTTTTACCAACACCAGGAGGTCCTACCAAGCAAAGAATCGGTCCCTTCATCTGTTTAACGCGTTGCTGAACCGCCAGATACTCGAGAATACGTTCCTTGACCTTTTCTAACCCGTAATGATCTTCTTCCAGCACTTTTTCCGCCTCGGCCAGATCATGACGTACTTTGCTACGTTTCTTCCAGGGAACATTGACCAACCAGTCCAGGTAATTACGTACGACCGTTGCTTCGGCTGACATGGGGGACATCATTTTGAGTTTACCCATCTCCGCTTTGGCCTTGGTCTTAGCCTCCTTGGACATACCAGCCTTTTCAATCTTTTGTTCCAGTTCCTCAATTTCGTTCGGCACATCGTCCATGTCACCCAGTTCTTTCTGAATGGCCTTCATCTGTTCATTGAGATAGTACTCACGCTGACTCTTTTCCATCTGGCGCTTAACACGGCCGCGGATACGTTTTTCCACCTGTAGAAGATCGATCTCTGATTCCATAATACCCATCAGATGCTCAAATCTTTCACGCATGCCATCAATCTCAAGGATCTTCTGTTTCTCATCAATCTTGAGCGACATGTGTGCGGCAATGGTATCGGCTAAACGACCAGGGTCATCAATACTGGACAATGAGCTAAGAATTTCTGGAGGAACTTTTTTATTTAATTTTACGTACTGATCGAATTGTGCAGTAAGTGACCGAATCAGAACTTCGGCTTCACGATCATCGAGAGCCTCATCTTCAACGTTGACAACCTGGGCAGTAAATAACTCATCTTCATCCATAAAATGAAGGATCTTGGCCCGTCGATTTCCTTCTACCAGAACCTTGACGGTTCCATCGGGAAGTTTGAGTAGTTGTAAGATACTTGAAACCGTCCCAATGCGATAAACATCTTCAGGTTGAGGATCGTCCTGTGCAGCACTTTTCTGTGCCACCAGAAGAATCTGCTTGTCATTTTCCATCGCCGTTTCCAGGGCCTTGATGGATTTTTCCCTACCCACAAATAATGGAATGACCATATGCGGATAAACCACCACATCACGCAGTGGTAGAATAGGAATTGTGGACATCTGGTCATCGATCACTTGGGACATTAGAAGCTCTCACAGGTTAAATTAGAGTAATAATATAGTTCTAGCATGTTGTGGGGACACGCGGGAGAGTTTTCAACAGATATTTTCAATCTATAACAAAAAGTTCCCACATAACCCTGCGGGATCTGTAGGATTTTTGAATAACTACTCGTCAGAGGAGGCGACACGCTTATCCGTGCCTTCGAAGATCATCAGGGGCTTGCCCTCACCATCGATAACAGAGTCATCAATAACAACCTTTTCAAGATTCTCCTGAGAAGGTAGATCATACATGGTGTCCAACAGCACATACTCAAGAATAGAACGCAGGCCGCGAGCACCTGTTTTCCGCTCCATTGCTTTTTGGGCAACTGAACGTAGGGCATCTTCACGAAACTCCAGCTCACAGCCTTCCATTTCAAACATTTTCTGGTATTGCTTGGTCAATGCATTTTTTGGTTCGGTCAGGATTTGAATCAGGGCATCTTCATCCAGTTCGCTTAGGGTAGCCACAACTGGTAAACGACCAACAAATTCCGGTATCAAACCAAACTTGATCAGATCTTCAGGCTCAACAGAGTGCAATACATCGCTCAGGCTCTTCTGATCATCCTTACTCTTGACCTCAGCACCAAATCCGATACCGCCTTTTTCCGAACGGTCGCGGATAATGCGATCCAGGCCTGCAAAGGCCCCACCACAGATGAACAGGATATTACCGGTATCGACCTGTAAAAATTCCTGCTGTGGGTGCTTACGCCCTCCCTGAGGGGGAACAGAAGCCACAGTACCTTCAATCAGTTTTAACAGGGCCTGTTGTACACCTTCGCCTGAAACATCACGCGTAATAGAAGGATTATCAGACTTACGGGAAATTTTATCGATTTCATCGATGTAAACAATCCCAGTCTGGGCCTTGTCTACATCATAATCACATTTTTGCAACAACTTCTGGATGATGTTTTCGACATCCTCACCAACATAACCGGCTTCAGTCAGTGTTGTCGCATCAGCAATTGTAAAGGGAACATTTAGCAGACGAGCTAAGGTTTCAGCCAACAGCGTTTTACCACTGCCTGTTGGGCCGATGAGTAGAATATTACTCTTGGCTAGCTCGACATCATCTTTTTTCTGAGTAACTTCAAGACGTTTGTAGTGATTATATACAGCAACAGAAAGAACTTTTTTAGCGCTTACCTGACCGATAACGTATTCATCGAGAATATCATTTATTTCATGAGGGGTTGGTAGCTTGCTGCCAGTGACCGAAGAAGCCTGCTCCTGAACCTCTTCGCGGATAATATCATTGCAAAGCTCTACGCATTCATCACAAATGAACACAGAAGGACCTGCAATCAGCTTGCGGACTTCGTGCTGACTTTTTCCACAAAACGAGCAATACAGCAACTTGCCATTTTCACCCGTTGTGTTCTTGTCGTCACTCATTTTACCAACCTCACCTCTTTTATAAAACTTGTCTTAGCTATAACCATGCACATAAATAGCCGTTCTTGCAAGTCTATTTTGTAACTTTTGTAAAACCTTTAGTCGATTCTCAAAAATAGCTTAGGCTATTTTTTAGGGCTTTTCTTACCAGAACCGCTCCTAATATCCATAACCTCATCGATCAGCCCATACTTAACAGACTCCTCGGAACTCATAAAGAAATCCCGATCGGTGTCCTGCTGAATGCGATCCATTGGTTGACCTGTGTGTTTGGCCAGAATCTCATTCAATCGTTCCCTGATACCTAATATTTCCTTGGCATGGATTTCTATATCCGTCGCCTGTCCCTGGAATCCGCCCAGAGGCTGGTGAATCATTGTCCTCGAATGTGGCAAACAATACCGCTTGCCTTTTGCTCCGCCAGCAAGGAGGACAGCTCCCATGCTAGCAGCCTGACCAATGCACATTGTGCTGACATCTGGTTTTACAAATTGCATCGTGTCATAAATTGACATACCTGCTGTAACCGATCCCCCCGGGGAATTTATATATAGGTGTATGTCCTTATCGGGGTTTTCTGACTCCAGAAACAGTAACTGTGCTACAACCAGATTTGCCATATGGTCTTCTACCGGTCCCACCAGAAAGATGACCCTTTCTTTGAGCAGCCTAGAATATATATCGTAGGCCCTCTCTCCTCGAGAGGTCTGCTCTACTACCATCGGTACCAGCTGATTACTGATACCGAAATCCATCGCACTACTTTTTCTATCGGTCACAGTTACTTTTCCTTTATGCTCGAAATGTCGTTTTTATACCCTAATCTTTCTCTGGGTACATGATTTTATTAAATGTTTCAGTCTTGTCTTCAACCTTAGCCTGTTCCAGGACCCAGTCAACAATTTGCTGTTCAATGACCATTGATTCGACCTCAGCCATTCTCTGCTTGTCATTGTAGTACCATTTAACAACTTCATCGGGCTTTTCGTAGCTACTCGCCATTTCATCAATGAATGCACGAACCTTGTCCGCATCTGCCTTCATATTCTGCTGCTTAACGATTTCAGACATAATCAGGCCAAGGGCAACTCTGCGCTCTGCCTGGTCCTTAAACATTGAAGGCTCCATGGCTAACTGGTTTTGCTGCATGCCCTGCTGCATCAGGTTGTTTTGCATTTGTCTAAGGAGAACTTCAGACTCCTGTTCAATCAGACTTGATGGAATATCGATCTTATTCAGCTCGAGTAGTTGGTCCATTACAGCCTGTTTGACGGAATTTTGTAGTCGCGCGTCTAGCTCTCGTTGCATATTGCCTTTGACATCTTCACGCATTTTTTCGATGTTACCATCTGCTACACCCAGCTTTTTGGCAAACTCTTCATCAACTGGAGGCAAACTTGAGGCCTTTACCTCTTTTACCTTTATATCAAACTGTACATCTTTACCGGCAATTTCTTTGGCGTGATATTCTTCCGGGAAAGCAAGATCCAGGGTTTTCTCATCATCGACTTTAAGACCCAGCAGGCCGTCTTCAAAGCCCTTGATCATTCGACCAGCCCCTATTTCTACGGTCATATTTTCACCGCTGCCGCCGGCAAACTCTTCGCCATCGATCTTACCTTTGAAATCGATAACCACCTGGTCACCACTTTCAGCATTCTTGTCTACTACATCCCACTGGACTTGTTGCTTACGGATGGTATCGATCATCTCATCAAGATCAGCGTCAGAGATATCTGCGATAAGCTTCTCTATTTTAGCGCCGGATATGTCAGCAAGTTCAATTTCGGGATAGACTTCAAATGTAGCTGTATATTCCAGCCCTTCCCCATCGTTGATTTTTTGTGCATCAATTGAAGGACTACTGGCAGGCCGAAGTTTCTCCTGGCTAACTGCTTCATAGAACGAGGATTGAATTACCTCGCCTACTACCTCCTGGCGAACCTGTGTTCCGTAGTGCTGCTTAACAACCTTAAGGGGAACCTTGCCGGCACGAAAACCTTTTATTTTGGCAGTACGGGTCAGGTTTTGCAGCCGAGTCTGGACGGCTTGCTCAATGGTATCTTCCGGGACTGCAATGGTTAATTTGCGTTGCAGGCCGCCCGCTGACTCAACAGAAACTTGCATAATACACCTCTGAGAAATATTCTCATTAAAATCAACATGTTATAAAATGGTGCGAAAGGAGAGACTCGAACTCTCACGCCTTGCGGCACAGGAACCTAAATCCAGCGCGTCTACCAATTCCGCCACTTTCGCAAATATTAACGTACCATTATACAGGGTCTCAGCATTATGATGTAACCCACTTTATGGGGCTGTTTTTCAATTATTTGGTGAGATCGAGATAATAACAATAGCCGAGAAGATGGTGGGCCGTGTAGGACTCGAACCTACGACCAAGTGATTAAGAGTCACCTGCTCTACCAACTGAGCTAACGGCCCGCGGCCGCATAGTGAAACAAAAATCCTGCCAGCTTTCAAGCAATTTTACTCAACTGATTTGTTGATTGATTACAGGGTGACCTGGGACATGCCTCGGCGAATGGATTCTTCTTGCAGTGGCTTGGTAAGAAATCCTACCGCCCCAAGATTGCTTACTGTAACAATATCTGCTTTTGATACCTGATCACTCAACATGATAGGGTTGAAGGCCGGAAATCTTCTTTGTAGGTGAATTAATATTTCATGTACATTGATACCTGGTATATCGGCGTCAATAAAAATAACACCGACTTTATGCTTTCTGACCAGTTCAAGGGCAACATCTGGTTTTGATGTCATCCCCAGCATTCGATAGCGTGATTTCCGAAGAAGCTCAATTAGTGGATCTGCAAGGCTAGAATCGTTTATCAATATGACGGCTTTTCTTTTATCAAGATCCACAATCTTGCCAGTGGCAAAATCATATTCTTTGTTGGCCATACCGACATCCTTTGTATTGTTAACAAACTGTCACAAACCTATATATCAGGTTATAGCTTAACTATCGGATAAATTGGCCAAATTCTTTAGATTTACATCAGATACCATTTGATTCAGCTGTTTTGATTGCCTACTATAGCGCGCTCGATTAAGGCTTGATTTTTGAAAGGCAGGATTTACCAAGTGAACGAATTTGTCCCTGGCCAGCGTTGGATTAGTGAAACTGAACTACAAATGGGACTTGGAACCGTATTAACGGTTGATCACAGAACGGTCACAATTCTGTTTCTTGCAACGGGTGAAACCCGGGTCTATTCACAGCAATCTGCACCACTCACCCGAGTGCGTTTCAATATTGGTGATGAGGTATCCATCCATGAGGGCGCAAAACTTTCGATTACTGACATCCGCGAGCAGGATGGCATCATCCACTACACCGGACTGAAACAGGACGGTAGTGAAACCATAATTGATGAAGGTCAGCTGGATAATTTTATTCAACTCAACAAACCCTTTGAACGTCTGCTGACCCGGCAGATTGATCAGAATAAATGGTTTGAGCTTCGCTACGAAACTCTGTTACACAAAAACCGTCTAAGCCATTCTGACTTAAGGGGGCTCACCGGCGTCAGAACCAGCCTTATCCCTCACCAACTATATATCGCCCATGAGGTTGCACAACGCTATGCGCCCCGTGTTTTACTGGCAGATGAGGTGGGGCTGGGTAAAACTATTGAAGCCGGTCTGATTATTCATCAACAGTTAATTACCGAGCGAGCAAAACGGATTCTGATTATTGTTCCCGATACGCTGGTACATCAATGGCTGGTTGAAATGTTACGCCGGTTTAATCTCTATTTCAGCGTATTTGATGAACAACGGTGTACCGCGTATGAAGAACCAGACTCAGAAGATACCGAGGTTGACAAAAGTCCCACTCAAAACCCGTTTTTAACTGAACAACTTGTGCTGTGTAGCCTGGATCTATTCCTGGATAAGCCTGAGAGGTTACAACAAGCCATGGATGGTGAATGGGATTTATTGGTTGTTGACGAGGCCCATCACCTGCAGTGGTCGCCCGAACAAGCCAGTCCTGAATATCTGGTCGTTGAACACCTCGCGGCCAGAACCCAGGGCATCCTGTTATTGACGGCCACCCCGGAACAACTGGGGAAGGAAAGTCACTTTGCCCGTTTACGACTCCTGGATCCCGATCGCTTCCCTGACTTTAAGCAGTTCATAGAGGAAGAAAAACACTATGAACCGGTGGCCCAGGCCGTGGAAGAACTCATGAAGGATCAACCTCTGAGCCCGACATCCAATGATGTCTTACAGAGTACTTTTGTGGAAGGTGATAACCGGGAATTATTGCAAATAATCCAGACAGGCAAAACTGGTGACTCTGAGTATGAGCAGGCCAAACTCCATCTTGTAGAGCACTTATTGGACCGTCATGGTACCGGACGAGTTCTATTTCGTAACACTCGAACAACAGTTAAAGGCTTTCCAGGTCGTCAGGTTCATCTGTATGAATTACCCATGCCGGAAGCTTATCGCAATAGTCTGCAACTACTCGGCGGAAATCAGCTACAAAACCCTCAGCTTCTCTTGTGCCCGGAAATTCTTTATCAGGTCAGTGACGAATCACAGGCCCAGCCCTGGACAGAACTGGACCCGAGAATTGGCTGGTTGATGGGTAAACTGAAGGAACTTAAACCGGCGAAAGTCCTGGTCATCACCGCCAGTGCCGACACCGCTCTGGATCTTGAACATATACTACGAACCAAAGCAGGTATCCATGCCGCCGTTTTTCATGAAGGCCTGAGTATTGTAGAGCGCGATCGCGCCGCGGCCTACTTTGCTGATATGGAATCTGGCAGCCAGGTCCTGGTCTGCTCTGAAATTGGCAGTGAAGGCCGAAACTTCCAGTTTGCCCATCATCTGGTGCTGTTTGATCTACCCATCAACCCAGATTTACTGGAGCAACGTATCGGTAGACTGGATCGCATCGGCCAAACAGACACCATTCAAATTCATGTGCCCCACCTGGATAACTCTGCACAAGCACTGATGGCCCATTGGTATCATAATGGCCTATCCGCTTTTGAACATACCTGTCCCGCTGGTCATAATGTCTTTGTACAGCTTGAAGAAAAACTGGTATCCGCACTTCATTCCACTCAACAGGATACGCAAGCACATAATGTACTTATAGAAGAAACTGCAAACCTGCATAAGCAGTTAAATGAAGAACTTCATAAGGGCCGTGACATCCTGCTGGAATACAACTCATGCCGTAACCATATTGCCTCAGCCATACAGGAAAAGGCTATACAACTGGACGAAGAATCCGCTTTGCCCGATTATCTGGAATCTGTATTCGACTGTTTTGATATTGATAGTGAAATACATACCCGTCAGAGCCTGATCATCCAGCCTGGTAATCATATGCAGCAGGCTTTCCCTGGACTGAATGAAGAAGGGATGACCATTACCTATGATCGTGATATTGCCCTGAGCTTTGAAGACATGCATTTTATTACCTGGGACCACCCGCTGGTGACCGGTGCCATGGAAATCATCCTCTCGCAGGAAAATGGTAATACCGCTGTCACAGCCATTAAACACTCTGCCATTAAGCCAGGCATGCTGTTTGTGGAGTGTGTTTATGTTCTGGAGCCTGCATCAACACTTGAGATTCAAACCAGTCGCTACCTGCCATCCACCAGTATCAGAGTTGTCTCGGATCAGCAGGGTAAGGATTTTTCAAAGAGTATTGGTCATAAACTGGTTAACACATCAGGAATCCATGTGGATAATGAAACAGCCAAAAAGGTAATTCGTAGTCAGGATGATATTTTACGTTCCATGTTAAAACAGAACGAACAAATTGCCCAATCAAGAGCACCCGCCATCCTGAATGAAGCCCATAAGCAGATTCGTGAAACTCTTGAGACCGAAATCAATCGACTAAAGGCACTAAAAGAAGTGAATCCCAATGTCCGGGAAGAAGAAATCCAGTTTTTCGAGAATGTATGGCATCAACTGGACACTATCCTGGACAACACTCAGGTTCGCCTGGATGCGATACGGGTAATTGTTTCAACCTGATCAATAGTGAGGCGGAGGTGTTTCCTCAGATTGCAGAACAACTGTGGAAGCTTGCATATCTTTCATCTTGTCCTGTAACAAACTAATTTGATCAGCCAGTTTATCAATTTGTGTTTGTTGCTTTAAAATTACACTATGCAGGGTCTGAATTTCATCTTCCTGAAAAGCCAATTTTGTTTCCAGTTTTTCTAATTCATCATTCATACTGACTCACTCTTTGGACAGGGCCGCTCTCTCAACAATAACTTCATAAGTATATCCATGTCCCAAATCCTGGTTAATGGCGACAGTGCCATTGATTACTACCAGATCACCAATCTTGGCTTCCTGATCTGATGTCACAACCAGTTTACGGCTGCCGCTACTATCCTGAATATGTAGCCAGTTTCTACCCATCACCTTGGCGGTATATTTAACAACCTTGCCTCTCACACGAACCGCCTTACCAGACAGGTTCTGTTTTTCTGAAAACACCTGTTCAACCGTTTTGCCATCTTTGAGTTTCTTTATGCCTTTGAGTTTAATTTGACTATCAGGCATCTTGATGCCCGCATGAGGATCAGTCATCTTTTTATTTTTCTCGGGCTTGTCAGAAATAAAATTACCAACAAAATATATCGTTTCAAATTTTTTGTTTAAGGCCTTACTTTCAAAGTTTTTGAATGGCATATTCGCATTGATAGCAATCATGCTTCCCTTGGCCAGTTTTGTTTTTGGTCCAGCGGCCCAGTATTTCTTACTTCCAGTATCAATCTGAACATAGGTGTAATTATTGGCATCCATACTCGTTACAACTTTGCCATAAACTAGATTCTGCTTCTGCTCAGGCATGGCTGGATGGTCTTTTGGTACCGGAGGCATTGCCATGCTCATTGGCGTCACCAGGAATCCAATTACAAATAAACACATCAATAAAACGTTTTTCATAAATTCTCCAGTATCAGGATTTAATCCAGTGCAAAATTCTATTATTGGCTGGCATGGTAAAATCATTTTTCAGGGACATGCCAGCCTTATTAGCCTGCCCATCTATTTCTTCAAAATGCCGAATCCCACTTAAGGGATCACGCGCCTTCAGCCATAGATCAAATTGTGCATTGCTTTCACTGGTGAACTGGCCATTGTAGTTAAACGGTCCATACATCAGAAAATGTCCACCCTCGTTGAGCATTTTGCCGCCCCCCATAAACATGGCCTCTACTTCTGGCCAATGCATAATATGGGCAGTATTTGCAGTAAAAATGGCATCGACTGCGTATCCGGGCCAATCATCCTGCAATACATCCAGTGCGATGGGCAAGCTTATATTCTCCAGGCCCGCCTCCTCAAGCCACAAATGGATACCAGGGTGGTTCTCAGGACAGTCACTGGTATGCCAGGTCAGCTGTGGCATCGCTCTGGCAAACGCAACAGCATGCTGGCCCGTTCCACTGCCAATCTCCAGTACCTGACGGCAATTGGCTAGCACAGGCTGTATCACCTCCAGAATCGGTGTCTGATTCTGGTCACAGGATTCAGAATAGGGTTTATGGGTTACTCGCATGTTGATTCAGATCAATTTGCTCTAGACATGTATTCACCTGTCTCGGTATTGATTTTGATCGCTTCACCCGGCGTTAGATATTCTGGCACCTGTACGACCAGGCCAGTAGCCAGGGTCGCCGGTTTGGTCCTGGCCGAGGCTGATGCCCCCTTTATACCAGGTGAGCATTCCACGATTTCCATTACCACCGTTGGTGGTAACTCAATCCCAAGCACTTTATCGTCGGCGATCATGGCATAAAGACCTTCAAGACCCTCTGTGATATAAGGTAATTCCTCAGTTATCAGCTCATCCGGAATGACATGCTGCTCATAACTTTCACTGTCCATAAAGGTGGACCCATCATTGTCCCGAAACAGCCACTGCACTGGACGGCGCACAAAATCGACATCAGTCACCACTTCGTCGCCCTTGAAACTGCGTTCATATTTTTGTCGGTTGGCGATGTTCTGCCCTTTGACCTTATATAATGTGCTTCCACTTCTAGAGGACGGTGACTGGACCTGGACATGCCTGACCAGAACAATCTGCCCGTCAACTTCAAATACGGAGCCTTTCTTTATCTCATTTGCCTTCATTGAGAAATAATCCTGCCTAATACTTGTTGTGTTGATGCTACATATGTTGTTTATTAATGATTTGGAGCAAGCTTATCGTATTTAACGTGGTAAAAAAATGAATTTAAACCAAAATGACTAAAGGGAAATTTTAAATTGTCCGATAGGGTTTTAGCTGCGGTTTAAAAAAAGGACATAAAAATGAAGGCAAATTCAATCTCTATTTTTATTTATGCATCCATGTTTGTATTTATATTCCTGGTCTCCATGGCGGGTTAGTCAAAGCATCAGGTCTACATTTTCAGCAAACAAAATCGCCTCCCTCTAGGTAGGTGGTAAGCATCTAACATTTACTGGAATAACCAAACCAATCTCACGACCCTCACTCATCTGTTACCCACAAAAATATTCTGCTTTCTTAATATTTTTTAATTAAAACTAGCAATTACAAGTTATTTTAGATTAACAATTTCAAACCGAGATGGGCCCACCTTGTGATAGATATTGCGATTCAATCATCTTGTCCCGTTCTACAGGAATATTTTCAACCAGGCTCTTATGAACAATACTCATGCTCATTGCAGTCTGAGAGACCGTTCGCAAATGGGTAGCCATAAACGGATTTGTGGTATGTAAGCGCTCGGCTTCCTGTATTACATTGTTAAACACCTCATTACCAGCCAGTCCTGTTTTTTCGAAAATATTCTGTGTACCAAAACTTTCTCTTAATTGTTCCGAATTAAGAAACGGTGCGTTAAATTGTTTTTTAGGTGTTTTTGCATATTTTGCCATAAAGCGGTTTGCATATGTTCTTCGCAAAAGTACCTTGTCTCGTAATCCATTTACCAGTATCCGATCTGGCTGCGAAAACATGAACTGAAATAAGCGCTTCGACATAAACGGCGTTCTTCCTTCCAGAGTATTCGCCATTTCCATTCGATCACCAACCCAGTTTAATATCAGTACCGGTAAGTGGGCCTTGGCAAAATAATTTTGCCATAACAAAAGAGCCTGGGAAGGATCACAACATCGGTCTTTCAATTCAGGTAATCCACTACAAAACCAGCTTTGAACTGACAAGGCTTGTGACGTTAACCAGTTTTCTGCCTCAGTACCCAGTAGTGCCGTTGCTATAGCCTGAATCTGCCCAAATAGTGGATGGGCCACACCAAGTATACGAATACTATTAATAAAATCTGTGCCGTCTCCTTCCGCGCTGGCACCTGACAACCAGGGGTTTTTGGCATGGGATGAAAAACGTCCCATATAAAGTCCATCTCGACGAAGTTGTCCTAATGGTTTTTTATCCAGTAGCTCCAGAACCTGTTCAGCCGAGTGGGCCTGTCCCCGGCCTCGCATAACCGATTTCCACCAGTTAACATATCGATAGGAGGGGTAGCCACAAAAGACTTCATCAGCACCATCTCCAGTAAACACACCTTGGACGTATTGGCGAGCAAACAGACTTAGCCACCATTTGGCAGCACCATTGGTAAATGGCTGTACCAGTTCACTGGTCTCAACGGCAAGAGGATATGAGTAATTCAAGGCCGCATTATCGACCTTGATTACATGGGGATTGAAGCCAAGATAATTTGCAAAAGACAGGGCCTCTTCTGTTTCATCGTAACCGCTTTGAGCAAAACCTACGGTAAAAGACTTTACTGGTGAAGATTGCTGACTGAGTTTAGACAATTCATAAGCGATGACTTTGGAATCAACACCCCCACTTTGATAAATACCCAGTTCTACATCACTCAATAAGCGGTCTGATACGGAATCCTGTAACACTTTAGCAAAATCATTTTCATCAGCATGATGGCTGTTACCTGATTCAGTGCGTATTGGATTAGAGTTTGTAATTAGAGTGCAATTCAATATTGACTCTTGCTGTCTTACTCGAAATATCCCTCCAGCAGGAATATGGATAATATTTTCAAAGGGGGTCCTTATTGGTTCGTAAAGCCCGGTAAACTGACGTAACAGACCTTCCCGGCACCAGGATTTCTGACTACTGAGTCCTTTTATTTCACTGGCAAACTCCAGACGCGATGATTGAAAGTGATATTCTTCCTGATAGCAGGCGAATTGATCTGTACTTACCTGTTCAACAAACAAAAATAGTGGCTTGACCCCATAATGATCCCGATGCGCAATTAACTGTTTACCATCCAGGCTACAGATAACAAAGGCGTACTCTCCATCAAATTCCTCAAATATCTTTTCACCAAATGCCTTCCAAGCCTCAAGAATGGTTTCAGTATCACTCCTTGTTTTAAAAACCACTCCAGTTTTGGCCGATATTTTTTGCCTTAATGACAGATGATTGTATAACTCGCCATTAAACACAATGATATGTTTTTTATCATCGCTTAACATAGGTTGGGCACCACTTTCGACATCCTGGAAGGCCAGTCGAAAATGGTTTAACCAGATTAAATCATGAATAGATTCCTTATGAGCCGTATCACCCCTGTGGGCGACACGTTTAGCCGCACGACGAAACCCTTCTACTCCAGGTATGAAATCCGTTTTTGCTTTTGGGCCGGAAAATAGAATGCCTGAAAAACCACACATTAAGTTGAATACCTGTCGAAAGAATAAGATAAAACAAACACTAGTTTATTCGTCTGCCGAAAAACAAAAAAGGGGGCCAGGCCCCCTTTTCTTCATAAATACCAATAAAATCATATAGCGGATTTTAATGTATAACCTTTCAGGTACTCAGCAAACTCCTGTAATGCGACAATCCCGGTCTGCTCTGCCTCCTGGCACCAGGCCTGTAAACGCTGAATACGTCTATTTTGCTGAGTAGATGAATTTTGCCAAAGCATTTTTAACTGCTGTTTTAAACGATACACTGTTTCCAGTCGTTCATTTTGAGCCAGGATTTCCTCAATCAGCTTTTTCTGTTTACTCTCAGGCTGGATATCTTCCCTTGTTAAAAACCGACTCACTTTTTGATACATATCTCTCAATTTTTCATTGGCACGCAAACACTCTTCATGCAGTACGGGTTTAACCACTTTCTGACCATACAGGCTCATGATATGGAAGCGATTACGCACCACGGCCCTCACTGTTTCCATATCAACCAGTTGCTTATTCATATCCAGCTCGACCCTAGGTGATACCTTATTGATCTTGACCAGTTTAAAGATTGAAAAAAGTCGAATATAAAACCAGCCAATATCAAGTTCCCACCATTTACTGGAAAGACGCGCTGATGAGGCATGGGCATGGTGGTTATTATGAAGCTCTTCACCACCTACGATAATACCCCATGGAATTATATTCCTTGACGCGTCCTCGGTTTCATAATTCCGATATCCCCAGTAATGACCAATGCCATTAATTACCCCGGCAGCCCAGAATGGGATCCAGACCATTTGAATGGCAAAAATAGTTAGGCCGATAGCACCAAATAAGACCAGATCGATTAGCAACATAGTCAGAATCCCAGCCAGAGGAATTCGACCATATATTTTCCTTTCTAACCAATCATCAGGAGTGCCATTACCATACTTATCCATGGTGGACTGCTGACTGGTGGCTTCACGGTAGACTTCACGTCCCTGCCATAACACCCGTCGAATACCCATAATCTGTGGACTATGCGGGTCTTCCTCTGTTTCGCACTTGGCGTGATGTTTTCGATGAACGGCAACCCATTGTTTCGTCACAATACCCGTTGTAAGCCAGAGCCAAAAACGGAAGAAATGACTAAGCACCGGGTTTAAACTCAATGAATTATGTGATTGATGGCGATGCAGAAAAACAGTGACAGCGATTATGGTGATGTGGGTCAAACCCAGTGCTGTTAACACATAGCCCCATACTGGCAATTGTACCTGGCCCTGTAAGATGGTCATCAATAATTCCATGGCTTACCTCAATTTATTTTATTTATTAGAGATTGATAAAGAATGAGAATCATACCCTGTGTTAATGTCAGACTCCATATTATTTATCGGCCAATTTTTTCAATACTAAATATTTGCAACTACAATTTAGTCTGCTTTTAATACCTCCACCCGAAACTGGACAGTCTGTTGCCCATCAGTCAGCATAATTTCATCATCCTGAATCGTGCATTGTAGGTGCATTGTCCGTTGAACAAACTCGGTTAGTGCCTGACATGGTTCCGCAGGTATTCGGTAAATAGATAATTTGTCCATTTGTTTAAGTTTACGTTGGTGGTTATGCCACCAATTGTCCACTTCATTATTTCCATAACAATAAACGCATACACGTCTTGAACGTCCAGCAGCCTTTCTTAGTCGTTTTTCATCAGGCTGTCCAACTTCTATCCATAGCTCAATTTCATCGACCATATTCTTCAACCACAGATCTGGCTCGTCTTCCGTACTCAGCCCTTTACCAAAACTCAATCCCTCCTGGGCATGTAAAATAAATGCCATCAATCGAACCATCATTCTTTCATCGGTTTCTGAGGGGTGACGGGCCAACGTCAAAGAAAAATTTTCATAAAAATGCCGATCCAGATCGGCAATTTGGATATCTGCCTTAAATACACTCGATTTCAATGCCATAAATTGACTTCTTTATAAATTCAGAGGCTTGACAGGAGCTTCCATCCAGGATGGATCATTACGCCAGTCATAGTTAGGGTTATCAACATATAATTCAATTTCATTGCCATCTGGATCACGAAGATAAAGACTCTGGCTCACCATATGATCAGACATGCCATCAACCGGGTAATTCATATCCTGCAATTGCTGATATTTCTGTTGTAAAACTTCTATACCATCACCTATTTTCCAGCCAACATGATACAGACCTATACGTCTGCCACTCATTGGGCCTTCAGCATCACCAACCTGTATTAATAATAACTCATGATGAGTTTGTCCCCCACTGAGTATGACTGCCTGATCATTAAAAATGCTTCCCTTGACAGTCAATCCAACAATCTCTGAATAAAATTCAACAGAACGTTTGAGTTCACGAACATAAAACACAACATGTCCCAATTCAGCCATCATATTCTCCAGCGCTTAGATTAAGCACCTATTATTATTCACATGTTATGTTTGCACCAAGCCAAACCAGATCCCCAGTGTTATAAAGCTAAGCGCAGTTGAAACCGTTACAGATGCCGCATAGACAACTGAATTCAAACCATACCTGTCACACAACATAATACCAATCACCATGCTTGGCATGGCAGCTTCGAGAATAACGACCTGTTTTACCATGCCCTGCATACCCAATGCCGTTGCCAATACCATGGCTACGACAGGCATGAAAAACAATTTGACCCCAAGTACAGGAATAATTGAACGCATCTGTTTTAAATGTTCCTGTTTGATATATAGACTCAGCCCAAGAGAAATCAACATTAAGGGGATAACACCATTGGCCAGGGTTTGCAGCCAGGTCTTTATTCCACCTGGCATAGGTACATCAGAGAGATTCAACACAACCGCCAGTGTGGCTGCCCATAGTGCAGGAATTTTTAATAAATCATTAAAATTTAAATTTTTCTGTCCCTGATTACCGTTACGCATGGCAATCCAAACACCTATAGTCAATAGCAATGGTGTATTGGCAAATAAGTCATACTGGATCACCATGCTGCGTGATGCATCGCCCAGTGTGGCTTCCAGTACTGGTAACCCCAGATAAGTGGCATTAGGAAAGGCCGCTGCAAGGATAGCTGCGCCTCTAGTTGGACGATCCATATCACAGGCATTACATAAGCCATGCATTAAAACCAGGGAAACCAGGATTGAAACGCTCGCCACGAACGCAATTTTAAAGGAGTCTGTTCCCAGAGGGGCCTGCCAGAGTACCATTAAGACCAGGGCAGGCAATAGTAGATAATAAACCAGGCCAGTTAATGCCGTGCGAGTGCTAACTGCATCCAGCCCTCCCGGTCTGGCATAGCGCCATACTACTCCACAAAGGATCAGAGCCCCCATTTGTAGCAAAGAATCAAACATGGCTTGATCCTGTCTCGATCAGAAATGAATTACAAGGAATAAAACTGGCTATTTATTAATATGATTCCTGCCAGGTTACCGTGTGCTCCAGTTGCTTTATCCGGTCTTCCTGTTCCTGAATAATAACTTTGACTACGTCACTGATGGAAATCATCCCAACCAGTGATTCCCCATCCAGTACCGGCATGTGTCGAATATGATGTTTACCCATGACCAACATACAGCTGGATACATCATCATCAGGTATAGTATGGTAAACATGTGATGTCATTATGTCCTTGACCCGGGTTTCCTTTGAAGAACGCCCTTTTAAAATGACCTTGCGGGCATAATCACGTTCTGAAATGATTCCAGCTAATCGTCCCTGTGAAACAACAGCTAGAGCACCTGCTCCCTTATCATCCATCATCTTGATAGCATCATAGACAGATTGTTCAGGGCTGACGGACCAGACATCTGTTCCCTTATTTTTTAATATTTCAGCCACGGTAGACATCTCAATTCTCCATATCAAGGATAAAATGTCCTTAAAGTATAGAAGGCCTGAAATGCCTTACCAGTGTAATTTGATTTCAAACTGCCAGAGAATGGAAATCTCCTGATCGAATAGAATCTTTATTTTTAACTGACCAGAGTGGAATCAGGCCCTGCTGGAGGACTCGTCTCCCTCCCTGTTCCGTTAATTGTACTTCAGCACAGGGCTTGGCAGTCTGTTCACCTTCTTCAATATAAAAATGCAATGGTAAACGCTCTATTTGATGGGCATCGGCAGGATTCATATCCCAGCCTGAATGGGAAAAAGCCCGTGCCAGTTGCTCGGCTTTAATAAAGGCACCATTCCCCCATAGATAACAGCTATGACAATGAACCTCGGGCATCTCTTCAAAGGCAAAGGACTCAATCGGTTTGGATTTTTGACCATAGGGTACGCGCAATAAAAAGCCTGGCACGACCATAGACAGGTATTCTGCTTCATCAGAATCTCTTAATAACGACCATGCCGTTTGCACTTCGGGTTCAAGCTGATAGTTCCAGTCATCCACATCCGGTGTAACCGCGAAGGATTCACATCCAACCAGAGTTTCCCTGGCCCCTGTAATAAAGAGAGCCCTGGCCTTTCTTGCCACAGCACCCATTTGCAACAGAGTCATAATGTCTTCCACCCTATCAGTATATTGATAATTACCAACGATAAGCCCCCATGGCACATCACCGGGTGCCGGATCACAGAAACGTCGATACAGTCCTGTTTGCGTTATATTGTCATCCGACAGATCAACTTCAATTTCATGGCTGGCTGCATCCAGAATAAATAATTTAAGTTTACGACCGGTTTCTATACGTCGAATCATAAATGCCAGTGAACGCCAGCTGGCTTCCATGGCCTGAAAATCAGGGTGGTGCAATATAAATTGCATGTGGGCCGCTATGGCCTGTTCTACCGCGGCCACCATTTCATCCTGTCTGGGATCGCTTCTGGGTTCTATATAGGGGGCAACGATCTGCTTCAGTAACTTATCTACCAGTTCAGATCCTGTATCTCGATTCTGACTATGCGGATTTTCCTGTGAGGTCGCTAATATGGAGTCCAGTATGTTGATACTACTCACATCGGAAGAAACTTCAGAACCTTTCTTTGTATCTTTGGTTTCAAACCCCGACCACTGCTGTAATTCAGCTGCGGCTTCTGCAAAGGTCTTATTATTCTTTAAGCGACGGTGTAATGACCGAAGCTGGGCAAATATTTCAACATTCTCAAATAGCTGGTCGGGATGAAAGTCATCCAGTTCCCGGATAGGGATTTCAATCGGTTCTTCTGCATCATCATCCAGCCAGAGTTGTAGATTAATATCAAAACCAGCAAGGACTTCATCAAGATTATCACGATCGATTTCTATAAATCTTCGCTTTGCAATACCGTTAACATCGTAGTTCTGACTGTTATCCCTGCCACTAAAGTCTCCTAATATTGCAATAAAAAAAGGATCATCAGAAGCACCTTGTATTTCCTGTCTGTCGTTTATTTCATGATTGGCTGCTTTGTCCTTACCAGCCTGGTGAATGTTCATTTCGAATCCCGTTCGATATTTCCTGCTATCAGACATCCCGACACCTTTATTTTATTGTTATTGAAATCACATGGCTTAGTATCGTAAATCAAACTATGTCAATCATCACCTGTATTCGCCGGTGGATAAGAGGGTTTACTGAGAATAAACCAGATTGCATAGGCCATGATAAGCACCGTTATTACTATCCCCCACAAGGGGACAGGGGACCAGAAAATGATATAAATCAGGCTGGCAGTCATCATGCTAATAGAGGCAAGCTTGGCCAGGGGAGGAATGACTCTGTGTTCCTGCCACTTATGCAGGGGTGGACCAAAGATACGATGGTTATACAGCCAGTAATGAAAGCGATCTGAGCTCTTGGAAAACATCCACAGGGCAAGAATCATAAAGGGCGTAGTCGGCAAAACAGGCAGGAAGGCACCTACGACACCGGTACCCACAAAGACCCAGCCCATCACGATATAAAATGGTTTCAGCGCACTCTTCCTGATTTCAACAAATTTGATCCCAGCCGGACAAATTACTTAAGTTGTTGAATTAGTTATAGACGCCAGGCCTATTACTAACAAGCCCGGTTCAGCTCGCGGGCCAGTCACTGGTCTTAATACCCTCACCCAGATCGGCCTCTATCAGCCGTTGTCTGACCTCCAGTAATTTTTCAATAAGCTGAGGTTCCTTTTTCTCGTAAGCTGCGGCATCCGGCTTCCTGTTGACCACCACGCCCAGTAATTCGGTAATGGCATTACCAATCGAATTCTGACTGATGGTCACCACCAGTTTGCCCTCGTCATTACGGTAAATAAGCTGTTTAAAGGCCGGCTTCCAACGCAGGTCATTGGCATACTTGGCATCGGTAATACAGCGATCCCGAACCTTCTTGGCCGTTTTGAGAAAATCATTGTTGAATAACAGAATATTTTCCACCTGATCGGGGAAATAGGTATCTTTCGGCATGGGGGCATTACGGGTCGAAACCTGAGAAAAGAAAGTGCGATAAAAATCGATAAAGCCTTTCAGCACCTCATCATATTCCTTCCAGAAACGGATCTCCTTTAAAGCAGATACCCCACCTACAATCTCCCAGCTCGGCAAGCCATGGGGATAACCTGTGAGGGCCAGTTGTGAACCACCATTGACCACCGGTTTCAGAATATCCAGGTTGAGGCTGTTAAAGAAACGATGGTATACCTCGCTCATGTATTTCTCGAACAGGCTGTGCTGACCACCATCGGTCAAATTGGGGTTATCAGGGTCAGCCAGTTTGGCCCCCCGTAGCTCTTCCATATCAAACACAATAAAATGGTTATGCAGCATACGAATACTGGGAACCCCGGGCGAGGTCAGGGGCCAGGTTGCATCCAGGCTAGCCTCACCTGCCAGTACCAAATGGCTTTTTGGGTCTGGATATTTCTCCAACATAAACTCGATGAGGATCTGGTTCATTCGGTTCCAGACGTGCCGCACATTGTCAGGCACCTGGGTACGCCTTACCGGTCTACCCAGAGGATCGAGAATAACCTGGGAGGTATTGTAAATAATCGAGGTATCGAATTCGTTACTGTGCCCAAGTGCCTTACGGTACAACAGCAGGTTTTCCGGATTTCTTAACAGGCCATTATTGTTTACCAGATCGTTAAGGTTTTCCGCACTATTGAAAAACTCATTTGGCTTCATGCCTTCTGGCACATCCAGGGGAATGGGTCTAAATGGGGTGATGATTTCGCGGGGTCCGGTCTGAATCGTCATATTTGTTCTCTGTTACTGCAATATGACCCACAAGGTATACCGGTAACCCAGGCCCGTCACCTAAAAATAATTAATGCTGATATTGATTTAACCCTGAAATGACGAAAAACAACAGCTTATTCATCAAGCTTTAGCTCAGCCTCGATGAGCTGGCGCAGCTTGTCACGACAATTGGTGACCTTGCAGTCATTGGCATAACGACAATCTAGCTGGACATCCAGAACATATTCATCCTCAACGTCCAACATACAGACCAGGGCGATTTCTTCCTTTTCGGTCTGATTCGCGGCTTCCTGTAATAGTTTGATGGTGCTTTGCCCATCAACAAAACGTTTTCTTGCAAAATCAGCAATTTTATCAAAATCGTAATTGCCAAAACATCCTGGGCTACGATTAACCATCACTCTACCTGCCTGAAAAATATTTCTATAGTTTTATTAGCGTCAGCTTTGAAAATATATTCAGTCCTGGGTTTAGAAAAATGACGCAGGTCAACATTTGTTGAATGACTCTCATTTATCAAACAACATACTCAAAAACTGCTGTCTGGTACCCGAGCTGTTGTCTCGAAATGTCTCATATTTCACATGTTGCTCTGTTCGGCTTTGGTCCGTCACAATGCCCCATAGGGGTCGGATACTGGTTGGCACCATGCCATAGC